>NZ_CP113948.1:2955625-3622500 GCF_026810365.1 Flavobacterium praedii
AAATTTCTTTTTGCCAATCGGTATTAGCAGTTCCTAATTTACTAGCATAATCCGTTCCATTTTTTTTATCCTCATTTACAATAAGAGCACGATATTCATCAGCACTAAAAACATCAACAGTATTGACTAGTTTACCTGCCCCATAAAGAACATTATAGTCTACCGCCAAAGTTTTACTTCCTTTTTTGGTTGTAATAATAATTACTCCATTAGAAGCACGTGATCCATAAATAGCAGTTGCAGAAGCATCTTTTAAAACAACAATAGATTCTACAGTACTTGGATTTAAAGATGCTAAGAAAGAAGACGATCCTATGTTTGTATTGTTATCCAAGGGCAATCCATCAATAACAACAAGAGGGTCATTACTTGCAAACAAAGAACTTCCTCCTCTAATTCTCATTTCGGATTTAGCCCCAGGAGCTCCTGTAGTATTTACAGCTAAACCCGCTACGCGCCCTTTAAATAAATCTTCGGTTCCAACATTGGCACCTTTATTAAATTCCTTTGCAGTCAGTGCAACAACAGCTCCAGTAGCATCTTTTCTTTTTACTGATCCATATCCTACTTGAATTTTCACTTCAACTAATTGATTTGCTTCTGACTGAAGGCTAACTAACAGTGTTTTTTGATTTGTGAAGGTTACAATTTCTTTTCTGTATCCAATAAATGAAAAAACGATTTTATCGCCTTGTTTCACATTTGGAATTTGAAATTTTCCGTCAAAACCGGTTGAGACCCCATTTGGGACTCCTTGTATATTTATATTTACTCCGGAAATAGGCTGTCCAGAACCGCTGTCCAGAACTGTCCCTTTTACTGCATTCTGCGAAAAAGCGCAAAACGGAAGCAGGAGAAATAAAAATAACAACTTCATGTAAATTGTTTTCATACTTTTTTTTAATTTAAATTGATTTTGGGTTAGGTATTGATTCATGCATTGGGCATTGGGCATTGTAACTATTAATTATGATTGATTTTAATATCTATTTTATTGTATTTAAAAATTCTTATTCCCTAAAAAAAGAAAAAAGAAATCCTATATCATATTGCAGATTTTAATGTAAAATCGACATATAATTTCGTTTTTAATAAGATAAATTGTTTTTTTGAATTGTTTTTTTATGAAATATGAAAATCAAAATTATGTGTTAAATTTACATTTCAATACCAGTGCCTACCAGTTTTTTGTATATTTGCCCAATAACCAACTTTTGACATGAAAATTATATCGATCCAAAATAACCTTGGAATACCAAAATACAAACAGATAATTCAATCGATTGAAAAGGCAATTGAAGAAGAAAAACTTACAAAAGGCGACCGACTTCCATCCGTAAATAAAGTATGTTTGGCCTTTTCTTTGTCACGAGATACGGTTTTATTAGGGTATGATGAACTCAAAAAAAGAGGTATTATTTATGCCATACCTGGAAAAGGATATTATGTCAAAAGCGTTGAAATCACTATAAAACAAAAGATCTTTTTACTTTTCGATGAACTAAATATTTTTAAGGAAGACATATACAATTCGTTTTTAAAAAATATTGGTAAAAATGTACAGGTTGATATTTTCTTTCACCACTTTAATGTACAAGTCTTTCAAAAATTAATAAATGATAGTAATGGGAATTACACCAAATATATTATCATGCCTACCAACTTAATCGATGTAGCAGCATTTATAAAAACCCTACCAGTAAATGATGTAATTATCCTAGATCAAACCAATGATAATCTAAAATCCTTTCCTGCCATCTACCAAAATCACAGAAAAGACATCTGCGAGGGTTTGTCTAAGGGAAAGTCGAGATTGAACAAATACAACAAACTCATTTTGATTTTTCCGGGTTTTAGAGAACCTATGGGAATGAAAATCGGTTTTGAGGATTTTTGTAAAGAATACTCATATGATTATGAAGTTATCAATGATTTTACCGATAATGAAATTATAATTGGCGGTGTTTACATTATTCCAAATGACCGAGATTTGGTTCACGTAATTGAAAAAGCAAGGCAACAAAATTTAAAATTAGGAACCGATTTTGGAATCATTTCCTACAATGAAACCCCGCTAAAAAAAGTGGTATCGAATGGGATTACCACTATTTCAACAGATTTTACTACCATGGGAAAACTACTCGCACAAATGGTCCTAAAAGGAAAAAAAGAACAAATCGAAAACAAAAGTGCCTTGATTATTAGAAACTCCTTGTAATTGATTTTTATAAATTTTACCTATTTATAAAAAACTATCTTTTTAAAAAAATTTGTAATTAACTGCAGCATTTATCAAATAAATTCGACTTTACAATTTTTTAATATGAAAAAGGTTCTAAACAAATATATGTTTAGAACCTTTTTTATATTTAATATCAAATTTAACTTTATTACAATTAGTAAAATTTGACCTATTTTTTTATAAACTTTTGAGAATATTGCTCTTCATTTTCAAATTTTATCTTTATGATGTAAACCCCCTCTTTTAAATTACTAACATCAATAGTGTTGTTAAAAGGGATACCTCTTTGTATTAAATTTCCTTGAATACCAATTATTTGATAATTCATAGTAGGCAAATGAGTCTCAATTTTAAGCAAATCACTTACTGGGTTTGGATAGATTTTTACTGTATTTTCCTTTGAGATTAAATCAGTAACTCCAAGTGTATCTGTCCAAGTATAAGAAAAACCATCTGTTACATTCAGCAATTCAGCAGTTTGATTATTAGCTCCAGTCATACCATTGCTAAAAACCACACTAACACTTGTTGCGCCAACTATAGTATATTTATAAAAACCATTTTCATAAGTAGTCATCGTTGCTCCAGGAAAAATACTGTTAGCAATACTTCCAGCAGGAATAGCATTCCAATAATGAATTTTCGGAACAGATATCCAAGTAGTTGGTGGCTTGAAATAAACAGTAAGAGTATTCGGAGTTACAAAACGATAGACTTCTGTTTTTACAGCTGAACTCGCATTAGAAGTGTTTTTTACAAAAGCTTTCAAAGTCGTATTTGCTGTTATTGCCAATGATTTGGTTCCAACGGAAGAACTCGATGCCGTAGTTGGTTCGGTTCCATCTGTAGTATAATAAATCGTAGAGGTATTGACATTGGCTGTCAAAACTACATTTACTGTGTTACCAGTTGTAAATGAACTTCCTGCTGGAGCAATAGTCAAATCTGGAGCTAGATTGAAACTATACACTTCTGTTTTTACAGCGGAACTCAAATTGGATGTGTTTTTTACAAAAGCCTTCAATGTCGTATTCGCTGTTATTGCTAATGATTTCGTTCCAACAGCAGAACTAGATGCTGTAGTTGGTTCAGTCCCATCTGTAGTGTAATAAATAGTAGAAGTATTGACATTGGCCGTCAAAACTACATTTACTGTGTTACCAGTTGTAAACGAACCTCCTGCTGGAGCAATTGTCAAATCTGGAGCTAGACTGAAACTATACACTTCTGTTTTTACAGCTGAACTTGCATTGGACGTATTTTTTACAAAAGCTTTCAAAGTCGTATTCGCTGTTATTGCTAATGATTTCGTACCAACGGAAGAACTCGATGCCGTAGTTGGTTCGGTTCCATCTGTAGTATAATAAATCGTAGAGGTATTGACATTGGCCGTCAAAACTACATTTACTGTGTTACCAGTTGTAAATGAACCTCCTGCTGGAGCAATAGTCAAATCTGGAGCTAGACTGAAACTATACACTTCTGTTTTTACAGCTGAACTCGCATTAGAAGTGTTTTTTACAAAAGCTTTTAAAGTCATATTCGCTGTTATTGCTAATGATTTCGTACCAACAGCAGAACTAGATGCTGTAGTTGGTTCAGTCCCATCTGTAGTGTAATAAATTGTTGATGTATTGACATTGGCCGTCAAAACTACATTTACTGTGTTACCAGTTGTAAACGAACCTCCTGCTGGAGCAATAGTCAAATCTGGAGCTAGACTGAAACTATACACTTCTGTTTTTACAGCAGAACTCGCATTGGATGTGTTTTTTACAAAAGCCTTCAATGTCGTATTCGTTGTTATTGCCAATGATTTGGTTCCAACAGCAGAACTAGATGCTGTAGTTGGTTCAGTCCCATCTGTAGTGTAATAAATCGTAGAAGTATTGACATTGGCCGTCAAAACAACATTCACTGTATTTCCAGTTGTAAACGAACCTCCTGCTGGAGCAATTGTCAAATCTGGAGCTAGACTGAAACTATACACTTCTGTTTTTACTGCTGAACTTGCATTGGACGTATTTTTTACAAAAGTTTTCAAAGTCGTATTTGCTGTTATTGCTAATGATTTCGTACCAACAGCAGAACTAGATGCTGTAGTTGGCTCAGTTCCATCTGTAGTGTAATAAATAGTAGAAGTATTGACATTGGCCGTCAAAACAACATTCACTGTATTTCCAGTTGTAAACGAACCTCCTGCTGGAGCAATTGTCAAATCTGGAGCAATAGGACATCTTCCAACTGGTTCTGCAGTTAACCAACCTCCATCATAATACTTAATTCCAGCAGTTGCAGTTAGATTGGTCGTTTGTAACGTTCCATCATTAAAAATCACACTGGAAGCACTTACTGTAGATGGAAAAGTAAAAGTATACCAATCGCCGCAATCGGGAGTCATAGCCACTCCAGGCCAAGTTACTGCCGTTGTTGTTCCTGTTGTTGCCCAATAATAAATTTTTACTGAAGAACTCCAAGTCGAAGGTTTTTTGAAATATACAGTAAATGGAGGAGCAGTACTAAAAGTATAAGTTTCTGTTTTTACAGCAGAACTAACATTTAAAGTATTTTTAACAAATGCTTTCACAATTGTATTTGAAGTAATTACCAAACTTTTTGAACCAACAGCCGATGCTGATGCTGTAGTAGGTTCTGAACCGTCCGTTGTATAATAAATTGTAGAAGTGTTTAAATTGGCTGTCAAAACAGCATTTACAGTTGTTCCTATATTGTAAGTACCGCCTGCATCTACAATAGTTAAACTTGGCACATCTACCGCACTCAGTTTATCCCAAATTGCAAAACCTGTTCCGGACAATTTTAGAATCCATCCTGTGCCTGATGGCGACCAATTATCAGAACCTAATTTCATAGCAACTTTATCATCAATAATTGCGGCATACAAATTAGTAGTAGCGGCAACAATATTTAAAGCCGATGTACTACTTAATTGATTGTCTTTTCTTATTTTAATCATCGCATCAATTTCAGTTTTAATACCCCAATTGAAATAATGAGGCCACCAAACCATTGGAGTCCCAGGATGAGTTAATAAATATGCATAGCCTTTTAAAACTTGCCCTCCAGGAAACACCCAAAGATCTTGACCATATGGCGCTGGACCCGTATCATGATTGTCTAGCATAGTTACGGCATTAGACGGCCAAACCCCAATTAAACCAGATGCTTTCCCATTACCATCTTTTAAATAACTCAAATTATTATCATTGAATGCATTTTGAAGAGTACTTTTGGTCGCAAAATCAAAAGCAGCTGATGATGCAGTTGTTGTCCCAGCCTTAGTATAATCAATCCATTTTACAATTCGATCCCTGTTTCCTTCTAATATTTCTCCAACAGAAAAATAAGGGCTCGTAGCATCATTGTATTCTTTGATATATTTGCCATCGTAACCATGTACAAAATCATAGCGCCAACCGTCAAAACCAATATCTGTTTTCAACCAATTCATCCAAGTTTTGATTCCTTCACGAACTAGAGCATTGCTGTGATCTAAATCTCTAGCAGCAGAAAAAGATCCAGATTCTCCTGGCGATTTTAAACCAGCAGCAACAGGATCATAATCAGGTGCTCCAGTTCCTTTTTGTCCAGAAGCACTAATATTTGAGTTATTACAAATTGACCATGTTTCAGTTGGTGTATTCCAAGAAGGTGTTGAAAAATCATACCAACCAAGGGTACCTCCTCTATGATTGATTACGATATCGGCAATTACTTTGATGTTTTTCGAATGCAGGTCTGTTATCAAAGACACTAATTGTGCTTGTGTTCCTTGAGCATTATTCAAATCATACCATACGGTAGGAATATATCCCATTCCTCCAGTTGATTTGCTAGGTGGTGGCAACCATATAGCGTCAAATCCAGCAGTTTGCAAAGCTGCAGAGTTACTTTTAATCACTTCATACCACTTAGTAGCAGAAACATCAGTGGTCCAGTGAAATCCTTGAATCATTACTTCTCTTCCTGTCGCTTTGGTTTGCGAAAAAACATAGGAACAAAAACAACCAATTAGTATTATTGTTAATAGAAACTTATTCTTCATTTTGGTTTATATGGGTTATTTTAAATTAATAGTATAATTATTTAAGTAATTCATCAAAAAATTACAAACCTTTATTATCATTGAATAACATCAAATTCATTCGCTGGGAGTGATTATTTTCTAAATCAACGTATCAAAGAGAAATGTGATTTAAATAACTTAATTTCGGATTGTTCGGTATATTCTATGGTGAACCAATAATCTGTTGCTGGCATTTCCGCACCAATATAAAACCCATCCCAACCATCACTCGTTGGATAAATTTGTTTTAATAATTTACCATAACGATCAAAAATATAAATAACAGATGCAGGTTGTCCATCGAGTCCAACAACATTCCAAAAATCATTATGCCCATCTCCATTTGGAGAGAAAAATTTAGGATATCCTATTACAAAAAAACTTTGAGTTAAATTGGTACACCCATTTTCATCACCTACAGTAACAGAATGTGGACCAGGTTTCAAATTTTCAAAAACATTTGACGATTGAAAAGATCCATTGTCCAGCTGGTATTCATATGCTGCATTACCACCAGTAACGGAAACTGTTACCATTGCATTATCAGAAAAAGCCAAAGTCTGAGTTGTTGACATAGCTAATCCTGGGAAAGAATCAGTCACTTTAACCGTTTCGGATGTAGCATCACAACCCGTTAAATTGTTTGTCGCTTGCACTTTGTAGTCCCCAGATTGTACAGCGTCATACGTATTAGAGTTCGCACCAATTATAGGTATTGCATTTAAATACCATACAAAATTATAGTTTGAAGCACTCAAGCCAGAATCTAGTGTATGTGTTTTAAATGCAATACCTGTTGCTTGTTCGACACATATTACACCTCCTACAAGAGAAGGTTTTGGTGAAGGATTTACGTTAACGATAATATCTAATGGTATTCCAATACATCCATTAAGACTTGGAGTAATTGTATAGGTAACATTTCCTTGTGAATTTCCAGTAGCTTCTAATATTTGATTTATAGTATTTCCAGTTCCAGCAATAGCTCCAGTAACACCAACTTGAAGAACTGTCCAATCAAAAGTAGTTCCTGAAATTGTAGGAGATAAAACAACATTAGTATTGTATCCACTACAAATTGTTCCTGGGGGTGTCCCCAAAACTTCTGGTAACGGATTAACAGTAATCGTAACAACAATTGGCGTGCCAATACAACCATTAATTGATGGTGTTATGGTATAATCTACAGTACCTGGTACAAAACCCAAATTGGAAAGTGTTTGTGTAATGGTATTTCCCGAACCTACAGTAGCACCTGTTACGCCTGTTGCATTTACAGTCCATGAAAAAGTAGTTCCGACAATGCCACTAGATAATTTGATATTAGTAGTTTCTCCTGAACACACTATTTTCTTAGCAGTATTATCAACAACATTAGGCACAGGGCTTACATCTATAGTAATCATTTTTGGTAATCCTAAACAACTTCCAGCAATTGGCGTTACATTATATACCACTTGTCCTACATTAGTTCCTGTAGTTGAAAGTGTCTGTGCAATTGTATTTCCTGTACTGGATGAAGCACCTGATACATTATTTTGCACGGCATTCCATGAAAAGGTGGACCCTGGAATTGTACTTGATAATGCTATCGAAGTTACATTACCAGAACAAAGGGATGTAATTCCTGTATAACTAGCAATTGGTAATGAATTTACGGTAATCGTTCCAAGCATAACTATAGCAGGATTACAACCTCCTGTTGTGGTTACTCTATAATTAAAAGTTCCCGGAAGCGTTGGTGTACCGCTAATTGTAAAAATACCAGAAACAAAAGTACCAGTTATTCCAGCTGGTAATCCTGTTACAGTGGCACCAATAGCGCTACCCCCAACAGTATATACTATTGGTGTTATCGAGTCATTTGAACAAATGGTTTGATTTGTTGTTGTTGAAGCCGATGACAGAATCATCGTTGACAGAGGATTAATTTTAATTGTACCTCCCAAAATAACAGTAGGTGAACATCCTCCTGTTGTAGTGACCTTGTAATTAAACAAACCAGATACAGTTGGAGTACCACTAATGGTAACTACACCACCAGCAAAACTACCTGTTACTCCTGCGGGTAAACCATTTATCACAGCTCCCGTTGCACTTCCCCCAACTGCATAGGTAATTGTATTTAATGTCGAATTCAAGCAAAAAACTTGATTAGTTGTAGAAGCTACCGTCGTCAAAGTAAGGGTTGATAACGGACTAACTGTTATCGTACCAAATAAACTTACTGCTGGTGTACAACCGCCAGTAGTTGCAACTGTATAATTAAATGTTCCTGCTACCGTTGGGATTCCACTTATAGTAAATACCCCAGAAGAAAAACTTCCTGTTACACCAGTAGGCAATGCAGTGACACTGGCGCCAGTTGCACTACCGCCAACGGTATACGATATCGGAGTAATGGCAGTATTAATACAAAGAGACTGACTCGTTGTAGCTGGCAATGATGACAAAATCATTGTTGGTAAAGGAGTAACAGTTACCGTACCCAATGCACTCGCACTGGAGCATGTTGTTGTTGGGTCTGTTATAATCACACTATAATTTCCAGCCACTGTGGTAGAAAAACTCGCAATATTTCCTTGAGCTGGTGCAGTAATGGGCACTGTCCATACATAATTATAGGTCCCGGAAGCTCCAGGAGTAGCGGTAACGATTGCGCTACTACCTGCACAAACTGTTGGATTATTAACCGTAACTGTAGGCAATGGATAAATAACTACTGTTTTGCTAGCAATAGCACTCGAACAATTTGCATCCGAGATTATGACATTATAGGGTCCTGCAACAGTGGTAGAAAAACTAGCTACATTTCCAGGAAGAGAAGCCCCAGAAGGAACTGACCAAGTATAATTATAGGTACCAACTATGCCTGGAATCGCTGTTACGGTTGCACTGTTTCCAAAACAGACTGGAAGGGTATTCACGGTAACTGTAGGCAAAGGATTTATTGTTACTGCACCTGAAGCACTTGAACTGAAACAAGTTGTTAATGGGTTTGTAATTACTACACTATAATTTTCTGCAACTGTGGTAGAAAAACTAGCCACATTGCTTGGAGCAGAAACGGAACTTGTCCAAGCATAATTATAAGTACCTGAATCGCCTGGCGTGGCAATCACGGTTGCGCTTGTTCCAGCACAAACCGCTGGACTATTTACCGTAACTGTTGGCAAAGGATTTACAGTGATATAAAAAACCATATCTGGCCCAGTACAATTTGGTGGTAAAGGATCAATAGCATTTACTGTAATCTTAGCAATTTGGGCAGTGGTTACATTAGCCGTTGTAAAAGATGGGAGATTATTAGTACCACTCGCAGCTAATCCAATTGCAGTATTATCGTTTGTCCATTTAAATGAAGCCGTCGCCAATGGACTTGTAAAAGTTTGAATAGGAATTATAGCATTAGCACATTTTTTGATATCAACAATTTGATTGGTTGTTGGAGTATTACAAGCCGAAGCAGCACAAGTAAAAGGCCCAACAAAAATAGAACACGGACTTCCGATTGGTTTCACACTGATCGTAATGCTTTCACTTGGTAACAATCCAGTAACATTCAAACTATTTGCTGTTGTATTCCCAGTAATTGCAGCACCACCTGATGATTTTGTATAGGTATAATCATAACTTGTTGCTCCAACTACTGCAGTCCAATCAAAAGTCACACTAGTGTTAGTTTGTGTACCACACGAAAAAGTCAAAGGAGGATTTACAGTCGCAACTATTGGTACTCTTGTAGCAGTAGTACACCCATTAAGAGTAGCATCTACATAATAAGTAGTCGTTGTACTTAAACTTGTAGGAGTATTGATTGAATTGCCCGTTCCAAAGGAAGCGCCCGTAGTAGCGGTATACCAATTGATGGTTGAACCAGCTGTTGCGGTAGCCGTCATAGTAACCACTCCAGCGCCACAACTTGAACCTCCAGGTGTCGTCAAAATAGTTGGAATTGGATTTACAATCGCAGTAACCATTGCACGTGGAGTCGAAGTACAACCATTTAAAGTAGCATCTATATAATAATTGGTTGATGTACTAATACTTGTGGGTGTATTTACAGTATTTCCAGTAGTAAATGCAGCTCCTGTTGTTGCTGTATACCAATTAATGGTCGATCCTGCAGTAGCAGTAGCTGACATACTTACAATTCCAGAACCGCATAAATTACCTCCTGGAGTAGTGAGTATACTAGGGACAGGATTTATGGTAATAGTAGCTGTTGAAGAACCTGCCAATTGACAAATAGCAGCATTGGCAGCCACTGCATAGGTCACTGTGTAGGCCCCAACTGCCGAAGTTGCTAAATCGATTGCGCCTGTAGTAGCATTTATCACTAATCCTGCTGTTGAACTAAAGGTCCCACCCGTAACAAAACCAGATGCCAATGTAGGTAAAGGATTAGTCCCATTTTTACAAACTGGTGTAGGATATGAAAATCCGATAACTGGTGCAGATCCACCAATTGATACGATCGTTGAAGTAGACAACGAACATGTTTTTGAGGATGTGGTACTAAAAGAAATATCATCTATGGCAAAATCATTTCCACCAGATGAAATATTAGAATCTATAATTTTTATAGTAGCCAAGGTCGCTGCACTTGAGTTCCAAGTCCCAGTAATATTCGTCCAATTACAAGTTGTTGTTGCTGGTGTTCCTGCAATTACATTGTTTGTAGCCGAAATTGGTGATATAGTAACAGGGCTTCCATTAATAAGTACATCAAAAGTAGCCTTACTTCCATCACCTATATTTTGAACCCAAAACGAAAAAGTATAACTTTTTGAGGTTTCAACAGGTACCGTTTGTGACCAAATTACGCTATTGGCAATAGTTGCACCATCAGCTACTAACATATTTCCTGAACCCGTTGTTTTGTCTCCACAAGTGGTAAATTTATTATACCATGTAGAAGGATTTGATACGATACCATAAGCAAATTGCGTTCCACTTGTATTGGTCAAAGAATACCCATAATCCGAATAAAAGCCTGATGTTCCATTTTCAAAACCAGGATTTCCGATTAAATTCCCAACAGAAGGAGGAACAGTGGTCGAATTTACTGTATAGGTAGTAGGAGTAGTAGGAGTTACAACAATACTATTTCCTGTACCCACTATGGCTCCCCCTGGTGAAGCCGACCAAGAATAGGTCGCGCCACCATTGGCTGCAGTCAAAGTAACCGTTGCTCCAGACAACAAACATCCAGTAGGCGATGCATTTAAAGTAATATCAGATGGAGCTATCAATATTGCAGGAGTTGAAACCGAAGAAGCTGGAGAATTGGAATCAGTTACTGCTACAGAATAAGTACCTCCTGCTAAATTTTGAAAAATCCCAGTAGAATTGGTCGCCGATACTGCTCCAGATAATGTAAAAGTAAATGGCCCAACACCTCCATTGGGATAAGCAACAATTACCCCATCATTACCAGTTGGACAAGAAGGATTGGTTAGCGAAGTCGATATCGTTAATGGCGGTGGTGGAGCGTATAATGAAATATCATCAATAGCAAAATCATTCCCATTAGGTGTCGCACTAGGTAATGACAATTCTATTCTTACCCATTTTGCTCCAGTGCCCGAAGGTGTAAATTCATACACTACCTTTTGCCAAGTTGCACTATTTACAGTAGCACTTCCCGATTTCAAAACAGGAGTACAAATACATTGATCTAAAGCGCTAAATACTATAACCGGATTTGGAAATGCACTATTACTGGTTCCATTTTTATTAATATTAACTACCCAATAGGAAAAGGTATAGGTAACTCCTCCTTCTAATTTTATGTTTGGATTTTGCTGCCAAAATATTTTAGAGTTAGTTGAACTTAACGCATCAATAACCATCATTTTGGCTCCTGAATGTGGCGGTATAGCATTAAAACTAGAAGTATTCATTGGACCTGAATCCGCAATTAGGGCATAATTACCATTTGAACTACTTCCACTTATACTAGCAGTAATATCAATATATGCATTGTCTGTCTGAAAACCTCCTATTCCCTCAAAACTAGGATTGTTTGATGAAAGCAGATTCTGAGCATTTGAAAAAGTAAATGTTATAAAACATAAAAAAACAAGTAGTAGTAATCTCTTTTTTGGGGCAAAAAGGGATTGCAAAGTAAAATTTTGCATAAGTATAGGTTATAAATAGTTTGGTTTGGCGAATTGAAAATATCAATCCTATTTTGATATGTGTTTTTTTTAAACGATCTTTTTATCAATCATCTAAAAAAATATTAAAAAAATTGCACATACAGCATTTTATTTCAAATGTTAAATTTATGTAAATATTAACACATACAACTAGGTCAAAATTCTATTTCTTTACGAAAACGTGATAGTGTTGAAAAGTTTAAACAAACTCACTAATTGCGAAAGTTTTGTGATATTTAAAATTTCAAAAATTAGCCGATTTACTTCACCAATAAAAATTCGGATCTTCTATTAATCGCATTTTGTTCCTCTGTGCATTTGTTTTTGCAATCAATTTTAAGTTCCGTTTCTCCAAATCCTTTGCCAGAAATTCGAGCCGCATCAATTCCTTTGGAAATCACATATTGAACTGTAGCTTTTGCTCTTTTATCCGAAAGATTTAAATTGTATTTATCATCTCCTTTGGAATCTGAATGTGATTTTACATAAATTTTCAATTTGTCATTTTGTGACATGACATAAACTAATTTATCCAATTCCTCAGCACCTTGTTTGGTTATATTACTTTTATTAAAATCAAAGTAAATAGGGTTCAAAATAATTTCAGTTTCAGTAATTACAACATCAATAGGTTTTATGTTAACATCAACCGTAATCACTCCTCCAACAAATTTGGCAAGTGGCATTTTTTCAGTTACGTAACCATCTTTATACACTTCAATTACATAAATTTTTTCGCAATCGACATCATACATTACCTCCCCTTTTTCATTTGATAACTGGGTGCCAATTACATTGCCTTTTTCATCCAAAATAAGCACTTTTGAATGTATCAAAACAGAATTATCTTTCACGCTTTTAACGACTACTTTTATCTTTCCTTTACAAATTGGAATAGAAGAATAAATATGATCTTCACCAGACCTATTGCTAGACACATAACCCAATTGCTTAATCGTATTATACGTTAATGCAAAATCATCTTTCTCTGAATTTACGGGTTTCCCAGCATTTTTTGGAACATCATTTGTTTTCAAATCCACAAAAAACACATCCAATCCTCCAAAACCAGTTAAACCATTGGATGCAAAATACAGTACATTATCATTTGTCACAAAAGGAAAACTTTCATCTCCAGCTGTGTTAATTTTAGCTCCTAAATTTTCTGGTTTTCCGTATGTTCCATCATTATTTACTTGGACTTTCCAAATATCTATTCCACCAATAGAACCCGGCATATTTGACGAAAAATACAAAGTTTTACCTTCTTTATCAATGGATGGATTACTGGTAGAATATTTTTTGCTATTGAAAGACATTGGGGTTGTCGAAGTCCAAATTCCATTCACTTTTTGCGCTTTAAACAAATGAACCTGGCCAAATTTTAGACGTTTGGCATTGTCTTTTTCATAAAGATTGGAATTGAAACTTTCGCTAGAAAAATAAATGGTATTCCCGTCTGCGGTTATGCTTACTGGGCCTTCATGAAATCTGGAATTCAATTCTGAAACTGCTGTTGGTTCAGAATAACTTCCATCAGCCTTTAGGTTTGATTGATAAATATCCAAAAACGGCTCATTATTCCATCCGTATTTTTTACCGCCAACATTTCGAGCACTTGAAAAATATAAAACATCACCAAAAAGAGCTGCGCCAAAATCTGACTTGTCCGAATTAATATCCAATATTTTGACATCAAAAAGCTTTTCTTTATCAATCAGACTGGGTAAATAATTGGGATCTTTATTGAATTCTATCGCTCGTTGATCCATTGGAGCTTTTTCGGCAAAGACTTTCATTTGAATATTCGCTTCTTCATATTTAGTATTTACTTTTAGCATTTGTGCGTAATTAAAATACGTTTCAGCATCTTGATCCGTTTTTACTGCCATTGCATACCACTTAGCCGATTCAACAGTATTGAACATATTATAATAACACTCTCCTAATTGGTTATACACATAAGGGTCTGCTTTACCTTTTTCGACCAAAAGAAGATATTCTTGAGTAGCTTTTACATATTCGAATCTTTCAAATAAAGCATCAGCAATTTTAGTGTTTTTATTTTGTGCCAAAAGAGAAAAACTCAATAACACAAAAAAGAAAATCATAATATTTTTTTTCATTTCAAATAACTTATAATATTAGAAGAATCTTGGGGAAAGTGATACTTTTTTGACTGGTAAAAAATCGTACAATAAAATTATCTCATGAGAAGATGAAGTAGCAATATTTAGATTTGAAACAATGTGATCATAAGCATATCCTATTCTTAAATCAGGTGTAACATTAAAATTAACTAACAAACCAAAACTATCTTGCAATCTATAAGTAGCTCCAAATTCTACTTTTTCTTGATATAAAAAGTTAGCAGAAACATCTATAGAAGTTGGGACACTAAATGCGGATTTTAACAAAAATGAGGGCTTAAATTTTAAATTTGGATTAAGATCAAAAACATAGCCCGCAGTTAAAAAATAATGAGAAACATCTGAACCATATTGTTTGCCATCATAATCTAAATGAGCCGCCTTAATCATATTAGGTATCGAAAATGAAACATAATATTTATCTGTGTAATAAAAAACACCCGCTCCCATATTGAAGGTTACATCATTGCTGTTTTTGCCAAAAATTCCTTCCGAAGGGTCTGGTAAAGTAGAAATAATTTCAGAAAAATTAACTTTTTGAAAAGTCGCTCCAGCCTTAACTCCAAAAGACAAATTACTGTTTTCTCCTAATTTTAATTTATAGGCAAAATCACCATACACATTTTGTTCTGTTATTGGTCCTATTTTATCGGCAATTATAGACAAACCGATACCTACATTTTTTCCTACTGGCCCTTCCCCATAAAAAGTAAAAGAGGTAGGAGCATCTTCAATATCCAACCATTGTTTTCTGTACAACAATCCAAAAGTAGTGTGCTCTTTGGTACCAGCATAAGCAGGATTTATAACATTCATATTATACATGTATTGAGTATATTGAGGATCCTGTTGCGCCTTGACATCCATAACAAGCAACAGAAATAATAAAGTAGTCAGTAAAATTTTATTCATGTGTTATATATTTTTTCTAAAAAAAGTTTCTTTAATTATTTCTATTTTAATTTTCACGAATTAAATAAATCCATCCTGTTTTGGATTTACCATTATTAAATTCAATAACATAATAATAAGTAGCACTCGGGAGCGCTTCACCATTGTTGGATTGGCCAAACCATTGATTCGTATAATTAGACTGACTATACACTTGAAGTCCGTATCGATTAAAGATTTCTATTTTTTTTACATCCATCAATCGTAAATCAAAAAAATCATTAGAACCATTTCCATCTGGTGAAATTCCTTTCTGAATATCGCAGTATATCGATTCAATGGTAATGTTTGAAGTTGTTTCGCAACCTGTTGAATTGGATTTCACTGTAAGGTTATAAACCAATGGATAGGTTTCTGTTATAGCAGTAGCTTCTATTATATCGCTTACATTCAAAATATTCGAATTAGTTCCAACTGTAGCTCCACTTTGATCTTTCCATATATATTCAACTGTATTTGAATCATAAGAATTTGACAACGGACTAGCTGTTACTTCATACTTATTAGACACGCAAGTCCAAGAGGATTCAAATTGAATTTCAGGAGGTATTGCACTTATTAATTGTTTGGCTCCTATGGTTTCGCAGGTAATGTTGTTTTTAAATCGAACGCTTACTATATAATTGGCAGGCGCTAAATTCTGAAAGACAGGATTATCTTGATAACCATTACCTACACTATATTCAACTCCAGCTATTCCCGCTATTTCAATTGTTCCAACAGGCACCAAACAGGTAGGTTGAATCACTGACAAAAGAGTTGGTGTAACAGGAACCAAAGGTTTTGGGTCTATAGTTGTTGCGCCCAACGATGATGCGACACAAGTAATATCTCCAACATTTCTAACATTTAAAGTATAATTATTTGGGTTAAGACCGTTGAATACATTTGAATTTTGATAGTTAATTCCATCCAAGCTATATTCTTTCCCAGTTTGAGATGCAATAGTAATGGTTCCAGATGGTATTGCGCAAGTAGGTTGAACAACACTCAAAGCTGTTGGAACTACTGGCACTGTTGGTACTGCGCTAATTTTAGCAGCAACTGCAGAATTTGAAGCGCAAGTAACGTCGGCGGTGTTCCGAGCATAAAGTGTATAATCATTCGAAGCAAGGCTGCTAAAAACATTAGGCAATTGATAATTTATTCCGTCTAAACTGTATTCCATTCCTATTTGTGTTGCAATCGAAATTGTTCCTGTTGGAACGGCACAAGATGGTTGTACAAGATTTAAAACCGTTGGAACTATTGGCAAATTTGGAATTGCATCAATTTTAACGGTTGTCCCAGAATTAATAGAGCAAGAAGCATCCAAAATATTTCGAACATACATTACATAGTTCTCTGGTGGTAAAAATTCAAAAATAGTTGAAATTTGATAATTAGTTCCATCCAAACTAAACTCCATTCCTTGTTGTGGTGTAATTACAATAGTTCCCGTTGGAATGGCACAAGTAGGCTGAATACTATTCGAAACTGTTGGCATTAACGGAGGCTTCGGAATTGCATTCATTTTTGCTACTACAGTTGAAGAAACTGAAGCACAACTATTGGAATTAGAAACTTTAAAAGTATAATCGGTATCAGCCGCTAAACCAGTAAACAAATAACTAGTTCCTGAACCAGATTGAATTGTACCAGAGGATGGAATAATAGTCCAGGTTCCAGTTGTTGGTAATCCGCTAAACATAATACTTCCTGTAGGTATTGCACAAGTTGGCTGAATCATACTATCAATAATTCCAGTTTGTTGTTTATCCAAAACAGGGCTAACCATTAATCTGTTTATGCTTTCACATCCAATTATTGGAGTAGTGGATTGTTGGGAAGCATAATAGCTCGTTCCTGTAGTAATCATTGTATTCGAAGGTAAAATAGTCCCTCCACTTGTAGCATCATACCAAACAACATTTGAATTATTTATTATCCCTTTTAATACAATTGAATTTAGTGTTGCATTTTGAGATTCACAAAAAAGAGGTGTCACAGAGTCAGCTGTTGGAGTCAAAGGATCAACAATTACTGCTGAAATTTCAAGACGATTTACACTTTCACAACCTGAAACATTTTGAGTAGCATAATATTTCATCCCATCTACCAAAGAAGTTGACACAGGCAATGAACTTCCCGAAATTGGAGCGTTATACCAAACAATTGGAGCGCTACCGGTAACTACTAAATTCGATATTTTTGCAGATTGACTGGAACAAAACAACTGTATTCCATCACCAATTGGACTTGATGGAGCATTTATAGTAACATCCACTATGACTCTTGGGGTACTTTCGCAACCAGATACTGTCTGAGAACCATAATATAAACCATTAATCAAAGACGTTGAATCCAATAATGCTGTATTTCCTGTAGCTGACGTATACCATTTTATAGAAGTTCCAGAAGTCGCTTTAGTTGTAAGAGAAGCAACTGTTGCATTTTCGGACTCACAAAAAGTTATATTTCCATTGATTGTTATCGGTAATGGCTTATTGATAGAAACAGTTACGCTTAATTTAGTAACACTTTCACAACCAGAAATCGTTTGAGTAGCCAAATATAAACCATCAGTCAAAGATGAACTAGCAGTTAATAAAGTACCCAAAGAATCATACCATTTTACATTTGTTCCTGTTCCTGTTAAATCTGCTACTGTTGCGGAATTACAAAAAATGGGATTAGCAACAGTTGTTATGGGAGCAGCAGGTTTATTAATAGTTACAATTACTTTCAACCGCTCGACACTCTCACAAAGCAAACCAGATGTTGCTGTTTGAGAAGCATAATAATCTTCTGAATCAACTAATGCGTCCGAACTAGAAAGAGGGGTGCCACCAATTGCATCAGCATACCATTTAATATTAGTTCCAATGGCCATTAAATTTCCAACAGTAGCATTTTGAGATTCACAAAAGGTTTGGACGTTTGAACCCGTAGGTTTGGATTGCGAATTTATAGTCAGCGATACAGCAGTTCTACTGGAACTTAAACAATTATCAACGGTTTTTCTAGCTTCAGCATAATAAGTGTAAACGCCAGGCAAAGTAACGGTTGGGGTGTAAGTAGTACTGTTTGACAATATAGCAACTCCCCCACTATTTGTTGGATACCAATCTACCGTTTCTCCTGCATTAACTGTAGCTGACAAACTAAGATTAACCTGCCCTTCGCAAATAGACTTGTTCCCTCCAGTAATTGGATTGCTTATAATGGCACATGCACAATCGGGAGCGGTTACAACAATAGATTCAATACACCCATTTCCTTTATCAGCCGAAATGGTAATATTGGTTCCTGCAGGAATATTAGTTATAGAATTTCCAGCTATCACTCCAACAGCTGGTATTCTTGTAATAGTACTTCCACTTGCAACTGTAAAAGCTACAGTATAGGATAATAAATCAACCGAGCATGTTTTTGTCGTGATATTCAAAAATGGAGAATCCTTTATTTCTAAAACAACAGCTGTTCTTGAAGTGCTTGAACAAGAAGCTATGTTATTCTGCGCATAAAAAGTTATAGAACCAACTGCATTTAAAACTGGACTAGTAACTATAGTTCCGTTTGTCATAGCATTATACCAAACAATTGTTCCGGTTGCAACAGATGCAGTTGCTGTTAGAGTTTGTAAAGGACTCGATGCACAAACCGATTGATTTCCTCCACTTACAGCCAGTTGTGGATTATTTATTGTAACTGTAAGCGCATATCTGGCAGCGCTTTCGCAAGTTCCAATTGTTTGAGAAGCATAATATGTAATACCAGAAACCAAAACTACCGAAGTAGAAAGAGCACTTCCTCCAGTTGAATTGGCGTACCATTTAATAGTTCCTGCCCCTGACGCCAATAGATCGGCTATTGTTCCAGAGTTGCAAACTGTTTGTGTACCAGAACCCGTTGGAACTGGAGTTACATTTATTGTAGCTGTAGTTGAAGATCTTGAAAAACTTTCACAAGATAATGTACCTGTAATTGTTTGTGTGGCATAATAGGTTTCTCCATTTACTAAATCAGTATTGGGATCTAATGGCAAACCTCCTACTGGAGCCGCATACCATTTTACGTCAGTACCGGTTGCAACTAAATCACTAATTTTTGCTGAATTACAAAATGTTTGAGTAGCTGCTATTATGGGGCCTGCCGGATCATCCACAATAACATTTACTTGCAAACGAACAATACTTTTACAAGAAGTTGTCGCATTGGTTTGTTCTGCATAGTAAGAACCTGTCACTAAATCAGTATTAGTCGGAATCGCTGTACCACCAAAAGCTGTTGAAAACCATTCTATATTATTTCCTGTAGCAACCAAGTCACTAACTTTTGGGATATTTAATTTACAAAAATTTTGATTGGAAAAACCTGTTGGAGCATCTGTAACATTATAAACAACTGTAATATCAGCAGATGATACACTACATTGACCACTTGAAATAGTCCAAGTAAAAACATAAGTTCCTGTCACACTAACGGTAGCTGTAGTATTCCCAAGAGAACTATCACTAAATGTAACAGTTCCTGGTCCTGATTTTTGAGACCAAACTCCTGTTCCTACTGATGGTGTATTTCCTCCCAGAGGAGCACTCGTCAAAGAACATCTAGATTGATTCGCTCCTACATTAGCAATAGTTGGACTGGATGCAAAATTAATTGGTAAACTAGCGGTAGAATAACAAGGAGTCATTGCTGCACCTGCCACAACAACAGGATTTGGAGCTTCAAGATTATAATCGACTGCTCCACTTCCATAATCCGTAGTTCTAGTTGCGGGGCTTAAAAAAGAGTTTGTGACATTATAATTAGACGAAGAGTTATCTTGCATTGTAAAAGCAAAAAATTTAACGTCTCCACCAGTATAACCAACTAATGCTTTGGATACTTGCACTTCAAATCCTAAATTATTATCTGTGGTTCCTGTATTATTTTTATTAACACCCATTACAGCAGTTGGAGTTCCAGTGGCAGCAGTTCCTAAATAGGTTTTGGTAGAATTTCCAGTTTTCAATTCTATTACGTCTGCATAATAATTCGTTTCACCAGTATCTGTAGCAATTGCAATACAATAATCAGCGGCAAAATAAGAATCAAAAGTACTGGGATTGTTGTTAAAATAATTAAAAGCTCTTACATCTGGTAGCGATCCATTTTCGTCACCATAATTAGAAACATTAAATCCACCTGGCTTGGTATCTAGAAAAACCATTATCCTTCTAAAATTTAAAGCTTTACCAGCAATCCCAAAAACCAATTTATCTTCGGTTGGACTTATTTTTAAGGCATTAATATATCCATTTGCTGCATTTCCAGACAAAGAAGCCCCACCAACATTGTCTTCCAACACTCCTGTCCCCCAAGCACTTTCGGTAAGATTTCCGTCTAATGTTACTGCATATCTGGATCGAACGCTTACTATTTGACCATTAGTCAATGCATTCGTAGTAAATAATTTACTGCTTGACATTGCCTGCTTAACAACACCATCAACTGAAAATTCAAATAAATCAGCTCCTCCTGAAGCTGTAAAAGTAACCGAAGTCCCTAAACACAAAGGATTGGAAGTGTTATTTATTGGATTTGACGACAAAGAAACTGCTGGAGGAATATTATATACCGATGCTACAACTGGAACACGAGTACTAGTACCCAATCCTGATCTAGCAGAAACGTAAAAAGTAGTAGTTGCTGAAACATTTGGACTATAAGTATTTCCAGTTGCCAAAACCGTTGGACTAGTTTGACTAGAAAACCATTCGATGATATCACCAGTAGCTCCAGTAGCCGAAAGAGTCACTATACCAGGCCCACAGGAACTACCTGCTACTGTGTTAGGAGGAGTGATTACTGCTAAAGCTTTTAACGACAAATAAGAAGTGTTATATAAAGAATTTTTAGTACCAATACTTTTTGAAAGAAAAATATTGTCTTTATGGGTTGTAAACGTTGCTAAATTCGCAAAATTTACCGCAATTAATTTATTGCTTAATAAAATGATAATAAGAAAAATTAAACGTAATATTATTTTCATCAATCTTGTTTTACTGTTAAAAAAATAACGATTTAGTAACCTTTAAGGTTTTAAAAGTAAATCATTAATTACATTTAAAATAATCTCTTTTTTAACAATAAAAACTACAACGTTGTAGTGTTTACAAATTTTCAAAAAATAGTAAATTAAAGCCACTATTTCTTAATAAATTGATATTTGGTCGACAAACAAACACATTTAATCGATTTTTAATATAACATAATTCATAAAAAATGTAATATTTAATTTAACAAAATTTAATAAATTAACAGTAAAAAATACATAAAATCCAGCTATACGAAATTATTTTTTGATAGTAATATATTACAAGTTTAGAAAGTTAATGCTTAATTAAAAGTTTGCACAAAGAAAGAGTAAGAAAACAAAAAAGTTAAAAAAATTAGTCTAATAAAACATTCAATTGAAAATGTTATATAAAAAAAAGGAATCAAAAAAAAAAGAATTGTAGAAGACCCGGAATGAGGAATATAAAAAGTATTCGAATATTTAAAAACCAAAAAAACCGCTTCTTTCGAAGCGGTTTTTGTACCCGGAGCCGGAGTCGAACCGGCACGGTTTCCCACAGGTGTTTGAGACCAGCGCGTCTACCAATTCCGCCATCCGGGCTTAGCTAGACATGAAATAATAAAAGAATTATTTCAACGCAATAAAGAGACAATTAAAATTAACAACTATCTTTTTCTTTAACACGGTGCAAATGTAAAAAATATTTTTAAACATTCTAATAAAAATACTTAATTTTTTCCTTTCAGAGTTGATTTTATTTTCTAAATTTGCACCTCGTTAAAAACGGTACACACAACTAACTACACTCGAGGCATTTATATTCTTCTGACTTTGTACAAATTGATAAAGTCCTATTATATAAAGAGCTTCGAAATTAAAACAACAAATTAAATGTCACACCTAGAACCAGAAGCTAAAATTTTTGCTTGTTCAAAAAGTGAATATCTTGCAGAGAAAATCGCAAAAGAATACGGTATCCCAATGGGAAAAGTTACCATATCTACTTATAGTGATGGTGAGTTTCAACCTTCTTATGAAGAATCTATCAGAGGATTGCGTGTATTTATAGTATGCTCAACGTTTCCTACTGCCGATAATTTAATGGAATTATTATTGATGATTGACGCTGCAAAACGTGCATCAGCAAGACACATTACCGCTGTAATACCTTATTTCGGTTGGGCAAGACAAGACAGAAAAGACAAACCAAGAGTTCCGATAGGAGCAAAACTAGTAGCCAATTTACTAGATGCTGCAGGAGCGACCAGAATAATGACCATGGACCTGCATGCTGATCAAATACAAGGTTTCTTTGAGAAACCAGTAGATCATCTTTTTGCATCCACAATCTTTTTGCCGTATGTAGAAAGTTTAGGTCTTGACAATTTAATGATTGCTTCACCAGATATGGGAGGATCGAAAAGAGCTTACGCTTATTCTAAATTCTTAAATTCTGAAGTAGTAATCTGTTACAAACAAAGAAAAGCGGCCAATGTTATTGAAACAATGGAACTTATCGGAGAAGTAAAAGGCAAAAATGTAATCTTAGTAGATGACATGATTGATACTGGAGGAACTTTGGCGAAAGCCGCCGATTTAATGATCGAAAAAGGAGCCTTAAGCGTTAGAGCCATTTGTACACACGCCATATTATCAGGTGCTGCTTACGAGAAAATAGAAAATTCAAAATTATTGGAATTAATCGTAACCGATTCTATTCCGTTAAAGAAACAATCTAACAAAATAAGAGTAGTGAGTTGTGCACCACTTTTTGCTGAAGTAATGCACATGGTACACCACAACAATTCAATTAGCGGGAAGTTTTTAATGTAATGCCCCCTAAACTAGAAAAAGAGTTTAATTAATAACTATATAAATTTTTACAATGAAATCGATTACAATTAAAGGATCAGAAAGAGAAAGCGTAGGTAAAGTAGCAACTAAAGCCTTACGTAATGCTGGATTGGTTCCTTGCGTATTATACGGAGGAAGTCAAGCAGTTCATTTTTCAGCGGAAGTTATAGCTTTCAAGAACTTGGTTTACACTCCAAACGCACACACAGTTGTGATTGAGCTTGGTGAAGGAAAAACGTACAGCGCAATTTTGCAAGACATTCAAGTTCACCCAGTATCAGACAAAATTTTACACATTGACTTCTTTCAAATCCATGAGGATAAAGAAATCACTATGGAAGTTCCAGTAAAAATTGTTGGTAACTCAAAAGGAGTTATGGCAGGTGGAGATTTACGTTTAAACAACCGTAAATTAAAAGTAAGAGCTTTACCAAAAAATCTTCCAGATTTCGTTGAGGCTGACATTACACCTCTTGACATGGGTAACAAATTATACGTTACTAAAGTGCCAACGCCAAACTTCAAAATCATGCACCCAGACAATACAGTAATTTGTCAAGTGAAGATCTCTCGTGCCGCTATGAAAGCAGCGCAAGAAGCAGCAAAAGCAGCAAAAGCTCCTGCAAAAAAGAAAAAATAATACTTTTTCAATCTATATCAAAAGCATCAGTTTCACGACTGGTGCTTTTTTTTTGAATAGAAGCGAAAGATTAGGCATATCAGAAAACAGGATTCCCGCTGTCCTTCCAAATCTTTTATTTTTCTAAGAAAAAATAAAAGGATTTTCCTTCCCATCGGGGCTAAAGAGAAACATAGTGTCCTTTTGAAAACATTCTTTAAATTAATTCCAAATTTCAAAATTTAGAATTTAAAATAATTTTACCTTTTCTGTATTCTAATCCCTTGGTTCTTTTTTACTTGATTCTTTCCTCTTTATACTTTTTACACTATTTTTGCACCATGATAAAATGGATAAAAAACCTGTTTTCATCACCAAAAACAGTAACGAGAATCGATAACATGAAACTAGAGGTTCACGAACCCCAAAAAACAATAAATAACGTGAGTACTAAATTTTTAATCGTAGGCCTTGGCAACATTGGCTCCGAATACGTAAATACCCGACACAACATTGGTTTCAAAGTCGTAGATTTTCTTGCCAAGAAGGAAGGACTTTCTTTCGAAACCGTAAAACTCGGCGCACTCGCCCAATACAAATTCAAAGGAAAAACCTTTTTACTGCTTAAGCCAAACACTTACATGAATCTAAGCGGGAAATCCGTAAAATATTGGATGGACAAAGAAAATATTCCTCTAGAAAATATTTTAGTTATTACTGATGATTTGAATCTTTCCTTTGGAACCATTCGCATCCGAAAAAAAGGAAGTGATGGTGGCCATAACGGACTCAAAAACATCAATCTTATTTTGAACACACAAGAATACACCCGCTTCCGATTTGGAATCAGCGATGAATTCAAAAAAGGACAACAAATTGATTACGTTTTGGGCGATTGGGACGATACCGAAAAGGCAAAACTTCCAGAAAGACTAGAACTCGCCTCTGAAATCATAAAATCTTTCGGAACAGCAGGTATAGAAAATACAATGACCACCTATAACGGAAAATAAAAAAAGGAGACAAACTTAATTGTCTCCTTTTTTTATACGTTTAATACTTAATTAATTCACAATAATCTTAGATGATCCTTTTCGATCGCCATCAACAACGGTAACAATATAAGTTCCAGAAGGAACATTTTCTAATTGTACATTTTGAATAAAATCCCCAGTATTTTTAAACTTTTTATTGTAAATTTTTCTACCCAATAAATCCGTTACAAAAACTTGAATATCTGATGCATTAGAACTTGTAAAACGAACAGTAAAATTACCAGTATTCGGATTTGGGTACAATACAAAATCATTGATTTCAAAACTAGACGTTGCAAGAGTAGCATAAGAACTCGAACAAATCTTTAATGTAGCTGTATTTATTGTGCCTGTATCACCTACTCCAGTATCCCTAAACCTCAATTTCCAAGTTCCCCCTGGATTCTCTCCATTAAAAGCAGATAATACTCCTGCAGGAACAACTGTTTGATTGGTAGTAGAACCACATTCCAGAGCTCCTCCTAAATCATCATACGTTAAATCTAAAGTAGTACTTGTTGCACCACATGACTTATCAAATAATTTAACTATAGTTCCTGATGGACTTATTATATCAATTTGAACATCCGAAATGTAGGTATGGGTAAAATTAACGTTGAAATTTACATCAGTAATTTCAGAAGTGGATGCTGGGACCACTATCGTTTTTTCAGAATAAGTTGCCGATTCTGGTATAGCATAACCACCAGCAAAAACATAAGAATTACATAAAGTCGTAACACTATAACCCAAAGAAAAAGGTTTTCCGTTTACAGCATAATACACATTGGCGGTAGGTTCAATCAGAATTCTACAATTTTTAGCAGCCGTCAAAGGAGCGGTTATTACTTCGGAGCCATCATTTGGTGTATTAGTTGCTAAAAATACTGGAAATGTCAAACCTCCATCAGTAGATAACTTAATATTCACATTGGCAGATCCAGCTAACGAATTTGTTCCATTAACACTCCAATTAATTGTTTGTGAAGAACCCAAAACCCAACTAGAATCGGAGATGTTTTGCGAAGTTATTGCAAAAGGACCTTTGTTGCCATCAACAGTCACAACCATAGCATCTGTGTTCGTTTGTCCTAAACCCAAAATTGCATTATCTCTTCCTGTCAAAACAAAATTTAAACTTCTACCGACATTCGAAACTGATTCCCAAGTTGTAAACAATTGACCAGCCAAAACTTTAGAATAGTCAGGGAAATAACGTTTGGAAACCGTACTCGGCACTAAAGACCTGAAATTTGGTCCGGCAGGTTTTGCACCATAAGCAATACTATTTGCAACACTTTCATTGGTAGTAGCGGAGTCATTCTGTTCCCAACAATACGTCATGGTGTTTCCATTAGGATCGGATCCACTTCCATTCAAAACAAAAGCAGTACTTTTTGGAATTATATAATCCAAACCTGCATTGACAGTTGGAGTTTGATTGACTAAAGTTGTATTTACACCACATTTTGAAGCCAAATTATCCTGTATTTGCAAAATACTAGCATAAGCAAAATAATCATCGGATTGACTTTGAACATCGTAATCAGTTATTCCCGCATACCCCATAATTGTTGAACCACTACCAGGCTCAACACTTACTCCAGTTGGTTCTACAACATTGGAAAAAGTATGATTCGCGCCCAATTGATGACCCATTTCATGTGCTACATAATCAATGTCAAAAGAATCACCTTCAGGTTTACCATTGGATGGAGATGTAAAGCCACTTCCTTTACCTGCGGGAACAGAAGTAGTGGGACCCACACACACACAACCAATACATCCAGCATCGCCGGCACCGCCAGAATCACCAAACAAATGACCAATATCATAATTAGCATTACCAATAGTTGCAGTTAAATTATTTTGTAATTCTAGATTCCATGCACCATTAGCTCCAGCTGTAGGGTCAGAATAAGGGTCTGTAGCGGCATTGGTATATACAATCAAATTATTATTAGCAATAATTTCCAATTTCAGCGCCAAGTCTTTATTAAAAACCCCGTTTACTCTTGTCATTGTTGCATTCATTGCTGCCAAAGCTTTCGCAACTGTTCTCCCAAAATATGTAGTATATTCTCCCGTGCAAGACAAAGCCAGACGCATCGTTTTAAATACACCATTATTAGATTTTAAATTTGTTGCTTTTTTTACTAAACTACTATTCAAAGCAACATCAACAGTTTTACAAGTTAAGGGTAAATCTCCTTTGTTTCTGTATTTAGACGTTTTAACGATATAATACGATTTGTTTTCGGTTGAAGGTTCAATAAATTCGGATCCGCTGTCTCCTCTCAAAACCATTGTTTGAATTCCATTTGGAGAAACGCTAAAGTTAATCGATGCTTTTGGATCAGAAATACCAATACCCGAATAAGCACGAATTTCAGGATACTTTGCTTGAAGTTCAGGTGCAAAATTTGAAGATTCCACCACTGTAAATTGCTCCATTTTTCCATTACTGTTCGGAATTGAAACAACAACACTGTTCCCTGTTGCAGCTCCTGAATGAAGGTTTGCTAAAGATAGCTTGAACTCTGTTTCATTTAATGCATACAATCGTTGCTCTCCAAATCGAGAATTAGTGTCCTCTCTTTGTGAAAGCTCTTTTTGTGAACTATTCACTTCTGTCCATAAAGACTTGACTTGGGAATGGGCCGAACAAAAAATTAAAAAAGCAGTCAAACAACTAAAAATTCTCATCATAATACTAAAATTGATACACAAAATTAATTCATTTGCAATGGAATACACAACGATTTAAAAAATGATTTAACTAATTAAGCAAACAAAAGTTATATGCAATAACTCCAATTATAAAACTCCAACTCCAATTAAAGACCCACAGTGCTTAAAATTGGAACTTCTTATTCTTCTTTTTAAAATAGATAGTATAAATTTGCACAATATTAAAAACAAGTATTTTGAAGATTTTTCATTCTATAAACGATTTCCACATTGGTTCTGGAGAAAACATAAAAAAGACAATCCTTACACTAGGTACCTTTGACGGTGTTCATTTTGGACATAAAAAAATACTGGAAAAACTAACTCAAAGTACAGAAAACGATAAATACGAAAGTTTAGTACTGACTTTTTTTCCGCATCCCAGAATGGTTTTACAAGAAGACTCCGATATAAAACTTCTCAATACCCTAGAAGAAAAAATCGCCTTATTGGATAAGATAGGAATTCAAAATCTAGTCATTCATCCTTTTGATGAAAATTTTTCAAGATTGACTGCTGAAGAATTTGTGAAAAATATACTAGTTGATCAATTTCATATTCATAAAATAATAATTGGACACGACCACCGATTTGGTCGCAACAGAACTGCCAATATTAAAGATTTAATTGCCTTTGGAAAAGAATATGATTTTGAAGTTGAAGAAATATCAGCACAAGAAATAAATGAAGTCTCCGTTAGTTCTACAAAAATACGTCAGGCACTTGACGATGGTAATGTAGCTCTGGCCAATAAATATTTAGGCTATGATTATTCACTAACTGGTATTGTAACTAAGGGTAAACAATTGGGGAGAACTATTGGTTTTCCTACCGCCAATTTAAAATTAGAAGAAAATTTTAAGCTCATTCCTAAAAATGGTGTTTATATAGTTAAGAGTACTATCAACTCCAGAATAGTTTTGGGAATGATGAATATTGGATTTAACCCTACAGTTGAAGGAAATAAGCAAACAATCGAAATTAATTTTTTCGATTTTGATGAAAATTTATACGGTCAAAAAATAACCGTTTCCATACTAGAAAGAATACGATCGGAACAAAAATTTGACTCCATAGCGCTTCTTTCAGCGCAATTGCAAAAGGACAAAAAAACGGCTTTGGCCTATTTTGAAAATCAATAAAATTGTAATGTAGACTGGATACAATTTTATATTTTAAAAACTATATGCTTTAAAGTTTATTAGAAAAATAAAATAGTTTAACCCGTTGGATACAATAAAAATTTAACCACATTAAATCATAGATTAATGCTAAATTGACTAAGAATAAATAGAAATAGCATTATTTCACGCGTAGAATTGCTATTTTAATAGTTAAACGTCTATTTCTTTCTTTTAAAAAATATAAATTCTATGTTTCTTCTATGTTTGCGAAGTTATCGATTTTAATTATTAAAGTCAATAAATTTGAGTAATGAAGTGAAAAGGAATGAGAGAACATATGTATTTAAATAGTTCAAAGAAATATATTGACACATAGAAAAATCCTCATTCTTTTTTATCTTTTAGAGCCTGAACAGAATGTAAGAAATTAGACAAGTTTTAATATCCAGAATATCCAATTAGGAGAAAAGACAAAGGAAAATTCATCACTTTATAAATTTAAACTTTAAAGTTATGAAAGAATTAAAACAAGTAGTAGGAATTGATGTAGCTCAAAAAGAATTAGTGGTTACTTTAGGTAGAATGTTTGAAGATTTATCAATTGAATTGTATGCTTACAAGGTTTTTAAAAATACCGAGAAAGGATTTGTTGGACTATCAGATTGGGTAAAAAAAGTATCTAAAGCAGAGTTAAAAGTTGTTTACGTAATGGAAGCTACGGGTGTTTATCATCAAAAATTTGCTTACTATTTAGATAAGAATAGTTATGAGGTTTGTATCGTATTACCGAACAAAATAAGCAATTACATCCGAACTTTAGACATTAAAACCATTACTGATAAAACGAGTTCACAAGCTATTGCTCGATTTGGATTGGAACGGAAATTAGATTTATGGAATCGCCCCAAAAGTGTTTATAAAAACTTACAGCAGCTAACCAGAGAACGCAATCAGATTGTTTCAGAGCGAGTTATTGTAAAAAATCAATTGCACGCAGAAGAATCAGAAGCCGAGCCAAATGAGAATAGTTTAAACCGTATAAAGGCAAGAATCAGATTCTTAAACAGTCAGGAAAAAGAGATTAAAAAAGACATTAGTGCTATAGTAAGAAGTGATGAAAATTTAAAAAAAGAAATAGATATCATTTGCACATTGCTAGGAGTTGGAGAGTTAACAGCTGTAATTGTTTTGGAAGAAACTAATGGTTTTGAACTGATAAGGAATAAAAGACAATTAACAAGTTATGCAGGTTTAGATATAAAAGAAAAGCAATCGGGTACATCAATAAAAGGAAAACCTCGAATTTCAAAAAAAGGAAATAGAAGTTTGAGAAAAGCGATGCACTTTCCAGCATTGGTAGCTGTAAAATGGGATGAAAATTTCAGAGAATTATATGCCAGAATAGTATCAAAACACGGCATAAAAATGAAAGCCTTGGTAGCTGTTCAAAGAAAAATACTAGAAATGATTTTTATTGTATTCAAAAACAAAACCACATACGACAAAGAATATGAAAACAAAAAACAAGCACAAAAAAATAGTGTGCAAACACAAAAGGTTTAAACACGCTATAGAGTCTAGTTCTAGGACTGACTTAAAAACAAAATTATAAAAAATATAGATTAAATTTTGAAATCAACACAAAATCTATGAGGTAAAAAATAATTTCAACCAAAGTGTTAATAAAACTAAACATAGACCAAAAGTCAATAATTTTAGTTGGCAGACAGAATTAACAAGGTTGTTGTTGCAGTTATAATTAATTCAAGTTGCTAGTTTGCAAAGCATAAAAAAACAAAGCAGAGGTTTAGTAAATTTGTTTTGCGAACCAATAAACAGAACCAATGCTTTGTAAAGACAAAATTATATCAATTTTTTGTTTAATAGATGATATTTTAAAAGGAATTAATCACATAGAAGATGTAAGAAGACAAGTTAGCGATAGCGAAATTATCGTTACTGCCATTGTTTCTTCAACAAGTTTTTATGGTAATCATTCCTCGGCTATTAAGTTTATGAAGCAATATGGATTCATACCCAATATGTTGGATAAAAGTAGATTCAACAGGTTATTGCATAAAATAGGTACACTTCTATATGAGTTATTTGAGATTGTAAGTTCTTATTATAAAGACTTTTGCTGTGAAATGCATTACATTATAGATTCTTTTCCAGTTGCCGTATGCAACAATATGCGCATTGCAAACTGCAAGATTCTTAAAGAAAAAAAGTGGAGAGGTTATACTGCCAGCATGCGAAATTATTTTTATGGGGTTAAGGTACAATTACTCACTACAAAAGATGGAATTCCTATAGCTTTTCATTTTACACCAGGAAAAACTGGTGATGCAAAAGCATTGGGCAAAATGATTGATAAATTACCTGCAGAAGCCTCATTATATGGCGATAGTGCCTATACCGATTATGGGTTAGAAGATTTTGCTATAGAGAGAAAATGCGTCTTTTTAAAGATTCAACGCAAGTCAAATGCTAAGAGGATAGATACATTGGAACAAAAAAATGAAAAACTAAAAATGAGGAAAAGAGTAGAAACAGCAATAAGTGACATCAAGAAAATGTTTCCAAGAACAATACACGCAGTAACCTTAGAGGGATTTCTAATAAAGTTAACTCTGTTTGTCTTTGGACTACAATTAAATAAATCGATTAACTAGCAACTTGAATTAATTATGAAAATTCACAAGACTTAAAACGCAAAATAGCAGTAGAAACAAAATCTATAAAGAATATATTTTAACCATTTTTCAATAAAACTCAAAATATAGAAAATAATACTATTCTAGAAACGACTTCCTTTTAAGTGAGGGATAGATGGCAATGTCATTAATTTAAAGGTTTCTCACTACGCTTTTTCAAAATATAACTCTCGCAAAGACGCGAAGACGCAAAGAAATAGCTCTTAACTTGGCGACTTGGCGAGAAAAAACAAAGCTTAACTTAATGACTTTGGGATAGTCGGCAATGTCATTATGTTAAGGGTTTCTCACTACGCTTTTTCAAAATATAACTCTCGCAAAGACGCGAAGACGAAAAGAAATAGCTCTTAACTTGGCGACTTGGCGAGAAAAAACAAAGCTTAACTTAATGACTTTGGGATAGTCGGCAATGTCATTATGTTAAGGGTTTCTCACTACGCTTTTTCAAAATATAACTCTCGCAAAGACGCGAAGACGCAAAGAAATAGCTCTTAACTTGGCGACTTGGCGAGAAAAAACAAAGCTTAACTTAATGACATTGGGATAGTCGGCAATGTCATTATGTTAAGGGTTTCTCACTACGCTTTTTCAAAATATAACTCTCGCAAAGACGCGAAAACGCGAAGAAATAGCTCTTAACTTGGCATCTTGGCGAGAAAAAACAAAGCTTAACTTAATGACATTGGGATAGACGGAAGCTACCGAAGTAGCACGGATAGCCCGACCGCATTGTAGAAAGGGAGCGAATAAGCGGTGTCTAATTTAGGTCACTTTATTTTATGGTGGCACTCCCCAAAAACTTTTTTACAAATAATATTTTTTTTATCAGAAAAGGATAAAAAACTACGAAATCGTTTTTTATTTATTTTTATTGGCAATTTTTTTTTAAATTTATATCAAACTAAATGATTATCAGTGCTATATTATATTTCTCACTTTTAAAAATAAATAATTATGAAAGTAAAAAAAGAAATTAAAAATGGATATTTCATTTTTATATCAGTTGGAATCTTTTTTCTGTTAATGGAGTTTCTTGGTTTATCCAATGTTTTCTATTTGAGATTAATTAATATGTTTTTTATAATTTACGCAGTAAATGACACGCTTCAATTTAGGATTAAACATAGAAAATTCAATTTTGTACGCAATGCTGTGGCTGCAATGACTACATCCATTATTGGAGTAACTTTGAGCATAATTGGACTCTTTATATATAGTTACATAAGAGGTGGAGACAAATATATTCAACAATTATCAGAAACTTTTTTATTTGGCGGACACCCTTCCATAAACATGTATTGTATAACTTTATTTTTTGAGGGAATTGCTTCATCTGTTATTATTACCATGTTACTGATGCTGTATTATAATGACAAATTTATAGCAGATTAAACTGATTTTAAAACTATTCAGAGTAAGTCTTTTTAAGACGACTGCTTTGCATCTTTAGAACAATTTGATTACTTTTGAGCCATCAAAAAAAAGGATCAATGAGCATCACAAAACACAACTGGACAAAAGAAGAAATTATTTCAATATACAATAAACCAATGATGGATTTGCTTTTTGAAGCAGCAACTATTCATCGCGAACACCATGACCCAAATGTAGTACAGGTTTCTACTTTGGTATCTATAAAAACAGGTGGCTGTTCTGAAGATTGCGGGTATTGCCCACAAGCAGCTCGATATGACACAGGAGTTGAAGGTAATAATTTGATGTCTGTAAATCAAGTTAAAGATCAAGCAATCCAAGCAAAATCAGGAGGTTCGTCCCGTGTGTGCATGGGAGCAGCGTGGAGAAATGTAAAAGATGGACCAGAATTTGACCAAGTTTTAGAAATGGTTCGTACCATTAACAAAATGGATATGGAGGTTTGTTGTACCTTGGGTATGATTACCGAAAATCAAGCACAACGTTTATCAGAAGCCGGTTTATACGCCTATAATCATAATTTGGATACTTCAGAAGATTACTATAAAGAAGTGATTTCAACACGTGGTTTTGAAGATCGTTTACAAACTATAGAAAATGTACGCAAAACTAATGTTACAGTTTGTAGTGGTGGAATTATAGGAATGGGCGAAAGTATCGAGGATAGAGCAGGAATGCTCGTTGCCCTTTCTACTTTATATCCACAACCGGAATCAACACCGATCAATGCATTGGTTCCTGTAGAAGGAACACCAATGGAGAACGAAAAACCAGTAGATATTTGGGAAATGATCCGAATGGTAGCTACTACCAGAATTGTAATGCCAGAAACACAAGTACGTTTATCTGCTGGGAGAATGAATATGAGTCGTGAGGGACAAGCAATGTGTTTCTTAGCTGGAGCCAACTCTATTTTTGCTGGAGACAAATTGTTAACTACACCAAATCCAGACGTAAATGAAGACATGAAGATGTTTGATTTATTGGGATTGAAACCTCAAAAACCTTTTACTAAAGTAGCACAGCGTCCGACAGTTGAAGCCGTAGATTCGCAATTTGAATCACTTGGTGAAAAACCAAAATGGACCCGACCAAATCATACAATTGAGAAAAATTTAGAAGCCTCTATTAAAGGAAAATAATTTTTTCTAAACTAAAATGAATCCCCATTTTCGCTTTGAAAATGGGGATTCTTTGTTTATTACATCAATCAAAATACTACTTTATTTATGTAAGTCTCCCTATTATCCAAATAAGTCTTTACAATTAGAATTTGATGCTTAAACATCGCATTTGAGACAACTAATTGTGCACTGTTTATTTGCTCCTTTTGAAATAACAAATTACCTTTTAAATCATAAATCAAAACTTTTGAAATATTTCCTTCTTCAGCATTAATTTGCAATTGGCTATCGTGAACACTAATTTTTATATCGTCATTGGAGTGATCAAAAGGATCTGGTTTTGAAATTGATTTTTTAACGGATGAAAACCGCAAAACAAAACGATTATCAAATGTTCCTTTTTGGGTCGAAAAAGAATAGGAACTCAACTTTAAATCGTGCAAAATTGAAGTCTCTTTATCTTCTAAATAAATTTTTTGGTTCTCAAACAAACCATCAGTTTCATCCAATTTAATTGTAAAAGCACCTTCATTAGATGATTTATAGCCTAAAGGTACGATATCAGATTTTGCAAATGGCAAAGATCTTCCTTGTATTACTAAATTTGCCGCACCAATTATACTATAAAAATCAAGATTACTATCATTATTTATACTCAAACCATCAAATGAAATGCCAAATTCATTAGTTGCATTTGTTATATATCCTATTAATAATTGTCTAAATGCTCCATCCGAATTTGTTAAATTCAACCAAATTCTATGCTTTTTTAATTTTATTGATTTTACTCCTTTAAAAAATTGCTGATTGCTATTGTCTTTTGATACTCTCATTTTGTTATTAAAAACAACGGGGCCATCTCCAACAGAACTCAAAACAAAAAAAGATTGGCCGGAAGCTATAGTGCCAAACGGTTTTTCACCCCCACTTGAAGCAGCTACGCCACCTAAAATAGAATAAGATGCAAAATCAGATTCGGAATATTTATTATTGGCAATACTCGTATTATGACTCCAAAAACGCAAAGTCCCTTCAAGCCTAGAATGATTAATACTGTTTTCTAACAAAAATTCATCTGCATTTAAACCTGAAGGATATGGGTTACCAATTAAGTTTCCATAACCATTTGGACCCACTGCTAAAGGTGTAATGTTATTATTTGGTGTTCCTATAAATTCTACAGATTGAATATAAGTAGGAGCTGTTGGAATAGGCCAAAAAGGAGGTTTTGGCACACGAATGATATATCCAACTCCAGGTGTCATTATTCCATCATCATAAGTCCAGTCATCTGCATTACAGTCATACCTATAATATTTATCAGGAAGTGTATTTGGTGACAATAGCTTAGCAGTTTGACCAGATACTGGTGAAGACCAATAGGTATAATCAAAATTCCTCATTGGTTGACTATTGCGTTTATAGACAATAGCACCTGAATTTATTGCATTATCATTGACTTGAACTAAACTTGCATCATTTTCAAACGTTAAAACACCTTTTACATCCAATCCATTTTCAAGCTTTAATACCACACCAGAATTAACGGTAACCTTACTATCTGAATCAATTGTACAAGAACAAGCCTCAATATTCGAATCAATAATACAATCGGTTAAATAGCGAATATTTTTGTTCGCAGTAGGCAAACCATTTGACCAATTACCATTATAAAGAGTTTCAAGAGGCGAAACTTTAATAATATTGGATGAAACCTTATTTTTACAACTATTAACCGCATTTAATCTAACATAATAAGTTCCCCCTGCAACCATTCCAGAAATAGTGGTAAACAAAACATTACCTAATTCTTTATTCTGATAGCCTACTAGCCTATTTACAAATTCAGAATCAGTTGCTACATCAATAAAATAATTAGTAGTATACAAAGTATTTGACCAATTAACCACAAAAGAAGTAGCAGTACAATTAAGACTAGTTTCCTGCAATAAAGGTATTGGAGGTTCATTACAGGATACTGAACCTTTAAACTCAAAATCATTAACACTAAAAGTACCAGTACCCGCAATAGCAGCCCATGCATACAATCGAAACGTAATCGGTTTTGAAATATTCTGAAAAATAGGATTCAATAAAGAAACAACTGATCCGTTTGAACCAACAAAGCCAATATCCGAAACAAAATCATCAACACTAGATCTAAAAGCAAAAATTGTTGGTCCGTTAACCGAAGTTTGACCAGTATATTGAAAACTAATAAAATCAATCTTTTGATCTGAATTTGGACTTAATATAAATTCAAAATAAGCGTCAGGATCTATTTTTACCGTATTCCAACTTTTAGCATCATATCGATTATTCGCATCTACACCAATAACACCAACACCTCTGCTAATACCTGAGGCATCAATATTAGGATCAGTCTCTTGCCCAAAAGTATAAGGATTTGAATTATTAGAATTAACGCCTGTTATAGAATTTCTAAATATATTTTGTGCAGAAGACAAATTTAAAAAGAACAAAAACAAAGGCAGGTAAGAAAAAGAGAATCTCATATAAAACTGTATTTAAAATAAACAATATATTACTTAATAAAATTATAAAAAATAATTTATATTCTTACAATTCTTAATACTATTTAAATACCGTTAAAAAAAATCCCATTCACTAATGTGAATGGGATCATTATTAATATGTTTTATAATTCCTAATTTTTATAAATAATCTCCTTTGTTACCCATTTTCCTTCGATTAATTGGGTCATAACAATTAAAAACTGATCACTAGCATTTAAGTCTGGCACAATAAACTCATTACTATTCACAGCATTATTTTGATATAATAATCTTCCTCTTAGATCATATACCATAACCTTAGCCATAGTCATTTCAAAAGAATTAATTTTAATTTGATGATCCTTAACAGACACAACTAATGCTTTTTCAACTTTAGTAAACGATGGGTTCTCTAGATTTGGACTTGAAGGATCAACTACAACTGGTGGATCAACCACTACTGGTGGAACTACTACAACTGGAGGATCTATCACTACTGGTGGAACTACTACAATTGGAGGATCTACCACTACTGGTGGTACAACTACAACTGGAGGATCTATCACTACTGGTGGTACAACAACAATCGGTGGGTCTACCACTACTGGTGGAACAACTACAACCGGTGGATCTACCACTACTGGCGGAACAACTACAACTGGTGGATCTACAACTATAGGAGGATCAACTACAACTGGTGGATCTACAACTACAGGTGGATCAACTACAACTGGCGGAACAACTACAACCGGTGGATCTACCACTACTGGTGGAACAACTACAACTGGAGGATCTACCACTACTGGTGGAACAACTACAACCGGTGGGTCTACTACTACTGGTGGAACAACTACAACAATATTATCAGTATATCGCAATATAAATCGATTATTAAAAGTTCCTTTAAGCGTAGTAAATGTATAGGGACCTTGTTTTAAGTTCTGAATTAAATGACTTTCTGTATCTTCAATGTAAACGTCTTGATTCACTAAAACACCGTCTACTTGATCAATACTTATTGTAAAATTACCATCCACGTTTGTTTTATAACCCAAAGGCACTTTATCCGTATTTACGAACGGTACTGGACGCCCTTGAATAACTAAATTCATGTTTTCATTTACACTATAAAAATCAATATAATCATTTCCATCAAAACTCACTCCATCAAACGCTTTATCAAGACCAAGAGTTGCTCCTGATACATATCCCACTAACATTTGTTTGAATGCCCCTTGTTTATTAGTCAAATTCAGCCAAACACGGTTTTTTTCTTTAGAACTACTTTTCGATTTGGTACCTCTATAGAATTGTGCATTTTTACCCGAATCATCAACTCGCATTTTATTATCAAAAGTAACAAATCCATCAGAACCAAGACCTGGTAATGAATTCACAAAAAATGATTGACCCGCAGCAATATTACCATCAGGTTTATTGATATCTTGCCGTACATCGCCAGCATCAAATTTTCCATTATTATTATTATCGATATAATTACCCATCGTATTGGTACCACCAACCCCATTATAAGCAGCAAAATCAGATGACGAATATTGATTGTTCGTAATTACTGTGTTGTGTGTCCAAAGATAAATAGTACCATCAAGTTCATTACTATTAGCAGCCATAAAATCATCTGCACTCATAGCTGAAGGATATGGGTTACCAATTAAATTACCATGACCGATTGGACCAACTGCTAAAGGCAAAATTTTATTATTTGGAGTTCCTTCAAATTGGACAGACTGAATATAAGTAGGAGCAGTAGGTATAGGCCAAAAATTAGGTTTTGGAACACGAATGATATATCCAACTCCAGGTTTCATCATTCCATCATCAAAAGTCCAGTTATCTGCATTACAGTCATACCTATAATATTTATCAGCAAGCGTATTTGGAGACAATAGTTTAGCTGTTTGACCAGTTACTGGTGAAGACCAATAGGTATAATCAAAATTCTTCATTGCTGTCGAATTTCGCCTGTAAATTATCTTTCCATTATTTACGGCATTATCATTCACCTGAATTAAACTTGAATTATTCTCAAAAGTTAAAGTACTAGATGGATCAACTGTTAATCCATTTTCAATATGCAAAATAGCATTTGAATTTTTATCTACTAAATATCCTGCGCTTCCCACTGGAGTTCCCACTACCACATTTACACCTGGATTGATTTGAACAGAACAAGCGTTTATTGGAGTTACCATTGTTACACTGCTTGATGAACCAATTGCAAAGACAGCTTTTTTAGTATTATTCGGAGCCAAATTATCCCAAGTTAAACCACCATCTGTCGTTGTAGTAATCGGCACAGAAATAGTTGCAGTATTAGAATTCAAACTTGGTGTACCGCAACTACTTACTGCTCTAGCTCTAGCATAATAAGTAACTCCCGGTGTCAATCCGTTTACAATTACCGATTCAGTAGGATTTAATGAAGGTGATACCGAAATATTTTGATAACCTGGTATAAAAGTTAAAAATAGTGGATCTGTAGAAACATCAAAACGATAATTGGCAATATTTGGAATAGGTGTCCATGTAGCATTAGCCGAGATATCACCACAATTTAATACAACATTATTTAGAACTGGCGCAACTGGTGTAGAATTAACTTGTACCGCTTGTTGTGCAGATACAGATCCTCCACAACCTCCAGTAATTGTGTAAATAATATTAGTAGTTCCTGCCGAAACTCCTGTTACCAGTCCAATAGTATTCACAGTAGCTACTGCAGTATCACTACTACTCCAAGCTCCTGTACCTCCGCCTAAAACTACTGTATTTATAGCATAAGTTGTAGTTTCAGTAACACATAAATTACTTATACCCGATACTGAAGCAATGCTTGCATTTGGACTAATTGATGTAATATTTATCGGTAAACTATCAGAACATCCTACTGCATCAACACTATTTAATGTATAAGTTCCAGAATCCAAAGCAGTACGACTCAATGTTGTTGCATTATCTGTCCAAGAAACATCCAAAACGTTAACATTTACGGGCACATTTGCACCAGATTGATACAAATCAATTGTCTTTGAATATAGTAGATTATTGGATACGTCGAAAAGTTCTAACAACATGTTTTGCCCTCTCTGTTGGCAACAATCCAAACGATTGTAAATTTTTATAAAATCTATGTTTTTTCCTGATTGAAGGTCTACTTTTATCCATTCATTGATATTTGGAGTTCCACTGTGCCAATAATTACTGATTCCAGAATTATTCCCATCAATTGCTTTTTGTGGCCCAATATTTGGTATATCATTTAAATAATTTGAACTTGAAGTAGCAGAAGCACCATTAGAAGCCAATGCCACGTTGGTTCCAGTAAAAATTTCAAACGCCTCTATCTCTGCTACCTGTTGCCAAGCATCTGCATTGACATATTTTTGAGTTAATTTTAAATAACGAACATTAGTAAGCCCTCCAGAAAGTGTAGGGGTGATGGTTCCATTATTAGATGCCGGACACGTTTCATCAACCTTATTTGGAGTAATAGAAAATGGAGTATTTACAGTTACCGTTGCCAAACCAGACAAAACACTTGAACAAGTAGGAGCTGATTGATATACTGCACTAACCAAATTGTACACAAAAGTACCTGCAGTAGCAGTTAATACTGGAATTGTTGCTGTAGTATTAGCTCCTACATTTATAGTAGTATTTGTGCCTCCATTAAATGTATAAGTAATCGTAATAGGTAAACTTTGTGGATTTGTAAAAGTCACATTTGGGGAAGTTGCATTTAAACAAACCGTTGTAGTACCACCAATAGTAGCAGTAGGAGGTGATAAAATGGCGACTAGCTGATTCGATGAATTTCCACTAGTTATTACAGGACACGAACTATTAGCACGTACTCGATAATAATAAGTACCAACACTTAATCCCGTAACATTATAGGACGTTACAAAACCAACATTTAAACCACTATAGACTCCTACAAAACTCGAAAAAGCTGGACTTGTTGACACATCCAATATATAACTTGTGGCAGAATCAACTGTATTCCAATTTGCCGTAAAACTAGAACAACCAATATTCGTTCCAGCTGTTGATGTTGGAACGGTTAAAGCAACTGTTGAATCTGTTATTATAGCCACAACATTCGAACTATATACACATGCCGCAGAATTTACTGTTGAACCTCTAACGTTTCTTCTATAAAATATTTGAGTAGCTACACTAGGTGAAGTTCCTTGAACCGTATAATCTTTTGCAGTAGCACCAGATATATCCGCCCAAGTATTATTATCCGTTGAAGACTGCCATTGGTATTGAACAGGTGCAATTGTATTATTACCTTGCGTAGCTACTACAGCACCCGTTAAAAGTGTCGATGTAGATGCACATCTTGTAATAGGTCCTGTTGGCGTGACCGTATTTAAACTATTTATGGTAGTAGCCGCCGGGAAAATAGTGAAATTTGAAACGTTAGATCCGTTCTTTTCGTAATAATCAAAAACCAATTGACTGTTGCCATTTAAATAAACCAATACGTTATTATAATCTGTAGAGGATTGCTGCCTCCATGCGTCAAAAACCAATGCGCCATCAATATACAATCGAACCCCATCATCTCCTGTTATGTTTACAAAATAGCAACCCGCAGGATAGGTAGCCGGTGTAGTTTGCATTCGGTAACGAACCGAGAATGTTTCTGTACGAACAGTTTGAGTAGTTCCAGCCGCTGTAACAGGAATGCAAGTATCACCCCCTACATAACTATTATTAAATGAAATGGTAGATCCCGAAACCGTATTGGCTTGGTTAAAATAGCCTATATAAGAAGCAAAAGCATCAGTGTCAATAGGACCAGCTGTAGCAATGGGAACACTGTTTGAAAAATTATACACATGACCTATCCATGAATTGGTACCTGCAGCTGTTTGAGAATCTAGGTTGTTACTGCCTCCTGCATATTGTACTGTTATTGTTCCAGCAGTTCCAGAAGTTGTCGAACAATTATTATCATTAGTGTACCTCACTAATAAATCCCCAGTAAAAGTTGCTGTCCAGGGTGAAACCGTAGCATCATTATTACCGGAGCCAGAGGCTGTCCCAACATTTGTAGCAGTATTACTTGCATTAAAAAGTGTTATCCTTTTTGTAAAACCGGGATTCCCAGATGCAATGATGTTATATTTAAGTCCACTTATCACTTTCACGGCGACGTAGTTTCCTACCCCTACACCCGTAAATTGAACTGATCCAAAAACATTGTTACTAAATTCTGTATTATAACAAATATTACTTGTGCTTCCAGACTGAGAACCGCCAAAAGAACATTGACTATAACCATGCAATTGAACAAAAAATAGTAAAAATAAAATAACTACTAACTTCAATGAAGCAGTATTTTTATTTACTAGATTATCCAATATTTTATAGTGATTTTTAACCTGTAAAAAAAAGAAAACTATTTCTTTAAATTTAGCATACAGAGAAGAAAAAAAAGCAGTAAATAAAAGTAAAAATCTATTCATAATATTTTGGGGTATAGTGTCTAAATCACTAAAAAAAAGGTTTTTCCCAAATTATATAGCAACTATATAGTTTAAAAAAAACTTTTTGTGATCAAATTAGTTTTACAAAGGCAAAACCACGTAAAAATACGTGCCAAAATTAATCATTTAAATTTACCAATAAAATAATACCTTCGATAAAAGCGGTAATATTTAGTTAAATAACTGTTTTGAAAATATTTTGTAGTATTTTTATATTTAAAAATTCAATCCATATACCAATATTAAAAATTGATTAACTGTTTGAAATAAAACTATTTAAAAAACAATCCAAAAATTGAATTGAATAAAAAACCTACTTAAACTATAGAACTCTTTCTATTTACTGTATTAAAACATTGAAATACCATGTTTTGATTTAAAAAAAGGGAATCCTGATTACTTATACTCGATTCATTTCTAATAAAAAATCTCCATTTAAAATAAAGCAACCCAAAAAATTAATTTCTAACTTTTACCACAAAACGTGTTTTATTTTAAAATAAACAACTCCTTTTTAAACTGAAAGAATCTATAACATTTGGCCGCTTGACGATATGGCGGATTAAGGAAGCCTAAACTTTCGGTTAATCCCAAATTCAGCATTAGACATTATTACGCAGAGTCACACGAAGAATTCGCAAAGAATCTCAAAATTTTTTAAGCTCCATTCAAAGAATTCGATTTCACTTTGTGCGTCTTTTCGAATCCTTTGCGACTCTTTTTGAAATTTTTCCTATTGCGGAATCTCGTTTAATGACTAATTTTACAAGTACAAAACTGTCTTTAAATTAAGCCTAAACCCGCTATATTGCCAAACGGAGGTTATGTAAGATTCCTTATAGTCTACTTTTTAAATCCATCATTCCATCAAGAATTCTTGCGATTTCTATTTCGTTCATTGATATAATTGAGTAGAAGATAATATGTTCACCTGATTTAATACCTAAAATTCCTTTCGTAACTATATCATAGTTTCTACCAAGTTCCGGGTTATTTGCTAGATCATCACATGATGCCATAAGTAAATCATAATACTTTTCAGCTTGCATTTCAGACCAAGTTTCGATTGTATAATCCCAAATTTCAGTTAAGTCATCAACAGCTTTATATGTTAAATAATATTTAGCCATTTGATATTTTTCTTGCTTTTAAAACGTTAAGATGTTTTTTAGCATCAAAATCTACTGCCCGACCACTTTCAATTCCATCTTTAATCGCTTTTCTTAAAGCTACAATTTTATTTTCCTCATCTTCTAAAAGACGAAGACCAGCTCTGACAACTTCGCTTGCGTTATTGAATCTCCCATCATTTACACTGTGTTCGATAAAACTTTCGAAATGATTACCGAGCGATATAGAAGTATTTCGTCCCATAATTTTTTTTAGCTAAGTTACCAAAATATGGTAACTTTTCAAATTATTCCGTTTTTTTTTGAAATATTATATAACTTTATGATAAAAAAAAACTCCAAAATTTTCAACAAGTAAGTTCAAGAACCAAACACTTATTATTTTAGAATAATAAAAAAGCAAAATACATTCTTACCAAAATCATACATTTGTCAAAACAATTATACGATAATCCCCCTTTTGATGAAAGAAGTCTATTCCCTCAAAGAAGCAAAATTAAAAATAGAGCATTTTTGTGCTTATCAAGAACGGTGTCACGAAGAAGTGGTTTCGAAATTATGGAGTATGAAATTGGACCAAAATGAAATAGACGAAGTTATTGTACATCTTATTGAACACAATTTTCTGAACGAAGCTCGATTTGCCTGTAGTTTTGCAAGAGGAAAACACCGCATCAAACATTGGGGAAAAATAAGGATTACCAATGAATTGAAGATGCGAAAAATCAATAAAACCCTGATTAACTTGGCATTAAAAGAAATTACACCTGAAGAATATTTGGAAACATTTGAGAACCTAGCCGAAAGAAATTGGAAATCCATTTCAGAAACTAATGCCCTCAAAAAGCGAAAGAAATTTTGCGATTATATGCTACGCCGTGGTTTTGAGAGTAACTTGATTTATGATAAAGTACGGGAGTTGGAGAATGGGAATACCGATTAAAAAGATTCAATTTCGCAAAGATTCACAAAGAAAAAGCGCGAAGAAGCACAAAAAAAAACAGCAACCCTATTTAAACCATTAAGAAATTAAGATTCATTCAGACTCAATGCTTAATAAATCTTAATTTCTTAATGGTTTTTGTGTTTCTCTGCGAAACCTTCGTGAATCTTTGCGCTATAACCCTCTTCTTACAAACTCAAAAGCACACTCACTGCATTTCCTCCAAAACCAACGGCATTGACTAATACCTTTTTGATTACCCTTTTAGAGTTTTGAACTCTGAAAGGATTAGAATCATCAAGAAAAGGCACCCCAATAAACTGATTCTTTTGCATCATCAAAATGGCCATTTCCATACTCAAAATACCCGAAGCTCCAAAAGTATGTCCAATTTTCCATTTATTGGTAGTCAATAATGGCAACCTATCACCGAAGACTTTCTCAATGGCTCTAAACTCGGTTAAATCACCTTTTATAGTTCCAGGAGCATGCATTACGATCGCATCTACTTCTGAAATTGCTGTATTTTCCAAAGCCATTTTCATCGATTTCTGAAAACACGTAGCTTCTGCCGAAATCGAAATATTATGCTCCAAAATTTCTGTTGCATAACCAATACCCTCAATATAAGCCAGTGCATTTTCTTTTTTCCCAATTTCGAGGCAACACACTCCAGCGCCTTCACCCAAAATCATAGTATTTTGTTTTTTATCCAAATCCAAAGCACGATTCGGATATTGTTCTTCACTTTTAGAATAAATTTTCAACGCCCGCATTTGTCCAATTGTAAAATCGGTCAAAGGCGCTTCACTCCCACCTACCAAAAATTTATCAGCCATACCCGCTCTCAACCATGCCACTCCATTAAGTATTGCATGCAAAGCTGTTGAACATGTGATAGAATGTGAAATTTCAGGCCCTGTACTTTGCAAATCATGTGCCACCCAAGAGGAAATATTCCCCAAGGTAGTTGTTGGCGAAGCTAAAGTTTGAGCTTTACCCGTTTCTAAATACTCCTGAAAATGCTTTTCGAATAAATCGGTTGCACCACGAGAAGAACCAATGTTAATTCCAAAAATAGCTTCTTTTGACCAACCTGATTTCTCTATAGCAGAGCGAGAAGCAACCATCGCATACAAAACCGATTTATCCAAAGCTTTGTATTTTATATCAGATTGCCTCAATAACTCAACTTCTGCTTTAGAAGTAGTATCAAGAGCAGCAACTAATGTCTCATTATGATCTAAAAATTGTGTGGAGAAACAAGGATTTTCCGTTAGATAATTTTCCCAAATGATATCGGATGAATTTCCTAAAGACGAAATGGAAGCTATAGCGGTAATGGAGATAGTTTGTGACAAAATATTCAGTTCTTATTTTACTGCAAAGGTCGCAAAGTTTTATGCAAAGTCTGCAACTGAATACACTTTTATAACAACAGAATAAAACAAATTGTTACAATTATAAAGTCAAAAACAGTTTGCGATACTTTGATACTCCTTTGTTTCTCTTTGCGAAATAATTTTACGCTATTTCCAATGCTTTTTCGACTACTTCATACACTATTTGCAATTGTGCATCCGTAATGACATAAGGAGGCAAAATGTAAACAATATTCCCAACAGGACGCAAAATCACACCATTTGCAATAAAAAAATCATAAAGTTTGTTGCGCAATGTCCCATAATAACTTGCTGAAGATTCTGTTTTTATTTCTAAAGCAAAAATAACTCCTAACACTCGAGTCACAGTAACCATTGGGTGATTTTCAATTCGCATTTTAAATTCCAAATGCCTTTTATTTATGCGAACTAAATTATTTTGCATAACATCCGTTTCCAACAAAGTCAAACTAGCCAAGGCCGCCGCACAACCCGTAGGATTTGCCGTAAAAGTATGGCCATGAAAAAGTGCTTTATTGATATCGTCATCATAAAAAGCGTCAAAAAGAGCTGAAGTAAAAGTCGTTATCGCCATAGGAATGGTTCCTCCAGTCAACGCTTTGGACAAACAAATCATATCTGGTTTTTGTGTCAAATAATCACAGGCAAACGTTTTTCCCGTTTTTCCAAATCCCGTCATCACTTCATCTGCAATTGTCAGAATATTATTTTCTAGACAAATTTGAAGCAATTGATCCAATGCTTCGGGTTCATACATCACCATTCCAGCAGCACCTTGCACCAAGGGTTCAAATATAAAGCCCGCGCAATTATTGTTTTTAATGACTTCACGCAACGTATCAAAACTAATTTGCTCCTGTCCTTCTAACGGAACCGGAATCCGAACCACATCAATAAACATTCCTTGAAATGCCTGTGTATAAAACGATATTCCGCTGGCAGCCATCGCCGCAAAAGTGTCACCGTGAAAAGCATTTTCAAAAGCAATAATCGTCGTTCTCTTTTCGCCTTTATTATAGAAATACTGCAAAGCCACTTTGATGGCAACTTCAACAGATGTCGAGCCATTATCAGAGAAAAAAACTTTCTTTTGATTATCAGGCAAAATAGCTAATAGCTTTTCGGCCAAAATAATGGCTGGTTCATGAGTAAATCCGCCAAACAAAACGTGTTCTAAAGTTGTCAATTGCTTGTAAATCGCATCGGCAATGAATTTATTGGAATGTCCATAAGGATTGACCCACCAAGAGGCGATGGCATCAATATATTCTTTTTGATTTTCATCCCAAAGCAAAGCCCCTTCCCCTTTCGTTATAGCAATAGGAAGTGCTGCCGTTTTGTGCTGCGTATAAGGGTGCCAAAGATATTGGCTGTCTCTTTCGATTAGCCCCCTAGCCCCCAAAGGGAAAATATTTGTAGTACTCATAATTATAAATTCAATAATTTTTCTCGAAACCGATCTGCATATTCTTTGATTACATTTTGGTCAAAGTACGGTTCTTGCTCGATTCTTCCAATACATTTAATGCCTGTTTTATTCAAAATTACAGATTCGGTTGATTTATTTTCATCCCCAGAAAAAATAATTCCAGCAATCGCTATTTTACGATTAAGCAAGGATTCAATAGTAAGCAACGTATGATTGATACTCCCTAAATAATGTCTTGACACCACAATCACTTTATAATCTGATCGAATCAAATCAATGACACAATCCGCTTCATTCAATGGTACAAAAACACCCCCTGCTCCTTCTATAACAAGATGATTATTCGTATTTGGTTCTATTATATTTTCTAAATCAATAGAAATTCCATCAATTTCAGCAGCAAGATGTGGACTTGCTGGCGTGTTGAGCAAATAGCTATTGGGGTGAATTACCGTTGTAACATTAGAGACAAACGACTTGATTTTATGACTATCAGAATGATCAACATCACCAGCTTGTATAGGTTTCCAGTAATCAGCTTCTAAAGCTTCTACTATAATGGCAGAAGCAATTGTTTTACCTACATCGGTAGAAATTCCTGTAATAAATAGTTTCATATATTTTTATTTCGCAAAGATTCGCAAAGTTAAAAGAAGAAACACCAAGATCTACATTCAAAAATTTCTTTGTACACCTTTGCGTTTTTCACTTTGAAAACCTTAGAGTTATATTTTTAATTTAAATTTATTTCTAAAAAACAAAGCTACTCAATAACGTCAAGACTTTGGTAATTTCTTCTTTGCTATTAAAACTGTGCAAGCAAAACCGCAATCGTTCCTGTCCTTCGGGAACAGTTGGCGAAAGTATGGCTTTTACATCAAAACCATTTTGTTGTAGCAAACTCGCAATACTTTTTACCTTTTCATTTCCTGGAATAATCACACTTTGAATAGCCGATTTACTGCGAACAAACAACGGATTCAAATACAACATTTTTTTTACCTGATTGAAAAAAACAATATTCTCTCTAAGCGATTCAATTGCATTTTTATCTGTTTCTAAATGATGGTAGCCCATTAAAATAGTTGCAACAGAATGTGGAGAAAGTCCTGTGGTGTAAATAAAACTTCGAGCAAAATTCACGAGATAGGACTGTAACTCATTCGAACCCAAAACAACTGCTCCATGACAGCCCAATCCTTTTCCAAAAGTCATAATTCTAGCAAAAACCTTATCCTGCAATTGTAAACTTTGAATCAATCCTTCTCCTTTTTCTCCGAAAACACCCAAAGCATGAGCTTCGTCCACCACTAGATAACAGTTGTACTTTTCAGAAACAGCAATCAATTCTTCCATGTTGGGACAATCGCCATCCATAGAAAAAACAGATTCAGTCACAATATAGATTAAAGTGTTAGGATTCCGTTGAATTAGCAACTCCAAATCCTCAAAATCATTGTGTTTGAATTTATAGGCTTTGGCAATCGATAATTGTATGCCATCTCGAATCGAAGCGTGACAAAGTTCATCATACAAAATGAGATCCCCTTTTTGAGGAACAGTGCCAAAGAAACCAACATTGGCATCATAACCCGAATTGAACAGTAAAGCAGTTTCTGATTGATGGAATTGGGCAATTTTGTGTTCTGTTTCGGTATATAAAGAGTGGTTTCCGGAGAGCAAACGCGAACCCGTGGCTCCGTTACTTTTTATATTTCGATCCAATAAAAGTTGATGGGTCTCGTTGAAAATCATTTCGGATTTTGAAAAACCGATATAATCATTCGAAGCAAAATCAATTAAATCATTCGGCTGTGGAAGAATGCGTAATGATTTATTTTTGTTGCGGATTTCGAGTTTAACGGCAAGGTTTTTGGGAAAATTCATAAAAGCAAATTTAAGAAAATATTTTTTTTACCTAATGATCTTATATAATCTATTTGCTCAAAATAAAAATGCCTGACAAGAGCCAGGCATTTTTTTTAAAACTAAATTGTCTTAGTCAGCTAAAACAATTACTTTATTATCTTTTAACTCCAGAGTACCTGAGGCAATTTCTAAAGTATAATTTTGATCATTTACTTTGGTAAATAAACTGGCAGTTTCTTCGTTTAAATCAAAGCTAGGAGCAGTGATATTAACGGTTCCTTTTTGCAATAAAGAAACTATTGGCGCGTGGTTATTCAACATTTGAAAACGACCGTCTACTCCTGGAACAGAAATAGAAGTGATTTCTCCTGAAAATAATTTCGCTTCTGGTGATACTATTTCTAATAACATATTTTTTATAGTTAGAAGATGGAAAATGAAAGATGGAAGATGAAGAATTTACTTCTAACTTCTAACTTCTGACTTCCAACTTTATTAAGCTTCTGCCAACATTTTTTCTCCAGCCTCGATAGCTTCTTCAATTGTACCTTTAAGGTTGAAAGCTGATTCTGGCAAGTGATCTAATTCACCGTCAATAATCATATTAAATCCTTTGATAGTATCTTTGATATCTACTAACACACCTTTCAAACCTGTAAATTGCTCCGCAACGTGGAAAGGTTGAGATAAGAAACGTTGTACACGTCTAGCTCTTGAAACCGCTAACTTATCATCTTCAGATAACTCTTCCATACCTAGAATCGCAATAATATCTTGCAATTGTTTGTATTTTTGAAGAATCTCTTTTACTCTTTGTGCACAGTCATAATGCTCATCACCAATAATATGTGGAGCTAAAATTCTTGAAGTAGAATCCAAAGGATCCACTGCAGGATAAATACCTAACTCCGCAATTTTACGAGACAATACAGTAGTAGCATCAAGGTGAGCAAACGTAGTTGCTGGCGCTGGATCTGTTAAATCATCCGCAGGAACGTAAACCGCTTGTACAGATGTAATAGAACCTTTGTTTGTAGAAGTAATACGCTCTTGCATCGCACCCATTTCAGTTGCCAATGTTGGTTGGTAACCTACCGCAGAAGGCATACGACCTAAAAGAGCCGAAACCTCAGAACCTGCTTGTGTAAAACGGAAGATATTATCAACAAAGAACAATACATCTTTTCCTTGATCAGAACCTGCTCCATCACGGAAATATTCAGCGATAGACAATCCAGAAAGTGCTACACGAGCACGAGCTCCTGGAGGCTCATTCATTTGTCCGAAAACGAAAGTAGCTTTAGACTCTCTCATTCCTGGCATATCTACTTTAGACAAATCCCATCCTCCATTTTCCATAGAGTGCATGAATTCCTCACCGTATTTTATAATTCCTGACTCCAACATCTCACGAAGTAAGTCATTCCCTTCACGTGTTCTTTCCCCTACTCCTGCGAATACAGAAAGTCCACCGTGACCTTTTGCAATATTGTTAATCAACTCCTGAATCAATACTGTTTTACCAACACCAGCACCACCAAACAATCCAATTTTACCTCCTTTTGAGTAAGGCTCAATTAAATCGATTACTTTAATACCTGTAAATAAAACTTCAGAAGAGGTAGATAAATCTTCAAATTTTGGAGCTTGCTTGTGAATTGAAGTTCCGTTTTCACCTGTTTTTGGTAAAGCAGGCAAACCGTCAATAGCATCACCAATTACGTTAAACAAACGACCGTAAACATCGGCACCAATTGGCATTTGGATAGGATTTCCTGTTCCAACCACTTCATAACCTCTACTCAAACCATCTGTTGAGTCCATCGAAATGGTACGCACCGTGTTTTCACCAATGTGAGATTGTACTTCAAGTACTAATAACGTACCATCCTTTCTTGTGATTTCTAATGAATCATAAATTTTCGGAAGTTCAACATCTTTTCCGTTGAAAACTACATCGACTACTGGTCCAATGATTTGGGCAACTTTTCCTATTACTTTTGACATTACTTATGTGTTTATTAAATAGCTATTTAGGTTTATGAAATACAGCCCATCGAAATCGCTCGACTGGATACTTTTTTCAGAGTGCAAAGATAATTTTTTAAAATATAAAATCAATATTTTTTTTTATAAAAAAAGCTAATTTTTTAATGAATTGACTTTTAAGTCGTTTCAAACTATCAAATCAAAGCATTTTACATGAAATACAAAAAAAACCACCTCGTTATAAACAGGTGGTTTAGATATTAATTTAAAAATTAAATTTATTACAAAGTTTTCGGATATTGAATTCCATATTTCTCTAAATCTACTGTTCTTAAAGTGGAATCGTATTTTTTATTTATTGCATTTACAAAAAGATTAGCAATATAAGCATACCCTCTTGGACTTGGATGAACACCATCTAATGAAAAAGCACCACCAGTAACATATGCAGAGGTAATCTGAAAATTCCCAAATGGAACACCCGTTGTAGACAATTGAGTCATTGCTGCTTTAGCATCTACAAAGGCTAAACCTTTTGCATCAGCAATTGATTTTATCGTTTCGTTATAAGCATTAGTAGCCGTTACTACTTCTTTTATTTCATCTTTTGATAAAACCCATTGATCAGATAAAGGAACCGAAATCCCATTTATTTTAGTAGGATCACTACCTACTGGAGTACCTATAAAAGAACTAGCTAGCAATACTACCAAGTCTTCTTTAGTAGCCTGTCTATAAGAAGGAACTCCATAAGCGGATAAATTAGTTAAGTAACTATCAACAATTACAACAGCATTATTACCTGGAACAAATTTTATAGTTCTTCTAGCTGCTTCTTCTGGTGTAATAGCATTAAAATCCTTCACCATTTTTTGTAAACCAGCGTTGTATTGTGCATAACCAGCGTTTAACTGATCCGCTTTTGTAGCATCCAAAGCTACTGGATTATAAGGAACTGTAGTAAAATACGGCAGGGTAGTAACATAAGGTAAATTGGCAACTACACCTTTTGCTCCTTTTGCTGTCAAATTAGCTACCAAAGCATTATACACATTTGCAAAAACATTTGGATCAGTAATATCATTTCCTCCATAAGTTGAAGGATCCAAATTACCTGTTTGGTTTACACCAATTCCACCTGATGTTGCATACCCTAATACATCATTTCCACCTATAAATAAAGAAAAGAAAGTTGGAGATTGCGCTAATGCATCAGCCAAAACAGTAGTTGAACCCGAAGTAGCAAAACGTGCATAATATGGGTTTGCTTTACCCGAAGCCACAAATGCTACGTTTCCATATCCTGCAGCTAGTAAATGATAACTTTTCGCCCCAGGAACACCCAAATTATTAAAAGGACCTGTTAAATGAGTCGTTACTTCTGTAGTTGGAACACCAACTACTGAACCAATAACAGGCTTTTTAGTTTTATCATCAAATGAAATAATAGCTTTTCTTGTTCCTGCAATAACATTTCCGCCTAACAAAAGACCTCCAAAATTATCTGCCATTAGCGGAGTTGTAAAAGTTCCACCTCCAGCAGGCTCAAATTGTTGCGCCAATATATTCACGTATGAATTTTCTTGTCCCGCTTTAAAAAGCGCACCATCACTATACCCTGCCGCAAAAGAATCTCCCAAAGCCACATATTTTGTCAAAACAGCTGCACCAGGAGTAACTGGTACTTCTACAGGAGCCGAATCTTCATCGTTATTATTATTACATGCTACAAAGCTTAAAGAAGCTAATAGTAGCCATTTGAAATTTTTTATCATATTCTATATTTTTAAGTTTTTGTCTTGTCTAATTTAATTATGGATTAATTGTCATTGAAGCAAACCACTGTTGCCCAATTGAACCAGCTCCAATTACTTGAATATAATCTTTTCCTCCAATATTAGTTGCCCCTACTTTGAACAATAATTTACAGGTTGGAACAGCATAATTGATTTGAGCATCAACTACAGTGGCCGAAGGAATCATACCATCAGCAAAAGAGGATTGCCATAAATACTCAGAATTCCATCTTACATTGGTATTGAATCCAAAATTTTTAAATAATCTTGTATTCCCTAAAGAAGCTTTAACCCTGTGTTTCGGAGTATTAAATCCAGTTACAAAACCTGGGTCTTGTGATTGATCAAAATCCAATTGCGAATAATTATAATTAGCACCTAATTCGAAGTTTTTATATACTTTTTTAGACAATCCCAAGCCAAAACCTAAAGAAGCCACATCTGCAGAAGTATTCGAATACACTTGGTAAATCCTTCTATCTCCTCTAACCAAAGCATAAACTGGACTTAATGGATCAGTCGGAACAAAAGCAGCATTCACATCACCGTAATACACACCAGCTACTCTAGAAGTATTCAAGAAATGATTGTATTGATTGTAATACCCATTAATATCCACTGACAAATCATTATTGATTATAGTTCTGTATCCTAATTCATAAGCTTTTACTTCTTCTGGACGAACTAAATTTACGTTTGCCGATTTTAATTTAGCAGCAGCTCCAGCCACATCCGATGGATTCTTAGCCAACTCTTTACCAAATTCTTGTACAGAAGTTAAGGTATAAGATTTATTGTAAGCATTTGTTCCATCCATAACAACAGTTGCAGTAGGTTTTCCTATAGCTGTATATGCAGCTTGACCAGCCGCACTCACATTTCTAACTTCAGAATAACGAACTAAATTCTCAGGAGCAGATCCAATTAAAGCAAACGGCCCTAAGTCAAGTCCAATATACTGATCTTGTGTAGTAGGATTTCTAAAACCTGTTTGGTAAGAAACTCTAAAATTGTGTGTTTTTTTAGCCCCAGCCGAATAAACTGCAGAAATCCTAGGAGAAATATTTCCATCAAAATTTTGACTTTTGTCGTAACGAATAGAAGCAACCAACTTTAAACGATCTTCCAAAAGCAATTTAGACGCTTGAGTATAAATACCATATTCATTATAACGAATTGGACCATCATAATCGGTAAAAATAGAACCACTAGAATTCATTTCGTATTGACGAGCAGAACCACCTACCTGAATTTCAGCAAACTTCATTAAATCTTTAAAATTATAGTTTACATCCGCATGATAAATTTTCGATTGATCTGTAAATTTCGAACCTTTTGTAAAGTCTGGATCACTTTTAACAGCATTTAAAGCAGCATTAAATTCAGAAGAACCTGGCTCAAATCTTGGTTTACCAGTAGGAGTAGGTAAAAAAGTCTCTAATCCTACAGGCTTAATATTATAATCGGCATAGTTTCTAGCATTTAATGCAGATAAAGTTGCATCTGTACCTAATACTGCACCAGAATACTGAAACGCAGTAGCATAATTAGTAAACCATTCCGTATCCGATTTAGCAGCTCTTTGAACATTCCAACCTGCAAAACGCATATCATATGAGTTCCCAGCATCTTCAGCAGAACGATAGGCTCTTGCAAAAAAGTTTTTACCTTTTACTTCAAATTTAATTTGACTCATAAAGAAATCATTCAAAGCATATCTGTTTGCTCCTTGATAGATCGTATTCCCTAATCCTAATTTGTATTGAAGAATAAATTCAGTGTCATTTTCCCATGGTTTGAAATGCATAGAGAAATCGGCTTTTACACTGTTCACTTTATTATCATTCAAGTCTTTTTCACGGTATCCTGTTCTACTTACTTGGCCTACATTAGTAATAAAAGTAGTCACCTCATCACCATAAATATTTAAACCATCATAATTTTGATTTGTTTCATGGCCTATAGTTCCGCCAGTCATACTTCTTCTATCATCAGCGATCCATTCTGTAGCTTTCATATAGTTAAAATTAGCTTTCACAGCAAAATGTTTACTAAAAGCTGTAGCGGCTCTAAGCCCCATGTCAAAATAATCATTGGTTCCCGCCACATCTTGAGAAGTTTGACCGTATTTAACATAAGTACTAATTCCTTGATTGGTAAAAGGGCTTTTACTATTCATGAATAAAATTCCATTGAAAGCATTAGCACCATACAAGGCAGACGATGCTCCAGGCAAAAGTTCTACACTAGCTACATCAATATCAGAAAGCCCAATTAAATTTCCCAAAACAAAGTTCAATGCAGGAGAAGAATTATCCATTCCATCTACCAATTGCATAAAACGAGTATTTCCTACGGCAGCAAAACCTCTGGTATTAACCGTTTTAAACGAAATACTACTCGTATTGAATTGTACTTCTTTTAAATTCTCAAGACCATCATAGAATGTTGGAGCAGTAGTACTTTTTACTTGTGCAATTCCCATTCTCTCAATCGTAACAGGAGATTGAAGCACACGTTCAGGAGCTCTAGAAGCAGAAACAACAATTTCATTTAATTTTGTTTCTTCCGAATTAATTTTAACCCTAACTTTTTGAGATACCGTTTCTATCTTTAACGAAGAAGACAAATACCCTAGGGCGGTAACTTCAATTGAAAATGGAAGCGTTTGATTTGTGACCAAAACAAAAGAACCATCATAATCCGTAATAGTTCCTTCCTTTGATCCAGCAATCGAAACATTTGCTCCTGGGATGGGTTGATTATTCTCATCAGTTACAACACCTTTGATAGAATTTTGCGCAAAAGATATGCTACAAAAGAACAATGTTAAAAAAAGTAAATACAATCTCATTTCTCTAATTTTTGTTGGTTAATGGCGCCAAATTACATATATTTTTTAATTATCAATAGTTTTATTTAAAATATTTGTTATTATTATTAACGTTTACATCAATTAAATAACAATTTCATATTTTTACTTTTTACACTTTTAATAATAATATAATGCGATATACATATTAAATACTATGCATACATAATAATTTAGCAATTCTATTAAATTTATCATAAAATTTACATCGATTTCGTAAAAAGTAAAAAACAAAAAAAGGCGAGAAATAAATCTCGCCTTTTTTAAAATTTTAAATAAATTAACTATTCAACAGTTACCGATTTTGCTAAATTTCGAGGTTGATCAACATTACAACCTCTCATAACAGCTATATGATAAGATAATAATTGCAAAGGAATTGTTGTAATCAATGGAGATAGTGCATCTGATGTTTCGGGAATCTCAATTACATAATCCGCTAATTCACGAACTTGAGTATCTCCTTTGGTAACAACAGCAATAATTTTACCGCTTCTTGATTTAATTTCTTGTATATTACTTACTATTTTGTCATAATGCCCTTGTTTTGGTGCAATTACAATTACTGGCATTAATTCATCAATTAATGCAATTGGACCGTGTTTCATTTCGGCAGCAGGATAACCTTCAGCATGAATATATGAAATCTCTTTAAGTTTTAAAGCTCCTTCTAATGCAACTGGAAAATTATAACCACGCCCTAAATACAAACAATTTGGAGCATCTTTAAATATAGCGGCAATTTCTTTTGCTTTATCATTAGTCTCTAGAGCTTCCTTAACTTTTTCAGGAATTATTTCTAATTCTTGTAAATACATATGGAAATCCGACTTAGATAAAGTTCCTTTGGCTTGAGCCAAACGAAGCGCAATCATTGTTAACACCGTAATTTGAGTAGTAAAAGCTTTTGTAGAAGCCACACCTATCTCTGGCCCAGCATGTGTATAGGCACCCGCATGAGATTCTCTTGAAATAGAAGAACCTACTACGTTACAAACACCAAAAACAAAAGCTCCGTGCTCTTTTGCTAATTTAATTGCTGCCATTGTATCAGCTGTTTCACCAGATTGAGAAATAGCAATAACAACATCCTTACTATTAATTATTGGGTTTCTATATCTAAATTCAGAAGCATATTCTACTTCAACAGGGATTCGAGCAAACTCTTCAATAACATATTCGGCAACCAGACCAGCATGCCATGACGTTCCGCAAGCAATAATAATTATACGATCTGCATTCAAAAACTTCTCAAGATTATCTTCAACACCTGCTAATTGAACAATTCCTTCATTGGCATGTAATCTTCCTCTGTAAGTATCTTTTATTACACTTGGTTGCTCATAGATTTCTTTTAGCATAAAGTGATCGTAACCCCCTTTTTCAATTTGTTCCAAATTCATTTGAAGCTCTTGAATATAAGGATCAACAATAGTATCATCTTTAATTTTACGAACCTTCATCGGTCTATGAAGTCTGATATTAGCCATTTCACCATCTTCAAGATAAACCGCATTTGAAGTATATTCAATAAATGGTGAAGCATCAGAGGCTATAAAATACTCTCCTTCACCTATACCAATAGCCAAAGGACTCCCTAAACGTGCAGCAACAATTTCATTTGGGTTTTTTTTATCAAATACGGCAATTGCATACGCACCTACTACTTGATTTAAAGCTACTTGAACTGCTTTACCTAATTTTAATTTTTCCTTTTTTTGAACTTCTTCAATTAGATTGATCAAAACTTCAGAATCAGTATCAGACGTAAAAACATACCCTCTATTTATTAACTCTACTTTTAAAGGAGCATAATTTTCGATGATTCCATTATGAATAATTACTAAGTCACCGGAATTAGAAACATGAGGATGCGAATTGACATCATTCGGCACACCATGAGTCGCCCAACGTGTATGTCCAATTCCAATTGTTCCGTTTGTAGTAATTTCTTTCTCTGCTTTTGCTTCAAGATCCGAAACTTTTCCTTTAGTTTTAGACAACTTTATGTTTTCACCATCATACAACATTACACCCGCACTGTCATATCCGCGATATTCCAACCTTTTTAATCCTTTTATAACAATAGGATAAGCTTCTCTATAACCAATATATCCAACTATTCCGCACATACTATATTTTAATTAGGTTTTGTATAATAAATTTCGAATTTCAATCTTTTTTTATCATCTATTGGCAAATTATTACCATATAGAATAACTCCTAGCGGATTCATCACAGAAGCCATTGGTGCAAATAATGGACTACCATTTTTATCTTTTAATGCATAAAAACTGGATTTATTTATATCCTCTGTAATTACAAGTCCCAACTTTACATTGGTAGAATCTTTATATTTAACAAGATTTCGTATGTGATTTGTAATTCTCAATTTATAATAAGAACCGCCACCATTGGCTGCCGTTTCTTTAGCAAGTATACCTCCAAAAATGTATTTATTATATTTAGTGTTTGAAGAAACCGTGGTACTTTCATAATAATCCGATAACACCTGATTGTTCGTATAATCATATAAGTAAATTCTCTGAGGCACAAAACTGGAACCCATTTCGGTTGTATTTAAATGAAAAACCAAATTAGCTTGATTAATAAGATATTTATTGGTACGCATTATATCCAAATTATCAGGCACTCCATTTTTCAGGCCGCTAACGCCATCATCTCCAAAATTATCTACATCACCAAACAATTTCACAACAGATAATGAACCTGCCCCTCCTTTTAGATAAAGATTAGGATCTCCATTAACTTCGTCTACATTAGATTTTAGGGTTGCACTGATATACTTTGCATTACTATTACTTTCATCTAGCAAACTAACCGTATTCCCTTTTAATTCCAATATCAAAGTTTTTTCAACAGCTTTTGAATCAATAGTTTCTGAATAGGTTACGGTAATCTTTCCAGCTTTAAAATTCAACATCGCTAAATTTCCATCATTACCATTTACCGCTTCTATATTAAAAAACAATCCTCTAAAATAATTTTTAAAAATTTCATTGGTAGCTAATGAACCCGCTGGCGCACCTAATGCTCCGAATAATTTTTCCTGAAAAAAGGCATTATTCAAATTCAATTGCATACCTGGAGGAGTTCGCGTGACAACATCCTTACCATCAACTTGTGTAGTAACCCTATGTTCTGAAGGATCAAAAAAGAACTCCAAATTTTGTGACAAATCCGTTTTATCATCATTAAGATAGTAAGGTGCATTATTCAATGGAATTATTTGAGAATAAAAATCATCATACTGATCATTATAAAATTTTTGTGGCTTCAAAAACTGCTCGGCAGGATCTAAATCCCTCATAAAATAACCAGATTCATAGATACTGAGTTTCATCTTAGATTTTTCTGGTAGCCCATAAATTGAATCCAAAACATAAGTACTGTTCCCATTTGAATTATCCAGAACCGTTTTAGTTTTATCATAAAAATAAGGTACCGTCAACACAACACTTTTTACAGTTGCAGTTTTATCGATAGTTGGACCTGGCGACGCTAACGCTAATTGAGTTACAAAATTAGCTTTTGTAGTACCAAAAGAAGGATTTACATAAATACCAAAAGCATTTACTTCCAAGTTATTGGTCTGAATTGCATTTAATTTTTGATTATATGCAACAACTGGAAACTCTTCTTTTGTAATACCAAAAGAATCACTATCTATAAGATCTTCACCGATAACACTAAACTCTTTATCACAGGAAACTAAAAGTGCACTAAATAAAAGGAAAGGAATTATTTTAAAAAAGGAATTTTTAAGCATATTTATTCGTAAATGAATTATTTATAACAACATATTTTTATAGAACTCGGTATAAGCTACCGCAAACTCTTCTTTAGATTTCAAAGTTAAAAAAGGTTTGTTTGAAGACTCTATATATTTTGTTAAACTTGAAGACACTCCTCCAGATGCAATTATAACTGCATCAGAATTAAGAATGGTAGTTTTCATGATATTTTCATAATTTGGAATCTCCAAATCGGTAATTGCTTCATCTGGAACACCATCAAATCTAACTTTATTGATCATTTCAACATCCAAAGTCCCATCAAATGATTGACTATAAACAGAAGTTACAATTTTAGTATCAGAAAATAAAGCTTCATTTTTGTAAAAATGTTTCATATAAACCGGCAACATAGAAGCCATCCAACCGTGTACGTGGATAATATCTGGAACCCAATTTAATTTTTTAACCGTTTCTACAACACCTTTGGCAAAAAAGATAGCGCGTTCATCATTATCAGGATACATAATTCCTTCTTCATCGGCAAAAGTGGCTTTTCGCTTAAAGTATTCGTCATTATCGATAAAATAAACCTGAATTCTTTCCTTTGGAATAGAAGCAACTTTTATAATCAGTGGCATATCCAAATCATTCACCACTAAATTCATTCCAGAAAGTCGAATTACTTCATGTAATTGATGTCTTCTCTCGTTTATATTTCCATACCTTGGCATAAAAATTCTAATTTGCCCGCCTTGATCATTAATCATTTTTGGTACGTCATAAGACATTAATGAAACCTCATTTTCAGCGAGATAAGGTACAACTTCAGATGATACGTATAATATCCTCTTATCTTTCATAGTATAAATTGATTAAGTATTGGCAATAAAAACCACGCAAAATTACAAAATTTTATGCAGTTATGGACTAAAATATTAAGTTTGCACCTAATATAAACAAAACGACTATGCAAATTTTCTATGGAAAAGCAGCTTTAATGGACTATTTAAACTCCATAAAGACTACAAATTCTACAATTGGATTTGTTCCAACTATGGGTGCTTTACATAAAGGTCACCAGTCCCTAATGTTTGAATCTATTAAAGAAAACGACATAACTGTTGTTAGTATTTTTGTAAATCCAACACAATTTAACAATCCTGATGACTTAGAAAAATATCCTCGAACTCTAGAAGAAGATATTAAAAAAATCTCCAATATCCATTCAGACATAATCGTCTTTGCTCCTACTGTTGAAGATATGTATGAAGGAAATACCTTATCGCAGTCATTTGATTTTGATGGGCTAGAAAATAAAATGGAAGGAAAGTTTAGACCCGGACATTTTGATGGCGTTGGTACCATTGTAAAACGTCTTTTTGAAATAGTTTCTCCTACTAGGGCTTATTTTGGAGAGAAGGATTTTCAGCAAGTACAAATAATAAAAAAATTGGTTGAAAAAAACCAAATCCCGGTGAAAATTATTGAATGCCCTATTTTTCGAGAGACAAACAACTTAGCGATGAGTTCTCGAAATGAACGCTTAACTTTGCAGCAAAGAGAAGAAGCTGGTATTATTTACAAAATACTTGTCCAAGCAAAATCTATGTTTGCAAATAATAGCGCGCAAAAAATCAATTCATGGGTAAAAAAAGAATTGGAAAAGAACAAAACCTTTACTTTAGAATACTTTGAAATTGCAGATGAAGCTACTCTTTCGACTTGCATTAAAAAAAATAAAAATAAAAAATATCGAGCATTCATAGCTGTATTTATCAATAACATTCGATTAATAGATACCATTTCATTAAATTAAACACTATGCACATTCAAGTTGTTAAATCAAAAATACACCGAGTAAAAGTTACAGGAGCCGACTTAAACTATATCGGAAGCATCACTATAGACGAAGCCTTACTAGAAGCATCCAATATAATAGAAGGCGAAAAAGTTTCAATTGTAAATATAAATAATGGAGAACGTTTTGATACGTATGCCATTGTGGGTGAAAAAAATTCGGGAATAATTACACTTAATGGTCCTGCTGCGCGTAAAGTACAAAAGGACGATATCATCATCATTATTTCGTATGCAACATTAGAATTTGAAGAAGCAAAAACTTTCAAACCTTGGATTATTTTCCCTAATGAAAACGACAATAGTTTGACATAGTTTAAATTTAAAAAATCTGAATCAATTTCCGAAAATTCTGTATACAATTTAAAAGTATATTTACTGCAATAAAATAACTGACATCAATTCGTATGAAATCGCCATGGCAGAAGCTGCCGCAAACACCAATGAAGATCTGGCGATACCATATTCCTATAAAAAACAAATATTATCTACATATGAAACAACTAGTAACACTTTTAATAGGACTTCTTACAATTACAAGTTATTCGCAAGTAAAGACAATCAGTTATAATTCAGACAAACTTCAAGAAAAAAGAGAATTATACATTTCACTTCCAGCTTCTTATGAAAAAAATCCAACGAAAAAATACCCTTTACTTTTCGTTTTAGATGCTGATTATTTGCTAAATCCGTTTTTAGGCACTTTAAAATATGGAGCATATTGGGATGATTTACCCGAAGTAATTATAGTAGGTATAGCACAAAATGACCAAAGATCAGTAGATTGTGGTTTAGACATAGTCACTGGAATGCCTGATGGAAAAAGCGTAGATTTTTTTGATTTTATATCTCTAGAACTTATTCCATACATACAAAAAGAGTACAGAACAACCAATTTTAAAATCATTGCTGGCCATGATCTCACAGCGGCTTTCTCTAACTTTTTTCTTTACAAGGACAATTCTTTATTCAATGCCTACATTAGCCTAAGTCCTGAATTACCAGTAAATATGGAAAATGAGTTGCCCAATTTTTTAGCTTCAAGCAAACTTCCTCTTTTTTATTATTTATCAACAGCTGATGGTGATGAAAAAAAAATGCAGGAAAGAATCAAAATCATGGACACTAAAATTCGAGCCATTCAAAATCCAAATTTGAATTATAAATTTGAAGATTTCACAGAAACCTCCCATTTCTCGATAGTTTTACATTCAGCTCCGACAGCATTATATCAAATTTTTGCTGCGGCCCAACCCATATCTACAAACGAATATACTACCAAAATAGCAACACTTAAAGAAGGTTATGTTGATTATTTAAAAACTAAATATGACATAATTGAAAATTCATTTGGTATAAAAAGTACCATTCGCATAAATGATTTTAAAGCAATTGAAGCAGCCGTATTAGAAAACAAAGACTATAATGAATTAGATGGTTTGGCTATACTTGCTGATAAAAGTTATCCAAAAAGTATGTTGGGCGATTATTTTTTGGCAACAATGTTTGAATATAAAGGTGATAATCCAAGAGCAGTTCGCTATTATATGTCTGGCTTCAACAAAGAAGAAATTGCAGATCTGACCAAAGATATGATGTTTGCCAAAGCAGAAGAATTGAAAAAAACCTTTGCAAAAAAACCAAAAATTAAAGGCAAAGTTGGTCAAGTTGAAGAAACTAAAGAAGTTCCTGCAGAAGAAACTCCTGCAACTGAAACTCCTGTTACCGAAGAAAAAAAACAATAAAAATGGCCAAAGTAAAAACAACCTTTTTTTGCCAGAATTGTGGCGCACAATATGCTAAATGGCAAGGACAGTGCAATTCTTGCAAAGAATGGAATACTATCGCCGAAGAAATTATTCAAAAACAAGAAAAAGTAGCTTGGAAAAGCGAATCTTCATCTACCAGTAAAGCGCCAAAACCTTTACGAATTAACGAAATTGACAGCGCCGAAGAAATTCGGCTAGACACTACCGACAATGAACTAAACAGAGTCTTGGGTGGCGGAATTGTGCCTGGCTCCTTAATTCTTTTGGGTGGCGAACCAGGTATTGGAAAAAGCACTCTTTTGTTACAAATTTCTTTAAAATTACCCTACAAAACTTTATACGTTTCGGGTGAAGAAAGCCAAAAGCAAATCAAAATGCGCGCGGAGCGTATCACTCCAAACGGAGACAATTGCTATATTCTTACCGAAACCAAAACGCAGAATATTTTCAAACAAATTGAAGCCATTCAGCCCGAAATTGTAATTATTGATTCTATTCAAACCTTACATACCGATTACATTGAATCAACTGCGGGAAGTATTTCTCAAATACGGGAAACCACAGCTGAATTAATAAAATTTGCCAAAGAAACCAATATCCCCGTAATTTTAATCGGTCACATTACCAAAGACGGAACGATTGCCGGACCAAAAATTTTGGAACACATGGTCGATACAGTGCTTCAATTTGAAGGTGATCGTAATCATGTCTATCGCATTTTACGCTCGCTAAAAAACCGTTTCGGCTCTACTGCCGAAATCGGAATCTACGAAATGTTGGGTAGCGGTTTACGAGAAGTTTCGAATCCTTCCGAAATACTAATTTCACACAAAGACGAAGAATTATCAGGAACTGCCATTGCCACAACCCTAGAAGGCATGCGCCCTTTGATGATTGAAATTCAATCTTTGGTAAGCACCGCCGTTTATGGAACTCCACAGAGAAGTACTACAGGTTACAACGCCAAAAGACTGAATATGATTTTGGCCGTATTAGAAAAAAGAGCAGGTTTCCGATTGGGAGCCAAAGACGTTTTTCTGAACGTAACTGGAGGAATATCAGTTGATGATCCTGCCATTGATTTGGCTGTAGTTGCCGCCATTTTATCGTCTAATGAAGATATTCCTGTCAATAAAGACTTTTGTTTTGCAGGCGAAGTGGGACTCTCGGGAGAAATTCGCCCTGTGAACCGAGTGGATCAACGCATTCAAGAAGCAGAAAAATTAGGATTTTCGACTATTTTTGTATCCAAATACAATAAAATTGCCTTAAAAAATACGGGTATAAAAATTCAATTGGTGGCTAAAATCGAAGACGTGGCCAGCCAATTGTTTGAGTAAAAAACAAGACAAACACATCAATAAGTTTAACACAGATTTCACAAATTCGCACAGATTAATTTGTGTAAATTTGTGAAATCTGTGTTAAAAAAAACTTTTTCCATTTCAAATATGAGAACTAACAAACAAAAGTTACTATTGGCTTCCAAAATACTTGGAATCGTTATTGTTGTACTCCTAATTGGTTTTCTAGCATTTAGAAATGAACTTTTAAACCAAGCCATCGATAAAGTTTCAACCACAATGAAACTGGAATACAACAGCGAATTTGCCATAAAAAAAGCTTCTTTTGATGGTGTTTCGGGAATAGAATTGGACGAAATTACTTTGGCTCCGAAAAATCTGGATACCATTTTTAAAATTCAAAAAATAAAAACCAGCGTTAATTTATGGCGATTGCTAATCGGCGATGTGCAGCTCGGTACCTTGGAAATAAAAAATGGTTATGTACAATTGACCAAAAAAGGCAAAATAAAAAACTTTGGCGTTTTCTTAAAAAAGGACAAAAACGAACCGAGATCCACTAAAAAAAGAGATTATGCCGAATTTGCCTATCGCATTATATCCAAAGTCCTTAATTTGGTTCCAACAGACATGAATATTGAAAATCTAGTATTCAAACTCGATGATAATGGCAAAAAAGCAACAGTAAACATCAAAAAACTATCCTTATTTGAAACCAAATTGGAATCGGCTATCGATGTTCAAACCAATACTTTTGCACAAAGATGGAAAATCAACGGAATGGCAGATCCTAGAAACAAAAAAGGGGATCTACGTTTTTTTAATATTGACACTGGCGCGATTAAAGTTCCTTATTTTGATGAGCGTTACAACCTAAAAGCAAGTTTTGATTCCATCCGATTCAATGTTCAAAATATTGACATGAGTGGCGGCGAATTGCACTTTGACGGTTATACTTCGATTACAAATTTGAAAATGAACCATAAAAGAATTGCTAACAAAGATGTTGTCATCAAAAATGCGAGATTTGATTATCGTTTCTTATTGGGTTCGGATTTCATCTCTATTGACAGCAGTTCGACCGTTCAATTCAACAAAATTAAACTTCATCCTTACCTTTCCTACAATACCGAAGAAGATACGGTTTATAAACTCAAAGTGGCTATTCCAAAAATGAAAGCGCAAGACTTTATTACTTCTCTCCCTGATGGTTTATTTACCCATTTCCAAGGTATGGAAGCCACTGGAGATTTTGATTATAAATTGGATTTTATGTTCAACAAAAACAGACCCAATACCATTGTTTTTAAGAGTAACATAACCAAACAAAATTTAAAAATAAACAAATACGGAAATATTGACCTGGGCAAATTAAATGGCGAATTTACATATCGAGCCATTGACAAAGGCGTACCACAACGCCCTGTTTTTGTAGGCGCCAGCAATCCGTATTACACGACTTTGGACCAAATTTCCCCTTACTTGCAAAAATGCGTTTTAACATCTGAAGATCCTTCTTTTATGTCACACCACGGCTTTATAAACGAAGCCTTCAAACAGTCGATTCTGAAAAACATTCGCACCAAAAAATTCTCTCGTGGGGCGAGTACCATAAGCATGCAATTGGTTAAAAACGTATTTCTTACCCGCGAAAAAACCTTGTCAAGAAAACTGGAAGAAATTCTGTTGGTGTACATCATCGAAAACAATCACATCACGAGCAAGCAACGTATGCTGGAGGTTTATTTTAATATTATCGAATGGGGACCAAACGTATATGGAATTGGCGAAGCAGCCGAATTCTACTTCCAGAAAAAACCAGCCGATTTGAATGTAAACGAATGTTTGTACTTGGCAACGATTATCCCAAAACCAAAAAAATTCATGTGGCAATTTGACCAAGAAGGGTTGCAAAAAGCCTATGCAACCAAACAACAGACTTTCTTGAGAAATTTAATGTTTCGCCGAGGTTTGTTAGTACCTGAAGACACTATTGGTTTGTCTAAATCTATCCTATTGACGGGTCGAGCGCATTCGTTATTGAACATCAAAGTTCAAGATACAACGGTAATTGATTCGATGGCGGTGAAGGAAGAGTTTGATTTTTAAAATTTACAGCTTAATTCTATAAATAACAGCATCTGTTAAAATAAATTTTCAAACCATATAAGTCATGTAAGTTTTTAGGCTGAATAATGCTAAGTAAAAACTAAGTCCATTTAAGTAAATACAAAACTTTTTTCACTTATTTTTACTTAAACCACTATTTGAAAAGCTAGTTTTATTTGTCTTATTTGACTTATATGGTTCAAAATAGAATGCTGTTTAAAATAGAATTTAGCGAAATTTACAGATCCTCAAAAAATGTTTTTTTTCATAAAATAACCCTTTCAAAGTTTTAAACTCTGAAAGGGTTATTCCATTATTAAGGTGCTGGATCTGGAATAACAGCTTGGATAGCATCAATCTCTTTCAGAATATCTTCGGTCAGTGTGACATTAATGGTGTCGATATTTTCTTTGAGTTGTTCCATTGTTGTAGCGCCAATAATCGTACTGGTCAAAAAAGGTTGTTGCTCTACAAATGCCAAAGCCAATTGCGTCAAAGTCAATCCGTGTTTATGAGCTAATTCTTGATATAATTGGGTAGCCTCGGTGCATTTAGCACTACTGTATCTGGAATATTGGGGGAACAAACTCAATCGTGCATTGGGATGACTTTCGCCTGTTAAAAACTTACCTGATAAAACACCAAAAGCCATAGGTGAATACGCCAATAATCCCACATTTTCTCGAAGACAAACTTCGGCGGAAGCATTTTCGAAAAGGCGATTTAGCAAAGAATACGGATTTTGAATCGTTTTGATTCTTGGTAAATTATGGTATTTACTTTCTTCCAGAAAACGCATCATTCCCCAAGGATTTTCATTGGAAACTCCAATATGCTTGATTTTACCTGCTTTTACAAAACCATCCAAGGCTTCCAAAACAGCATGAATATTGTCTTCCCAAGCATCGTCTTGAACTTTGAAACCCCTTTGTCCAAAAAAATTGGTTTTTCGTTCTGGCCAATGCAATTGATAAAGATCCAAATAATCGGTTTGAAGACGTTGTAAACTATTGTCTAATGCATACTGAATACTAGCTGGTGAAAAATCTAATTTTTCGCGCATATAACCGAAAATTGGACTTGGACCCGCAATCTTTGATGCTAGAACCACTTCGTCTCTTTTTCCGGTTTTCTTGAACCAAGAGCCAATAATTCTTTCGGTGCTTCCGTAGGTTTCTTGCTTTCCTGGAATCGAATACATTTCGGCAGTGTCAAAAAAGTTAACGCCTTTTTCGAGTGCATAATCCATCTGCGCGTGTCCTTCAGATTCTGTGTTTTGTTGACCAAAAGTCATGGTACCAAGACATATTTTGCTAACTTTTATATCGGTATTCGGTAAAGTAGTGTATTTCATTTTTTTTGAGTGCCTAAGATTCGGATAAACTAAATTGCTAAGTCTTTTTGACAGCAAAGATAAAAATTAGTTCTTCTTTTTTGGTTTGACATTTCCTAATATTAACATAAAAGGTTCAACGTTTGCACGTGAACCTTTTACTAATCTGTAAGTAACTATTTTTTATTTCAAACTCTTAATTGGATCTTGAAGCGTATTGAAAACCCTAACTACAGTAATCACGTTATCGTTTAATTGATACAACAATTTGTAATTCCCAACAATTATTCTTCTGCAATCTATACGATATTCATCAAATTGAAATTGTTCTGAAAACACAATATCTAAAGGAGCTTTTACAATTTCAGTAAATTTAACATAAGAAACAATCCCAAAAATTGTACGCAAATCACGCTTTGCACTTGCTGTCCAGGTAATCCTAAAGCTCATTTTTCCATACTTCAATCTCTTTCAGTAATTCTTCATGAGGCGTTATTCTGCCATATTTCAAATCTGCCAAACCCTCTTCAACTCTGTCATTATATTCCGAAATAGTCAAGGGAAGTCCCGAGGCATCCGATGCTATAATCTCACGATCGTATTTGTCTAATAAATCTGAAATTTGCTTCAATATAAAATCATTGGAGTGTTTCATTTGCTCAATGATCTTGTTTTTTAATTCAATTGTAGACATAATTCTTAATTTACAAACCCAAAGTTACAAAAAAAGGTTCAACGTTTGCACGTGAACCTTTTTTAAACTTAGAATCTTAGACTCTAAGCAACTTAGAATCTTTCTATTAAAAATCATTCAGCATTTTTGAAATTTCATCTAATCTTGGAGTCAGAATAATTTCGATTCTACGATTTTTGGCTTTCCCATCGGCAGAAGCATTGCTTGCTAAAGGTGAATATTCGCTTCTTCCCGCAGCGGTAAGATTTTGTTTGTTTACTTTTTTGTTTTCTCCCAAAATAGTAACAATCGCCGTAGCTCTTTTGGTTGAAAGATCCCAGTTATCGGCTATTGGTCCAGAACCTTCGTACGGATCATTATCAGTGTGACCTTCTATCAATACTGAGATATCAGGATTATCGCCCAACACTTTCCCAACTTCAACAACTGCTTTTTTACCTTCGGAACCTACAGCCCAACTACCAGAATTGAAAAGCAATTTGTTTTCCATAGAAACGTATACTTTCCCGTTTTTTTGTTCTACGGTTAAGCCTTTGCCTTCAAAACCGTTTAGCGCTTTAGAAAGTGTTTCTTTTAGTTTTTTCATACTGGCCTCTTTGGCAGCGATAAGATCTTCCAACTCTTTTAAACGTTGGCTACTGGCATTTAACTTTTCTTGTTCTAGTGCCAATGCTTTGGCTTTTGCATCCAATTGCGCCAATAATTCACGGTTCTTTTTCATATTGGCTTCCAGTGATTCATTGCTGTTTTTTTCTAAAGCAGCGTAGGAATCTTGCAAAACTTTCATTTTGTCTTTGGCAGCAGCATAATCGGCTTGTACTTTGGCCAGATTGGCATTGACATCGTCTAGGTTGGTTTGCAAAGCCGCTTTCTCTGTTTCCAATTGTTTTTTGGAAGCCAAAAGTGTTGCATTTTCATCAGAAATGGCTCTGTTTTCTTTCTTTAAATCGGCAAATTTAGTTTCAAGTTCATTGTATATTTTCTTGGAAACACAAGATGTGGACAGTGCGAGAATTAAAAGTCCGATGGAAATTTTTTTAATCATTTGGATTGAATTTAATATTTATATGTAGTATTTGAGGTCAAAAGTTCTTGTAAAATGTAATGCCTTAGCCCCGATAGCAGTGAAAATCCTTTTTATTTTTTTCTTTAAAAAATAAAAAGATTGCAACGGATAGCGGGATTAGCTCCTTAAAACTTTCATCATTTCTATTGAAATTGTTCTATTCGATTTCGACCAAAACTGGGCAATGATCCGAATGCATGGCGTCTGGCAGTATAACGGCTCTTTTGAGTTTATGTTTTAAGGAGTCGCTCACTAAATTGTAATCGATACGCCAACCTTTGTTATTCCCGCGAGCTCCTGCGCGGTAACTCCACCACGAATATTGGTGTGGCTCACTGTTGAAATGGCGAAAACTATCCACAAACCCAGATTTCATGAATTTATCCAGCCATGCTCTTTCTTCGGGTAAAAAGCCGGATGTGTTTTTGTTTCGAATAGGGTCGTGTATGTCGATGGCTTCATGGCAAATGTTGTAATCACCGCAAATGATTAGATTGGGAATGTCTTTTTTGAGCTGATCAATATAGTCTTGAAAGTCGTCCATAAACATAAACTTGTGACTTAAACGGTCCATATTGGTTCCCGATGGCAAATACAAACTCATCACGGAGCAGTCGTCAAAATCGGCACGAAGGTTGCGTCCTTCAAAATCCATGTGCTGAATTCCAGTTCCATACACTACGTTATTGGGTTTTGTTTTGGAAAGAATAGCAACACCACTATACCCTTTTTTGGTAGCGGGATAATAATATTGATACGGATAACCGGCTGCGGTTATATCTGCAACAGGAATTTGTTCTTCGGTGGCTTTGATTTCTTGCAAACAGATTACATCGGGATTGGCTTGTTGCAACCACTCGATAAAACCTTTGTTTATGGCTGCTCGAATTCCGTTTACATTATAGGAGATAATTTTCATTTTTTAGTTATCTATTGTTTTCAAAAAAATATAATTCAGGCTCGTTTGGACGCTCCACTTTTTTTAAAAATATTAAAAATTATTTTTTGTCGAATCCAAAAGTAACAAAAAATAGAAAGATTGATTCAAAATAAAACATAAAAAATGGAGTATTTTGCTATCTTTGTAATTAGCTCAAAAAAGAAAAATATAAATGGGTTTAGTTACCGCAAAAGAAGTTGCAAAGGCAATTAATACGGATAAGTACGGTGTTTTTGGCACTTTCACAGGTTGGTTATTGATGAAAGTATTGAAGATTTCGACATTAAATCAAATATACGACAGGAACAAGCATTTGAAAGAGTTGCCGTTCTTGAATGCCATATTGGATGAATTTCAAATTAAGTTTGAGATTCCTGAAGAAGATTTTAAACGATTACCAAAAGATGGTGCCTACATTACCATTTCAAATCACCCACTTGGAGGAATTGATGGGATTTTGTTATTAAAATTGATGCTCGAAAGAGAACCCAACTTCAAAATTATAGCTAATTTTTTATTGCATCGCATTGATCCGATGAAACCGTATATTATGCCTGTGAATCCTTTTGAAAACCATAAAGACGCCAAGTCTAGTGTGGTAGGAATTAAGGAAACGCTGCGTCACCTTAGAGACGGAAAGCCATTGGGAATGTTCCCTGCGGGAGAGGTTTCTACCTATAAAGATGGTAAACTCGTGGTTGACAAAGCTTGGGAAGAAGGTGCGATTAAAGTGATCCGAAAAGCTCAAGTACCGGTGGTTCCTATTTATTTTCATGCCAAAAACAGTCGTTTGTTTTATTTTTTATCCAAAATAAACGACACACTTAGAACAGCTAAGCTACCTTCGGAATTATTGACTCAGAAAGATCGTATTATTAAGGTACGAGTTGGGAAACCGATTTCGGTCGCCGAACAAAATGAACATGAATCGATTGAAGAATACACGGAATTCTTGAGAAAGAAAACCTATATGTTAGCCAATCCATTCGAAAAAGAAAATAATTTTTTGAATGCTGCGAGTTTAAAACCTACAAAAAGTCCAAAAAAGATTGTTACTCCTGCAAGTACTGAAAAAATGATTGCGGAAGTAGAAACTTTAAGAACAAAGGATTTACGTTTGTTACAAAGTAAAAACTACGAAGTATTTTTTGCAGAGGCCAAGCAAATACCTAATATTTTACATGAAATAGGTCGTTTGCGTGAAATTACTTTTAGAGAAGTCGGTGAAGGAACCAACGAATCCATTGACATAGACAAATACGATCAATATTACCGTCACCTCTTTTTGTGGGATGATGATACCAAACAAATTGCTGGCGCCTACCGCATGGGATTAGGATCGCAAATTTTTCCGAAATATGGAATTGAAGGATTTTACCTGAACGGGCTTTTCCGTTTTGAACCCGAATTACATGACATGATGAGTAAGTCTATTGATATGGGTAGAGCCTTTATCATCAAGGAATATCAGCAAAAACCAATGCCATTGTTCTTGTTGTGGAGAGGAATTATACACACGACTTTACACTATCCAGAACATAAATATTTATTGGGTGGAGTGAGTATTAGTAATCAATTTTCGGATTTCTCAAAATCATTGATGATTGAATTTATGAAATCACACTATTACGACCCTTATATTGCACAATACATTCACCCTAAAAAAGAGTTTAAAGTCAAATTAAAAGACGCCGATAAAGATTTTATTTTTGATGAAGCGGAAGCTGATTTGAATAAATTCGACAAATTGATTGATGAATTGGAACCTGGTATTTTGAGACTTCCAGTATTGATTAAAAAATACATCAAACAAAACGCTAAACTTGTTGCATTTAACGTAGATCCTTTATTCAACAATGCAATAGACGGACTGATGTACATTCGAATTTCGGACATTCCAGAGAGCACCATGAAACCAGTAATGGAGGAATTTCAAGCAGAATTAGAACGTAAGTTGAATGATAAAGAAGAGTAGTTTAGACTGCAGAACGCAGAATTTAGATTGCAGAATTATAAAAAAATCCCTTTGGGGATTTTTTTATTTCCAAATGGATTCTTTTAGAATTGAATCGTAGGTATTGTTTTCTACAAAATAGGTTATTCTAACTATTTGATAAAAAATCAAAAAACAGGCTAGAAAGTAGGCTAGTTTTTTATTGTATAAAATTCCGTTGAAGTATTCTTTTTTAGTAATTAATTCGGCAATTAGAACAACTATTGTCACCAAACAAAAAAGAACCACAAATGGTCCTAAAACATGGTAATACATGCTTTTGTACAAATCCCCTTCATAGAGATACACCAATGATTTGGTAATTCCACAGCCAGGACAAGGAAAACCAGTAAGCATTTTGAAAGGACACAAAGACTGATCGGTTTCAAGATGATTATTCTGATTGTGTAACATTAAAAAAAACGGAATTACAAGGGTTATCACAGCCCCTATAATTCCGAGTATTTTACGGTCTCGTTTCATTGTTATGAATACAATTTATTGATCTCACTTTGCACAATCATTGCAGCGACCATTGGAAATAATAATCCTAATACTAATAAAAGTACAGAATCATCTTTGACAGGCAATCCGAGTCTTTTTTGTGTCGCTGGCAATCCGTCTTTACCCACCAAATAAAAGAAATAGGCATTTATTGGATAGCAGCATCCTGCAAAAATAGCTATGGGGCTCGAAATAATTTCTTTTTCTCCTACTGCATTTAATACTTCGGATGCTTTTAAATTCCAGTAAATTAAATACAAACCACAAGTTAAAAAACTTAAAATTAACACCACCACTGGGTCTACTTTGAATGTTGGGATTGGATTCTTGGGTGTATTCCAAGTTTCTTCAGGTTTATTTTCCATAATTTATTCTTTTAGTTTTTGTTTGTTATCGGACGAAATTATGAAAAATAACACAAAATCCTATTTTTTAAACAATTAAAAATCTTACAAGCCTAGCTTTTTCCATACAAAGCTTTAATTTTATCTACAATTACTTGCGCCAATCTTTCATGACTTTCATATGTCCATCCTGCTATGTGCGGTGTAAGAATCACTTTTCGACCATCCAATAAATACTGAAAAGCTTCGGGGGTATTTTTGTCTTGAAAGAGTGTTTCAAAAGATAATTTTTCGTATTCTAAAACGTCCAAGCCAGCACCAAGAACTTTTCCGGATTGCATAGCGGTAACCAAATCGGCAGTAATAATATTCTTTCCCCTTGAGGTATTGATTATCCAAATATTTTTTGCGAAAGCATTTATAAAATCCAAATTTACCATTTTATCCGTCTCGGGTGTCCACGGAATATGCAAACTCAAGACATCGGTTTTTTGTTGTAATTCTTGTAATGAAACCTGTTTGGCATTGGCATCACCTACATTTTCTTTGATGTCGTAACACAAAACTTCAACCTCAAAACCACGAAGTTTTTTAGCAAATGCTTTTCCCATGTTACCATAACCAATAATCCCAACGGTTTTACCATCGAGTTCGTATCCGCGATTTTTCTCTCTGTTCCATTCACCAGAACGAATTTCGCTATCGGCTATGTTTAATTTGTTGAAGAGTGACAAAATCATTCCCAAAGTATGTTCGGCAACGGCATTACAATTCCCTTCGGGTGCGGCAATGAGTGCAATATTCTTAGAGATTGCATAATCACAATCGATACTTTCAAGCCCCGCGCCCACACGAGCAATGAATTGCAAATTTGTAGCTTTGTCTAGGAACTGTTTGTCTATTTTAAAACGGCTTCGAATAACAATTCCTTGATAATCTTGAATTTTAGCTTCAATTTCTTGTTTTGAAGAAGTAAAATCGGCATGATTGATAAAACCTGCTTGTTCCAATTGATCCCAAAGTAAAGGGTGATTGCTGTCTATATGAAGGATTTTTATGTCCATAAATTTTGTTTTTTTAGTAATCAAAATAACAAAAAAAATACGGTTTTTAGTAACAAAACTTACTATAATTAATGGAGATTCTTCGTATCACCGACTAAATGAACTATTATAGTTTATAAAATTATGGTATAAAAAAATTATAATGCTTTAAAAATTACTCAAAAAAAATTGAACTAATAAATTTATTTCCAATTAGTTACAAAATATATCTTAATATTTTTTAAATTTGAGTAAACTTCTAAATTTTAATCCTATGTCAAAAAAATTTTTATACCTATTGGGTATATTATTGGCAATGCTTCTGGGAACTTGGATGTATCCAGATGAATGTTGTGCCAATGAGGAAAAACAAGGAACAGATGAAAAGATTATGGATGTTACAGCATCTGGTAATTCGTTTCAACTACAGGGAAATGGTTTTGATTATAAAACCAATCAAAATTTAAAATTCTTAAATGATGACAGTAATTTATTGAATCCAATAAGCGATTCGATCAACATTGGAATTGTTAAATTAAAAGAATTTCTGGATCAAAGTCCAAATCAAAAACTACTAATTACGGGTTATGCTACTTCACTCGAAAAAAACACGACTAGTTTTGAAAATTTAGGATTTGCAAGAGCAGAAAATATAAAGAACTATTTTGTCACTATGGGAATACCTAAGGAAAAATTCACTACTGATGGAAAGATAATCGATTCATGGAAAAGGAGCGGCGACACTTTATTAGGCCCAGCCAAATATCAATTCATATCAACAGAAGCTACTTCTAATGATAACAAATGGAATAGCCTTAGAGACTCAATAAATGCTAATCCATTAGTACTTTATTTTAAAACCAATCAAATAAACATCCAATTAAATCAAGAAGAAGCTGCAAAAATCGCAACTATTCAGAGGTATTTAGAAAAAGTTCCAGACAGCAAAATTTCGGCTATAGGGCATACGGATAATGTTGGTTCTCCTGAAAACAATATGCTTTTAGGTCAAGAAAGAGCCGATTTTGCCAAACGATATCTAATTAAAAAAGGCATAGACGAAACTAAAATAATCAGCACTTCTAAAGGGCAAACGGAACCAATTGCTGACAATGAATCAGCTGAAGGAAAAGCCAAAAATAGACGTACCGTAATCACAATAAATAAATAGAATTTATAAACTAAAACAATATAATTATGAATATACCATGTTATTTAATTCCCGCACTTGTTGGACTAATAAGTGGAATTTTAGGCTATTTGATAGGAAAAGCATCAGGAAATAATGATGAAGACAAAAACACAACATTACAAGCAGAATTAAACGCTTGCCAGAGTAATACTCAGAAACTTAAAACAAAAATTAACAATCTTGAAGCGGAACTCAACAAGCTACATGCCGATTCCACCGCAAAAATTCAATCTTTCGCCGCTACCACAACTAGTTTACCATTTGACTCCAATTTGGCTTTTACAATTTTTGGCAAAAAAATTATTGAAGATGATTTAAAAATCATTGAAGGAATTGGACCTAAAATTGAGGAATTGTTTCAGCAAAATGGCATCAAAACATGGAAATTACTGTCTGAAACTAGTGTTGATAAATGCCAAAGTATTTTAGATTCTGGTGGTGAACGATTTGTGGTACACTCACCATCTACATGGCCTAAACAAGCCGAAATGGCCTACCTAGGTAAATGGAAAGAGCTAAAAGAGTGGCAAGACAACTTAAAAGGCGGGAAATAATTTATATTAATTATTTCTTATTAATTTATTTCTTTTATCTAAGGCAACGAAAATAAAACGGGCGATAACTTATTGAGAAGTTATCGCTCATTTTTTGCTGTATTTTATACTAAAAATTAAATAAACCCCGAATCGCATTTAAAATCTACTATATCTGGGTTAAAAAAACATGGTTTCTGGTTATATACTAAAATAATTAACCTACAATGATTAAATTAGCGAATCGTATTAAAACCAATGCAAAAAATGAAATTAAGCAAAACATTTGATGCTTTTTTCCAAAGTGAAAAAGCTGGAGGAATAATCCTTTTATTAGTTACAATACTGTCATTACTTTTGGCGAATTCTTCTATTCAAACCGAATACATCGGCTTTTGGAATACCGAAATTGGACATCATTCTATAACCCATTGGATTAATGATGGATTAATGACAATCTTCTTTTTATTGATTGGACTGGAATTAGAACGAGAAATTTATGATGGTGAATTGTCCAACATCAAAAATGCGATACTTCCAATTTTTGGAGCATTGGGAGGCATGATTGTTCCCGCTGGAATTTTTTTGGCATTCAATTATGGCACTCTTACTCAAAACGGTGCCGGTATTCCTATGGCTACAGATATTGCTTTTGCCATTGGTGTTTTGTCATTATTAGGGAATAGAATTCCTGCCTCGTTAAAAATATTCTTAACAGCTCTTGCAGTCATTGATGACTTGGGTGCCATACTTGTGATTGCCATATTTTATACTCAAACCATTGCATTTGATAATTTATTAATTGCATTTGCTATTATGGGGTTCCTCTTTATCTTAAACCGACGAAAAGTACATCACCTGGCACCTTACTTAATTGGAGGTGCATTTATGTGGTATTTTATGTTGAATTCAGGCGTTCACGCCACTATTACTGGTGTCTTATTAGCATTTGTCATTCCATTTGGTGACGGTAGTTCAAAAACAGCTTCTTATCAATTGCAACATTTTCTTCATAAACCGGTTGCCTTTTTTATCCTTCCCCTTTTTGCTATTGCCAATACTTGCATAGCTATAAATTCGAACTGGCATGCGGGATTAAGCCATGAAAATTCAATAGGAATTATATTAGGACTTGTCATAGGAAAGCCTTTGGGCATCTGGTTCTTTTCATTTCTGGCAGTAACCTTAGGCATTTGTACATTGCCTAAAGATTTAAAATGGAAAAACATTTTGGGAGCAGGCATGCTCGGAGGTATTGGATTTACCATGTCTATTTTTATCACTTTATTAGCTTTTAAAAACGATGGTGAAGAAATTATAACCTATTCTAAAATAGCCATTTTGATTGCTTCCTTTCTATCTGGAACTTTTGGTTTTTTATGGTTAAAACTCACTTTTAAAAATCCAATAAAAAAATTAAAATCAAATAAATAGGACTAAAAAACGTCTCAAAACATTTGTAAAATAAAATTTATTCTTTTCTTTGTAGAGAAAATATTTACAAAGATTACGTTTTCCATGTCATAAACTATTAGAATCTTAAATTATTTTGTTCTATAAACCAAGTGATGCATGTAATCATGAAAAAAATATATTTTTTGCCTTTATTGTGTTTCACTTTTTTATTTCAAAGTTGCTTTGAAGTGATCGAAGAAGTAAAAATGAAGGATGATGGATCAGGGCATTTTAATTTCGTGATTAATTTTAGCCAAAGCAAAACTAAAATCAATTCGGTTTTAAAAATGCAAAAAATTAATGGCTACACCATTCCTTCCAAAGAAGAAATTAAAAAGGAAGCCAACAAACTAGAAGAACTAGCTCAAAATACCACAGGAATTTCAAATGTAAAAACCAATATTGACTTGACGAATTATATTTTTGTAGTTGATTTGGATTTTCAAAAAATTACTTATTTGAATGCTGTTTTTTTAAAACTTAAAAAAAGTAAAAAAATAGACCCTAGCATTACAACCGACTATTTTTCGTATAACGATAAAAAATTTATTCGCAGTCAAAAAGTACCTATAAAAGCGCTGTATGACAAAATGGAAAAAGCAGATGCAGCAGTTTTTGAAACTGCAAAATATACCTCTGTTTACAAATTTGATTCGACTATAAAATCATTTTCTAACAAAAACGCTACTCCATCTAAAAGCAAAAAAGCCATAAAATTAAATAGCTCAATAATCAACGTGATTAACGGCAACGAAAAAATTGAAAACACCATTACACTCAATTAAAAACAAATGAAATCGCTATGACAGAAGTCGTCACAATTACCAATAAAGAACTAGCGAAACCATATCTCCTCAATTAAAATAGTATTTAAAAATGAAAAATTTTATAATAATCCTTATTATTTGCTTCTCAACTACTTCACAAGCCCAAGATTTAGCAAACAAAGTTCCTGAAAACGCTCCTTTTGCTTTAAGCTTCAACGGTAAAAACATAAACGAAAAAGTCCCCATAAAAACCATACAAGACTACCCGTGGATGCAGTCTTTAATAGAAAAAGAATTGAAGTTTTTACCTAAAGATTTAACCCAAACCGGTATAGATTTCAATAACAAGCACTATCAATACTACATCAAAAAAGATTCTGTGATGAACTATGTAATTTTGATACCATTAAATAATACCTCCCTATTTGAAAAGCTAGTTCAAAGTAAATATGGAGATAGTCTTAAGATAAAAAACCAAGGATCATACTCCAGAGTAAGTACCTCAAAAAAACATCATTTGGCTTGGAATGACAAATTTGCTGTATTAATCAATGCCAGTTATACCAAACCATACCAGTATAATGATACCGATCCGTATGCAAACCTAACAAGTATGGACACAACTGGAGTATTAGTTGATACAGCAGCAGTCAATTATGACATGGCAGCACCAGCTTATGAGGCTGAAGAAACGGTTAAAACTACTCCAGAGAAAAAAACAAAATCAAAAAAAGGCAAGAAATCAAAAAAAGTAAAAACAGAGCCTGTAATTGTTGATCCAACAGAAGAGGAAATTTATGCTGCACAAGATAAAGCAAATGCAGAATTAGAAGAAACCAATAGAAAACTTTTAGAACTTGAACTTAAGAAAACAGATTCTATTGAGAGTTTAAAAATAAATCCGATTGTAGATTTAATTTTTAAAGAGGCATTTGATTCCAAAACAGAGTCGCCAATGGGTAATTCTATACTCTTTAAAAACAACAATCCTAAATCTGATTTTTATGTTTTTGCAGATTTGGATACCTTAACTAATCAAGTATATACTTCATTATTAGGAAGTAATTCACATTTGTCAGGGATTTACAAAAATGGATTATTGAATAGTAGTTTCTACGCAAATGTATACTTCGAAAATGACAAAATTCGATTGAGTCAAGTCGTAACTCCTAAAAACGAAGAAACAAAAAAATCATATCAAGGGATGTTTAATTCAAAAATAGATAAAAACCTTTTGAACTATGTCGGGAAAAATGTGATGGGGTATTATTCCATTGCGATGGACACCCAAGCCATTATGAATTATGAATATACCATTTTGAAAAACACATTGAATTCAGCTTACCAAACGTATGCCAAAGACGCCAGTGGTAAAGAAGCCGATGTAATTATTGATGCTCTTGCTTTGCTCTTGGATGAAAAGGCCATAGCAGATTTAGTTCCGGGTACTGCCCTTTTTGTGCTTCACGATTTGAAAAAAGTACAAAGAGATTACGTTTCCATTACATACGATGAAAATTATGAACAACTGGAAACAAAAGGCACTAAAGAAGAAATTCAACCTGATTTTACGTTTCTTATGAATACGAGAAACGAATCATTTGTGAATAAATTATTGCAGCTTCCGCTAAACAAAAGCAAATTTACAGCGACCGATTACCAATTGACTAACGGGTATTATTCGATTCATTTTGAAAAAGACAATATTTTAGAATACTTATATATAGGTTTAAAAAATGGTGCGGTAATGATCACTACATCCAAAGAAAACATAGAAAACCTCATCAATCAAAAAGTAATGCCAATACAAGAAGCATTCAAGAAATCCATCTCCAAAAACAATTCGGCAGTCTGGATCGATCTTCAAAAAATAATTAAAGCTTCTAAAACTGAATTTGACAAGGAGTCCAAAACCAATTATTTTGATATTGCCCTAAAAAATGCTGGAGAAATTTCGATGGAAACCAAATATAAAAATGGGAACATTGTTTCAGAATCTTCATATACTATTAAAGGGGAACACTCCAATAGTTTACAATATTTCTTTGATGTTATGAACGAAATGTATACGGAAAGCAAAAAAGAACCAACTGTTACAGAATAATTGATGAAATTTTTTAAAAGTATTTTCTTTAAAGTTGTCATACTTCTTATTGTTTTAGGAAGTATGACAATTTTTTATTGGTACGGATACCCTAAAGAATTTGATGCCAAATGCATTCCTAAAAATGCGGATGGAATCGTGATGATAGATGTAAAGAATCTCAGAAATTGTTTTATGTATTCCTATCTAAAAAATCCTTCTAAATGGTTCCATAATAAGAATGAAAAAGGAATAAATGAAACATTTTCTTTTTCTAATTCTGGTATTAAAACCCCCAATTATCTGGCTTTATTTCACCTCGAAAACCAATCCTTAACGCAATGGTATTCTGTTTTAAAAATTGAAAATGAGACAGCATTTGAAAGTGCAATATTAAAAGGGAAATTCAGCAAACTAAAACTAAAAAACGGTTTGAGTTGCTATCATTCCAGTGCGATGGAGATTCTAATTTTAAAACATTCAAATCAAATTTTAATTTCGAATCTTTCAGAAAAACAAAAAGCAATTGGAATACAAACCGCAGAAGAGTTGTTCTTGAAAAAGCAGTTTTTGAATTCTGAAAAAATAGCGAAAACAATAGACACTCCGAATGCAATAACTATTTGGATCAAAAAAAACAGTTTTCTAGAAGACGATGGAATTGTAAATATTACTTTGGAAGGACAAAAAATTATAGCAGAAGGACAATTAAAATTAGATTCAAAATATAAAAAACAAACTCGATTTTCTCAAAATCCAGATGCATTGATGTCACTTGGTTTTGATTTTGGAATGATTCAGAATCAAAAAATCATCACTGGAAATTCCGATAAAATCAAAAAAACTATGGGATTCAACTTGGATTCTATTTTGGCTTATAAACCAAGTAAAACGGAACTATTCATCTATCCAATGATGGAAAAGAAAGTTTCTGCAATAAGTTATGATTATGATGACGACTTTAATCTGGCGAAAAAAATAACTGTACATACGAATCGGGAACCTTCTTTTTACTTTTCAATTCAATCAAAGAATTCTCAAAAAGTCTATAATTATCTTAAAACTCAAAAAACGATTGATAACCATAGTGTTTTTTTGAACTTTCCTTTGGCAACGACCAAAGCATATGTTAAAAACAACACTTTAGCATTCGAAGCAAATCCATCAAAACAAAGCATTTTAAAGGCTTCAGAACCTAAAATTGGTTATTTACTATTAAATTTCAAAAAGCTAGAATCGAAAGATTGGAAGTCTATTATTGGCAAAAACAAAAATTTTGAACTTCTAAAATCGTTTGAACACTTTGAAATTAATCTTAAACAAGAAAATAATCTAGGACATTTTCAAGCTGAATTAACAACCAAAAAAGGAAAAGATCTTATTACTATTTTGAAGTAAAAACACTAAAAAAGAGTCAGTATTATAATGTAGTAAATATTACAGTTTTTATTCACATATTACGTAAAAATACGTGTTTTGTCGTATTTATCATCCCAGTTATACCTATTTGAATATATTTGTCGTTTGTAGTTAGTCATTAATCATCACTACTAAATTTGAATAAATATTTATGGGAAACAGTATACTAACAAGGCGCGCTTTATTTACAAAATTACTGAAAAGGTTGTTAGTGAATGCCCAGGAAAAGGACCCTCTTTTTGAAAAATATTCTCGTAAAATATACAATGGCCGTCGTTATTCTTCTTTAATAAACCCAAAAAAAGACCAAACCAGTAAATCAGGTTCAGAAACCGAACGCGTGACGAATGTTACAAGCGGTCTTGCTCCTTACACAGGTACATGGTCAACATCTGAAGCCTTACATTTATTAAGAAGAACAGGATTTGGTTTCCAAAAAAAGGATGTAGATACTTTATTGGGACTTTCCATGAATCAAGCCGTTAATCTAGTTTTAACGATTGATACTACTCCTCCTGCCCCTCCGGTAAATCATTACAATAACGAAAAACCAGACGAAAATGGTCTTCCTTATGGTGCCGATTGGACAAATGATGCTTTTATTACAAATGATATTGGTGGAAACACAAATGGCAATCGAACTTCAGGACTAAGTTCATGGTGGCTGGGACTTGCTTTCAATCAAGATATTAGCATTCGAGAAAAAATGACACTCTTTTGGTATCACTTTATTCCAGTAGATTTTGAGTTTATAAAGCAATCATCAAATGAATATTGCAATACCAATTCGGCTCGAATTTGTTACAAATACATCAAAATGTTTCGGGATAATGCCACTGGGAATTACAAATCCTTAATTCGCAATATGGCCACACAACCCGCAATGATGTTCTATTTGAACAATCAGGCCAATACCAAATCAGCTCCCGATGAGAATTTTGCCCGTGAAGTTATGGAGCTTTTTACACTTGGTAAAGAAGAAGCCAGTCAATACACAGAGGCCGATGTTATTCAAGCCGCCAAAGTACTTACAGGATGGAGAGTTCAAAATCTTAACACTATTAACGAGGCCACTAATTTTGTAGACAAACTGCACGACACAAGTACCAAGAAATTTTCTTCTTTTTTTAACAATAATCCTATTGCAAACACTGGGGCAGGAGAATTGGATTTATTTATAGATATGATTTTCTCCAAATCGAAAGTAGTCTCCGAATACATTTGTCGCCGTTTGTACCGTTTCTTCGTGTATTATGATATTGATGCCAATATAGAAGCCAATGTAATTGTTCCTTTGGCACAGCATTTTGTCGCTAATAATTGGAATATCTTACCCGTTTTGGACAAATTATTTAAAAGCGAACACTTTTTTGACATGGCTAATCGAGGTGTTTTCATCAAATCTCCTCTGGATGTTATTGTCGGAACGATGCGGACGTTTAATCTCAATTACAACGTGGCCGATGCCACCAATTATGAGGCACAATATGATCTTTGGAACACCTTTAATTATGCGATGTACGACATGCAGCAAGCTATGGGATCTATTCCAAATGTAGCAGGTTGGCAAGCTTTTTACCAAAAACCCTCTTTTCATGAATATTGGATTAATTCCAATTCGATTCAAAGACGTTATGGCTTGATTGAATATTTATTTTATGGTTTTGATAAGGAAAAAAATGGTTTAATCACCAGAATGGAAGTCGATGTCATTGCTTTTGTTAAACAATTTCCAAATGCAACTTGTAAAGATCCAAACGCATTGGTTAACGAATGTATCAAATATTTATTACCAATCGATTTTAGTATGGGTGCCAAAGATGCCATTAAAACGCAAACCCTTTTAACAGGGCAGGCTTCCGATTATTATTGGTCTAGTGCTTGGCAAACCTATATCAATAACCCAAACGAAATGAACCTTCAGATAGTCAAAACAAGAATACGAAGTTTATTGCTCACTATTGTTGAATTTGCAGAATATCAGTTAATGTAGCTAAATAGAGGCTAAGATTCTAAGTTGCTATGGCGCTAAGATTCTTAGAAACTCAGAAGGGTAGGAACTTAGAAACTAAATAAAAAAATGGAAAGAAGAAAATTTATAAAGACAACTGCTCTTGCATCAACAATACCTTTGGTTTTTAATCATATTCCCGTAATGGCATCTTCTCAAATTGAGAACAAAAGTTTGCAATTACTAGCTAATGCAGCAGCTGGTTGTGGAAAAATTTTAGTTATTATTCAGATGAATGGTGGAAATGATGGACTAAATATGGTTTTACCCAGAGATAAATGGAGCGAGTTGACCAATGCCCGTTCTAATATTTTAATGAAAGAAACCGATGTTTTGCCTTTGCATTACAACGAAACAACAGGTTTACATCCCGCCATGAAGGAAATGCAACAATTGTACAATAACGGTAAAATGATGATCGTACAAGGAGTTTCTTATCCCAATCCAAGTTACAGTCACTTTAGAGCAACTGATATTTGGTTCACGGCCTCGGATAGTGATGAAACATTGCAGTCGGGATGGCTCGGAAGAGCATTAGACACTGTGTATCCTAATTTTCCAACAGGCTATCCTAATCTAAATATGCCAGATCCTTTGGCGATACAAATTGGATCAACTTTGCCATTTTCATTGCAAGGGCCAAAAATAAACATGGCCTATAGTGTCCCTAAACCTGAAGATTTATTGAATGTAATAAATGCTACTTCGGATCCAACACCCAACTCTGATTATGGCCATGAATTGACCTTTTTGAGATTGATGAAAGACCAGAGTAATGCCTATAGAGAATCGATACAAAAAGCCTATAATGTACCTAAGCCGCAATCGCCAAACTATCCCAATAAAAATGGATTGGCTGATCAATTAAAAATTGTGGCTAAACTCATTAATGGCGGATTGCAAACTCCTATTTATGTGGTGAACCATCCCAAAGGTTTTGACAGTCATGAAAATCAAGTATTGGATTCGGATAAAAAATTAGGCAAACAAGCCGAAAATTTAAGTATTTTGTCTCAAGCTATCGGTGCATTTCAAGAAGATTTAAAGTTAATGGGTAAAGCCGATATTGTAACTGGAATGACGTTTAGTGAATTTGGACGACGTATCAAAAGCAATGACAGTTCAGGTACTGATCATGGTTCAAGTGCTCCAGTTCTCTTTTTTGGCGCGGCATTAAATACAGGTCGAGGAACTGTAGAGGGAACACCTAATCCGGTTTCGGGTATGATAGGGACTTCTCCCAATTTGCCACAAACTGCAACAGTAAATGATCAAATTCCTTTTCAGTATGATTTCAGACAAATTTATGCTACCATAATGCAAGATTGGTTGTGCATGAGTGAAGCGCAATCGGATGCGGTTTTAGGAGGTTCATTTGAAAAATTACCCATTTTTAAAACAGACAAAACGATTTATTATCCAAATACGGATTTCATGAGGATTTTTCCAAATCCAGTAACAACCAACCAAATAAATCTACAGTTTTATAACTTTATAAACAGTACCGTTCAGGTAAATATCTATTCTATGTTGGGTTCTAAAATTTTTGGAAATTCCTATTTGGTAGATGGCGATATTTTGAGTTTTAATACAACCCAAATATTTTCAACAGGCACCTATATCGTTCAAGTAATTTATAATGGAATAAAATATAATGCCAAAATGTTAGTACTGTAATTATTATTTAAAACACGTTTTGTAAAATTATTTTTTGCCATATAGAAACCAATTTCGTTTGCTTAAGGAACTCTCAGACCAAACTCGTTTAATTTGTCATTTCGACCAGCGGGAGAAATGACAAAACCAACTCTTAAAGAAACGACATTGACATAGAATCATAGAATTTATAGTTTTTAAAAGAAATAGACGTTTTACTATTCACATAGCTATTCTATGTGAGAAATAGTGCTATTTCTATTTATTCTTGACCTTTTTAATACTAATCTATGATTCTATATGGTTAAATTTTATATTTTATTTAATTTCACCCAACGGGTTATTCATAATATTCATATGCATCAATAATATCTAAGTAAACTCCATCAAAACCAGCATCTAGAATTTTTTTTACATAGGAATCATCATTTCCATAAATAATTTTCTGCCATTCAGGATACCAATATTTAACTTTAAAATTCCCAGCCCAGTCCGGATTTTCAGAATCAATCCATTTGGGTTTTGAAGAATTCCAAGTGCTTTGCCAATAATATCGGTAATTTTCGGCTTCGCCAATAGACATATATGAAATTACCAATCTCTTTCCTCCATTAGCTTTATTTCGTAAAGTATTTATTTCTGATTTTGTAAAGCTAGTTCCATCATGAAAAAATAAATCCATAATAATTAAATCATAATTAGTAGCAATCACTGCATTAATAAAGGCAGTTTTTGTTGCGAAATTATCAGGATTAATCAGATACAGAAAATTTTTGATTTCAGAAATTTTTGAAATGACTTGATTGTTTTCTTGATAAACTGTAGTTGAAGGAATATTATTTAATTCTCGCTGATTAGCGGCAAATGAAACATATCCTAATTTATTATTCTCAAAATAGGAATCGTTTATTTTTGAAATTGTGCTACAATAATCGGTCACAAGTATTGTTTTTCCAGCTTTTTTGGAAAGATTCAAAAAGTTTTTTAAATATAAAGTTGTTTCAACTGGTGTAGCTTTATCATCAGTATCATATCCATACCACAAATCTTCTTGACCGTTGGCATCTATAGCGTTGAGATAATCGGAATTCGATTGTGTACTATTTTCTCCATCACTACTTACAAGTTCAATCCCATTCTGCGGAATGATATTGAAATTAGGATTTATTGCTTTGGCAAATTGACTAATTCCTATTACAAATTCCCTCATTTTTTGTTTGGAATTGGCTATAGATTGAGGATTGCTATTGTCCTCTTTACTGCAGGATCCGAAAAAAAGAATAAAAAACAGAAAAAAATAGTGTAGTCGCATATAGGATTCTTTCTTACAAAACGTTGTTTGCCTTTTAAAATTGCTTTACTAGTGCAAAAATCTTTATCTATTATCCAAAACTATAGTATTTCAATTTGCAAAACAGGTATTTACAAAAGTGGATATTTGTAAAATTCACTGAAATCTGACATTTTTACCAAAAATTAAAAATAAAACCATGAAAAAAATATACTTTTACGTTGTATTAAAAAACAAAAATTATGAAAAAATTTATTCTAATAATTGCCTTTGGTTTTATATCAAACGGTGTATTAGCTCAAAGTCCACTTGAAGAAGGTGGAGTACAATTAAACGCAGGTTTAGGTCTTTCTGGTTGGGGTGTTCCTGTTTATTTTGGTTTGGATTACGGAATCGCCAAAGATTTTACACTTGGTGGTCAACTGTCTTTTCAAACAGACAATGACCCATACTATTATGGCGGTAAAGATTATAAATACAACTCAACTGCTATAGGAATTGGAGCAAACGGAAATTATCATTTCAACAGAATATTAGATATCCCAAGCAAATTTGACTTTTACGCGGGTGCCAGTCTTACCTATTACATTTGGAATTATAACGACTACAACAACAACCCTCACCCAGACAATACATCTTTAGGTCTTGGACTTCAAGTAGGTGGTCGCTATTTCTTTACCGATAAATTTGGTATTAATCTAGAATTAGGAGGAAACACAGGTACGAGTGGTGCTAAATTTGGGGTTACTTTCAAAATCTAAAATCACTAAAATAACATATTACGATAAGCCAACTGAGAAATCAGCTGGCTTTTTTTTATGTAAAAAACCGAATTTCAACTTAACTGGGAATTATTTTCATTCGAACTATAAATTGTTTTATTACATATCCTTTGCTAACCCATTTAGAAAAGAGAGAGTAAATTGAATTAGTACGTATTTCGAAATGGTATTACTATATTTGTGTCTAATCTATTCCAAATGAAAGCAACTTTTCTCTATTTTCTACTCTTTACTGTTTTTCTAGTTTCGGCTCAAAAAAACGATCTTCAATTGGATGAAATTGCACATTCTGAAATGAAAATGGCTAGTAAAAAATTGAATTTATTAGTCAATCCCAATACTCAAAATTATGACATTACTTATCATGAACTTCGCTTTAGTGTAGATCCTGCCAATTATTACATTTCTGGGGTTGTAACTACTACTTTTACAGCATTATCAGATCTTTCAACAGTTACATTTGACTTAACCAATCAATTGACAGTAAATAGTGTTACCCAAAATGGAATCCCGTTGATGTTTGCACAAAACAGCAACAATGAATTGGTTATTACTTTACCAAGTGTACTTACCTCAAATACTCCCGCAACAGTTGTCATATCTTATTCTGGTGCTCCCGCAAATGGAGAACAGGCCTTTACCACATCAATACATAATGGCTCGCCTGTTTTATACACTTTATCCGAACCTTATGGCGCCCGTGATTGGTGGCCGTGCAAACAGGATTTGAATGATAAAGTAGACGCTATTGATATTTATATAACTGCTCCTTCCCAATATGTAAGCGTGGCAAATGGTATTGAACCAGAAGCACCTGTGATTAATGGCATTAATAAAACAACACACTTTCATCATAACTACCCAATACCTGCCTATTTAATTGCTATTGCCGCAACCAATTACAGCATATACAATCAAACGGGTGGTACTATTCCCAACCAATATCCCATTATTAACTACATCTATCCAGAGACTCTAGCATCGGTACAAACACAATTGGATCAAACACCTTTGATACTAAATTTGTATGAAAGCCTCTTTGAAATCTATCCTTTTCACAACGAAAAATACGGTCACGCCCAATTTGGATGGGGCGGCGGAATGGAGCATACCACGGTTTCGTTTATGAATAGTTTTGGTCGAAGCCTCATCGCTCACGAAATGGCACATCAATGGTTTGGTGACAAAATCACTTGTGGCAGCTGGAAAGACATTTGGCTCAACGAAGGTTTTACTACTTATGTTGCGGCTCTGGTCATCGAAAACTTTGATGGACAAGCGGCTTTTGTAACCGAAAAATCCAAAATGATTAGTAACATAACTTCCCAAACCAATGGAGCAGTATACTTGACAGATGCACAACTCACAGATGTCAATCGGATTTTTAGCTCAAGATTAACCTATAATAAAGGAGCGATGGTACTGAATATGCTCCGTTTCAAAATGGGAGATGCTCTATTTTTTCAAGGAGTAAAAAATTATTTAAAAGATGTAAATTTAGCCTACAAATATGCCAAAACTCCCGATTTACAATCGCATTTGGAAGTGGTTTATGGCAGTAGTTTGACCGAATTCTTTAATGATTGGATCTACAATCAGGGCTATCCCATTTATACAATATCAGGTCAAAATATAGGAGGCGGTCAAGCCAAATTTACTATCAATCAAACGCAATCGGACGCTTCAGTATCGTTTTTTGAAATGCCCGTACCCATTCGTGTTTTTGGATCGGGTGGTCAACAATTGGATTTGGTTTTGAATAACACCGTGAATGGAGAAAATTTTATTGAAAACGTTCCATTTACTATTTCTAGTATCACTTTCGATCCAAATAAAAATATCATTTCAAAAGGAAATACGGTAACCTTAGGAAACGAAAACTTTGAATTGAATGCTTTACAATTGTACACGAACCCATCCAATACAATTTTGAATCTAGCTTTACCAACAGGAATAATCCTAGAGAAAACGGTCTTTTATAATGTAACTGGACAAAAAATAATGACAAGTAATTCGGCAACTTCATGGGATATTAGTTCTTGGTCAACGGGCGTCTATTTTATAAAAATCAACACCGATTCGGGCTCTAAGAAATTGAAGTTTGTGAAGAATTAAGCGTTACAAAAAGACGCGCAAAAGTGACACAACCATTAGCAAAGTTTTTTTTAATTTTCTTCGTGTGTCTTTGTGGTTTTCTTTGCGTGACTTTGCGATACAACTAAACTATTCCCTTTTAATTTCATGACCCACAAATTCTTCCAAAGCAGCAAACATATCATCTACCGAAAGCACTTCGAAATCAGGATGGGATTTTAGAAAATTGGCATTCAAAGTAACTAGGTTTTCTTCGATTTCAAAAAAAGTGTCGTTAATAAGCAAATCTCTAATAGGATTTACACCTTCTAACTTTCCTTTCAGAAATTTATTGAGCTTTACACTGCTCATTAGTTTTACTTTCTTGCTTTGCTGTTTGAATAATTCCAAATGCTTTTCGGCACCAATTAATGCCAAACCTTCTTCCAGCAATTCATTTAATTCATTGTTCCAACCCGAATGGTGTACAAATTGAGCAAAATTTCCGGCGACATATTGTGAGTAATAATAGTCCAAATAATAACTCATCAGCGCATCTTCATGAATTAATTCATCTTTCACCCCTTCCTCACGCATTAGGTTGATCACCGAGATATTAGAGTGAATCACATCTTGAGCATTTTCACTGTTGAAGGCCGTTTCCGAAACTATTATTCTACCGAATTCCATAGGATTTTGTTTTTTGAATATTTGCTGCAAATTTCCGTTAAATAAAAACAGAAAAGAAATTTTCTTTAGACTTTGTAACCTTTGTCAATCCCGATAATTATCGGGATGAACTTTGACAAAGGTGTTGGTACTATTCTTTTTTCTGATTCATTCTTGCGACCAATGCTTTCAAACGCAATGCTTGGGCTTTTTTCTCTTCTTGAAGTTTAGCCTTTTTTCTATTAAGCAATTTGGTATGCAAAGCCTTGTTTTTGGTATTTTTTTCGGGTCCTTTTGCCATGATTCAGATCTTCTATAATTCAGGTTACAAATATAAACAAATGAATAGATTAGATCATTACGAAACCGTTCTGAAACCCCAAAAGCCTAGCCCCGATAGTAGTGAAAATCCTTTCTATTTTTTCTTTAAAAATAGAAAGATTGCAACGGATAGCGGGAAATAGCTTCTAATAAACACCATTTTCATTCTTAACAATTCAATCCATAAAAAAACGGAAATGACTTTTAAAATCATTTCCGTTTCTTACTATTTCTCAAAAAAACTTTATCCAACACCAGAATAAAGGAATTATCTGATGTAAACTGAGATAGCGTTGCCTTGTCTTAACTTCAAATCGGTAAGTGTAAGATTAACAATATCATAAGTTGTAGTCACTCCATTTATAACCGTTGTTAATTTACTATCTGGTCTAGAATATGTTCCTGACACAGTTGTTAGAGCACATGGGCTAACAGCAGAATCATAATCTCCAGATGTTAATGTATTATCAATCTTTAGATTAAGATAATCATGATCACAACCGCTCGTGTTTTGTGGCGGATCTACCAATGTTTCAATACCATTAATATTGGTACCCACTTTGACAATACTCCATTTTCCAGTTATTGGTGTTATCGTATCTCCTTTGTTTTCATCATTAGAATTACAAGACGTTGCAAATAATCCGATACTTAATGCTAATGCAAATAATATGCTTCTAGTTTTCATGCTCTATTTATTTATAATTAATAATGGCTAAATTAGTTTTAGAGTGTATGAAAACTGTTATATAATTATTGATATAGTTTGCATTATTATTTCGAGAATTTAGAAATTACCACTCTCTCCAGTGAATAAAAATGACTTTTGTTCTTTCTCTAAAAAGAAAAAGATTACCTCATATAATTTTATAAAACTAAGAGTTCAGTAAATATATTTGCAACGGATAGCAGGATTAGCTCCTAATCCTTCGATTTCGCTCAGTATGACAATAAATAATTGCTTATTTTTGCAACAAATTAAACTGAATTATGTTACAGAATCCAAAAAGATATACGATTACAGCGGCATTGCCTTATACGAACGGGCCTATACACATTGGTCATTTGGCAGGGGTTTATGTGCCTTCGGACATTTATTCACGCTATTTGCGTTTACAGGGAAGAGACGTTTTGTTCGTTTGCGGAAGCGATGAACACGGTGTTGCGATTTCGATGAAAGCAAAAAAAGAAGGGATTACGCCACAGGAAGTAATTGATAAATACGATGGAATTATTAGAAAATCATTCTCTGATTTCGGAATTTCATTTGACAATTATTCCAGAACTTCGGCAAAAATTCATCACGATACCGCTTCGGAATTTTTTAGAACGCTATATGATAAAGGTGATTTTATTGAAGAAGTAACTGAGCAATTGTACGACGCCAAAGCGGATCAATTTTTGGCAGACCGTTTTGTGGTGGGAACTTGCCCTAAATGTGGCAACGAAGAAGCCTATGGAGATCAATGCGAAAAATGTGGTTCTACGCTAAATGCAACCGACTTAATCAACCCAAAATCGACTATTACGGGTGAAACTCCTATATTGAAATCAACGAAACACTGGTTTTTACCTTTGGATCGTTATTCAGACTTTTTGAATGAATGGATACTTGTTGGACATAAAAACGACTGGAAACCGAATGTTTACGGACAAGTAAAATCTTGGATTGATGGTGGATTGGAGCCTCGTGCGGTAACCCGTGATTTGGATTGGGGAATTGACGTGCCAGTTGAAGGTGCCGAAGGAAAAAAATTATACGTGTGGTTTGATGCGCCAATTGGCTACATCTCATCGACCAAAGAATGGGCAGAGCGCGAAGGAAAAGAGTGGGAACCGTATTGGAAAGATCAAGATACGAAGCTGGTTCACTTCATTGGGAAAGACAATATTGTTTTTCACTGTGTGATTTTCCCAGCGATGCTAAAAGCCGAAGGAAGTTATATTTTGCCAGACAATGTTCCTGCAAATGAGTTCTTAAACTTGGAAGGAAACAAATTGTCGACTTCTAAAAACTGGGCCGTTTGGTTGCACGAATATTTAGAAGAATTTCCAAACCAACAGGATGTTTTGCGTTATGCATTAACATCAAACGCACCTGAGACTAAAGACAATGATTTTACTTGGAAAGATTTTCAGGCGAGAAATAACAATGAATTAGTAGCGATTTATGGTAATTTCATTAATCGTGTAGTGGTTTTGACCAACAAATATTATGAAGGTATCGTACCTCAACCAAGCCCCCTAACCCCCGAAGGGGGAACTCCTAGCTTCACGGATTATGACAATGAAGTATTAACCGAGTTGAAAGCCTATCCAGCCGTGATTTCGAGTTCATTGGAAAGATACAGATTCCGTGAAGCTTTGGGCGAAATGATGAATGTAGCCCGTTTAGGAAACAAATATTTGGCAGACGAAGAGCCTTGGAAAATGGTCAAAACCGATCCAGCTCGCGTACAAACCCAAATGTATGTAGCCTTGCAAATTGCCGCAGCATTGAGTTCACTTTGTGAGCCTTTCTTGCCATTTACAGCGACAAAATTATCACGAATCTTAAAAATTGAATCGCCATTAGACTGGAAAACGATTACAGACAGTTCTGATTTATTGCCTGCGGGTCACCAAATTGGAGAAGCTGAATTATTGTTCTCTAAAATTGAGGACGAGGAAATTCAGAAACAAATAGACAAATTGGAAGCAACAAAAACTGCCAACAAAGCCGAGAATAAAGTTGCAGAACCTCAGAAAGACTTAATTCAGTTTGAGGATTTTGCCAAAATGGATATCCGTGTAGGAACCATTCTGGAAGCGGAGAAAATGCCAAAAGCCAACAAACTTTTGATTTTGAAAGTGGACACTGGAATTGATGTTCGTACTATTGTTTCGGGAATCGCAGAGAGTTTTAAACCCGAAGATATCGTTGGAAAACGCGTAACGGTTCTTGTGAATTTAGCCCCAAGAAATCTTCGCGGTGTAGAAAGTCAAGGAATGATTTTGATGACCACCAATGCCGAAGGAAAACTGGTTTTCGTAAATCCTGATGCAGATGGTGTTGGGAATGGGGAGACGATAAATTAAAAAAATACATCACAACCCTTTCAGAGTTAAAAACTCTGAAAGGGTTAAATACTCTGAAAGGGTTAAATACAACTAAAATGAACCTAAAAGTAATTGCTTTCGACGCCGATGACACCTTGTGGATCAACGAAACGTATTTTGATGAAACCGAGAAAAAATTCTGTGGTTTGATGGAAGATTACTTGTCACATCAGGGAATTTCGAAGGAACTTTTTAAAATTGAAATCGATAATCTCAAATTGTACGGTTACGGAATCAAAGGCTATATTCTTTCGATGATCGAGGCGGCGATGAAAATTTCGAACAATACCATTCCGATTGAAATAATTGAAAAAATTATTCAGTATGGAAAAGAGTTGTTAGAAAAACCGGTGATTTTATTAGACGGCGTTGAGGAAACTCTACAAGCCTTACATGGGAAATACAAATTGGTCGTTGCCACCAAAGGCGATTTATTGGACCAACGCCGAAAACTGCACAATTCGGGTTTGGGGCATTATTTTCATCATATTGAGGTGATGTCAGACAAGCAAGAAGTAGATTATTCGGATTTGATCAAACGCTTGGAGATTCAATCAAAGGAATTTTTTATGATTGGAAATTCTTTAAAATCAGATGTTTTACCTGTTTTGGCAATTGGCGGATACGCAGTACATATTCCGTTTCACACCACTTGGGCTCATGAAAAAATTGACCATAAAGTAGAACATAAAAACTTTCAGGCCTTCGAAAAAATAACAGAAGTCTTACAATTATTAGACGTTTAAAAATCGTTTTTTTAATCTTTTGAACCTAGTTAAAATGCTTTTTATTTAGTATTTTAGCTAGGTTTTAAATTTAGGCCTATTTCGGTAAAAAAGTTTGCACAACTATCCCATTGAACTCAAATAAACACTAAAAAATGAAAACGATTTTAGACCTAGACAATTGGAATAGAAAAGAACATTTCCTTTTCTTTAAACAAATGCAAGAACCTTTCTTTGGTGTTACAGTTGATATAGATTGTTCGAAAGCATACATAAATTCTAAATTTTTAAACACTTCCTTTTTTATTTATTATTTACACAAAACCCTAACCGCCGTCAATGCTTTTGAGAATTTTAGATACCGAATTTTAAATACCCATGTCTACATTCATGATCGAATTGATGGATCAGCAACCATAAGTAGGGCTGATGGTACTTTTGGATTCTCTTTAATTGAATACCATCCCGATTATCAAATTTTTGAAGAAACCGCATTGGCAGAAATTGAACGCATTCAAAATACAACTGGTTTATTTACCCGTGAATTTAATGGTGAAAACCTGATTCACTTTTCGGCCATACCTTGGTTAAAATTCACATCCCTTTCTCACGCTCGCAGCATGACTTTCCCAGACAGTTGCCCAAAAATATCTTTTGGTAAAATGACAATTGACCAAAATGGCAAAAGAACCATGCCGATGTCTATTCATGTGCATCATGGATTGATGGATGCCATGCATGTAGGGCAAATGGTAGATTATTTCCAAGAAATAATGAATCAATAAATTCTATTGATAGAAATGGAATCCCTATTTTTGGATCTATTTTAAACGAACTTATGAAGAAAATCATTCTTTTTTTGATTCTAAGCCAATACAACCTGCTATTTAGCCAAACTATATTGGCCACTTATCCATTGGAACTCAAAAAATCCAAAGAATACAAACAAATTGTAAATGCCGAAAATACAAGTACACACGATGTATTTGTGTTTGCTTCCGACAAAGAAACGGTTACGATCCTAAAGTACAATAGCGCTTTGTTTCTTACCCATCAATATTCGCTTCCAAGACCCGATTTAACCTATAAACTAATAACAGGTTATAGTTTTAATGCCGAAGGAAACCCTACTCTTTATTGGTCATCTGAAGATTTAAAAAAAATAATGGCCGTACAATATGATCTCAATTCTAAAACCACTGTGGCAATTTTGAATTATGACCTTCCTTTTCACAAGGAATCGATTGTCTGCCAATTTCAAGAGAACAATACTTTTTATATCCTTTCGGAAAAAGATTCAGAACAAAAAATGGTTCTGTATGTTTTTGAAGATGGTAAAAAAGAAGAAAAAATACTGGATTTCACTTCTTTTAAATTTCAAAATAAGAATACCGAAGTCTTAACAATGAATCAGATACTAGAAGTTTGTCCCATTGAAAAAATGGAAACCAATCAGTTCAATCCATTGTTCAAAGGCACTCAAAAAACAAAACTGTATGTTTTGAAAAACCGATTACTCCTCACTTTTGATCATAATTTTAAGGAAACTCAAACCTTTGATATTGATTTAACCACTTTTTTAATTCAGGAAAAAAGGTTTTTGAAACCAGCCACCAAAAAACAAACAGGAGTGTCTAATTCGTTTTATCACGAAAAAAAAATGTATCAAATTACCGCCAACGAAGATGAATTACTTTTTGAGATAAAGAAATATCAATCTGGCGAGAGTATTAAAAGCATTACTGTTTCAAAAACAGATACTATTTCCTTTAAAAACTCGCGTTTATGGATTCAAATGAATGGCCAAAAACCAAGAGAACTAAAAAACACAGCTAAGTTCCTGCAACGAATGTTGTTTTTGAATGTTGGATTATCGGTTTACAAAACGCCTAAAGCTATTTTAATTACACTAGGAGGAACAAACGACGGTCAAAGCAATTACGACCTCTCAACAGGAATTAACGCCGCTATATCAGGTAATTTTACCGATGTTGCTTATGACTTGCTAAATTATTCTGGCCCAACAACAGTTTATTTTGAAAGTGTATTCGACAAAAAGCTAGAACATAGCGCACAAGAACAAGATCCGCTTGCTGTAGATTTTATTTCTCGTTTTGAGGAAGAGCATTCAGAAGTAAGTTTACCAAGTATCATCAGATTCAAAAACTATTACATTTTGGGATATTATGATTCCTACGCCAAACAGTATACTATGCGGAAATTTACAGATGGTTTTGATCGTTTGAATACTTTCTAAAAAAAGGCTGTTCGAAAAACACTTTCCGCACAGCCTTTTTTTTGTATTCTAATCAACAATCTATTTAGTTCTTCGGATTTAACACTATCGGTTTCCCAAAACCTAATTCTTCTAATTTTTGCAATTGCGTTGCTGCATCGCCCACTACCAGATAAATCATTTGATTGGCATCAAGATATTTTTCAGCCAATTTTTTTATATCCGAAACGGTTGTGTTTTTGGTTTCAATTTCTTGCTTTTGAACATAATTGTTTGGATAGTTGTAATTGCATATTTCGTTTAACATACTAAGCTTAGCATCCAAAGTTTCAAAAGCGCGTGCATTACTCTTAATCAAATATCCTTGAGTAATTTCTAAATCATTGGCATTAAAATTTTTGCCATAATTCTCTAGAATTGTTTTTATTAATTGAAGTGCTTCAAAAGTAATATTGGTACGCACATTGCTATTTATTGAAAATAGCGCTTTATTTGCAGTACCATCAAAACTGGAACTAATACCATACGTATAACCTTTTTCCTCTCGCAATTGCTGTAACAGTTGAGAGGCAAATCCGCCACCACCTAATCGATAATTCAATACATTGGCTAAATGATATTCGGAATCAGTAGCCTTCAATGCAACAGATCCTATTCGAACTGCTGATTGTTTGGCGCCAGGAACATCATAAAAATACACAACAGACTTCGTTGGTTTGGCTGGCATCACAGGAGAAGGAATTGTTACTTTTTTTGTAGCCCAGTTTTTATTCAAATGGTCTAAAGCAGCCAAAACATTTTTCATAGGAACAGCACCCACAATTTGAAAATTAGTAACTGAGGGAGAAAGATTTTTATTGTAAAAATCCTTTAAATCTTCGATTGTAATGGTACCAACAGTTTGTTCTGTTCCCATTAGAGCATTCGAAAATGGACTTTCTGAACCAAAAACTAATTTTCGGAATTGATTTCTGGCAATACTATTCGGATCAGCATTTTGCTCCTTAATTTGACTTAAAGTACTTTGTTTAATCAAATCAAATTCCGTTTGATCCCAACGAGGCTGCGTAATAATCTCATCTACTAATTGCATCGTTTTTTCAAAATTTTTCGCCAATGAAGTACCTGAAATTACAATATCTTCATCGGTAGCATTCACATTAATGGTTGCTCCTAAAATTGCAATAGCATTTTCTAATTCTTGTGCCGTTTTGTTTTGGGTTCCTTTGGTCATCAAATCGGCCAAAAGATTTGAAACACCTATTTTATCTTTATTCTCAAGTAGTAAAGCCCCTTTTAATTGCATCTGAAACTGAACCAAAGGAACTTCGTTATTCTCTATTCCATAAAGTTGAATCCCTGAAGAGAGTTGCTTTTTCCAAACAGCTGGCGCTTTTACAGTGGGATTTTCTCCATAAGGCGGTTCTTGACTGCGATCAAAACTAGAGGGTGTCTTTGGATAGCTTGCTTTTACACTTGCATCAAATGAATCTTCTTTATCGGCTGTAATTTTCTCTTCTACGATGTCAGCCAATATAGCGTTTTGCAATACTAAATGGGTTTGGTTTTTTGGAACAAAACTAGATGCCACAAAATATTTTCCTTTGATGTATTTTTGATACACTCGCATCACATCTTCAATTTTAACTGACTGAATGTTCTTGATATCCTGATTAATAAAACTTGGCGATCCGGTATAAATGGTATATTGTGCCAGTTGAAATCCTTTACCCAAAACACTGGACAGATTGGTATAAAAATCGGTTTCTTGTTTGGCTTTAATACGATCCAGATCTTCTTGAGAAATGCCTTCCTTTTCGAATCTTGAGAAACCTTCTTCAATACCATTTAAAACTAAATTTAAATCTTTATTTTCGAAAGCACGAACACTAAGCATATATTGCCCCGCTATTTCTGAATTGTACTGGTATAATGATACTTTATCTGTCAATTTTTTATCTTCTACCAAAACTTGATACAAAGGCGCCTTTTTTCCTTTAGACAAATAAGTTGCCAATACTTCTAAAGCATAACTATCCGGATGAAATTCGTAAACAGTAGGCCAAGCCAATGTTAATTGTGGTAAGCGAGCAAAATTATCTTCATAATAATACTTTTTGGTTGCTGACAAAACAACTTCTTGTTTAGCAACTTTCGGAATTTCGTTTCCACGTTTGATTTCTCCAAAATATTTTTCAATCCAGATTTTGGCTTGTTTCACATCAAAATCACCCGCAATTGTAAGTGTTACATTATTTGGCACATACCATTTATTGTAAAAACTCTTAACGTCTTCTATAGTAGCATTTTGCAAATCTTCCAAAGAACCGATAACTTCCCAATTATAGGGATGAGTTGTAGGGTATAAATTTTTATTGATTACCGCAAAATTGTGTCCATAAGGTCGGTTGTCATAGGATTGTCTTTTTTCGTTTTTTACAACTTGCTTTTCTTTGGATAAAACAGGTTCTGTAACTGTATTGATAAAAAAGCCTAATTTATCGGCTTCGGCCCAAATCATTTTTTCTAAAGCGTCATTTGGAACGGTTTGAAAATAATTGGTTCGATCTCTACTTGTAGAACCATTGGCTCCTTCACCACCGATTTTGGCACTCATTTTATCCAATCCACCTTTACCGAGGTTTTCGGATTCTAAAAAAAGTAAATGTTCAAACAAATGAGCAAAACCAGTTCTTCCCGGAATTTCCCTAGCAGAACCCACATGACTGGTAAGCGCCACAGCGACCACTGGATCTGACTTGTCAATATGTAAAATAACATGCAAACCATTGTTTAATGAATATTCTTCAAAAGGAACTTCAAATTCAGATTTTAAATTCGGTTTGTTTTGGGCTTGAATATTAGAAATACTCAAAAGAAGCATTGGAAGTAGAAGGCAGAAGGTTGATTTCATTTAAATTAACACTAATTAGATTGTAGCTTTTTTAGGAATCTAAGATAAGTATTAAACCTAATTTTTGCATAAGAAATCTACTTTATCTGGATTCTAAGGCTGAATCTGGGTTAAAATGAATTTCGATTGTAAAAAAATATGGATTGTAAAAAAGAATTTACAATCCATATTCATCTAATCAACAGTATATTAATTCTCGCTAAATGTTGCTATTTGTTGCAAATGTTGCTCAATTTGGTATTTATTGAAGTTATTCCATTTTGGAGGAAAATTATTTTTTTGTCCACACATCAAATCCAAGCACACATTATTGTCTTTGTATTTGTGATGTAAAACTTCTACTATTTTAAAGAAAAATTCATCCAACAATAGGATTGCTTCAAATTCAGCTTTTAGAACCGTATAATTAGTTTGTGATGCATCTATCAGCTGCAATAAATCAATAACTTCTTTCTTCTCGTCTGCATTAATTTCTGTCAAGTATCCGTATTTTAAGCTTTTGAAAACCAAATTATTCCACACCACACTATCATGACCCCAAGTTACATTGGGTAAATTCAATGCATGCTCACAGATTAAAATAATGGCAAAAAGCACATCGTTTAAATAACTCGCTGGAAATTCATCAAAACTTCTAAACTCAAAACCGCTTTGATACATTTTTTCCTGATTAAAATCAAGTCCCACTTCGGCAAGCAATTCATATTCCATTTCCAATTCAATTTGATCGCGCCACCAAATATTATCTTCTTTTTCAAACTTTAGCAGTTTTCTAAAATCATCCACTTTGTAGGTTAAAATTTTCCCTTTCGGCATGGCTTTGTTATAAGTGCCCACACCAATGTAACGCGACATCGCATTGCGCATGGAACCCAAAGTGAATTTTTTGTTCAAATCATACTTCGTACTAATTACACCCATAATGTCAGGACTCCCTAAAGTAGTGATAAAGAAGGGCTCAAACCATTGCAGTAAATAGATAGCATTTGCATGTTTTTCCTCAAAATCTTTATAATCTACAATCCTGCTATGCTCTGTTATCGTTGGTAAAGTAATGTGAAAATGATAGGTTCCGTTATTGAACAAAACCAGATTTTCTTGATTGGTCATGAACATATTAAGTCCATTGTTATACTCTGGAAAATTCAATTTTTCTTTGATCAAAGCCGATTCATTGATAGTGTCTAGGAACAATTTTTTGGTTGCTTTCAATTCGTCACAAGACTCGGAAATAGTACGATTTTCAAAATATTTAGTTACAAATTCTATTGAATCACCATCAAAGTGTACCGATCCCATCGTTTTATTTCTTTGGGTAATCATACTTTGAATATTGTAAGGTTGGTCCTCAAGGAAAAGTTCCATAATTGATTTTCCTAGATATTCGGGATTTTCAAGAGGTTGTGCGCTCACCTCAGCAGTTTCTGTATCAACAAATGGTTTTACTGGCGACAACATTTTGTGCTGATAGTTGATATCTAATTTTTCTAGCGAATGACTATTAATCATTCGACTAACTTTGTAATTTTCATTTTTATAAAAAGCAGATTGCAACATTGGAGCTAAACTCTCCGGTTTGTAACATTTTCTATAATCAATACTGTATTTCTCAAAACCAATTTTTTCTTGTATAAACGCACCAGAAACTATAAGAGATTCTTCAAATTGCATGTAGGTTTCGTTTTCCAATCCAATTCCCCAATACTTTTTTTGTGTCTGATTGTCTTTCATTTATACTTTTTTCTTTTTTTTAAATGGTTGGTTCAAGATGTTGTTTTTTCAAAAAACAATTGCACTGACTTTAAAGCATACAAAAACAGGATTTTAGTGGATTAAGCACAATATTTGCCTCCATTAAAAAAGTCGTTTTTAACTTTTAAACTATAGGAATTGTATTTCAGTCTCAGAAATTATAACCTTATATCGACTGAATCTTTGGTGAAAATTGAAAATTTTAAAAAGAAGATTTAAAATTACTTTCGGCTTTAAACCCTTTTACACCAATAACTTAAGTAGATGAATAGTCAAAATAGTTTTTGGGCTATTCTTATTTTTTCTAAGTTGCGAAAGTAGTTCTTTATTACATCAATTCCAAGTACTTAATATACTGATAATCAATAAAAATGAAGACTGATAGTATAATCTTATTAATTACTTCGTTTAATCGTGGTAATAAAAAACATAAGAAGAATACAATTCGTCTTCCCACCAAGCTTCTTTTTCCTTCGAGAAGTAATTAAAATTCAGTTTTCCTGCTTGTGACTGCAAAGGATATCGCACAACTCCATTTTCTCGGTAGGCTTGGTGCAAAACCGATTCGGGGACTACAGGAACAATGTGGCCAGAGAGGCCTTTTATTTTTCTTTTGGCACAAATAATACCAACACCTCCATTGCTATTGACTTGTGATTGCATTTCATCTACGCTATACATTCTTTTCCAACCAAAACTAACTCCCCATTGCAAAAACCAATCATGAATGGCACTGGAGTAAATATGGTCTACGGTTTCTTCATAAATTACTGGCACTTCTTCTCCATTCAATATTTTTTGAAGTGCTTCCTCTGTCCACCAAATCGTTGGAACATACACTTTGGAAAAATAACAATAATCGAAAGTATAGACATTACAATAAGTATCTTCTATCGTTTTTTGATATCGAATACTTTTCTCAACATTTAGTTTTTCTATGAGTTTAAAATAACTTTCCTTTTTGGTTTCAGGATTGGTCAAATCTCTGAATGGAATAGTAGCATCATAAATTGGCTTCCATTTCATTTCCATAGAATCCAAACGTGACTCAGGATTGGGGGCAAAATTTGCTATACGAATTCGGTGATCCACTTTTTTGTTTTCAATAACAGAAACTATTGGTTCAGAAACGGTATCATTATTCATTATGATTGATTTTAATCCATTTTTATGGACTTCTTGGCTTTCGAAAACTACGAAATGACCCTTTAAAACGCCCACATTCAAAAATATTTTTCTAAAAATTTAAATGTAATCAAAAAAAACACAAGAGGAAATATAATTGTACTGTAAATCAATATTTTTTGTTTTATGCCTTTTTGGGAACAAGAAAACTATTGCAAAACCCGAAATGACAGCAAATGCATTAGATAGCTTTTATAATTTGATTAAAGGGATACTAAACATTTTCCTTGTTAATCCATTTTCCAACGTTTGGCGCAATATAGTTTTCCATTTTATCTAAAAGGTCTTCTATTGAATTGCTTACCAAAAGCATTTTTTGGTTTACTTCTTTCAAAAGCCCTTTGTCTACCATCATTTGTACAAAAATGAGTAAAGCATCATAATAACCATTAACGTTCAAAATGGCAATTGGTTTTTTATGCAGACCTAATTGTGCCCAAGTCAGCATTTCGAATAGCTCATCCAATGTACCAAAACCACCAGGCAAGGCTATTACACCATCACATAGGTCATTCATTTTGGTTTTTCGTTCATGCATGGTATCGACCAAAATTAATTGGGTGAGATTTGGGTGAGCGATTTCTTTGGAACCTAAAAAATTGGGTAACACTCCGATTGCTTTTCCGCCTTTGCTCAAAACACCATCGGCAACAGCTCCCATAAGTCCAACTTTGGCTCCGCCATATACTAATTCTATGTTTCGTTTGGCTAATGTTTCTCCAAGAAAAGTCGCTTGCAAAGTATAAATTTCTTCGGTTCCGGAACTGGAGCCACAAAATACGGTTATTCGTTTCATTGTTTTGTCGTAATTATTGATTTATTTATTGAATAAACATGCTTCATTTCATTAATAAAAGTAGTTTCGTATTAAATCAAAAGGTATTTCCGGATTTATGAAATTATTCCAAATATAAATCCATTTTCCCAGTAAGCCAATTGCCCAAATCCTATGTAGTCGCTTTTAACAAAGGTTTATTTTAGCCCTAATTTTTATTTCCAAAAATCATTTATTTTGCTAAATTGTTCTTCGTTACTACCTTGATTTTCATATTTATATAAATTATCCCAGTATAATTTTCCGCCAATTTTAACGAATACTTTATAATATCCTTTTGCAAGAGTACCTATGTCAATTTTAAAACTGTTTGAAGTTTGTCCGCTAATAGAAAAATTTGAATTTGAGATAATGGATTGTTCATTATACAAATTTGTACTCAAAACATTGTTGAAGTTTATTTCTTGATAAATTTTTTCTGGATTTGCTGATACAAACCAAACATCTGTAACATTTTCTTCTGCTAAAATATAAACGGATTCGTTTGCTGGATTTGGATAAAGTAAAAATTTATTATTCACTAAAACATTTGGGTTTCCAAGTTTTAATACTGTGCCGTCTTTGTCTTGTCTAAAATTAATTCCTGTGACTAAATTTATTGAATTCTTATCAGTTTGAACACCTGTTTCATCTTTGTTACAGCTTATTGCCAAGATAGAGATAAGGATAAAAAGTCTTTTCATATTAATTATATTTTTATTTCCCAGTTGCGGCAAAATGTATGCTAACGTTCTGGTTCAAAACTGGGTTTGGGACTAAATTAAACATTTTTCGAATTTGCCACGTGAGCGATAGCGAATAGACGAAGCAAATTATTCCAAATACAAAAACAACTTCCTATTAAAACTATTGCTCAAATCCGATTTAATAATTGTTGGTGGTTGTGCTTTATATTATGCTACTTAAATACTCCTCAGCTGTCATAATTGCAATTGTAGACTGCTTAAAGTCTTTTCCGTTTCTAGTTAAAATTATTGAACAGTTAGATTGTAAAGCAGAAAAATATTGAACAGCATCTTCAAAATCTTTAAAACTCGAATTCAGCGCTTTGTCTATTGTTTCTTCGTTAACCTCACAAACCTCACAGATTATTTTAAACTTTCGAAGTTTATTCAAAACAGATTCTGATGTTTCGTATTTATTTAAAACGTAATTTATTGTAGTGAATGAAAGAGGAGAGACAATTAGAGTAAGCTTTTTTTGATCTGCCAAAGTAGCAACCTTAGCAATTGAGTCAAAAAAAGGTACTCTTTCTCCCAACAAATCTAATATTACATAGGTATCTAAAAAAATTCTGCTCATTTGTACTTTTGATCTAAATAATCAGCACGTTCTTTTTTATAATCGTAATCGGCTGGAATTTTAATTCCTGAAGAAAGACTCTTTACAAACGGAGAAATTTGTAAGTCATTATTTGTTTGATCTGAAGTCAATGAATTAAGATAATTTTCTATAAGTCTGGATAAACTTAATTTTTTTTCAGATGCATAATGTTTCGCTTTTTCAATTATCTCTTGGTCTAGCTTTAAAGTGAGTTTAGTATCCATAATATAAAATATTTATACGTACAAATATATAAATTTTGAACGTAATCATTTATAGCGTTTCGATTTATTTTGCACTCTCTTCCAACTATTCTTTAAATACATTAAAAAACTCATACCCATTTTAAAACTTCATGTTCAATTTAGAACCAAAAAAATGATGCTATTTTTATTGAAATGAACGATTACAAAAAGAATTACTATGCATTCCTATGATTATCTTGAGCGCAAAAGCAATTTGTTTGGTTTCAAAAACTTAATTTTGCATTTCGATAATACCTAAAAATAAAATTATGTCGTTTCAACCTGTATTTGCTGAGTTTTGGGAAAAAGTAAAAGAAAGCATTGCTGATAAAACATACGCCAAACTGACTTTGGCCAAAACCATAGGCGATACTGAACTGAAAAATATTTATGTGCGTCCTGTTTTGAATGATGGTGTTTTTAGTCTTTCGGTTACGGCGCGCTACAAAACAGAAGAGATTGAAAGTTTTCATTCGCTTGACGAAGCTTTTATAGTATTGGCTCCTTATATGAACAATCCGTTTCTAACGGCACTTTTGTTCACCACCGAAAATGATATTACCTTCAAATTGAATAAAAAACGTGTGGGAAGTATAATCGAACAAGCGCCTACTTTTAAGAATGCTTCGGATGTGATTCTAGAAATGAAAGAAAAAGGAATTTCGATTTAAGAGCTACAAAATAGGAAAAAAATTCCACAGAGTTTCACAAAGAAAGAAACGCAAAGTCACCCAAAAATAGTAAAACTAAACTCTTAGTGAGTCTCTGTGTTTTCTTTGCGTCTCTTTGCGAAATAACATTTCTGAATTCCGCTATAAAATCTTCTGAGGTTAAAATCTATTGCTCCCCATCCCATTCCGCATAAAACTGTGCCAAGAACCCTTGCATATAGCGATGCCTTTCTTTGGCAATTTGTTGACCGGTTGCAGTATTCATTTTATCTTTTAGCAATAACAATTTTTCATAAAAATGATTGATTGTTGGCGCTTGACTATTTTTGTATTCTTCCTTACTAAGATGCATATTGGGAGCTATTTGAGGATCATACAACAATCTGTTTTTGAATCCTCCATAATTAAAAGCTCTAGCGATGCCAATGGCACCTATTGCGTCCAACCGATCTGCATCCTGCACAATATCCAATTCGATTGACGAGAATGTCTTTGCCGTTTTTCCACCTTTAAAAGAGACATTTTCAATAATTTGAATCACCTGTTCAATAATTGCTTCTGGTACAGCTTCATTTTCCAAAAATTCACGAGCAATTATAGATCCTAATGTTTCATCTCCTCCATGAAACTTGCTGTCGGCAATATCATGAAGCAAAGCACCTAATTTTACGATAGTTAGATCACAGGTTTCCCCATTAGCAATCAAAAGTGCATTTTTATAAACCCTTTGAATATGAAACCAATCATGTCCACCTTCGGCATTCGCTAATTTTTCTTTTACAAAAAGTATCGTTTTATTTATTAAATCTGGATTGCTCATAAATTGGGTATTTTTTATAAAAAAATGCCGATTCTTAAAGCGAAAACTTCAAAAATCAGCATTTCAATTTTTATTCTAAAATCGTTACTCTTCAATCTAAAATTTACAATCTTGCAGGTTCTACCCATTTAAATTGAAAGGATTCTTGAGGTATTACCAATCTTTCAGAAATTTTTGCCATTCTACCTGGTAATTTCATCAAATAATCACGGGCTTTTTCGGCTTCATCCGTTAAATTTCCTATTTTATCAATTTCCCATTTATCAATTAATTTTTGCATGATTTCAACATAATCATTGGCGGTATACACCCCTATTCGCTGTGCTGAATCAGAAAAATGTTCAAATGCAGAACTTATTTTGTTTCCAGATTCTCTCAAGAAATGAGCTGGCATAACAATTTTAGCTTTCATCATGTATTGAAAAGCAAGCATCATTTCACTTGGATCTATCTTAAAAATTTCCGATACAAAATGACTGTACGCATGGTGATGACGCATTTCGTCTCCAGCAATCATTTTACACATTTTAGACAATTTTTTATCACCATAACTTTTGGCCAATTGCGAAACTCTATTGTGCGAAACATAAGTAGCCAATTCTTGAAAACTAGTATAGACAAAGTTTTTATACGGATCTCTACCAGTTCCAATATCAAAACCATCGTTAATCAAGTGCTGAGTAGTCATTTCAATTTCTTTCATATTTACTCGACCTGACAAGTACAAGTATTTATTCAATAAATCACCATGACGATTTTCTTCACCTGTCCATTGGCGAACCCATTTGGCCCATCCATTTCTTTCCAGATTGTCCACACCTTCAACTTCCATCAGCCAATTTTCGTAGGTTGGTAAAGCTTCCTCGGTGATCATATCGCCAACCATGGCAACCCAAAAATCATATGGTAAATCTTTGGATATCTCTCTAAGTTCTTTTACTTCTTCTAGAAAATTATCACTTTCTGAATTGGGTAAAAAGTCCGAAGGTTGCCAAATTTTTTCTACTGGTATTAAGTATTGATCAACAAAACTTTCCACCTTGTTTTCTAGAAACTGCATTACTTCTAGACGAATGTTTTTTATAGACATTATTTATAAATTAATTAAATTTTTATTCCACTAACGACCGCCGATTCCGTTTTTTCCATGATTTCACTAAATTCAAAATCCTTTACCGCAATGGCTTCATGAACCACAAAGGTAATACGATTTCCCAAACCATAAGGAAAAGTTCCATATTTCATTAATTTCCATGAATTATTAATACTTATAGGTACAACATAAGCCGATGGTGCATTTTTGCATAAAATCTTCAAACCCGTTTGTGCAAACTCTTTAGGTTTCCCAGTTCTACTGCGGGTTCCTTCTGGAAAAATCACTGCAGAACGCTTATGCTTTTCAATATAATTTGCCATTTTTTTGATCGATGGAATGGCTTGTTTAGGATCTTTTCGGTCTATCAATACGGAACCTCCATGGCGCAAATTAAACGAAACGCTCGGGACTCCTTTCCCTAATTCTTTTTTGCTGACAAATTTGGGATGAAATTTTCTTAAAAACCAAATCATAGCAATAATATCATACAAACTTTGATGGTTGGCCACAAATATTATCGGCACTCCTTTTGGAATTCGTTCTCTATTCTCAAAACTAAAAGTTACACCCAAAAGCAAAACAATTCTTAGCAATATAAAATTCAGATAATCGACACTTTTTTTATGAGCTTGGTATCCAAAAACGTGCAAACAAATCCATTGAATAGGATGAAACATCACCAAAGCCAACAAAACAAGCACTAAAACAATAAAAGATAAGGGATACGAAATAATTTTTTGCATACTGTTAAATTTGCCACAAAAGTAATAAATATATTTTTAGGACAATTTATAACCACACCAAATTAAAGCCAATTAACCTATTTACTTACCAATCAATACAAAACAAAAACTAGGAGCTCTTTTTCGTTAGTAAAAATTTGGGCGTGACCCCATTGAGCAAAGTGGCTTACTTTTGAAACCGCTTATTTAGCCACTTTACTCAACACGGTCGGGCTATCACGAGCGCATGGCGCCTTGCTCTATCCCTCACGCAAAGGCGCAAAGTTTAGATACGATTTCTTCGCGTCTTCGCGTCTTTGCGAGAGCCCTATTTTTAAAAAGCATGGTGAAAAATCCATATTTTAAGGATATTCCCCTCAAGCACAATGTCTTTAAGTTAAGCTTTGTATTTTCTCTCCAAGACGCAAAGGCGCAAAGTTTAGAGACGATTTCTTCGCGTCTTTGCGAGAGCCCTAATTTTAAAAAGCATGGTGAGAAATCCATATTTTAAGGATATTCCCCTCAAGCACAATGTCTTTAAGTTAAGCTTTGTATTTTCTCTCCAAGACGCAAAGGCGCAAAGTTTAGAGACGATTTCTTCGCGTCTTCGCGTCTTTGCGAGAGCCCTATTTTTAAAAAGCATGGTGAGAAATCCATATTTTAAGGATATTCCCCTCAAGCACAATGTCTTTAAGTTAAGCTTTGTATTTTCTCTCCAAGACGCAAAGGCGCAAAGTTTAGAGACGATTTCTTCGCGTCTTCGCGTCTTTGCGAAAGCCCTATTTTTAAAAAGCATGGTGAGAAATCCATATTTTAAGGAAATTCCCCTCAAGCACAATGTCTTTAAGTTAAGCTTTGTATTTTCTCTCCAAGACGCAAAGGCGCAAAGTTTAGAGACGATTTCTTCGCGTCTTCGCGTCTTTGCGAAAGCCCTATTTTTAAAAAGCATGGTGAGAAATCCATATTTTAAGGATATTCCCCTCAAGCTGTTCTCTTCTAAAGCTCATTTATTTGAACCAAATCAAAAACCATTGTAATCAAACAGTCTATTGCACGACTGCACTTTAATCGTACCTTTGTTACCAATAACTCTGTCCTTTTATAAAATGAACTTTACTTATCCCAAAAACGAGAAACTCAAAAGCAAAATCACTATTGGATTATTATTCACCGAGGGCAAATCGGTTTCAAAATATCCGTTGCGATTGGTTTACAATGCGGGAACTTTTGATGAAGGAGAAAAAATAAAAATAGGAGTATCTGTTTCCAAAAAATATTTCAAAAAAGCAGTAGACCGCAATTATTTCAAACGCGTACTTCGAGAAACCTATAGACTCAACAAACATTTACTATTGGATAATCTGGACCAACCGTATTCCTTTATGCTTTTTTACCAAAGCAAAGACCGATTGTCATATGCAGAAATCAATACCAAAACCATACAATTGTTTGAAAAGTTCTTACTGCAAATAAAAAAAGAACAATAACCCCTTATTTTGCGCGATTATAAAACAGAAATCGATGGCTTAGTTGTTATCTAAATTAATTTTGTATTTTTAGATCTAAATAACGCTCTATGAACTCAAAAATTTTATTAGCCCTTTTATTTTTTGCTTTTTTAAGTTGCAAAAAATCTGATACTGAAGCATTTTCCTCTGACGAAGTATCAATCCAAGCAATTAAATTATCTTCCCATTCCAAGAAGATAGCTGAAGTTGGCGGTAATTATGAAGCTCCAACTTCAGAAAACAAAAACATAGCTCAAAAAATAATAAAAAATGGCAATATTAAGTTTGAATGTAAGGATTTAGAAACTACTTATGAACAAATAAAAACGGCCGCTAAGAAAGGAAAAGCAATTATCCAAAATGATAATGAAGGAAAAGATTATGGTACTGTTTATAGAAAATTAACTGTACGTATTCCAAGTGAAAATTTTGATTTTTTTATAAAAGACATTTCAACTGGTGTTGCTTATTTTGACAATAAAGAAATCAGTTCGCAAGATGTAACCGAGGAATACATTGACATTGATGCCCGACTAAAGGCAAAAAAGAAACTAGAAAACAGGTATTTGGAACTTTTATCAAAAGCAACCAAAATGTCTGAAATGCTAGCCATCGAAGCGCAACTTTGGGCTATTCGAGAAGAAGTTGAAGCCAAAGAAGGGCAATTACGATATTTACAAAGTCAGGTTTCACTAAGCACCATAAACATAGAATTCTACAAAACGGTAGCCGAAGAAGAAGGCATCACTGTTTCGTATGGCGAAAAAGTTTGGAATGCCATAAAATCAGGGTTTAACAGTATCTCAAGTTTCTTTTTGGGAATGCTGGAAGTGTGGCCTTTTTTACTTATTGCAACGGCTCTAATTTATTTTATAAGAAAACGATTCAAGAAAAAAAACATATAATCATGCGCACTATTTTCCAAAAAAAAATCATTATTCCAGTTGTTGCATCTGCTTTTTTATTTGTGGGGGTAAGCTTCAAAGACGACTATTTTGAGATTGCCAAACAATTGGAAATTTTTACAACTATGTTCAAAGAGCTGAACAAGAATTACGTGGACGAAACTACACCAGCCCAATTGATGAATAATGCCATAAAAGGCATGCTGAGTTCACTGGATCCGTATACTGTTTTTTATAACGAACAAGAAGTACTCAAATTCAAGATCAATAATACGGGTGAATACACTGGAATTGGGGCATTAATAACTCGAAAAGACGACAAGTTAATTATAAAAGAAGCCTACAAAAATTTTCCAGCAGACAAAGCAGGACTCAAAGCAGGAGATGAAATTGTTCAAATTGGTGACACCCCTTTGGCCGACTTTAAGGACGATGCTTCGCAACTATTAAAAGGGTCAAAAAACACCAAAATTGATATAAAATACATTCGCCAAGGCAAACCTTATACTACCATAATAACCTTGGACGAAATCGAAATAAAATCGGTTCCCTATTTTGCTAAGATTGATGACAAAACGGGATATATTGTACTGGCTCATTTCAACAAAAAAGCATCAAACGAAACCAGAGACGCTTTGGAACAACTAAAAAAACAAGGGGCCGAAAGAATTGTATTGGATCTTAGAGGAAATCCTGGTGGATTATTGAACGAAGCAGTAAATATCTGCAATCTATTTGTACCAAAAAACGAAATTATCGTAACCACTAAGTCCAAAATAGAAAAACACAACAATACCTATAAAACATCCAAAGAACCAGTTGACACTACTATTCCATTAGTGATTCTGGTTAATGGTCATAGCGCTTCCGCCTCGGAAATTGTTTCTGGAGCTTTGCAAGATTTGGATCGGGCTGTGGTTTTGGGAAGTCGAAGTTTCGGAAAAGGATTGGTGCAAAGACCCGTTGAACTAACATACGGAACACAACTCAAAGTAACCATTTCCCGCTATTACACCCCATCAGGAAGATGCATCCAAGCGTTGGATTATGCCCATAAAGACAAAAATGGTCTAGCCACCAGAACCGATGCCAAAAACTACAACACCTTTAAAACCAGAAAAGGACGCACCGTATATGATGGTGGCGGTGTATTGCCAGACATCGAGATGGAAGAAACTAAAACTAGTCCCATTGCTAATGCATTACTAAAAAATGACGGTATTTTTAATTATGCTACGCAATATTACTACAAAAACCCAAATCTAGGCAACAAAATCCCTGTAATAACGGATACCGATTACACGGATTTCAAGTTGTTTTTGAAAACACAAAAATTCTCTTTTGACACTGAAACTGAATTGGCTTTGAAAAATACTTTGGCCACAGCCAAAAAAGAAAAACTAGATGAATCAATTGCTTTAGAATACCAACAATTGTATAATGCTCTCCAAAAATCAGAAAATGCATTACTGGACAAAAATCAAAAGGAAATAAAAGGACTACTACAGGATGAAATCATCAAACGGTACCAATACCAGGAGGGACTTTATGATTATTACATCAAAAGCAACCCTGAAATAAAGAAAGCAGTTAGTATTTTGAATACTCCAACAGAATATAATTCTATTTTGAAAATTTAAAAAAATAGAACTAAACGAATACTAAAAATGGTTTGTATTGGATGAAAATTCCAAAACAAACCATTTTTTTTTAAATACCACTGCAATTAGCTCTTAATCATTTCAATGTGTGGAATGTCATCTTCTAAGTACATTTCGCTCGTTTGAACAAAACCATGACTTTCATAAAATTTCTTAAGATACAATTGAGCGCCAATAGTGATTTGGCTTTCGCCAAAGTGATTAAAAATTCCAGCAATTGATTCTTTCATCAAATCATGTCCCCATTTTCTATCTCTATAGTCTGGATCTACCGTTACTCGGCCTATGGATGCATTATCAAATGAAATTCCCGATTTAAAAAGCCGAGCATGAGCCACAATTTTTCCATCAAAAGTACCAAACAAATGCAAAGCCACTTTATCCTTGCCGTCTAAATCAAGATAGACACAGTTTTGCTCCACTACAAAGATCCGACTTCGCAATTGCAGAATATCATATAATTCATTAACAGTTAATGCCTCAAAAGGCTTTATTTTCCATTCTATAGTCATGAGTGCAGGCTTAATTAGTAATTAAATGATTTAATAAAAATAGAATCCAAAAATAACATTCTTTTGATAAATCAAATGCAAAAATTTAATTCCGTTTGAGAAAACAATCACATCGAATAGGACATCGACCGAAACTAAAACCATTTCACAAAATTATTCCTTATCGTCTATCAATTTAAAATATAATACTTCAAAAATCTCATCTTTTAAATCAGATTCTACATTAAAATTTAGATTTATGTTTCCATGTCATTTCCTTAAGGAACTCTCATACCAAACTCATTTAGTTTGTCATTTCGACCAGCGGGAGAAATCACATTACAGGAACACATAATGTGATTCCTCCTACGTCGGAATGACAAAACCCACTCTTAAAGAAACGACATTGATTTAAGTTTAAAAAATGGCCTAATGTAGTTACATATTGCGGAAACAATATCGAGCTCTATTTGAAACTTACAAAAGTAAAGATTGGACAAAAAGTAGTGCTTATTCAAGTTAGCCCTAACGGCTTGTAAAAACCGATACGTTTTCAGCTAAACTATAAAATCGTTTGACCAAATCATGATTCCCTTTTACATTTGGGATTTTAGATTCGAAAAAGAAATCAACGGATTGTAACTCCTTTCAATATCGTTTCCAATTCTTGCATAAAATCACGTCTGTCTTTTGAAGGCAAGTAACAAAAACCTTCCAGAAAAATAATTCTATTTTTCTTGTTGTCCCAAATAAGATAATTTACAAAAGGCCCAAACATAAAACTATTTTTCAAACGCCAAGTCCCTTTAATTTCGTAGGTGCTTTTTCCATTCAGAGTCGTTTTGAAAACATAAAGCGGAAACGATTTGTCAATATACATTTTGGATGTAGCATCAGAACTTTTGATATATAGAGCACCAAGAGAATCGTGTATTCGAATAAACTGTTCCAGAATATCAGCATCAGTATTAATATCTTTTATAGGCAATTGAGTCAAAATAATACTCGTACTTCCCGTGCTATACTCTTTTTTCAGCCAAACAAAATCCTGTTGTTTAAATATATAGCTATATGGTTTAGGGATTTGTAAAGTAAGAGCAAATTGTTTTTGAATAAAATCAACATTTTGCAGCGGCACTTTTAATAATCGTTGCTGTTCTTTGAGTTCTGAAGTTTCTAAAATTTTAATTATTTGAGGTGTTCTTTGCTCAATAATCTTCACAAGATCAGTAAGTGACCTTCCAGCTATATGAATTACATTTTGAGGTGTAGCGTATTTATTTTTCTTAATTTCAAAAGAATTCTTAGTGCCTTTTTTGACAACAATAATTATCCTGCTTTTGGTAACAAATCCTTCCATTAAATGAGTTGGAAATTGATTTATATCGAATCGTGGTTCTTCTGTAGGCAACCCTTCTACTGGACTGGCAAATTTGTTTCTAATACTATCACCAACAATCCCGTTCCATAATTGATCATCTATTACAACCGAAATAGCATTTAGTTTTCCTGTTGAAGAGATGTTCCTATCTTTACTTTTATTAGTGCAGGAAAACAAGAAAACGACTAAAAACAATATTAAAATAGAATATTTACTCATAGATAAGAAAGAAAAGAATTCAAATATACAGGAGTTTATTCAAATATTTATAGCTACCCAAAATTAGTTAAAGCTAAAAACAACAAGTAGTAACCCATGAAAAATTCTAATATTATAAAGGATGCAGCAAAAAAAGAAACTTGACACGAAAAGACTAAAATTAATTAGTTTTAAGTATAGTAAATTACCCTTTAATTTTCAATCCCATTCCTGGTTTTAAATCTTCCCCAGTGATATTATTCCATTTTTGTAAATCGGCTACTGTAACACCAGGATATTTTTGAGAAATACTATATAATGAATCTCCTTTTTGAACCAGATAATTAACATCACTGTTTTTAGATACAGCTGTTGAAATTTCTTTTTTCTTAAAAGAAGCGACAGTGGCATTATTGGTAATTATAGCTACTTCATTTTTAGCAACAATTATTTTATTACCAATTGACAAATTGTTAGTATGTAAAGCGTTCCATTGTCTTAAATCAGACAAAGAAGCACCAAATTTTTTAGCTATACTTCCAAGATTGTCCCCTTTTTGAACTTCATATTCAATATCTTTGAGCTCTGGAGTCACCATTGCAACTGATTCTTTAGTCTCAATAACCGCATTAGAAACGAGTAAAGATGAACCTAATTTGATATTTGGAGAAGTCAAATTATTCCATTCTTTAATTTCAGTAACCGTTGTATTAAATTTTTTGGCAATCGTATTTAGATTATCCCCTTTTTGAACGATATATGAATTGGATCCATTTACTAAAAGTGTATCTTTTTTATCCGTAATTGATTTGGTATCTACAGCAGCTACGTTAGTATTTTCTTTGACAATAATAGGTTTGCTTTTTTCAATATTGGAGGCCAATCTTGAGGAAGAATCTTCATTATTGAGACTATAAATCTTTAATGTCTTTCCAGCAGGAACCGTTTTTCCAACAATATTATTCCATTTTTTCAGATCGGATACGGCAATACCATTCTTTTTGGAGATAGCAATTAGATTATCGCCACGCTTTACTTTATAATACTTTACTTTTGAATTAGAAGAAGCTATATATTTCAAAGAATCTTTAACATAATTTGTTTTCCAATTTTGATTTGATTTTTCTCTCTTATCCAATTCATATTGCACATAAGCATAGATTTTATCTTCATTGGAAGTAAAAATTGCAATTTTTGAAGAGGGCAATGTCAAATAATGATATTTACCTTCATAAGTTGGAATAACGTTACGCTTGTAAGATGGATTTAATGCTTGCAATTGCTCAATAGGCAAATCTAATAAATCTGATATTTGCGCAAAACTCATTTCTCTTTTTACCATTACCGTATCGGTTTCAAAATGCTTAACCAAAGCTTTTTTTGGTACAATACCGTGTTCTTTATGGTATTCATAAATATACATCGTGGCCAAAAAAGCAGGTAAATAACCTTGCGTTTCTAAGGGAAGGTATTTTTTTATGTTCCAGAAATTTTGTTGTCCACCCGATCGACGAATGGCTTTTGTAACATTTCCAGGACCCGAATTATAGGAAGCTAAAACGAGATCCCAATCATTAAAAATAGCATACATATTAGTCATATACTGAGCCGCAGCTTCCGAGGATTTTAAAGGATCTGAACGTTCATCAACATAAGAATCTATATTCAATCGGTATTGTTTTCCAGTATTGTACATGAATTGCCACAAACCAGTAGCGCCCATTTTTGAAACAGCTTTTGGGTTTAAAGCAGATTCTACAACCGCTAAATATTTAATCTCTAATGGTACGTTTTGTTTGGCTAATGCTTCTTCAAAGGTTGGAAAATAATATTCTGCAACTGCCATTTGATTGGCAAAAGCTTTTCGCCTGTTTTTAAGAAAGGACTTTATTAAATTCTCTAAACCTTGATTGTATTCAATATTGAAAGGAGATTTAGCATCTAAGGCTGCCAAACGTTGTTTTAATAATTCCGTGGGTAATTCTTTGTCAATATCTTTATCAATATTAACGGTATTGATTTCGGTCTCTAAATTATTATAAATATCTAAAGTATTCCCAATCTGATTCATCCATAAACTGTCAGATTTTACAGTTCGATCATAAGAAACAAAAGATTTTTTGATAGAATCTAAAAATGATAAAGGCTTCTCTGATGGGATTACTACAGAATTCTCAACACTATTTTGAGAAAAAGCAGTAAAAGAAAGTAAAAATAAAAATGAAAAAGTGGTATTTAATAATTTCATATCCAGATAATATTTTTTATCGATTACATGTAATAACGCTATCCTAATGGCATAACTTACCAAGAAACAAACATTTATTTACAAACTAAGACCGTTTTATAGCTTAATATGGTATCGTCTATACTCAATATTTAAAACGTTTTGAATTGGGACGATATATTAAATGCAATCACAATTTGTTATGATACAACAGATTACAAATTAATTATTGCAAACTTAAAAGGTATTTTCCAATTAAAATCACAAATAATGTTAAAAATACAAAAAAATTCGATATTTAACCTTTTTTTTTGCTTTTTGTGCGTAATATTTTTCAATAATATACTTAAAATGAAATTTTTCAAACCAAAAAAAAAGGAATGGAAAATCCGAAAATTGGTTTCAAAGTTGAAAGGCTAATTATTAGAACCGTTGGGTGAAATTATTTTTTAGCACATAGAAACCAAACGCGCTAGCTTTATTATTTCGAAATTTGGATTAAACTAAACCAGAAACGCTACAAGGAGTAGAAATTTTTTAATTGAACTATATTAAAAAAACAAAAACCTTTAATTGCCAATACAAGCAACTAAAGGTTTTATTGATTTTTAATATAACTAACAAATTAAAAATCTAAGAAATAGGAATTGAAATAAAATAAATTGAAACTAGTCTAGAATTGCAGCAATTCCAGGTAAAGTTCTACCTTCTAGCATTTCTAACATAGCCCCACCGCCAGTAGAAACGTAACTCATTTTATCTTCAAATCCGAATTGTTTAACTGCAGCAACAGAATCTCCTCCTCCAACAAGTGAAAAAGCTCCTTTTGCAGTAGCAGCAGCGATATAATTTCCAAGGGCAATAGTTCCTTTAGCAAATGTTTCCATTTCAAAAACACCTAATGGACCATTCCAAAGAATAGTTTTTGATTCCATAATCACCTTCTCAAAATTCGCCAATGATTTAGGCCCAGCATCAAGACCTTGCCATCCATCAGGAATTTCTCTAACATCTACAATTTGTGTATCGGCAGTATTCGAAAAATCATTTGCAGCCACTACATCAACAGGAATATGAATTTGAACTCCTTTTTCTTTGGCTAGTCTTAAAATTTCCAACGCTAAATCCAATTTATCATCTTCACAGATTGAATCGCCAATTGTTCCGCCTAAAGCTTTTACAAAAGTAAATGTCATTCCACCACCAATAATCATATGATCTACTTTATCCAAAATATTTTCGATAACCGTAATTTTAGATGAAACTTTTGAACCTCCTAATACCGCGGTAACCGGTTTTTCGCTGTTTTTTAAAACCTTGTTTAAACTATCGATTTCTTTAGCTAATAATAGTCCAAAACATTTATTTTCAGGAAAAAACTGAGCTATAATAGTTGTAGAAGCATGTGCTCTGTGTGCAGTACCAAAAGCATCATTTACATAAATATCTCCAAGGGAAGCTAATTCTTTGGCGAAAGCAACATTTCCAGCCTCTTCTTCATCGTGAAAACGTAAATTTTCTAATAATAATACTTGACCGGGTTTTAAATTTTTTGCAGCTTCTTGCGCTTCTGAACCAATACAATTTGAAGAAAATTGAACCGGAACTCCTAAAATATCAGCAGTAGCTTTTAGAATATGTTTTAAAGAATATTTGTCTTGAACTCCTTTTGGTCTTCCTAAGTGTGACATTAAGATAACACTACCTCCTTGCGCCAAAATAGCATCAATAGTAGGTTTTGCCGCTTCAATACGATTGGTATCTGTTACGGTATAATTTTCATCCAAAGGAACATTAAAATCTACTCTTATTATTGCTTTTTTATTTTTAAAATCAAAATTATTCAAAGTCTTCATGGTTCTTTTTTTTAGTTGTTTTTGAAAGAATAACAAAGATATAACATTTAAATAAGTATTAAATTTGAAAAATCTAAAAAAATTATGAATTTACTAACGAAATCGATGTAATTCACAATAGTTTAAGAATTACCCATTTAGGTATAACCCAAAATTCATACAACTCTTTTTACTAAAATTTTGTTATTTCAAATCGATCATTGTGACGAACTATGAAGTTAGAAGTTAGAGGTTAGAAGTTAGAGGTTAGAAGGTAGAAGGTAGAAGGTAGAAGGTAGAAGGCAGAAGGCAGAAAAAAGAAAGTAGAAAGTAGAAAGCAGAAAGCAGAAGGAAGAATGTAAAAAGTAGAAAGGGGAACTCAGAAAGCAGAACATAGAAAGGAGAAAGGAGAACTTAGAAGAATAGTATTGTAATAGAAAAAGGCTCAGATTATAAAATCTAAGCCTTTAATTATGCAAAATCTAAAAACAATAACGCTAGTCTAATCGTGGACAGGACTTTGTGTACAAGGGCAATTACTAACCCCTTGCAAAAATCGAAACCCGATAGTCAAAGAATGGGTACCCGAATTACGAGATACCAAATCGTTGTTTAATGTTACTTGGTATGAATAACCCATTGAGAAATATCCTTTTGTAAATCCAACCATTGGACCTATACCAAGTGGACGACCTATTTGATCATTCAAAAAACGATAAGTAGCTCCTATCCAATAATAATCTTCATACCTATTGAATTTTCGGTATTTTAAATTTAAATCGGTATTGGAACGGCCATCACTTTGAAATAATTGATAAAAAGCAGAAGGTTCTAATTCGTCTCTATTCCCTAAATCAAGCACATAACCACCATACAATTGATAATTGGTAAGCAAATTAGGTTCCAGTTTAGTCGTTGTAAAATCGATATTTTTTTGCAAAATATTAGTAGCCGTTGCACTAACATAGAATCCTTTGTTACGATATAAAAACCCAATTTCAAAGTTATTATTCGTAGTAGAACGGTTATCCGTAATTCCTGGATCGTTAGGAACAGTAGCTAAATCAGGGACTTCAATACGAAATGAATTATAAATATACGAAAGTCCAAAGGATAGATATTGCTTGGAATAATAGTCCAAAATTATGTGATGCGCAAAAGTTAATTTGCCCCCAGCTTGTTTAGTATTTCCATTGGAATCATTATACAAAGTCAATCCCACTCCCGACTGATCCAACACTCTAAAATCGGCATAAAGTGCTTGACTTCGAGGGGCGTCTTCAACACCAACCCATTGTTGGTAACCATTGAGGTTTATTCTAAAATTATCCCCAATTCCAGCATAAGTAGGCGAAACCACATAAGGATTATCAGCTAAATATTGAGTAGCTACAGGAACATTCAACTCCTGACTGTAACTGGCTGTTACAGTCAAAAGGAAAATACTGATTAAGATTTTTTTCATTTTAATTTTTTTCATTTTAGGATAACTCCTCACACTCCTCTTATCTGTATAGGGTAAAATGGCCCATAAATTCACGATCATCTTGATTGTGTCTTAATTTCAACACATACCAGTAATCACCCATTGGCAATTCGGTACCATTGTATTTACCGTCCCAGGATTGTCCTGCGCCAAATGTACCAACTACACGACCGTAACGATCATAAACCACGAACTTAATATCTGGATAATTCTCTGTATTAGTTGGTTTCCAGCTATCATTCGTACCATCTCCAGTTGGTGTAAATATTGGTGGTATAATGATATCAATAAATTCAAAATACTTGGTAGCTGATGCAACACAACCATTACTGTCGGTTACCGTTACGGTATAATTACCAGATTTGAAATAAATATATTTATTATTAGACCCAATAGACACCCCATTTACAGTAAATTGATATACTGATGAACCTCCAGTAACAGTCGCAACAATTTCATTAAGTCCACCTAAATCAATTGTAATAGCCAATGGATCAATTTTATCAATTGGAAACACAGGAGTAGCATCGTCACAACCATTTTTATGATGCACCATGATGTAATGATCTCCAGGAGTAAGATTGTTAAACACATTGCTATTTTGTTCAACCCCTACAGCATCCAAACTGTATGTAACATCAGCAGGAATATTACTAGGGTCAATAGTTACAGTAACCTTATTGGCTGGCAAATCATTAACACACTCGTTAGAAACAGTAGCTACCGGATTAAGAATAACTGATGGGTCTAATGCTACTGCCAATTCAAATGTACAAGAATTAGCGTCTTTGATATAAACGGTATGATTTCCACCGGAAAGACCAGAAAAAAGAACTTGATTTAGAACATAAATCCCATTCTTATTATCGATACTAGTGCTGTATGGCGCTGTTCCAGAGCCAGGCGTTATCACAATACCAAACGCTCCTGTTTTCTCCCCAGCACACAACTCTTGCACTATTGGAACCGAAACATCGACTTTGGCATCAATTGCATTTGGCTCCTTAATTTTGAAATCATAAACATAATTACAACCTTTCAAATCCTGAATGATTGCTTTATAATCACCCACCTCTAAATTCTCAAAATTACTAGTGGTCACAAATTTACTTAACTCAGGCGATAAAGCATAAACTATAGCAGGGCTACCACCAGTAGCACTGATTTCTAGTTTACCATTAGCGTAACCATTACAAAGCACATCAGTTACTTTTGGAATATAATTTAATTTTGAAGTAGGTTCTCCAATTGTAATTGGTTTACGAGCAGATATACAATCACCACTTTTTACTTCCATTAAATAACTTCCTGCCGCAAGATCTGTAAAGAAACCTGGCGTAGGTTGTGTTGGAGAAGGAACAATAAGGTTACCAGCACTGTTCAATAAGGTATAAATGTAATTTCCAGAACCTCCTTCTGCCATTGCAGTAATTTGTCCATTACGATCTCCTAAACAATTGATGAATGGAGCATCATTTTCAAATTTGAAATCTAAAGGTTCTAATGGAGTTACAGAAACACTATTTGATGCCGTGCTTGAACAACCATTTACATCTCTTACATAAAATAAAGGATTTATACCAACTGCAGTAAACGGAACTGTTATTAGTGTTGAATTTGCAAATGTCCCAAGTACAGTAGCAAAATTTGGATCTGCACTATACGTATATGGACCAGTACCTCCAACTGCAGATAATGTAAGCGTAGCAGGGTTTAAACAAGTTTGTACAGAAGTCTGAACCAAACTAGCCGACACTACTGTAGGTTCAGTAATCACTAAAGTATTAGAAACACTAGAACAAGTCCAAGTATCTGTTACAATCACTTTATAACTTGCAGCACCTAAATTGGTGAATACATTAGAAGGTTGTGGACCATCAAGCGTAACTGTTCCATTAGGATAGGTTGCTTCTAGCGCAAAATTGTAAACTCCAGATCCTCCTATTGGTAGTGGTATAGTAATTGATGCATTAGTATCACCATAACACAAAAGTGTGGCATTGGTAATAATCGGCGTAAAGGTTATTAGTGCTGGTACTACCAATTGTACAGTTTTGAAATCATCACATCCTTTTGGATCTCTCACTTTAACTACATAATTTCCAGCCGTCAATCCATTAAAAGAACTAGTTGTACTCCAATCAGAAATTACCGAAGCTGACAACGTTTCTTCCAAACGGAATTCATAAATTCCTGACCATCCACCAGTAGCGGTAGCTGAAATGGAACCATCATTGTTACCCGTAACACAAGTAATATCACTATGGGATTCACTAATAACTAATGATTCACTTGGTCCTGTAATTGTAAAGTTTTTACTTACGGTACAGAAAGGCGTTTTAGTCAAGGTCGCAGTAAATGTATACGTACCTGCAGCTAAATTAGGCAAGGCCACTGTGCCTGCGGCTGTTGAAGTACCATTTGGTAAAGAAATTCCGAAAGCATCTACTAAAGTATATGTAAACGGCCCAGCATCATCCACTGGTGAAGGTACTGTATCAATTAGCCTAATATCCGCACTTCCGTTGGTTCCACCAAAACATTTGATATCTACTACATTATCGATAGTTAAGTCGAAAGTACTTGGCTCGTTCACATAGTGTACACCGATGATTTCACAATTTGTATCTAAGTTTCTCACTGTGATTTCATAATTACCTACTGGCAAATTAGTGAATGTAGCCACACCAGCAACTATTGAAACTGGAGGTAGATTATATAAAGTTCCTTTTGTTGCAATCGGAGGCACACTATTGTCATAAGTTACATCTTGAACCGTAAACTGCAAATTAGCAGGTGCACCACCAATTGCGCTAACCGAAACAGCAATGTCTTCTGTTACAGGAGCACAAGTGATTGGACGCGTAACATTCACATTTACTTTATCCAATTGGATATAAGGCGCAATGTCAATTGGGGTAGTTGATGTTCCGATACATCCTTTACTGTCATATACATTCACCACATAAGAACCTCCTGAAAGATTCGCTTCGGTATACATATTGCTAGCACCAAATTGAACTACTGTATTTAGTGTTCCAAGCTTAATGAATTCATAATTCAAGAAGTTGTCTGAACCACCTGTAACTCCAGTAACCGTAATGGTAGCTAAGTTCCCCGTATTGTCGGCAGTACAACCGAATTGAACCGGAACTATAGTTGGCACTACAATTGGAGCTGGTTGAGCAACAACAACGGTTTTGGTAGCAGTACACCCTCTTGCCGAAGTCACAACTACGGTATAACCATTCACATCTGAAGCTGGCAATCCAGTAAATATAGGTGAGGTTTGCAGTGGCGCTCCTGTTGCAGGAATAGTCAATGCTAGACCTCCAATAGTAGTTCCTGTTAAAGAATATGTATACACCGGATTATCATTTACTCCCGCTGCAGGAGTAGTCATCGATGCCGTAATTGTACCATCGCTATCACCATTACACGTCACGTCTGTTTTAGCTAGTGCAAAACCTGTGATTGGAGTGGCTGCTTGAAGATTTATCGTAGCAAATACAGTACATAAAGTAGTCGTATCTCTAACTCCGATGATATGAGGACCAGAAGCCAAATTAGGGAACGAAGCTACTAAAGCATAAGCACCTCCATCAATATTATACACATAATTTCCTGAACCACCTGTTGTACTTACCGATATCACTCCATTGTTGATGGTACAAGATACTGGCGTAGTAACCGTTGGGGTTAGAATAAGTGGATCTAAAATCGTTATTGGGAATCCAGCAGAAGGACATCCATTAGCATCTTTTACATAAATAGTATAATTACCTGGAGCATTAACCGTGATGACATTACTTGGTTGATAATTAGTACCATCAGCGCTGTATTGGAAGGTTGGCTGATTGAATCCTGTAGCAATTACAGTAATATCATAAGTACCTGTAGCACTTACACAAGCGGTATGATTGGCAGAAGTAATTACTGGATTAGCATCAGTTAAAATCGTTACAGAATCAGAATCAACACAACCATTCGCATCCATTACATACACATCCCAAACCATATTGGCTCCAGAGTTCGTATCTACAGTAAGTTGGTTGCTTAAGCCATAAGCCGTTGGTACTGGTGCAGCAGCTGTAGTTGGAACCACCGCGTATTTGTAAGCAGTAGTTCCTCCAGTAGCAACAACAGTAATCGTTGCATTATCATTGTTACAATTAATTTTCGTTGCAGTAGCCGTAAAATCTAAAGCTGCAGCCGGTTGGCTAATGGTTACCGTAGCTGTGGCTTGACAACCTGTGATAGCATCAGTAACAATTAATGTATGTAGCACCGGGGTTAAATTAGTAAAGGTTAATTGTGCCGTACTTACATTAGCGAATGGTGTGCCATCAAAAGTATAATTATAGGTGCCTCCAAAATTAGCCACATCAAAAGTAGCGGTACCATCACCCGCGTTAAAACAAGTCACATTTGAAGTAGCCGAAGCCGCGACAGTAATGTTAGTCACTGGAGCAACCGTGTATGATTCTTGATAGGTACAACCAAAAGTATCAGTCACTTTGAACATATAATCACCAACAGGTAAATTATTAAATACTGCTGAAACAGCAAAACCTGCGGTAATTTGTGGTGGATAAAGCGCTGTTGGAGCACCATTAAATTGAATAATTTCGAAAGTCAAAGCTCCCACACCATTAGTAGCAGTTACTGTAACACCTGATGTTGGTGCTGGACAAGTTGGTGCCGTAGAAACTACGAAATTCAAGTCAGTTGGTTTGTTTAACGGATTAACATCTATAGTTTGAAGTAAAGTTTCGCAACCATTCGCGTCTTTTACTCTATAACTTATAGTTTGAATACTTCCATTATCATTTACAGTATAAGTAGGATCAGAAGTGTAGCCTAATCCATTAAAATTATATAAATAGCCTGAACCTGTACCACCGCCAGCAGTAACTGTAATTACAGTAACTGTGCTACAAGTAGTATTGGCTGGAAAAGTAGCATTAGCAGTTAATGGAGTAGCTGGAGCAACGATGACATTCGTATCATCAAATCTACAACCTCTTCCAGAATTTACTCTAACAGTATAAGTACCCGGTTGTAAGCCTGTAAATATATTTGAAGATTGAGCAACTGCCAATTGAGGCCCTGCAATAATTTCATACGTATAACTTGGGTTGTTATTACCTGCCCCTAAAGTCACAATTATCGTTCCGTTACTATCTCCTACACACAAAGCTGGAGTAGTAGCCGTAGTAAATGTAACTGGAGTTGGAGCCCCTAAAGTAACTACCGCAGTTGTAGTACAATTAGTTGGTGTCGCGGTATCTGTCATGGTTACCGTATACGTTCCTGCTGGTAATCCAGAAATAACTCCTGTTGCATTATTTATGACAACACTTGGAAATGTTGGCAAAATCGTAAAGGTATAAGTACCCGCAACAGGCCCACCTGTTCCTGACATTGTGATTATACCATCATTATCAGCACAAGTTGGTAATGCAGTAATAGCAGGTGTAGCTACTAATGGCTCATCGATAGTTATGGTTTTAGTATCAGTACAACCATTAGCATCTTTGATAATAATAGTATGTAATCCAGAATTTAATCCTGTTACTGTGTGCGGTAAACCAAGTGGTATACTTGCAAACGTACTACCGTCCACACTTATAGTATAAGCACCTGTTCCTGCAGTCGTAGCTGTCACGTTAATACCAAAAGTACCTTGTGGCGCACATTTATTTACAACATCTAAAGCGATAACTGGTACTGGATCTTTTGCAATAGTCACTGGTACATTAACTGTACAACCATTAACATCTCGCACTATTATGTTCCAATTTAAATCAGTACCTGCAACACCTGGATCTAAAGTCAGAACATTTCCTGATGCAAAACTGCTTGGTACAGTAGGCGCAACAGCATAAGCATACTGATAAGGTCCTGTTCCTCCAGTTGTGGTTAAGGTTACCAATGCTCCAGAATTACAAGTAGCATTTACATTTGAAGTTACTGCTGATATAAGCGGTTGTATTGGCTGTGTTATATCAAAGGGATAAAACTGTGCGCATTTTGTACCATCAACTTCCTCCACTTTTAATGTATATGCCCCAGAAGCTAAACCGGTAAAGCTATCTGTTATAGAAGTTAATGAAGCAACTGGTACAATTTTAAAAACTGGTGGAACTAATGATGTATTGGTTAATTGATCTAAAATCTCTAAACGCAATTGAGTTACTGATGGTGTATAATCAGAAACTGTAAAGTTTATAGCCCCATTTGTAGAAACTGGTGATGTATTACAAGTAACATTAGTTACTGTAACAGGATCAATTTTAATAAGTGATAATGCATCAATTTTCACTTCAACAATTGAAGAACAATTATTGTTATCAATAACTTGAAAAAAGTAGGTTTGCCCAAAATTCAATCCTGTAAACGTAGCTGTTGTAGATGCAGTCGCAGGCTGAACGGATGATGGATCACCATATATAGAATAAATATAATTTGGTGCAGTTGGGAAAGTTGTATCCAATTGCAAATTTACTGTAGCGCCAGTTATACAATCTCCTGATATTACAGGTGGCAAAAATGTTAAATAAGGAATTGAATTAATTCTAAGTTTGGTACTTTTAAATTCACAACCTTTAGCATCAGATACCGTAACATAGTAATCCCCAAAATTTAAATTGTTTGGAAATACATATGATGTTGATGGAGTGTTTACTGAATTTAAAACATTATTAGCGGAATCTAACAAAGTGAACTTATAAGGTGCTTGTCCATCAATCACATTCGTTATTTCAATACTACCAGGAGTATCAGCAAGATTACAAGTTATGTCATGAACACTTATTGCTGCTTGAAGTGGTGCAGGATTATTTAAAACAATTGCTCCTGAAGCTTCACAACCTTTGGCATCTCTAACAATATAATTGTAAGTACCCGCCGCTAATCCCCCAAAAACATTAGATGAAACTAGACCTCCAACACCGGAGATACTATAAGTAAATGGTGCAACACCTGAAGTAGCCGTTAATCGAATTGAACCATCAGTAAATCCATTACAAGTTGGGTCAACATGTACTTCACTTGCAGTAACTGGTGCTGTTGAATTTGTTGAAACTACATTCGTTAGAGCGGTACATGGAATACCATTAGCGTCAGTAATTTCAAATCGATATGATTTTCCAATAGTAATACCTGTATCAGTGTAATTAAATGTTGTTCCTCCAAAAGAAGTAGATGCACCAAAACCAGCTCCATTAATATCTACTTTATAACTAAAAGGAGCGAGTCCGCCTAAAACATCAACCTTTATAGTAGCCTCTTGAGGTAATGAACAAGTAATATCTTTCGTAACAATTGCCGTTCCAGTTAACGCTTGGTTTACCGTAACCGTTGTAGTAGCTGGACAACCATTAGCATCTCTTACTGTAATGGTATACGTTCCTGCTGCTACAGTAAACGTGTTGGCTGGACTTGGTGCCAAACCTGTGTTTATAGTATAAGTATAAGGAGCTAAACCACCTGATCCGACAGCCACAATTTGGAATGAACTTCCACTTGCGCCACATTGATTAGTAACCGATGCAGTTACTGATGGAGAACCGTTATTAATTATAGTAACGGGAAACGGAAGCGTGGTACAACCTTTCGCATCTCTTACATATACATCCCAAACTAGATTTGCTCCAGAATTGGTATCTACAGTAATTACATTTGAAGTTCCAAAAACTGTTGGCGCTGAAGCTCCAGAAAGAACTGCAGCATAACCATAATTAGTAGTTCCGCCTGTAGCTGTTACTGTAATTTGTGAATTGTCATTACTACAGAACACGTTAGTTGCAGTTGCATTAGTAATAGTTAAAGCCGCTGTTGGTTGAGTAATAGTAACAGATTTACTATCCGTACAACCTGTTAAAATATCAGTAACACTAAAAGTATAGGTACCCGCAACTAGACCTGTCAAAGTACGCACATCTCCCGATGGACTCAAAGCGTTAGGTAAACTTGCTGGCGTAGAAGATACGGTAATGTTATAATTTCCTGTACTACTAAAACTAGAAACTGTGAATCTTGCAGACCCTGTAGTATTTCCAAAACAATCCACATCGGTCAATTTGGTAGCGGTAACGGCAATTGGGGTTAATGCTGGTACGTTATGAGATTTTGTTGCGAAACAACCATTGGCATCCGTTACTTTAAACACATAAGTACCTGCGGTTAATCCTGTAAATATTCCAGTTGCTGCTCCTGTAGTATTAGTAGTAGCAGCCGCTGGTGAAGTTATAGTGTAGGTAGGTGTTCCTACACCTGTTCCTGCGGTTACAGGCACAGTTACTGTACTAGTTGTACTTATAGCAGGTGCACAATAAATTGGCGTATTGGTAATGGTAGCAATCGTTGGTGGGTTTAATGGTGCTAAGTCTATTTGTTGCATAGGTGACAAGCAACCATTCGCATCTTTTACGATTATTTTAATGGATTGAATTGTTCCGTTGTCGTTTACTGTTAACGTATTATTGTTTCCAAAAGAAGTTCCATTATTATAACTATAGGTATACCCTCCAGTTCCACCTGTTGGTGCAACCGTGATAGTAGCGGCTTGTTTAGTATTGGTAGGACTACAGCTAAAAGTAGTCGTTACTGTTGCGTTGGCAGCTATCGGAGTTGGATTGGCAATCGTAACTTGAACTACTGCAGAAGGACATCCTTTACTATCAATTACTTTGACATCATAAGTCCCTGCAGGTAAAGTTGTAAATTTATTCGTGATTTGCGTAGTATACGTTGGCGCTGTACTTAGTTTAATAGCATAAGTATAGGCGCTTGTGAAACCAGCCGAAGCCGTTATAGTAATGGTTCCATCTGTTAAACCGTTACACGTAATATCTGTTTTGCTTGGACTGGCCACTGGAGTGGTTTTAGCCGTTACTGTTATCGTATTACTAGTAGCAGGACAGCCTCTACTATCAGTTACGGTAAACACATACGTACCGTGAGTAGTTGCTTTATAAGGGAATGATGTTACTGCCGTTGCAGCACCACCATTATGAGAAACAGTATAGGTATACGGTCCTCCATTACCATTAGTAACTACTGGAGTGTCAATAGTAGCATCTACTAAACAAGTTAAATCATTGATTAAAGAAACGGTTAATCCTATTTGTGGAGCAATAACTATACTCGAAATAGTGTCATCACAATTCTTGCTGTCGGTTACTAGTACAGTGTGAGTTCCTGGCGCTACATTGGTAAAGGAATACGTCGTAGCAGCTGAACTTACCGCAGCATTAGCATCTAATTTATAGGTAAATGGTCCTGTACCACCTGAAACCGTAACATCTAAAGTTGCAGGGTTAGCAGTGGTATAGCAATAATCTGTAGTAGTAGCTAAAGCCGCAGTTAAGGCTGGTGCTGCATCAACAGGTACAGCCTTTCCAACAGGAATTTCACAAGTATTGGCATCTTTTACAAAAACAGTATAATTACCAACTGGAACATTAGTGAATACTCCACCGTTATTGCTGTATCCAAAACCAGGGACAAGAGTTACTCCATCTGCCTTACGCAATTCGTATTGATAGGCAGGAGTTCCCCCACCACCAACAGCCGTAATAGTAGCTCCTGTGGTACATGTTGCTAATTTAGTAACCGAAGCGCTTAGTGTCAAAGCAGCAGGTACACTAATCGTTACATCAAACGGTTTTGCACAGGCAACAATTGAAGAACCTACTGGGCGAACCACAACTTTATACAATGCTCCTGCCAAAGTTTTAATTGTAACAGGTGAACTAGTCATTGCGGCGCTCCATGTCACACCGTTGTCGATAGAATATTCAAAACCTTTGATGGCGTCAAAATTTTGAGCCGCTATGGTAATTTCACCATTGTTTAAACCATTACAGGTTACATTTTGCTTTCCTGAAATTTGTGCGGCAAAGGCCTTTCCAGTTGGTACATTGACATTAAATCCTTGGGTAGACAAACAAGTTTCTGGCAGTTGGTACACTCTAATGTCATCAATAGCCACATCGTTACCATTTGTACCGATTTTATTAGATCGAATAATAAAAGTTAGCGAGGTATTATTTTTTGGATCAAGCGTTATTGGCGTTTTAGGATATTTTTCCCATATTTTAACTATAGGAAGAGTGGCTGTTGTATTTACTTTAGGAATATCGCCTGTTGTAAAAGTAGAAATTTCCTTTCCGGTGGCATCCACTAGCGCTACGGCTAAATTACAATCAATTTGACCATTGCCCTTTTCAAGCAAATTCATGGCATATAACTCAAAATTAATGGGTTGATTGGGTATGATGTCATTAATTACTTTTTTATAAATAACATCTGTAGTAGCAATTTTATCTCCTAAGTTCACCACTAAGCATCTCCCTTTGGGTGTAGCAGGAACCGTTTGAGGCGTATGATCTCCTGGTTGCACCCAAGGACCATAGCGATCTACAATATTGGCTGTTACCGAGTAATCGCCATCATTTATCTTAATACTACTTTTACATTGTGTGGCTACTACTTGTCTTTCCCAACAATAAAAAGTGGTATTGATTCCAGGAGATTCAGCGTCCTCTCCATACCCAAAGTTTTCAAACAATAAATTACTAAAGGTCGGAACCGTATTCAACTTGTACTCTACTTTAACGGGATGTGACCCAGGTAATACATTAGTAAAAACATTATTAGTGATTGGTGTATTCGCTTTCCCATCCAAATAATAGTTATACGTATAAGTTATTCCTCCTGGATTGGCAATAGTGACAGTACTCGTAGCAGAACCATCACAATTAAAATCTACTGGCGTGTCTACTTTGATTTGTGGTGCTGCAGGTTCAGGATCCAGTGTAACAGGTGCACTAAAAATACATTTATTGAAATCTCTAACATAAAGCGTATACGTTCCTGGGGCTTTGTAAGCATCATTCTTGTTAATCCAAGTGGCTTGATTGTCAAAACTGAATTCATAAGGTGCCACACCCCCTTGAGGATTGGTGATGCGGACTTTTCCATAATTTTTTGGAATTCCTAAAAGTACATCTCCACATCCTGCCAATGCAGAAACACCCGCTGATGCGCTCAAGGCATCTGCAGGTTGGGTAATGGTAATAGCGGGTTTAGTATCTAAGCAGTCTACACCACTTAAAGAGTATTTAAGTACTGGGGTGTACGTGCCCGGAGCCAAACTAGAAAAAAGAGGATCGTTGGAATAAGTTGTACCTCCATCTTTACTGTATGTCAAAATATAACCGCTTGTATTAGAAGTCACATTAAAATTAATAGCTCCTGTATTTGTACCATAACACAAAATGTTAGTAGGAACAACAGTGTATACGGGTTTTGGATTCGTTGAAACCGTGATAGAAGTTGTAGCACTACAATTATTTTTATCTATTACTTCAATATTATAAAGTCCTCCAGAGGGCAAAGGCAATGTAACAGGAATCACAGGATTAATTACAGAAGCAGCTCCATTTATCTTGTAATAATAATAAGGTGGTGTCCCTGTTAAAGGTGTTCCCCCAACGGGATAAATTGTAAATTCACCATCTACACAGGTTAATGGCTTTGTAAGTGATGCAGTAGCTGTCAATTTTAAAACAGAATTTATAACAATGTTGTTCACTGTTACATCACAACCATCCGCAGTTTTTACATTTACAGAATAAGTGCCAGGACTTTGATTACTAAATGTATGATTAGTATCAGGAAATGGACCATAAGTATCAATTAAACCAAATCCAACCTTAGTAAGAGTATAAATATAATTAGAAGAACCAGTAGTTGAAGTAACTTTTATTGAACCGTTAACATTGGAACAAGTTGGCTGTGTGACCTCGCTATTAACCTTAAAATCTACTAAATCAATTTGTGCTGAAACAGTAAATACACAACCATTTGTAATTCCAATTTGTCTTATAGATGCCGTATAATTCTCAGGAATACTAGTTGTAAATATATTTGCATTAGGTAAAGAACTATATGTTTTTACCCCTGTATAACTAGTTAAATTAAAACTATATTCATACCCTGTAGGAGGAAAACCGCCAACTATCATTTTCCCTTTAGATGTACAAATAATATTGGTATGACTCTCGGTAGCTTTCAGATCATTTTTATAGACATTAAAATAGAGGGTATTACTACAACCCTTATCATATTTTAATATCACTTTAAAGTAACCGGCTGTATCTGCTTTATAGTTAAGTGAATTGCTTTTTAAATCCCAAGAGCAAGAAAGGTCTTCATTGGCACAAACACCACCATTACTTCCTGCAGAAGCAATACATGAAGCTCCTGCTAATTGGTACCACGCTGCAGAAAGTACGGCAGCATTTGTGATAGTCATATCTCTATAATCGTTTGCTCCACATAAAAAAATATGAGGCATCTTTACACCATTAATTTTACAATCAACAATTTCTCCACGATTCAGATAAGGATCTTCAATTGTTGGCAAATTATTAAAAGCATATTTAAGTAATGCATCATTATCTGCAGCAGAAAAAAGAGTTACTTTGACATTTTGATTTAAAGATTTAATACAAGGCGCAATAGGATCCGCTTTTACAAAATAATCTCCAACTTTAGTAACTGTGATTGTTTGACCCGAAGCTGTAAAACCATTTGGACCAGTCCATGTATAATTTTGAAATCCATTTCTTCCTGATATAGAAACACTATTCCCACAAAGTGTATATGCACTATCGAACAAACAATCATCAATATTTCCAATAAAATTTGTTGCAATGTCTCCTAATGCACATTTTGAAGTTGGAGGCTGACTACCACTGCCGAAAGGAACGCCATTATTGTCAAAATTTTGGTCACCATTATAAATAGTATAAGCGGTGTTATTTACTATATTAGAACAAGCATCACTAAAATCTTTACAATCTGTAGGGACTTTTACTTGAAAAGTAATAAACTGCTCTTGATCATTTACTAAATCCACCAATGAATTATCGACAGAGAAAACAATTTTACGTTTTACAATACCATCATGAGGATCGACAACTGCAGGATTGTAAGATTGAACTGTAACACCAGTTGGCAAGGACAAAACATCGGCTGGGTAATTAAAAAAGACAATATTTGGTAAATAATCTTCAATTATAACATTTTGAGCTTTGTCACTCCCTAAATTATTGAATCCAATAACATATCTTAATACATCACCACGTTTTACTATTGTATTTGTGATGTCATCCCCTCCTGTATTTACAACCTTCTTGGTTAAAACAATATTAGGCTCAATGACATCTACCGCAAAAGTGGTCAAAAAAGCGCCATACCCATCTCCATTCGTGGTTAATCTCAATGTACCTTCTCTAGCATTATTAGGTAGTACACTATTATTGTCATTTGGCATTTTAAAATTATCAATATCAAATCCCATTGAATTTAAACTCGCCGGATTTCGATTTGTTAAAATCACACCATCTTCAGAAATAGTTGCATTGAAAAAATTATCCGCTGGATTTACAACATCATACATTTTTGTAAAAGTAGGATCGTCTTTTATATATGTAGCAGGGGGTGGCCCATTACGAAATTGAAAAGTATCATTATTTATTCCAACATCTCCTTCTAATGCAGCAACTCCAAGTTTGGCATTTACCGTAAAACCAACTGGAAGCGTTTGAAATCCACTAACGGGAATATCTAAAGCATCTAAGCCAGTGCTAACAGATGCATATCCGTCAAAAATGGATATAAACTTACTTGGCATAGTTGGCGTTTCATATATAACTACAAGTGTCCAACCGCCTGCACCGCCACCATTTTTCATACCTCTTGTAGCTCTAACATTAGCTACTGTATATGTCCCATTAGCATCCAGAGCTCCAGAAGCATCTTTAACAGTATTTAGCAAAGCAGTTACATCCTTAAAACACACGTAAGGCGACTCGAAAAAGGTCGCAGTATTGTTACCGGTAGCCGGAACAGCTGGTATAATTTTACTTGTAAAAATAATATCATCAGCAGTAATATCTTGATATGAAGAAGCTACACCAGGAAGCTTTATTTTTATTTTATCAAATGCTTCACTTCTTACTGAACCGTTATATTTTACACCTGCACTTGTACTTCTATCTGTTGGATAAATAGCAGACCAATACAAACCCGCAAACTTGATTTTCTTACAAGTTTGGTTTATATTCAAATCTGCAGAAGACGAACTAAAGATACCATCAGCTGCTGTACCGGGATCAACATTAGAATATTCAATAAAAAAATCATTATTATTTACAGAACCAGAAGTCCTTTGATTGAAAGGCACGTTAGCTTCAGCTGTCAGCGCATTTATATTAGTTACTGTCCCTGTAAACAACTGATTATTAACTGGAGCTGAGGGACTAAAAACAGCTGGATTTCCATCCCAATTAGCAGGCTTTGGATTTGGAGTCGGAAGTGAAGTAACTCTATTTACAATACTATTTCCTATTAATACAATATCTCCTTTTACACTAATATTTCCTCCAGCTAGCCTTGGCTTAAATGGAGTTCCAATTTGTGCAAAAACACCGTTACTGCTCATCAAAAAGAAAGCAAGTATAAAAACAGTGATTGTATACTCTATCCTAAAAAAAGATTTTTTTTCAAAAACGGGACTTTTTAAGTTTCTAAAATCTTTACAGAAAGAAGTTTTAATAAAATTCTTTTTAAAGAAATTTTCAAATAGAAAGAAAACAGAAAAAAGTAATTTAGAAAAAGTAGGTTTTTTCATGGTATATGTATTTAAAGGATTTCTTTTAGAGATCTTCCGTGGAGCAAGAAATGATATAAAAGAAAAGCTACTATTTATTTAAACATTAAATTTTAACACAAAACCCACAACATGTCCTTTTTTTTAACATAAGAACACTTTAGATTTTACACTATTATATTTTTTTTAACAAAATTAAACTAACAAACAAGTTTGATAAAATCGATGATTTACACAAAAAAGCCGATTAAAGGGTTAAAAATATAAAAATTATAGGAATATCAAATATTTTTATAAAATAATTTCAATAGCCCAAAATATTTAACATAATTATTTTTCAATTTTAACAATTACCATTTTACTATTATACGGTTTACTTCCTCGATCTTCTAATGCCTGTGTTGCTTCTTGTAAATTATCAAACTTAGCTTCATATATAAAATATTTACTAGAGTTGGAATCATAGAAGAAGTTTACATTTTTGTCTCCAGAAGCTACCGTTTTAGTCACAAATGTATCTCTTTTTTGTGAATCACTATGTACTGCTAAAATGACATAATAACCACTTTCTACATTTTTATTATTTTTAATGATCTGCATGTTGGCTTGATTATCTCCAAAATCAAAATCAGAAGCCGTAGGAGGAACAGCACTTACTTTGGTTGTTTCCTTAATCCTTTTTAATGTAGCCATATCTTGAACTAAACGATCTTGATCATTCAAAGAAGCCGCACGTTTGATTCTACGTTTTTTCTCAATTTCTGTTTCCACTTTAATTTTCTCCAATGTAGTAATCAATACTGCATTCGATTGTTCCGCTTTTACTTGTTCCGCTTTTAAAGTTTCAATAGTTTTCAAATAATTTTGATTGACCAAATCATTTTTAGGAGTCTTTTTAAGTCTCTCTGCGTAAAGGCGGTTAAACTCTTCTAATGAAGCAGCTTGTTCTTTATTTACCTGAGCAATTTGAGCTTTGATTGATTCTAATTCTGCATTTTCACCGGCAGTACTTTTGAATTCAACAGTAGTTTTCACAATGCCTTTATCACTTAAATCATTTTCATCTTTTAAGTCTTTCAATGCCTTTTCCTTGTTGGCTACAGAAGCATCTAAACGAGTCAATAATTGTTGTTGTTTGCGTTTAGAATCCTCCAGATTTTTGGATAAGTTATCCATTGTTTTACCAATCTCATCTTTTGGCATAGCATCAGCTTTGGCCTTAGCAAGAGCTTCTACAGCCAATTTTGCAGCGGCAGCCGCTTCAATTCGATCCTGTTCAGCCTGAGCAGCAATTGCAGCATCGGCTTTGGCTTTATTTTCGGCAGCTAATTTGGCGGCGGCTATTGCTTCAGCATCTGCTTTAGCTTTATTATCAGCAGCCAATTTAGCAGCAGCAGCATCGGCAGCAGCTTTGGCTTTAGCATCAGCAGCAAGTTTAGCGGCAGCAGCATCGGCATCGGCTTTGGCTTTGGCATCAGCAGCTAATTTTGCTGCAGCAGCGTCTGCTTTGGCTTTGTTTTCGGCTGCAAGTTTGGCGGCAGCAGCTTCGGCATCCGCTTTGGCTTTGGCATCAGCAGCTAATTTTGCTGCAGCAGCGTCTGCTTTGGCTTTGTTTTCGGCTGCAAGTTTGGCGGCAGCAGCTTCGGCATCCGCTTTGGCTTTGGCATCAGCAACTAATTTTGCGGCAGCAGCGTCTGCTTTGGCTTTGTTTTCGGCAGCAAGTTTGGCGGCAGCAGCTTCAGCATCCGCTTTGGCTTTGGTATCTGCAGCTAATTTTGCAGCGTCTGCTTTGGCTTTGTTTTCGGCAGCGAGTTTGGCGGCAGCAGCTTCAGCATCAGCTTTGGCTTTGGTATCAGCTGCTAATTTTGCAGCGTCTGCTTTAGCTTTGTTTTCAGCAGCAAATTTGGCGGCAGCAGCTTCAGCATCAGCCTTGGCTTTGGAATCAGCGGCTAATTTTACGGCAGCATCGGCTTTAGCTTTGTTTTCAGCAGCAAGTTTGGCGGCAGCAGCTTCAGCATCAGCCTTGGCTTTGGCATCAGCGGTTAATTTTGCAGCAGTAGCATCTGCTTTAGCTTTGTTTTCAGCAGCAAGTTTAGCAGCAGCTGCATCGGCATCGGCTTTGGCATCAGCAGCTAATTTTGCGGCAGCAGCGTCTGCTTTGGCTTTGTTTTCAGCAGCAAGTTGGGCAGCAGTAGTTTCGGCATCCGCTTTGGCTTTAGTATCGGCAGCTAATTTTGCGGCAGCGTCTGCTTTGGCTTTATTTTCGGCAGCAAGTTTGGCGGCAGCAGCTTCGGCATCGGCTTTGGCTTTGGCGTCAGCAGCTAATTTTGCGGCAGCAGCGTCTGCTTTGGCTTTGTTTTCGGCAGCAACTTTAGCAGCAGTCGCTTCAGCATCCGCTTTGGCTTTAGTATCAGCAACTAATTTTGCAGCGGTAGCGTCTGCTTTGGTTTTGTTTTCGGCAGCAAGTTTGGCAGCAGTGGCTTCCGCATCCGCTTTAGCTTTAGTATCGGCAGCTAATTTTGCGGCAGCGTCTGATTTGTTTTTAGCATCGGCAATACGTTTTGCAGAAGCATCGGCATCCGCTTTAGCTTTTGCATCTGCGGCTAATTTTGTTTTATTTACGGGCTCTGGTTTTTTTGCAGCGAGGGCTATAGCAGCAGCATCCGCTTTTGCTTTAGCATCTGCAGCCAGTTTATTTTTTTGTTCAATAGCTACAGCATCTGATTTGGCTTTGGCATCAGCCGCTAATTTGGCTTTGGCAATTGCTGCATCTGCTTTTGCTTTATTAGCAGCTCCTAATCTAGCTTTATTTGCTTCGGCAATTTTTGCTTGATCACCCACTTTTGCATCAGCCACTGCTTTAGTGTCTGCCTTAGGTTTTGTAGTAGTAGAAGCTTTAGGAAAAGGAGCAGGTTCAATTAAAGCTCCTTCTTCTTCATCATCTCCATAATCGAAATTTTGATTTTTAAATTTATAGGCCAATACAATTATGTGGGATGCACCAAGGTTTGAAATATCACCCAATCCCATACCATAAGAATATTCTAAAGCAATTTTAGGTGTTATATTTAAACCAAATCCAGCAGTCATTCCTAAAACAGAATGGTATCCAGCCTGTACCCAAATCCCTTTAGGAATGGTAAAAACGCCTGAACCAGAATAAGCTGTATTCTCTTTGTAAAACTCGGTTTTAACGATTCCTGAAAATTTACTTTTATCAAAAAAACCATAGGAATCAATAAAACCAGTATACATTACATGGGCTTGAATTCCTTTGTTAGGATCGTCTTTTAGAATACCAGTATTAAAATTATAAGAAACAATATTATTTAGACTTAACCCAAAATCGAAAAATGCTGATCCATAATTAATACCTGGAGATACAGCCATAACCGTATTGGATGGAATATTATCTAAAGAAGGATCTGGATCTCTTGCAATTACTTTTCCGCTATTCAATCCACTTTTATAGGCGCTTAGGTTTATACCAAATGTAAGATTACTATCCTCTTGTAATAAAATATTGTGAGCAAAGTTAGCGGATACCCCAAAAGTTGTAAGCAAGCCTTGATTTTGTTGAAAAACACTGATACCGACACCTTCATTCTCCATGAAACGTCCGGAGTAACTTAACATATAGGTTTTGGGTGCGTTTTCAAAACCTGCCCATTGTGTTTTATTAAACAAGGTAATATAAGCACTTTGCTGTCTTACAAAACTAAACGTAGGATTGATCACAAAAGAATTAAATTTTAGGGAGTTTCCTGGTGGAATAGCAAAAGAAACAACACCATCCTCTTGTTGGGCATAAAAAAATGGGATAGTACAGAAAAAAAAGAAAACGCTTAATAAAAAATTTTTCATATTATTTCACAAGAGTTATCGAACCCTTTTTGGCAGAACCGCCATTTGGAGTAATTATATAATAATAAACTGGATTGAAATTAGTAAATTCTACAGCTATTTGTGGCCAACCACTATAATTGTCATAATTATCACTTTCAAAAACAATATCGCCCAAAGAACTTAGAATCATGATATGTGTATTTGTACCGCTTATATATTCATCAGGTATAATCCAAGTATCATTAACACCATCTCCATTTGGACTGACAATATTAGATATTTTTGGTGCATTCAGATTCACTTTATACGAAACATCAAAAGGAAATTCAGTTGTAATAGAGCAGCTTGAATTTTGAGTTACAATCGCTTTATAACTTCCTTGTGCAGTAATATTCAAGGTATTTGTATTGGCTCCCAAAATAGCAGCACCATCCAATAACCATTGATATGTAGGAGAAACAGCATCTGTAGTTATAGCGACATTTAGCGTTTCACCTTCTACTATATAATTAACTTTATTTACTTCAACACCTGAAATAGCACTCGTATTTGTAAGAACTTTTAAATCTATAGAACCCGTTGATTTGCAGCCGCCAAAATCAACATCACAAGTATAAGTACCCGGCAGATTTGTGATGTAATTACTGGAAATAGCACCATCAATTACGGTATTATCCCTTCTCCAAACATAAGAATTACCACTAGAAACGGAAAGTGTCGTACTACCCAAACTGGAACAAAAAGGATTACCTAAACTTGAAGAAATTACCGCACCAGATCCACTGGCACCAGAAACTTTAACAGATTGTGAACGGGTATTTATATCAGAGCATGGACCATAATTAACTTCAACATAATAATCTCCAGCTTGATTAACTGATAATGAACTTTTAGTTTCATTTGGAACTAACACTCCATTTTTATACCAATTATACTTCAATTGAGGATATTGCAAAGGGGAAGAATCAGGAATTGAAGGAGTTGAATTATCAACAGAAAGTGTAACACTACCTCCATTACAAAAACTTAAAGCATCGCTTTTGTTATTAATATAAAAAGTACCTGAATATGATAAAAAATGGATAGGAAACGAAGATTGTAAATCACTTGTTTTAAAAAGCTGACTAACAACTCCTGAAGAACTTTGAATTTTTAGACCATAAATATCCGAACCAACTAAATCAGAGGGTACTTCAAAAGTAAGTGTCTTATCTGTCGGAGTATCTGCGGGAGGATTTGGAGCAGCTCCATTAGGAATTATCTTAGGTTTTATTGGATTCGTAAAATTGCCTTTATCATCTGAAAGTAGGACAAAAAATGTTTCATTAGCTGGAAAGCCACTTATTTTAAAAAAAACTTCATACCTATTATATCCAGAAGGATAATCAATATTAGGTATGTTAGCACAAATTCTTGGATAACCGAGCTTTTGAGGTAAAATAGTCTGAGCTACTGAAGTAAAATTGGATAAAAGAAAAAAAACTATCAATAAAAAACAAAACTTTATTGAATATAAATAGGAGTAAAGCTTACTTTTCATAAGTAATTAATTTATTTTTTTACAAATCTGTTTAACAAGTGGCGTAATTTAAATTTATTAACACCAAATTTAATGCTCCATTATAAACAAACATGAGTCTCTGTACTTCAAAAAGAATTATGAAAACTTATTGAAAATTCTTGTTATAAAAAATTAACAAAATAATTTAAGTAATAAAATGAAAGCCAAACCTGTTCGTTTAGGTTCAACTTTCATTTTACATAATTTCTAAAAATTTATTTGTTAGTTATTTGGCTGAGGCTGTAAACTTAGTAAGTGCCAATCTAAAATCTGGTCTTCTTGGATTTGCAAAATCATTAAAAGTCTCAAGATTTGTAGTTTTAGAATATAAATTAAAGAAAACACTGTTTCCATAATAACTTTCTAAATCTTCATTATTTAGATTACCTGCCATAAAGATATTTCCTTGGCAGAAATTGAAATAAATTTCTTCAAGTCGAATTTTCTTTAAATTTTTCTCGGCCAATTCGATATTATTATCCAATATAATAGCGGGATTAAATCCAGATATTACACTTTTTCGTAATACCAAAGAAGTATTCTCAGCTACAAAAACCGCTTCTTTTACTAACCCAGATTTTATATCCGTATCAATATTATCACTATCATTAGCCAATGTCATATTAGTAGCCGTAACAACAGTTTGTTTTTTTGTAAAATCAGCTTCCTCTTTTTTAATATATGAAGAAACGTCAATACATCTTGATCCACTATTATTCGTTAGATAAGAAGTTCGAACAGCTAATGAATTATCAATTTTAGCTTGAGTCCCTAAAGTAAATTTAAAATCAATTCCACTAGAACGATAAGATATAATTTTGTTTAAAACAGGTTCACCTCCAAGTACTTCAAAAGCATCTCCCGCAGCATAACTAATCATTATGTTCTCAAGAATAGTTTTATTCCCGATTCCTCCAAGTAGAAGCGCATTGAAATTTTCAGAACCTTTTATTTTTTTACCGGCATATTCTATTCTTACATATTTTAACACACCAGATGAACTAGCTGGATTCAAACCACCGTAAGTTGTCAAACTAGGATCTAAATCATAATTAATAGAAGAATAATTCCCAAATTTATTTATGGGAGCATCACCAAGTATAACTATACCACCCCAGTCACCGGCTTTCTTAAGGGATTTATTGGAAGTAAAAACGATAGGATCGGTTTCAGATCCTTCAGCAATCAATTGAGCTCCTTTAGTAATGATTAAGGTTCCTTTAGATTCAGAATCTCCAATGATGATTGTACCAGGATCAATAGTAAGAATTGCATTGTTAGTAACATATACATTACCTTGAATGATGTATACATCCTTTTTGGTTAACCTAGTATTTACAGTAATTGTACCAGCAAGAATCTGAGTAGCTTCACCATAATCGGCTTTACCCGGTTTAAATTCCGTCCAGTTATTTAACCAATTGCTTGATCCAAATATTCCTTTCTCTTGTTGTGCATTTACATCACAAACAACAGTAAGAAAAACCCATATAATTAGTATTATATTTTTCATAGGTTTGGGGGTATTAAATTTAATTATTTTTAAAACCTCTGTAGGATAGAGTTTAAACTCATTTGAGTTATTGGGTCAGTATCAAAAAAGAAAGTCTTTTTTGATATATATGGTATGCAAAATTGTTATTCTACTTCGCGTAATCCTTTTATAATTTGCTCATAATACATGATCATAGAAACTAACTGATTTTTATCTGCATAAGGTAGCATTTTTCTTAAAAAATCAACCTGAACTTCAAGAAAAACATTAGTAGCTTCTGCTTGTAAATCTAAAGACTTTTTGTTTTCAGGAGTTTCTTGAATTCCTAAATCAGCCATGGTAACACCTGGTTTTGTTGCAAGACCTATATTAGGAAAAATCTTAACAACGATTTTCATACGTTCAATATACAACTCTACCAATTCTCCTTTGGTTAAAGTTTTAAGCTCTTTATCATCTGCGTGAAAAGTTCTTAATGAAGCCGTAGTACTAATAATACTTTTAGGCATATTAGGTTTAACCTGAGCTACTGCGTTAAAGCTTAATGCTAACATAAAAACACTGAAAAAAATAATTTTCCCTTTCATATCATGGATTTAAATAATTAATAAAACAAAAATATACAATTTAATCGAATTTGCAAGTCGTAATGTTATAATTTAAAATATAATTTAATCGTTTTTCTGTAAAAATTTACCTTATACCGAGTAAATACTACACTTAACCGAGGATAATACATGTTTAAAAAAACAAAAAATAATCTTAAAATTTAACTTCAATATAAGAAATTAGCTAATAATTTTTGGGTAAAAAATACTATTTCAGCTTCGGTTCAAAAAAAATACAAAAGTTATCAACAGCAAAAGTTGAAAACCGCTCAAGTATAAACAAAGGATGAAAAACAATCAAATTCATACCATTAAGATTCATACATGCTTGTGAAAACAACTTTAATAATAGAAAATTTTTGATGCTATCATTTTCTACTATCTTTGTCCAATGGAATTTTCAAAAATTTTAGGACAGGGCTATATAAAAAACCACTTGGTTAAAAGTGCTGATTTAGGCAGGATTCCTCATGCCCAATTATTTGTAGGTCCAGAAGGCTGTGGCACTCTACCAATGGCTATTGCTTACGCACAATATGTTTTATGCAACACTAATGGCGAACAAAATGAATCCTGTAGCCTTAAATTTCAAAAATTATCACATCCAGACTTACATTTTATTTATCCAACTGTAACGACAGAGGATGTAAAAGCTAAACCAAAAAGTATCGATTTTATTGCAGATTGGCGACAATTTATCTTAGAAAAACCTTATGGTGGATTATTTGACTGGTATGCTAAATTGGGTGTTCAAAATAAACAAGGAGAAATACGCGTTGATGATGCAGCTGAAATATTAAAATCGCTATCCTTAAAGTCCTATGAAGGAGGATATAAAATTATGATCATTTGGATGGCAGATAAATTGAATATCGCAGCCTCTAACAAACTTCTCAAATTACTGGAAGAACCACCAGAGAAGACCGTTTTTCTGCTTATCTCCGAAAATGAAGAAGACATCATTCAAACCATACGCTCCCGTTGTCAAATTACACATTTTAATGCATTAAGCGAACAAATCATAGCTAATAGTCTAATAGAAAATGAGCAGATTGATGCAAAGCTAGCTTCAAAAATTGCACATCAGGCTCAAGGAAATTACAACAAAGCATTGCATCTATTAAATGACGACGATGAAGCTTCTCCATTTGAACAATGGTTTGTTACTTGGGTTAGAGCTGCTTTTAAAGCAAAAGGAAATGCAGCAGCGATACAAGACTTAATAGAATGGAGTGAACAAATAGCTACATTAGGGAGAGAAACGCAAAAAAAATTCCTTCAATTTTGTATTGAGATGTTCCGTCAGGCATTATTGTTAAATTATGAGACCAAATCATTAGTTTATATAGAGCCAAAAGTAGAAAAATTCAAACTTGAAAACTTTGCTCCTTTTGTAAATGGAAATAATATTAACGACATTTTCAAAGAATTATCAGATGCGATGTATCATATAGAACGCAATGGTAATGCCAAAATAATATTAACTGATTTATCTATAAAACTAACCCGTTTAATACACAAAAAATAAAACCTATGAACAATATTGCTTCTATTTTAATCTTAGTCTTTTTAGCGATCACATTTTTACAATCATCTCAAGATAAATTATTCCATTGGAAAGACAATGTTAATTGGCTAAAAGAACATTTTGCAAAAACACTTTTACGCAATCAGGTTCCTTTAGCACTAGTAAATGTCTTGATCTTAGAATTAATATCTGGCATTTTATGTGTCGTCGGAGCTATAGAAATAGCACTAAATAGTGGAAGAATTTACGGATTATATGGCGCTATCTTTTCTTGCATTACTCTTATTATGTTACTATTTGGACAACGTTTGGCCAAAGACTATGATGGTGCGAGAACCATCGTATTGTATTTTATTCCCTCTGTAATGGCCGTATATTGGCTTAATTAATCGCTTTAGAAATATAAAATTCTAAAAAAACTTAAAACTTATTATTTAAAAATGACATCTAAACATCCTTCAGAATCCTTAACTATATTGACCGATTTGGTTTTACCGAGCGAAACCAATCCTTTGAATAACTTATTTGGAGGGGAATTATTGGCCAGAATGGATCGTGCAGCAAGTATTGCTGCCGGAAGACATTCCCGCCGAATAGGTGTAACTGCCTCTGTAAATCATGTAGCATTTAATAAATCAATTCCACTTGGTAGTGTGGTTATTATAGAAGCCAAAGTATCAAGAGCATTTAAAAGCTCAATGGAAATTTATCTGGATGTTTGGGTAGAAGACCGCCAATCTGGAAACAGAACCAAAGCAAACGAAGCGATTTATACCTTTGTGGCTGTAGATGATACTGGACGACCTGTTGATGTTCCGCAGATTGAACCGGAAACTGAATTAGAAAAACAGCGATTCGATGCCGCTCTGAGAAGAAAACAATTAAGTCTAGTTTTGGCTGGAAAAATGAATCCTCATGACGCCACCGAGTTAAAAGCTTTATTTACTTAAAAGACAAAAGTATCTCAAAATCCGTCAATATGTTATTTACCGCGTGAGGGATAGAAGCAAGTTACCGAAGTAACGCGAATAGCCCGACAGCATAAAAAAAAGGAGCCAACTAATCAGTGTGATAAGTTGGCTCTTTTTTTTATGGTGGCACGCCCAAATTTGTTTTAACCTTTGATTTGTTTTAGGGAAGTTTTGATACCCTTGATTAATGAAGAGCTAAAACCGTGTAATTCCATTTCGTTTAATCCAGCAATCGTACATCCCTGTGGTGTAGTAACACGGTCGATTAATTGTTCTGGGTGTCCTTTTTCTTCAAGCAACATTTCGGCAGCGCCTTTTACCGTTTGTGCAGAAATGGCCAAAGCCGTTTGCCAATCAAATCCAATTTCGATCCCTGCTTGCATGGATGCACGAATATAACGTAAAGCAAAAGCGGTTCCACTTGCAGCGAGTACGGTTGCAGCATCCATTAATTTTTCATCAATAATGGGTGCAGTTCCTAAAGCTTGAAAAAGAGTTACTGTTTCTTGTGCTTTAGCTTTACTTTTCTCGTTAAAAGCAATACAAGTGGCAGAAGCACCAAACTGTGCCGCAATATTTGGCATAATACGGACTGCATTGTGAGTATCCCCAATTTTGTTTTGTAAATTCTCTATCGAAAGACCACTTACTGCCGATGCGATTACTTTGTTTGAAATGGAAGGCAATATCTCGGCTAAGACAGTATCTACCTGATATGGTTTTATAGTAAGGATGATAACATCTGCCTCTTGAATAATATGTGTATTGTCTGTGGTAATGGTAATTCCTAAATCTTCTAAATGCGAAATAGGAGCAATATTACGTCTGGTTACCGTTACTTCGTTACCGGTGGTGAATTTTGCAATTCCGATTGCGATGGAAGCCCCAAGGTTTCCTCCACCTATAATGTGTACTTTCATTTGGTTTATTTTGGTTGTTTTTTGGTTAACTTTTTTATCAAGTCTTTATAATAATTTACCGCTTAAGAAAAACATAGCTATTGAAAAATAGATGATCAATCCTGTTACATCTACCAAAGTAGCTACAAAAGGTGCGGATGAAGTAGCTGGATCTAATTTGAATTTCTTTAATACAAAAGGAATCATGGATCCAGAAAGGGTACCCCATAAAACGATAAAAACCAAAGAGACGGATACAGTCATAGCTACATAAAACCAATGTACCCCATAATCATGAAAGTCTAACGTTTGCCAAATCAAGATTCGTATAAAACCTACAATTCCCAAAATAGAGCCCAATAAAAATCCAGAAGCTATTTCTTTTTTCATCACATACCACCAGTCTCTCAAGGTTAGCTCTTTCAGAGCCATGGCACGAATAATTAATGTTGCAGCCTGTGAACCTGAATTACCTCCACTAGAAATAATAAGAGGAATAAACAAGGTTAAAACAATAGCTTTATTGATTTCTCCCTCAAAAAAACCCATCGCCGAAGCGGTAAACATTTCTCCCAGAAAAAGTACAACTAACCAAGTGGCTCTTTTTTTGACCATTTCGAAAAGACGCGTTTGAACGTAAGGCAAATCTAATGCCTCTAATCCCCCAAATTTCTGAATGTCTTCTGTATCTCTTTTTTCGATTTCATCCTTAATGACATCAATAACATCATCAATCGTGATACGTCCCACTAATCGTCCCAATTCATCCACAACTGGAATCGCTTCCAAGTCGTATTTTTCCATGATTCTAGCCACATCAACATCGGGAGTTTCAACATCTACAAAGTGCAGTTTTTTGATATAAACATCACTAATGGGAGTTCGTGTAGAAGTACTCAATAAATCCTTAAGGGACAGTCGTCCTTTCAAACGATCTTCATCATCTACTACATAAATAGAATGGACTCTAGAAATATTTTCAGCTTGAATACGCATCTCTTTAACGCAAGTGAGTACATTCCAATTTTCATTGACTTTAACCAACTCTTTGTGCATGATTCCCCCTGCCGTATCCTCATCATAACGAAGCAAATCGACAATTCCTTTGGCATGCTCAACATCCTGCAATTCCGATATTACTTCGGCTTTCTTTTCTTTCGAAAGTTCTCCGATAATATCAGCGGCATCATTGGTCTCTAATTCATCCAGCTCTTCGGCAATCTCTTTTGCCGAAAGGCGTTTTAAAATATTTTCCCTTAAATCATCTTCTAACTCCAGAAGAATTTCAGCTGTTTTTTCGCTATCTAAAACCTTGAAAATATAAGTCGCTTCATCAATGTCAATCTCGTCAAGGATTTCTGCAAAATCAGCGTGATGCATATCATTCAACAAAATTTCCAACTCTTGGTTGTTCTTCGCTTGGATGAGTTCAGCTATTTGTTTAATAAGCTCTTTACTGATTTTAAATTCCATCGGCTTCTATTTTTTGTGTCAGTGCAATAAATTCTTTGTAATCTAATTGTTCTGGACGAAGATTGAAAACTTCATCTTCCCTTAAACTGTCGGACAAATTTAGGGTTTTTAAGCTGTTCCTCAAAGTCTTTCTGCGTTGTTGAAAAGCTGTTTTCACTACCGTAAAAAACAATTTTTCTCCACAAGGCAAAGTAAAGTCTTCTTTCCTACGCAAACGCAGTACACCAGATTTTACTTTTGGAGGCGGATTGAACACATTTTCATCTACAGTAAATAAGTACTCTGCATTGTAAAAAGCTTGTACTAAAACAGAAAGAATCCCATACGCTTTTGTTCCTTTCTTTTCACAAATACGCTCGGCTACTTCTTTTTGAAACATCCCTGCAAATTCAGGAATTTGATTGCGGTATTCTAATGTTTTAAAGACAATTTGAGTTGAAATATTATAGGGAAAATTACCAATTATGGCAAATTGTTTCCCTTCAAAAACTTCGTTAATATCGTATTTCAAGAAATCTTTAGAAATGATTCTGTTCTTAAGTTTTGGATAGTTGGCATCCAAATAAGTCACTGACTCATCATCAATTTCGATCACATAGGTATTGATGGGTTTATCCAACATATATTTAGTCAAAACACCCATTCCAGGGCCTATCTCTAATACATCCTCATACCCTACTAAATTCAATGTGTCTGCAATATCTTTGGCAATACTTTCGTCTTTCAAAAAATGTTGTCCGAGGTGTTTTTTGGCTTTTACTTTTTCCATGATTTTTATTTTGCCACGAAGTCACTAAGGCGCTAAGTGTTATTAGGGTTATTTTCTCGCAAAGACGCTAAGGCGCAAAGCAAACATTTCGTCATTAATATTCGGAAATCACTTCCAATTCGGTTCTAAAAGCCAGCATTTTATCGCCAAACAGTTTTAAACCTTCTTCTCTTAATCTAGGAGCGTCTTCTTGGTAATATTTTTCTAATGTTTCCTTACTATCTGTAGTATATTGAACCGAATAAGTGACACCGCCCATTTCTTCTTCAATTAAAACACGAACAAAACGAGCCGAAGTAAATTTTCCGGATGCCAACATTTCCGGTATATGTTTGTGTTGCATCCAAATCATCCATTGGTCGTGTACGCTTTCTTGTATGTTTGTGGTAACGTTGTATATTATCATAATAGCCCCCTAACCCCGAAGGGAGAATCCTACTAGGGGTAAGTAGGGTTAAATGAATAAATTAATTTTTTCTATCAAATAGGTAAACGTTTGCAATAGTACCCACTTGGAGGCTAGGGAGCTTTCACAAATTTGTATCTCCTCTCAATTCCCTGAATTTCCTTCTGGCATCTACAAAATAAATACTATCTTGGTGATTGAAAATAATTTTCTCGAACAAAACCTTGGCTTTATCAGGTTGTTGCAATTGCTTATTGTAAATATCCGCCGAAAAATATAGCGCTTCATCTATATAAATTCCGTCGCTATGGTGATCAATTATGTCTTGATATTGCGCCAAAGCCAAATTAAAATCTCCAAGTTTTTCATACAAACGCCCTAAACGTAATAAAGTCACCGACTCGATTTCTTGACCTTTAAAACTTTTCAGAATCGACTGAAACTGTGCAATCGCTTCCTGATTTCTATTTTGATACAGAAGATAATCTCCTTTGGCAAATTGCTTCAATGCGGTTTGAGTCGAATCGGCCACCGTATTGTCATTAATTAGCAAAAAATATTCTAAAGCATCGTTAGCAATCAACTGTGTACTAGCTGATTTCAATTCTTTAAATTGTTTTAAAGCCCATTCAAAATCGGTTTTAAAATAACTCGTCTTAGCTGATTTCAGACTGGCTTCATGCGATAACACATTGTTTTGCAAATTCTCTTGTATTTGCGAATAATAGAGCAAGGCCTGATTGAATTTTTCTTCGGAAAGTAAAATATCTGCCAACTCCATTTTGCATAGTGCTTGATCGTATGGATTCAGTTGCATATCCATCGCTCGCTTAATAATAGCTTTTCCTTCTGTAGGATTTTTAATTATGAAGCTGACAAAATGTGCTTGCTTTAGTTGCAAAGATAAGGTAACTGGAGTTAAACCATATTGTTTTAGCAAAAGATCAAATTGGGCATTAATCGCCGTAAAATCTTTTTCCGTTGCATTTTCCATTTTTATTTTTAATAAAAAACTATGAGCTTGCACAATCAAATCTACATCGCTCGTGTTTTCTAACACATAATTCATCACATCGGAAGCAACTTCATAATCGCCTTTTTCAATCGCCATTTGTCCCAAACCAATTATGCTTGAAAGTGATTCAGGATTGCGTTTATAAATTGATTTTTCCTGTATAAAAGCTTTTCCAAACTCTTTTTGTTGCATAAAAAACCAACTCAAAAACTGATTCCAGAAAACATCTTGATTTTTTTGAACACGAACAATCAAATTTTTCCGCAAACTTTCATTGAACTTAGAATCTCCTTCATTTGACATGTAACGCGTCAATTGATTTTGAATCATAACTACAGATTGTTGGTTTTCAAAAGCTTCATCAAGAAAATTAGCAATCATCTCATCCGTTCTTCCTAATTGTCCAAATAATAAAGCGGTTTGATATTTAAAATCATACGATGGCACTAATTCACTAGCCACTAAATATGATTGCAAAGCATAGTCCAACAAAACTTTCTTTTCAAAAGTATTGGCAACTCCGTAGACTTCATTCGGGTTGATTCGGATTTTGTCAATTGCATTATCGTAATACTTTTTTGCCTTCGATACATTTTTTTGCAATTGAAAATTATATCCCAATTCAACCAAAAGTGTTGCTTGTTTGTACTTGTTCAATCGTTCTTGAATAGCTTTTTCTGCAGATTCAAATTGAAGCAATTGCTGCATACAGTCAATTTTTCTCTGAAAATAAAAAGGATTTGTTGGTAATCCGTCTGACAATTCCTGATAACTGACCAATGCTTTATCAAAATCCCCTTTGTCATAATAATATTGCGCCAATTGCTCGTTTTGGGAAAAAGCGATCAGAGAGAACAAAAGTGATATATGAAGGAAGATTTTATTCATAATGTAATCATTTGTAAAGTGATTATATTGAATCGGTCGATAATGAAACATTTGAAATAAAAAATTAAAACCATTAAGAAATTAAGTTTATTAAGCCTAATGCCTCAAAATTTCTTAATGGTTTAAAAATATTTTCTATTTATTAAATTGTACTAGTCAATAATATCAAACCCACAGTAAGAACGTAGTACTTCTGGAATCACGATTCCTTCTGGTGTTTGGTAATTTTCTAATATACCCGCTAGAACTCTTGGCAAAGCCAATGAACTTCCGTTGAGGGTATGTGCCAATTGATTTTTTCCGTCTTTGTCTTTGAAACGCAATTTCAAACGATTGGCTTGAAAAGTCTCAAAATTAGACACAGATGAAATTTCCAACCAGCGTTCTTGAGCTGTAGAATACACTTCAAAATCATACGTCAAAGCCGATGTGAAACCCATATCACCACCACAAAGGCGCAAAATACGGTAAGGTAATTTCAATTCTTGCAAAATACTTTTTACATGTTCCACCATTTCGTCCAATGCAGCATATGAATTATCAGGATGCTCCACGCGCACAATTTCTACTTTGTCAAACTGATGCAAACGGTTTAAACCACGTACATGCGCTCCGTAAGAACCAGCTTCACGACGGAAACAAGGGGTGTAACCAGTATATTTAACAGGCAATTCATTTTCAGACAAAATAACATCTCTAAAAATATTGGTTACTGGAACCTCAGCTGTTGGTATCAAATACAAATCGTCTGTTGCATCGTGATACATTTGCCCTTCTTTGTCCGGCAATTGCCCCGTTCCATATGCCGATGCTTCGTTTACCAAATGAGGCACTTGCATCTCTTTATAACCCGCTTCGGTATTTTTATCCAAGAAATAATTGATCAAAGCACGTTGCAAACGAGCTCCTTTCCCTTTATAAACTGGAAATCCTGCACCAGTAATTTTTACCCCTAATTCAAAATCAATGATGTCGTATTTCTTAACCAATTCCCAATGAGGCTGTGCCCCTTCATGCAAAACTGGAATTTCTCCTTCTTCGAAAACATTCAAATTATCTTCAGGTGTTTTTCCAACGGGAACAATATCAGCAGGAAGATTGGGTAATGTATATAATTTCTCTGTTAATTCATTGGCTAAAACCAAAGCACTTTCTGCCAATACTTTGCTTTTTCCTTTAAGTAAAACTGTTTTTTCTTTCAGAATTGCTGCTTTTGATTTCTCTCCAGCTTTCATCAAATCACCAATATCTTTGGATAATTTATTAGATTCGGATAATACGTTATCCAGCTCAACTTGAGTCGCGCGACGTTTTTCATCCAATTGTACCACTTCGTCAACCACTTGTTTGGCATCCATATTTCTTTTGGCCAAAGCGTTGATTACTTTCTCTTGATTTTCTCTAATAAATGTAATTTGTAACATAGTTTGTTTTTTATAACTAAATAATGGTAGCAAATTTAAGGAAATGTTTGATAACAACGAGACAAAGTTTTTTATGTGGTTGCATTTTAGTTTCTATCGCACAATATTGTCAAAAACAGTACTCCCAATTTCATTACCTTAAGCTTTATTTTTTTCTCGCGAAGGTGCAAAGGCGCAAAGTTTTGAACCTATATCTTTGCGTCTTCATGTCTTTGCGAGAGTTAAATTTAGAAACAGCGTAGTAAAAAATCATTAACTCAATGACATTGTTTTCACGCACATACAATGTCATTAAATTTAGCTTTATTTTTTTCTCGCGAAGGCGCAAAGGCGCAAAGTTTTGAACCTATATCTTTGCGTCTTCACGTCTTTGCGAGAGTTAAATTTAGAAACAGCGTAGTAAAAAATCATTAACTCAATGACATTGTTTTCACGCACATACAATGTCATTAAATTTAGCTTTATTTTTTTCTCGCGAAGGCGCAAAGGCGCAAAGTTTTGAACCTATATCTTTGCGTCTTCACGTCTTTGCGAGAGTTTAATTTAGAAACAGCCTAGAAAAAAATCATTTACTCAATGACATTTTTTCACGCACATACAATGTCATTAAATTTAGCTTTATTTTTTTCTCGCGAAGGCGCAAAGGCGCAAAGTTTTGAACCTATATCTTTGCGTCTTCACGTCTTTGCGAGAGTTTAATTTAGAAACAGCCTAGAAAAAAATCATTTACTCAATGACATTTTTTCACGCACATACAATGTCATTAAATTTAGCTTTATTTTTTTCTCGCGAAGGCGCAAAGACGCAAAGTTTTGAACCTACATCTTTACGTCTTCACGTCTTTGCGAGAGTTAAATTTAGAAACAACGTAGTAAAAAATCATTAACTCAATGACATTGTTTTCACGCACATACAATGTCATTAAATTTAGCTTTATTTTTTTCTCGCGAAGGCGCAAAGGCGCAAAGTTTTGAACCTATATCTTTGCGTCTTCACGTCTTTGCGAGAGTTTAATTTAGAAACAGCCTAGAAAAAAATCATTTACTCAATGACATTGGCATTACTCCTTTTCCCCATTTTAGTGTCGTATTAAAGATTCTAAATTGAAACAAATTGTTTCATTTTTGGCTTAAAAAGAGTAGCAGTAAACTATTTTTTTTTAATTTTACTAAAAACTAAAAAATATGTTATCAAAAAATATTGAATCTGCACTAAACAAACAAATCCGAATAGAAGCTGAATCATCTCAAACCTATTTATCAATGGCTTGCTGGGCTGAAGTAAATGGACTGGAAGGAATTTCTCAGTTTATGTATGCACAATCTGATGAAGAGCGTATGCACATGCTAAAATTAATAAAATATGTAAATGAACGCGGAGGTCATGCTCAAGTAACCGACTTAAAAGCACCAAAAACAACATATGAAACCTTCAAAGGAATGTTTGAAGAATTATATAAGCATGAAATCTTTGTTTCCGAATCAATTAATGAATTGGTTCACATAACCTTTCAGGAAAAAGATTATGCCACTCATAATTTCTTGCAATGGTATGTTGCCGAACAAATTGAAGAAGAAGCAACAGCAAAATCAATTTTGGACAAAATCAACCTGATTGGAGACGACAAAGGTGGATTGTATCTTTTTGATCGAGACATATTACAGGTAGCCATAACTAATGCTGCTGCTCCTGCAAAATAATTAAGAGAAATCGCCATAAACATAGTCCTCAAATCATTGCAATAAAGATTTGAGGATTTTTTTTGTTTAAAAAAGTTAAATTTTATTTAGAACAGATAAAAATAACTTATATTTGTCAAAGTTTTTAATTCTTTACACATTGAGCAAGAAAGAAAAAGAGAAGAGCAAAAAAAAGGATAAAAAGGAAATCCTTAAAAAAATAAAAGTGGCTGAAAACTGCAAGTCAAAATGTTGCGATAAATATAAAAAAGGCGAAAAGAAAAGATGTGATCGTTGCCCAATGTTTGATTTAATAAAAAAAACAGCTTAATTTATTGTTTGCAATTATTGCGGATTTCAACTAAATTATTTCAAAATCTAAAAATAACAACCTTTATAAAATTTTATTTTCATACTAATTTTAATTCATAAAAAAACCATTTGTTCAAATTCAACAAATGGTTTTTTTATGAATCAAAAGAAAAATATTACCAGATTTTGACTCTTTTCTCTGGAGCAATATACATACCGTCGCCTGGTTTTATATCAAATGCTTTATAAAAAGCATCAATGTTTTGCATGGGTACATAGCCACGATACATTCCAGGTGTGTGTGGATCCGTTTTTACTTGACTTTTTATAGCTTCATCACGTGATTTAGTTCTCCAAACAGTTGCCCATGAAATAAAGAAACGCTGTTCAGGGGTATAACCATCAATCAATCCAGGATTAGGGTTTGAATTTAAAAATAATTGCAAACCATCATAAGCAGCATTTATACCTCCTAAATCCCCAATATTTTCACCAAGCGTAAATTTGCCATCAACATGAATTCCAGGTAAAGGTTCCAATGCGCTATATTGATCTGCTAGAGCCGTTCCTAAAGCTGTGAATTGCTTTAAATCTTCATCAGTCCACCAGTTAATTAAATTACCATCCGCATTATAACGTGCCCCGGCATCATCAAAACCATGGGAGATTTCATGACCAATAACAGCTCCAATACCACCATAATTAACAGCTTCATCAGCTTGATAATTATAAAAAGGTGGTTGTAAAATAGCAGCCGGAAAAACAATCTCGTTATACGACGGATTGTAATAGGCATTTACAGTTTGAGGAGACATTCCCCACTCCGTTTTATCCACTGGTTTAGATAGTTTATCTAAATCCTCTTGAAAAGTCCAACGACTTAAATTTCTCATGTTTTCAAAATAACTACCCCCTTCGTCTGGACTTTTAATGACTAGTGCCGAATAATCTTTCCATTTATTAGGATACCCGATTTTAGGATTTATTTTTTTTAGCTTTTCAATAGCTTTAATTTTAGTTTCAGGAGACATCCATGTTAAGTTTTCGATACGCCCCTGATAAGCCAAAATCACATTGTGAATCATCTTTTCGGCTTTAATTTTAGCTTCAGCAGGAAACATTTTTTCAACATATAATTTACCCAATGCTTCACCAATAGATCGGTTTACATTTTGCAAAGCTCTATCTTCTCTAGGTCTTTGTTTTAAAGCGCCTGTTAATGTTTTACCATAAAAATCAAAATTTGCTTGTTCAATCGCAGTGGTTAATTCACTTGCAGCAGCATTAAGTAGTGTCCATTTCATATACTCTTTCCAATCTTCCACTTTATTTTCAGTGAAAACAGTTTGCAAAGCTTTCATGTAACGTGGTTGTAATACGATGATGGTATCCAATTTCTTGAATCCCAATTCTGAGAAATACGAATTCCATTGAATAGCGGGAGTCATTTTTTGCAAATCGGCAATCGTCATTGGATTGTATTGTAAACGACTGTCTCTGCGTTCTACTCTATCCAATCTTGGATTTGACAATGCACTTTCCAGTGCTACAATTTTAGAAGCACTTGTTTTGGCTTGATCTGCATTCTCACCAATACATTGCAACATTCTTGCTACATGAAGTTCATACTTCTCTCTTTTTTCCTTAGAATCTTTTTCTTGTGATGAATAATAATCTTTATCAGACAATCCAAGTCTTGCAACCCCTAAGTTAACGGAATTTTTAGTACTGTTTTTTTCATCGGCTCCAATTTGCAAACCAAAAAATCCAACAGAAATAACCGGTTCCATTTCAACTAAAAGCTTTTGTACATCTTGAATGTTTTTTACTTTGTCAATTTTAGCTAAATACGGTTTCAAAGGAGAAATTCCTTGTTTGTCTCTAGATACGGTATCGATAATGGATTTGAAAAAATTAACCGCTTTTCCTTGATCGGTATTCGATTTATATATTGGATTATTAGCTGCATCTTTCAAAATAGTCAGTGCATCTTTATCCGTTTTTTTTATTAATTCATTAAAACTTCCCCACGAAGTTCGATCAGCAGGAATCTCGGTTTTGTCAAGCCAAGTTCCATTTACAAAATGAAAAAAATTATCACTTGGTTTTGTGTTTTTATCCATATAGGATACATTTATACCTGGTTCTGGAGTTTTAACAGTAGTTTGGGCCTTACTTTCGGAAATCCAAATCAATGCAGGAATGACAAAAAGCAGCCTTTTAGTTAATACATTTTTCATTATAAATATTAGTTTAGAAGTTATTACAAACATATCAATAATTTCACAATAATGTTATAGTATTAAATATTTCATATGTAGATACTATTTGTTTTTTTTTGAATATGGTATCTCTAGATCTTCATTGGTGTTTGCTATAACTTATATCATGGCGATTTCATATTGTTAAATAATCTAAAAACGAAAGTCCTTTTTGTATTTTTGCTGCAAATTATATTTATGCGTACTATTTTTAAAAAATACAGACTCTATATTGGCATTGTTACTATTTTTTCAATTATCACACTTTACTTGTTTTATTCGGCTTTAAAACCAAGTAAAACATTACCAATATTCAACCCTTCAGATGTGAATCCAGAATTGGTTGACAGTACAGTACAATACGTAAGCAAATACCATACGATTGCCGATTTCTCTTTTGTGAATCAAAACGGAAAAACAATTACTCAAAAAGAGTATGAAGGAAAAGTATATGTAGCTGATTTTTTCTTCACTACATGTGGATCAATTTGTCCAAAGATGACAACAAATTTAATCGATGTGCAAAAAGCAATAAAAAACAATCCAAACGTAATGTTGCTTTCCCATACTGTTTTTCCAGAAACTGATAGTGTACCTGCCTTAAAGGCTTATGCCAAAAAATACGGTGTCATTGATGAAAAGTGGAATCTGGTAACTGGCGATAAAAAGAAAATTTACACTATGGCCAGAAAATCTTATTTGGCAGTAAAATTAGGAAAACCATCTGAATTGTACGACATGGTACATACCGAAAATTTTGTACTGGTAGACCAAAAGAGACGCGTTCGAGGTTTTTATGATGGCACCAAGAAAGAAGACATACAACGTTTAATTGAAGATATTAATTGGCTTTGCACCAATGAAAAAAAAGACTAAAACTGATAATTATCAGCTATAATTATAATAAAAAATGTATTTTTGCAATCTTAATTCAATCTAAATAAGCTTTGCGAACAACGATACATTCTCTCAAAAAAGGCCAAAAAGCCATTATACTGGATTTTGATATTGATGTTATTCCATTGAAATTACTCGAAATGGGTTGTTTGCCTGGCAATGAAGTCGAATTACTTCAAATTGCTCCTTTTGGAGATCCATTGTATTTGGATATTAATGGTTCCCATCTAGCCATCCGTATTGAAACAGCCAAACTTATTAATGTGGAACTCATTAATAACAAAAAAATATGAGTTTAAAGAACATTAACGTTGCTTTAATTGGAAATCCAAACGTAGGTAAAACTTCGGTTTTTAATCAACTTACGGGATTAAATCAACAAGTGGGTAATTATCCTGGAATTACAGTAGAAAAAAAAATAGGTTTTTGCAAACTACCCAATAATATCAAAGCCAATATTCTTGATTTACCGGGAACATACAGTTTAAACGCCAGTTCTATTGACGAAAGTGTCGTAATCGAATTATTACTCAACAAAAATGACCGCCTCTATCCAGATGTAGCTTTAGTAGTCACAGATGTAGAAAATCTAAAACGGAATCTACTCCTATATACACAAATAAAAGACCTTGAAATTCCTACCATTCTAGTCATCAATATGGCAGATCGAATGAAATCCAAAGGAATTACACTTGATATACCGTATCTTGAAGAACGCTTAAAAACAAAAATTGCGCTGATCAGTTCCAGAAAAGGATATGGAATAGAAGAATTAAAAAATTTAATAGTAACCTACAAAACCATATCGAGCGAACCTTGTTTGAATGCATCAGTAATTGACGCTCCTTATTTTGAAAGCTTACGACAAGCATTTCCCAATCAATTGTTGTACAAATTGTGGTTAGTCATCACTCAAGATGTAAACTTTTTGAATTTAGAACGAAATGAAATCCGCAGTTCTTTTACAAAAACACATTCTGATTTGAAGCGATTGCAACAAAAAGAAACCATTAAACGGTATCAATTTATTAATGATGTTTTAAAAGTTGGTTTAAAAATTGATTCCAGCTTGGCCAAAGATTTCCGATCCAAAATAGACCGAATACTCACTCACAAAGTTTGGGGTTATGTTATATTCTTCCTGATTTTATTTGTAATATTTCAATCCATATTCGAATGGTCAAAAATACCCATGGATTTTATTGATAGTACATTTGCAAATTTAAGCACTTTAGCAAGTGAACATTTACCAGCCGGAATGCTAACCAATTTAATCTCGCAGGGAATTATTCCAGGAGTTGGAGGGATATTAATTTTTATCCCACAAATTGCTTTTTTATTTTTATTTATTTCCATTCTAGAAGAAAGTGGATATATGAGTCGTGTTGTTTTCTTGATGGACAAAATTATGCGCCGTTTTGGACTTTCGGGCAAAAGTGTTGTTCCTTTAATATCTGGAACAGCATGTGCAATTCCAGCAATAATGGCTACTCGAAATATAGAAAACTGGAAAGAACGTTTAATCACCATATTAGTAACACCATTTACTACCTGTTCGGCACGATTACCCGTATATGCCATTATTATAGGTTTAGTTATCCCTGATACTTATGTTTTAGGAATATTGAATGTACAAGGTTTAACATTGATGCTTTTGTATGTTATAGGTTTTGGAACCGCAATTTTGGCGGCTTATATTTTGAATAGTATTTTAAAAGTAAAAGGCAAAACTTTTTTTGTGGTCGAAATGCCCAATTATAAATTACCCTTATTTAAAAATGTGGCAATCAATGTAATCGAAAAAACGAAAGCCTTTGTTTTTGGCGCAGGAAAAATCATTTTGGCAATATCCGTAGTTTTATGGTTTTTGGCTTCTTACGGGCCAGGAAAACAGTTTAAAAACGCAGAAAAAATAATAATGGAAAGCCACAAAGAAAATCCATTAACACCATCCGAGTTTAACAATGCTGTTGCTTCACAAAAACTAGAAAACTCCTATATTGGTTTAATGGGAAGAGGTATAGAACCAATAATTTCTCCATTGGGCTACGATTGGAAAATTGGGATTGCCATCATCAGTTCTTTTACAGCTCGAGAAGTTTTTGTAGGGACTTTGGCAACAATATATAGCGTGGGTGGATCTGATAATGAAGACACTATTAAAAACAAAATGGCGGCTGAAGTAAATACAGTGACCGGAAAGAAAATATTTAATTTTGCTTCTGGCATATCACTACTGTTATTCTATGCGTTTGCCATGCAGTGTGCCAGTACACTAGCCATTACCAAAAAAGAAACTAACTCTTGGAAATGGCCCGCTGGACAACTAATAATTATGAGTGGTTTAGCCTATTTCATAGCACTGATTGCTTTTCAAATATTAAAATAAAAGATTATGTTTCAGGAAATAATAGCTTTTTTAATACTCAGCATTGCAATAGCTTTTTTAATTCGAAAATTCTTCTTCAAAAAAAAATCGAAAAAAAATTGCGGCGGAAATGATTGTGGCTGTTAATTTATTATAAAACCAAAAGTCTTAAAAATTTTCTTTTTGTTAAATAAAAAATCATAGTTTTCAAAAAAAGAAAAGTAGTAATATCAAATAAATAAAACGAATAAAAATTTATTACCTCAAAGATTTAATATTAGAAAAAGGCTATACAAAATTAATTTGAATAGCCTTTTTACTTAATATTTTTTTGAATTAAAACCTATTTCCCGGTAAAAACTGCTTTTCTTTTCTCTAAAAAAGCTTTGGTACCTTCGTTGAAATCCTCTGTTCCAAAACATTTTCCAAAATTTTTAATTTCAATTTCATACCCATTTTTACCATCTATAAAATTAGCATTAATCGCTTTAATGGCTCTTCCAATGGCATAAGGAGAGTTTTTCATGATTTTTTGGGCAATTCCAGCACAAAATTCTAATAATTCGAATTGTGGAACGACGTGATTAACCAAGCCGTATTGTTTAGCTTCGTCAGCAGAAATCATGCCAGCAGTCATAATCATTTCCATAGCACGCCCTTTACCAATTAATTGTGGCAAACGTTGTGTTCCTCCATAACCCGGAATCACACCCAAAGAAACTTCGGGCAATCCCATTTTTGCGTTATCAGAAGCTACTCTAAAATGACAAGCCATGGCTAACTCTAATCCGCCCCCCAGTGCAAAACCATTTATAGCAGCAATGACAGGAGTTTTTAGATTTTCAATAAAATCAAATAGCATATCCTGCCCTTGAAAAGCCAGTTGAGTTCCTTCCTCAATTGTAAAATGGGCAAACTCAGAAATATCGGCACCGGCAACAAAAGCTTTTTCTCCACTTCCAGTAAGAATAATCACTTGGACTTCTTTATTTTTACCCAATACTTTAATAGCTTTATTCAAGTCTTTGATTGTAGCAATATTCAAGGCATTTAGTTTCGTTGGTCTATTGATTACCACCGTAGCAATATTATTTTCTATTGAAATTAAAAGGTTCTCGTAATTCATTATATTTTTAGTTATGAGTTAATTATTGGTAACGTTACAGTAAAAATAGTTCCTTTTCCAAATTTGGTTTCAAAGGTAATTGTTCCGTTGTAGTTTTCTATTATGTTTTTGATGATTCCAAGTCCTAAACCCATGCCACTGTTTTTTGTGGTAAATTTTGGTTCAAATATATTGTCAGTATGTTCAGGATTTATTCCTGTTCCATTATCTTTTATCGAAATTATGACTTGATCAAATGAACGTTTTATAGAAACGAGTATCATTTTTGTTTCTTGATTTTCAGGAATAGCCTGTGTGGCATTTTTGACTAAATTTGTGATAATCCGTATGAGTTGAGTACGATCTATTTTACAGATAATTTCTTTGTCATCACATTCAAAAACAATGTAATCTTCATGAAAAATATCCAATGTAAGTTCAACTATTTCAACTACATTCAATACCTCATTTTTTTGCAAAGGCATAGAAGCAAAATCAGAAAATGCAGAAGCAACGGCACTCATGGTGTCAATTTGTTGAATTAAAGATTCCGAAAAATCATTTAGTTTTTGTTTAATATTTGGATCTTCAGGATTGAATTTGCGCTGGAAACTTTGAATTGTAAGACGCATAGGCGTCAATGGGTTTTTAATTTCGTGAGCCACTTGTTTAGCCATTTCCCGCCAAGCTAAATCCCTTTCGTTTTGAGCCAGTACAATTGCGTTTCTTTCGAGTTCCTCAATCATTCTGTTGTATGCCAGCAATAGCATATTTATTTCTTTTATTTTTCCAGAAAAAGGAATTGTTTCGTTTTTTTGATTTAAACTGGTTTCTTTTAGTTTTTCAGCAAAAGCATAAATAGGTTTAGTAATAAAGGAAGAAAGAATATAAGCTAAACCAAAAGCAATTACGATCATAAAAAAATATACTTGAGCTAAATGAATTAAAAAATTATTTAACTCTCTTTCGTAATACCCATTATCTGGAATATCAGGTAATTTTAGAATACCAATGGGTTTAAACTTTTTGTTTTTTATTAAACTATATGCTGATCGGTATTTGATACCATTGATTGTTTTGATTTCAACAAATCTTTTGTCAATTGAAGCATTTACCAATCGAATTATGAATTTTGAAATTACGGGAGTTTGCTTTTGAACAGAAAAGGATTCCTTAGATGATTTTAACAGATTACCATCCAAAGAATAAATTTGAATTTCAACGTTCTGAATGTCTGATATTTCATAAATTTTATCTTTGAAAATAATTTTTATATTCTCATTCGTCAAAGGAAAAGTAGTATTTGAAAGCATATAATTGATATGCTTTTTTACATAATTTTCTTTGTTTTCTATGAGTCCTAAATTGTATTTTTTGGTAGTATTTTTGTGTTGTACAATCGAAATGGTAATTAATATTATAGAAGTAGTAATGATTAAAAAAATCATTGACAGAAAGATTCTGACCCGTAATGATATTAAAGGAATCTTGAAATTTTCAAACATAATTACGATTTATTTCGCTCTCTTATATTTTTATAAAATTTAAAACCTAACATTATAGAAATCGAAAACACAAAGATTCCTATTACTCCGTAAATCCAGTTTACAGCATTTTTTAAAATCACTAAAAAAACAACTGCAAATAAAATTATAGTAGCTACTTCGTTCCACAATCTCATAAAATTGGTACTATATTTCACTACATCGTCCTGCAACTGTCTAAAAATTTGTTGGCATTTTAAATGATACAAATATAATATAAAGACAAAAAGAAGTTTAACATGCATCCAAGGCATTTGCAACCAAGCAGCTCCAATATCCGTAAAAAACAACATCCAAAAAGCAAAAATACTCGCCAAAATTGCTGAGGGCCATGTAATAATGTACCACAAACGATAAGACATTATTTTGTATTGTTTTTGCAAAATTTCTTTTTCTGGTGAAGCTTTATCAGCAGCTTCTATTTGATAAACAAATAGTCGAACAATATAAAATAAACCAGCAAACCAAGTAATAACAAATATAAGGTGTAACGATTTTAGATAATTATAATACTCCATTAGTTGCAAATTTGGGTTTAATATTCATTTCTTTTTTTAGGTAATAAGCGGTTATAATAGTAGACAATACATCCGAAATAGGAAAAGCAATCCACACTCCAAAAATACCTAAAAAATGTGGTAAAATAAGCACTAAAGGTATTAAGAAAAAGCCTTGTTTGGTCAGTGTCAATAGCAATGCTTTCTTCGCTTTTCCCGCTGCTTGAAAATAAGCGGCTCCAATAAGTTGTATGGCAATAATGGGTGATGCCGCAAAAACCCATCGCAAAGCATTTGGTGTTTCTCTAATCACTCGGAGATCGGTTGTAAAAATACTAACTATTGGTTCGGCAAAAAATAAAATCAAAACAAAAATAATAGTAGCTAAAATAGCAGCATATTGAATGGAAATAATCACACTTTCTCGAACTCTTTCCACATTTTTGGCACCATAATTATAACCTGCTATAGGTAAAAACCCTTGTGTTATACCCAAAATTGGAAACAAAGCAAACATCAACATTCGACTTATAATACCATAGACAACTATAGAATGTTCTCCTCCATAACTGTACAAAGTGTGATTTAATATAATAGCCAATATACTAACTACTCCCTGCCTAGAGAAGGTTACAAAACTCAATTCGGTGATTTCTTTTAAAATTGTAATCTGAAATTTAAAATGTCTTGCCTTTAACTGTAATTCGCTTTTGGATATAAAAAACCAAAGCACGAATAGAAAACACATAAAATAAGAAATAGAAGTAGCCATCGCCGCACCAAATACGCCCAGATTCATCCATTTAATAAAAACAATATCAAGTGCTATATTGGCAAAAGCAGGAACAATCATGGCAACCATAGCAAATTTGGCTTTACCTTCGGCTCTTATAATATTGTTTCCCATCATACAAAGTGCCAAAAATGGAACACAAATGATGATTGGGATAAAGAATTCTCTGGCGGGTTTCATAATTCCCCCTTTCGCTCCAAAAAGCAACAGCATTTGATCACTAAAAAAAAGACCAATTAGTGCAAAAACAGTCGACAATAAAAATGTCAACACAATCTGATTTCCAAAAACGTGTTTGGCTTTCTCTCGATTATTAGAACCCAAAGCTCGAGAAAGCACGGAACCTCCCCCTACTCCAATTGCCATTCCCAAAGATGAAATCAAAAAAGTTATTGGCAAAACAACCGTTAGTGCTGCAATAGCAAGAGATCCAATCCATTGTCCGACAAAAATCGTGTCAATAAGAATATTAACAGACATAAAAAGGATACCGATAGAAGAAGGAACCGCTTGTTTAATCAAGAGTTTTTTTATGTCTTGCGTACCTAATTCTTCGGAGGTTATGGCCATTTGAATTTGTGATTACGATTTTATTATTTTGAACTGAAAGCGAATAGTATTGATCCAACAAAATAATTTTTCATTCCTTTTTTCAGAAAACTATAGAAATCTGTTATCAAAAATCAACTAGTTTTTCGCCCATTCATTAATCCAATTGCTTACAGTTACACACCATTCGTCGCTATCATTCAAACAAGGAATAGCCAAGAAATTTTCACCACCGTTTTCCTTGAATTGATGATTGGCTTCCATGGCAATTTCTTCAAGAGTTTCCAAACAATCCGAAACAAATGCTGGCGTAACAACTGCTAGATTCTTAATTCCTTTCTCAGGCATTTTATTGACTTCAACATCAGTGTAAGGCGTTAACCACTTATCTCCAGCCAATCGAGATTGAAAAGTTTGACTGTATTTATCTTCCGAAATGCCTAAAAGCTTAACCACCTGTTTTGTGGTTTCATAACATTGATGGCGGTAACAAAATTCATGTGCAGGCGAAGGTGTATTACAACAAGAGCCGTCAATTTTACAATGTGATTTGGTTACATCCGTTTTACGAACATGACGCTCCGGTATGCCATGATATGAAAACAACAAGTGATCGTATTCAAAAGTTTCCAAGCTCTTTTGGATAGAATCAGCAAGGTTTTTAATATAATCGGGTTTATTATAAAAAGCAGGAACAATGGTAAATTTCATTTCTGGGAAATGTTTTTTACGTAATTCTTCAGCCAAAACCAATATAGTAGTAGTAGACGCCATGGCGTGTTGTGGGTATAAAGGAAAAAGCAAAACTTCGGTAACTCCCTTATCGTGTAATTCCTGAAGACCAGATAATATCGAAGGTTTTCCATAACGCATTGCCAAACTTACTGGCACATCAACTTGAGGTTTTACCTTTTCATGCATTCTTTTGGAAATTACTACTAAAGGCGAGCCTTCATCTGTCCAAACTTTTGCATAAGCTGCCGCTGATTTTTTTGGTCTTGTTTGTAAAATAATTCCTCGAACTAATAAAGCTCTTAACAAATATGGAACATCTATCACATATTTGTCCATTAAAAACTCATCTAAATAAGGTTTTACATCTTTTGGAGTTGGACTTTCTGGTGAACCTAAGTTGACTAATAATACGCCTTTCATATTTCGATTTTATTTTTTGATATTTCAAAAGTAACTAAACTTACTATTGAATAAATTGAAGTTAACTATTATTTAATTATTGTTTGATATAGAAAGCTGATGCTTTTGGCTGTTTACCAAAACAGTTAAAGTTTTGAATTAATAGACATCAAATATTTTTTGGGTGTTGTTGCAAATTTCTTTTTGAATGCTGCAATAAAATGACTCCCCGTACTATATCCAATTTTCAATCCTACTTCATTGACATTATAGGAGCCGCTATCCAATAATTTACGAGCATAATCCATTTTATAATCAAACAGAAAACCATAAACGGTATCACCATAAATTTGTTTGAAACCCAATTTGAGCTTTTTCAAAGTCAAGCCAATTTCATCTGCTAATTCTTGTAAACCCGGAGGTTCGACCATATTAGTAATAATAATTTCCTTGGCTTTTTTAATTTTAAAAACATTATCTTCATCTATTAAAAAAGGACATTGTTCTGCATTTGGATCTTCGGAACGGTTAAAATACAAACTCAATAATTCATATCCTTTCCCTTTATAATACAAGTTTTTAATAGAAGGATGCAAACTATAATGAAACAATTGACTCAATACAATTGCCATAGAAGGGCTAATATCATCTTCTTTATAATATTTTTTATCCTTATTGTCATCACTCAAAAAAGTGATGTAATTGGCTTCTGAAGAAAATAAAGTGTGGAATTTTTTTATAGAAATAATTACCGAGATCACCCAAGAATTTGGAGCCAATTCTAAATTAAGCGGTAATTCTGTTTGAGGATTATACAAAAGCAAAGACTTTTCTTCTTTCAATTCTAATGCATAATTACCTTGATTGAATAAAAATTTTACAGTACCTTTTAATCCAAAATGAAACTGTATCAAACCACTACTTAGTTCCCGTTGTGCAAAAAAAGCAGTCTCGCTATCATTTTGAAAACGGATTAGGGTAAAATCATCTTCAATTGTTATAGTATCTACTGAACCCATAGCGATGTTTTTTTAAATTAAATATGATAATTATCAACTGTGTTTATTTGGAATCATTCTAATTAATACGGATTTAAACCCTCAAAAACAGTGCAAAAGTAATAGTTTTTATTAAAAAATAACGAATTAAATCTAAAAAAACATTCAGCGACACAAAAAGAACTTTTAGCGTTACTTTTATAAAAAGGATAGTTATAGTTTTGTTAAACTTAAGTTATAGTGTATATATGAAAAATTCCAACGTACTTAAAAACGTATATTTTTATTCCATTGGGCTTAGCTACAAAAAAGCCGATGCCGAAATAAGGGGTAAATTTAGTTTAGACACTGTAGCTAAAACACGTTTGCTCGAACAAGCCAAAAATGAAGGAATACAAAGTCTATTTGTTACTTCAACCTGCAATAGAACAGAGATTTATGGTTATGCCGAACACCCTTTTCAATTGATAAAACTGCTTTGCGAGAACAGTAATGGTACCGTAGAAGATTTTCAAAAAGTAGCCTATGTTTTCAAAAATCAAGAGGCGATATCACATTTATTTCGTGTAGGAACAGGTCTAGATAGTCAAATCTTAGGCGATTTCGAGATCATTAGTCAAATACGAAATGGGTTTGCCGAAGCAAAAGCTATGGGATTGGCTAATGCTTTTATGGAACGATTGGTGAATGCAGTAATACAATCCAGCAAGAAAATCAAAAACGAAACCGAAATCAGTTCCGGTGCTACTTCTGTATCTTTTGCATCGGTTCAATACATAATGAAAAACGTTCCTGACATTGGAAACAAAAATATATTGCTTTTTGGAACAGGAAAAATAGGACGAAATACCTGTGAAAATTTAGTAAAGCATACCAAAAATGAGCACATCACTTTAATCAATAGAACCAAAGACAAAGCAGAGAAATTAGCTGGAAAATTGAATCTAATTGTTAAAGATTACTCCAAATTACATTTAGAATTGCAAAAAGCCGATGTAGTAGTGGTGGCTACAGGCGCACAAAATCCGACAATTGACAAAGCCATTTTGAATTTGAAAAAACCATTGTTAATTTTGGATTTGTCGATTCCAAAAAATGTAAATGAAAATGTAAAAGACCTAGAAGGCGTTACTTTAATACATATGGATCATCTATCGCAAATGACAGATGAAACTTTGGAAAACAGAAAAACACATATTCCTGCTGCTGAAGCCATTATAGAAGAAATTAAAGAAGAATTTATAGCTTGGACTAAATTAAGAAAATTTGCTCCAACCATAAATGCCTTAAAAGAAAAATTAAACGATATTAAAAAATCAGAATTGGTTTTTCAAAGTAAAAAGTTATCCAACTTCAACGAAGAACAAGCTGAAATAATCAGTTCTAGAATAATCCAAAAAATCACCACCCATTTTGCCAACCATCTCAAGAATGAAGATACTATGGTAGATGAAAGCATTGATTGGATCGAAAAAGTATTTCAAATTAGCCCCCTAACTCCCGAAGGGGGAACTACTACTAAAGTAGTATAACAGTTTAATTTAATGAATAAGAAATCAAATTCCACTTCAACAGCTTCCCCTTCGGAAACCAGGGGCGCTATACGCATAGGAACCCGCGATAGCGAACTCGCTTTATGGCAAGCCCACACAGTCGAAAAAAAACTAAACGATTTAGGCTATAAAACCGAAATTATTGCCGTTAAATCTCAGGGTGACATTATTCTGGATAAACCCTTGTATGAATTGGGAATTACAGGGATTTTTACCAAAACCCTTGACATTGCCATGATTAATGGTCAAGTAGATATTGCGGTGCATTCTATGAAAGATGTTCCAACAGCATTGCCTATTGGTATTGTTCAGGCAGCGGTTCTGGAAAGAGCCAATACTTTGGATATTTTGGTACATAAAGGAAATCTTGATTTTCTCAACAATTCAGCAACTATCGCTACTGGAAGTTTGCGTCGTCAAGCCCAATGGTGGAATAAATATCCCAATCACACCATAGTTGATTTGCGTGGAAACGTAAACACTCGTATGCAAAAACTACAAGAAAACGATTGGAACGGAGCTGTATTTGCTGCTGCAGGCCTAGAACGCATCAATTTAAAACCAGAAAATTACATCAACCTTGATTGGATGATTCCTGCACCTGCACAAGGAGCGATGGTAATTGTAGCTATGGCAAACGACGAATTCTGCCGAGATGCTGTTGCACAATTAAATGATATAGAAACCGAAGTGTGTACGCACATCGAAAGGCAATTTTTAAAAACACTCGAAGGCGGTTGTACAGCACCAATTGGAGCTCTGGCAAAATACGATGAAGACCAAGATACAATCCATTTTGAAGGCGTTTTATTTTCACTCGACGGAATACAAAGAATCGAAGTGAACAAGATTGTGCCTATCGAAGAATGGAAAAAACTAGGATATAACTCTGCTAAAGAAATCCTCGAAAAAGGAGGAGACCAACTGATGGCAAGCATAAAAGAGAGTTTGAAAAAATAAGGAGCGAAAGATGGTGCCTTTTTGGAAAGTTGGGTTCCCGCTCTCATTCCAAACGAAGTTCACTGAACTCCTATGAAAATAAAAGTATAGTGAAGTAAATACTCGCAAAAAAAGCTCGGGATTTTCCCTTCTATCGGGGCTAACAGAGAAACAATTAGCTTTTTTCAGAATGAATCAAAAAATAAAAAATGAATAAAACAGTTTTATTATCCACTAAAACCCTGACGGATATTCAGCGACTGCAACTTTTAAGTGCTGGTTTTGAAGTATTCGAGGAGGATTTCATTTCGACTAAAAAGCAAAAATTCGAACTCAATGCCATCAACGACAATTTGATTTTTACCAGTCAAAATGCAGCACAAAGTGTTTTGGAAAACGCAAATGTTGACGATTTGAAAACCAAGAACGTTTTTTGCGTTGGACTAAAAACGAAAATTTTATTATCCGAAGCCGGATTTAATGTAGTGGCCTACACGGGTTATGCTGCTGACTTAGCCGAAATTATTGCTTTAATTTATAGCCAAGAAAGCTACACATTCTTTAGTGGAAATCTGCGTAAAGAAACACTTCCAAAAGCACTAAAAGAAGCAGGAATAAAATTCAATGAGATTCAGGTATACGAAACGCTATTGACACCGATAAAGATAAAGGAAAAAATTGATGCCATATTGTTTTACAGTCCATCTGGCGTTGAAAGTTACCTAAAGGACAATAGTATAAAGAAAGAAATTTGCTTTTGCATAGGCGAAACCACTGCTCAAGCATTAGATAAAATAACAAAAAACATCATCGTCGCAGATCAACCCAGTATTGAAGACGTGATTGAAGACGTGATTGAAGAATATAAGTAATCCCCCTAACCCCCGAAGGGGGAATTAAAAAAAACGAATAAAAAATGATAAAGAACGATTTATTTTTAAAAGCTTTAAAAGGAGAAACAGTACAACGTCCACCTGTTTGGATGATGCGTCAAGCTGGAAGATATTTGCCGGAATTCATCGCGTTGCGTGACAAATATGATTTCTTCACCCGTTGTCAAACCCCAGAATTGGCTGCCGAAATTACGGTGCAACCTATACGTAGAATTGCTCCCGATGCTGCTATTTTATTCTCGGATATATTGGTAGTGCCACAAGCCATGGGAATTGAGGTTTTGATGAAAGAAAGTTTTGGACCGTTTTTGCCAAATCCGATTCGTACTATTCAAGATGTGGAGAAAGTGATTGTTCCTAATATTCAGGAAACTTTGGGCTATGTGATGGACGCCATCAAATTAACCAAAGAAATGTTGAATGACGAAGTACCGTTAATTGGTTTTGCTGGTTCACCTTGGACAATCTTTTGTTATGCAGTTGAAGGAAAAGGTTCTAAAAGTTTTGATACCGCCAAAGGATTTTGTTTTACACATCCAGAAGCGGCTCATGTTTTATTGCAAAAAATCACGGATACCACCATTTTATACCTAAAAGAAAAAGTAAAAGCGGGAGTAGATGCCGTTCAGATTTTTGATTCTTGGGGAGGAATGCTTTCTCCTGTTGATTATCAGGAGTTCTCCTGGAAATACATTAATCAAATCGTTGAAGCCTTGGCCGATGACGCACCAGTAATTGTTTTCGGAAAAGGATGTTGGTTTGCCCTTGGTGAAATGGGTAAAAGTAGAGCTTCAGCATTAGGAGTAGATTGGACGTGTTCCCCACGAAATGCAAGATACCTTTCGGGAGGAGACATCACTTTACAAGGAAATTTTGACCCAAGTCGTTTGCTTTCTCCAATTCCAGTTATCAAGAAAATGGTCCATGAAATGATTGACGAGTTCGGAAAAGACAAATACATCGTTAATTTAGGGCACGGAATTTTACCAAATATTCCAGTAGACCACGCCAAAGCATTTATTGATGCGGTGAAGGAATACGGAAATTAGTTAGAAGTTTTTAGTAAATCTCCTGCAAGGTTTTTTCCAAACCTTGTAGGTATGTTTGAGTGCGACTATCAAAAAGTAATACCTACAAGGTTTGAAAAAGACCTTGCAGGAAATAAAGGGAAAAATGCTCAACAAAGGCCTAAGAGACCAAGAAAGTATTCGAATAGACAATCTACTCAAAAAGTTGATGACATTGGTTTATGTGCCTAAGTTTTGGAATTTGGAAGACCTTCTATTCTTAGAAAATGACTTAAAAGGCTTGGCGATGAATGTCGAAAGTCTTACCGAGTTTACGGAAGAAGAATTAATCGTTCATTTACAACGCCTTAATTTTGACTGGAATCAGTTGGAGTTATTTGCTGATTTTTTAGTCGCTTTTTCTAATGAAAGTCAGTTTGATTTTTCTCCAAAAGCGATTGCCATTTACAATTATGTCCAAGCAGAAAGCAAGACCTTTTCGTTTGGGATTTTTAACAAAATAGCTGTCGCTAGAGCTACTAATGAATAAACAAGAAGCTTTCCATATTGCACCATTAGAGACAGGAGACACTAAAAGTCTTAGTAGATTAATGATCACTAATGCCGAAAGATTCAAAAGATATTTTCCTAAAACGCTTTCCAGTAATTTGACGTTGGAAGCAACCGAAAGATATATTGAAAGTAAAATAATCGAATTTGAAATCAAATCTGGTTTTACATTTGCAATAAAAGAAAATGAAACCCAGAATATAATGGGACTTGTTATTCTCAAAAAAGTAGATTGGCAAACCAAACAAGCAGAAATAGCTTATTGTATAGGCAAAGAATATGAACGCAAAGGTTGGGTTACAAAAGCCGTGAAAGCCATTTCGAATTATGCTTTCAACGAATTAAATTTGGAAATCCTTCAAATCATAGCACACAAAACCAATTTGGCAAGTATTAAAGTGGCTGAAAATAATGGTTTTGTTTGGCAAAGAACACTTGTTGATGAATTTACTCCTACCTATGAACTTTCCTTAGATATGGAATTATATGAATATACGAATGAAAAATAAATTTTACGCATACATACAAAACCTTCAAGACCAAATCTGTGCAGGATTGGAAACCGTTGATGGTCAAGCCAAATTCCGTGAAGACCTTTGGGATCGTCCAGAAGGCGGTGGAGGTCGTACTCGTGTAATCGAAAACGGAGCAGTTTTTGAAAAAGGCGGAGTCAACATTTCGGCAGTACACGGAAAATTGCCCGAAGCGATGCAAAAAATGTTCAATGTAGGCGAAGCCGATTTTTTTGCCTGCGGATTGAGTTTGGTTTTGCATCCAAAAAATCCAATGGTGCCAACGGTTCATGCCAATTGGCGCTATTTCGAAATGTACGATGATAATGGAAACGTGATTCAGCAATGGTTTGGTGGTGGTCAGGATTTAACCCCTTATTACTTGTTTGAAGAAGATGCTATTCATTTTCACCAAACCTGCAAAATGGCTTGTGACAAACACAATCCAGATTTTTATCCAAAATACAAAAAACAATGTGACGCTTATTTTTGGAATGCGCACAGAAACGAAGCCAGAGGAATTGGCGGTTTATTCTTTGATTATTGCAAAGCAACCGACGAGTTTTCTATGGAAAATTGGTTTGACTTTGTTAGTGAAGTCGGGAATAGTTTCCTAGAAGCATACGTTCCGATAGTCGAAAGAAGAAAAAATTTAGACTATACCCCAGAACAAAGGACTTGGCAGGAAATCCGTCGTGGCCGTTATGTCGAATTCAATTTGGTACACGACAAAGGCACTTTGTTTGGCTTAAAAACCAACGGTCGAATAGAAAGTATCTTGATGAGTTTGCCACCGCACGTGCAATGGGTGTACGATCATCATCCAGAAGCGGGAAGTGAAGAAGAGAAATTAATTGTAACTTTAGAAAATCCAAAAGAATGGTTGTAAAAACGTTTTGGTTGATTCTGATTGGCGGTATTCTTGACTGTTATGCTCAAGAAAGTACTGCTCCCAATCCGTATTTCAAAACGTATGATGACAAAGTGATTGCCAGTTTGTATTATTTGGATGTTTCTAATAATTTCCAATTCGTAAACACCAATACTGATGGATCCAAAACTACTTTGGACTTAATTCCGAATCGGAGAGAACAAATAGGAATGAGTATTTCCTATAAATTTGCCGATATCTCTTATGGATTTTCACCACAGTTTTTTGATGTAAACAAAGACAACGGCAGTTCAAAACTGTTTAATATCAGTACGCGATTCATCGTAAACCAATGGATGCAGACGCTGAGTTTTATCAATCAAAAAGGGTTTTATGTGAAGGAAGATAACTTAACAATTCCTTTTCAGAGGTTAAGATCAACAAAAGTTGGTGGAGTAACCTCATATATTTTTAATCCTAATTTTTCATTTAAAACAATAGCGAATCAAAAAGAATGGCAAACCAAAAGTTCCGGAAGTTTTATTCCGAATTTTTCATTCTTTTATACCAATCTAGATTTGAATGATGGAAATCCAAATTCACAAAGTGACATTTTCGAAATGACACTATCGCCATCCTATTATTATAATTTTGTAATTAATAACAGGGTTTTACTATCGACAGGTTTGTCTATCGGAGGCGGAATTAGTAATATTGACAGTGATATTTCGGGTATTTTGGAGTCAAGTACTAGTTTTAAAGCAGGATACAATACCGATTCGTTTTTTTCTTTTTTAAATGTAAATTATATTGCATTTGTTCAAAATAGTGACGCCAAAATACAATTGAATGATACTGTTTCGACTTTAAATGTTACGGTAGGATATCGTTTTGATCCTCCAAAGAAAGTAAAAGAAGTGTTCGAAACCATTCATCAAAAAACAGGACTTTAATATTATAAATCATATAATCTGCTCCCGCTAGCTTTCGGGACTAAAACCTAAAATTATTATGTTCCCATTACACAGAAACCGCCGTTTAAGAGTCAACGAATCCATCAGAAGTTTGGTTCGTGAAACTACATTAAGTCCAACCGATTTTATGTTCCCGATGTTCATTGCAGAAGGAGAAAATGTAAATGTTGCTATTCCTTCTATGCCAGGAATCTTCCGTCGTTCTATTGATTTGACAGTAAAAGAAGTCAAAGAAATTTACGATTTAGGAATTCGTGCAGTCAATATTTATGTAAAAGTGAGCGAAGATTTGAAAGACAATGAAGGTGTTGAAGCATGGAATCCAAACGGTTTGATGCAACAAGCTATTCGTGCTATCAAAGCCGCATGTCCAGAGATGATTGTAATGCCGGATGTGGCTTTGGATCCCTATTCTATTTACGGTCACGACGGAATTATTGCCAATGGCGATGTCGAAAACGATTCTACTGTTGCAGCTTTGGTAAAAATGGCGGTCTCACATGCACAAGCGGGAGCCGATTTTGTAGCGCCATCAGACATGATGGACGGACGCGTCATGCGTTTGCGTGAAGGACTAGACGCAGCAGGATTTCATCATGTGGGAATCATGAGTTATTCAGCCAAATATGCTTCAGCATTTTACGGACCTTTCCGCGATGCCTTAGACAGTGCACCAAGAGAATCCGAAGTAGCCGTTCCAAAAGACAAGAAAACCTATCAAATGGATTATGCCAACCGCATCGAAGCCATCAAAGAAGCGTTATCTGATGTCGAAGAAGGAGCCGATATGGTAATGGTAAAACCAGGTATCGCCTATTTGGATATCGTTCGCGAAGTAAAAAACGCGGTAAATGTCCCTGTAACTGTTTTCCACGTATCGGGTGAATACGCCATGATCAAAGCCGCTGCCGAAAGAGGTTGGTTGGATCACGACAAAATTATGATGGAGCAATTGATGTGTATCAAACGTGCAGGAGCCAGTCTAATTTCGACTTATTTTGCCAAAGAAGCTGCCATACTTTTAAACAAATAAAAACCATTTAAGCCAAAAGACGATACCCTATTTGACCAATTAAAATAAATTTCACATACTATGAAAAAAGTACTTTTATTATTCGCTATTCTAACATTCTTCTCTTGTAAAAAAGAAAGTCAGGAGTCATTCGGTAAGCCTGAAACTACTGCAGAAAACCTTAAAACACCCGAAGATTTGGGAAAAGAAATTTTTATAACCAAAGGAAATTGCGTTGCCTGCCATTTACCTGATAAAAAACTTGTAGGACCTAGTTTACAAGACATTGCCAAAATATACAAAGATAAAAAAGGCAATATCGTTACGTTTTTAAAAGGTGACAGTGAACCAATTGTCGATCCTAGCCAATTTGCAGTTATGAAAACCAATTTTGCTATCACCGAAGAAATGTCAGACGAAGAATTACAAGCATTAGAAGCCTATATTAATTCTTATTTGAAATAGAACTTTAACCTGAACTTTGTCGTCGAAGGAGGAGCTCTTTCCTGCTGTTCATTACAAGCTCTCTGTCATAAACCTTTTTTTCTATTGTGCCGCAAGGAGCTTCCGTTGGTCGCTCTTGCAGCACAAGAAAAAATTGGTTTATTCCATCGAGGCTTTCCATTTTCATCAGGGCTAAAAAACAAGAACCATTTGTGTAAACGAGTGGTTTTTTTTTATTTTTCATCCTTTTAAAATCCTTTGCGAACTTTGCTCTAACTTTACTTCGTTAGTTCGCCTTCGCTCGGGTGTGTACTTTGCAGTTCAATTTATTCAAAATTATGGAAACAGTTTATATCAAAACCCCTTTGGGAATTGCCACAATTACAGGTGATGAAAACGGAATATCAGTAATTTCTGTTTCCGATGGAGGAATTGTTTCGGCAGATATTCCGACTATTTTACAAGAAGCCGTTACACAACTTAACGATTATTTCGAAGGAAAACGAACCGATTTTGATTTCAAACTCAATCCAAAAGGAACCGAATTCCAACAAAAAGTATGGAAGGCATTAGTAGAGATTCCATTTGGGAAAACCAGAACCTATCTCGAACAATCCAAAATTTTGGGAGATGTAAAGGCAATCCGAGCTGTAGCTTCCGCCAACGGAAAAAACCCACTCTGGATTGTTGTTCCTTGTCACAGGGTCATTGGCACAGACGGTTCCCTCACGGGTTACGCAGGAGGTTTATGGCGCAAAAAATGGTTGTTGGAGCACGAGAATCCTAGTACACAGCAAAGTTTGTTTTAAACGACACAACACAGATTTTCACAAATTGTTTTTTGTAATAAATTTTAATTATTTTTAAATTCATATCTGCATTTTTGTATATTTAAAATCTGTGAAAATTTGTGAATTGAAAATCAGTGATTCAACTGAAAAAAATATTCTGAACTAAATCTGTGATTTATATGATTGAAAAAATAAACCTCAACAACATACTCTTCCTCGATATAGAAACCGTTCCGGAAGAAGAAAACTTCAATTCACTAGATTCCGAAATGCAATTGCTTTGGGAACACAAAACGCAATACCAACGAAAAGACGAGTTTTCTGGAGAAGAATTCTATGACCGCGCCGGAATTTGGGCCGAATTTGGCAAAATCGTTTGCATTTCAGTGGGTTTTTTTGCCAATAAAGGTGATATTCGAAATTTTAGGGTGACTTCCTTTTTTGGAGACGAAAAGAAAATCCTAAACGACTTTAATAATTTAGTGAACAATCACTTCAACCAACCGCAACACGTTTTGTGCGGACACAATGCCAAAGAATTTGACATTCCATTTCTCGCCCGTCGCATGATTATCAACCAGATTGCCATTCCCAACAAACTGAATCTATTCGGCAAGAAACCTTGGGAGATTCCACATTTGGATACACTAGAATTATGGAAATTTGGCGATTACAAGCATTTCACTTCTTTGAAACTAATGTGCAAAGTACTCGGTATTCCATCGCCAAAAGGCGATATTGACGGCAGTCAAGTTGGGCACGTTTTTTATGTAGACAAAGACATTGACCGCATTGTAACCTATTGCGAAAAAGACACTATTGCCGTAGCCCAGATTTTCCTCCGCCTTCGACGAGAAGATTTATTGATCGAAGAAGAGATTATTCACGTATAAATTTACTAGACCTAACAGGTTTTTAAAACCTGTTAGGTCATTTCTTTTATAAATAATTACATTTACAAAAATTTTATATTATGGTATTAAGTAGATTTTGGCTCACTATTTTCATTTCTTCGATTGTATTTGTTGTAATTAGTTTGTTTACGGGTAATAGTTACACGATAGATTTTATTTTGAATGGGAAAAAAGACGACCCCATTTTACTTTCCGAAAAATACATCAATCAAGTTCCGGTTTTCATCAAAGACAGCATCAAAAATGCGCCAGATCAAACAATGATAATCAACAGAGATACCATTAATGCGGATACCACTTATGTTTATAAAAACAAAACCGTAAAGATTTACAGTGGTGTTCAAAAATCAGATGGGCTTTTGCCAACTTGTAAAAGTACGTTGCTCGACTTAATCATACCACTTATTGCTTATTTGGCATTCTTCTGTGGACTGATGGAACTTTTAATCATTTCGGGTGCAACAGAAAAACTGGCTAGAGTTTTGAGTCCAGTATTTGTGAAAGTGTTTCCAAGTATTCCCAAAAATCATCCTTCGATTTCCTATATGACATTAAACTTTGCCGCCAATTTCTTGGGATTGGATTCGGCTGCAACCCCTTTTGGATTAAAAGCCATGGAAAGTTTGCAAGAAATAAACCCAGATAAAGACAAAGCCAGTGATGCTCAAATCATGTTCATGTGTTTGCATGCCTCGGGACTTACCTTAATTGCAACGTCTATCATTGGTTATCGTGCGGCTGCAAATGCCACCAATCCCGCCGATGTTATGTTGCCGTGTATTATCACCTCTTTTATCGGTACAATTGCTGCTTTTTTGATTGTTGGAATTAAACAAAAAATTAATTTCAAAAGCGCCTCTTTGGTAATCGGTTTAATGACATTGATAGCTGCAATTGTCGGTTTATTAATGTATGTAAACCATTTGGATTTAATTGGTAAAAATTATTTTACATCCAATCTTTCTGCATTGATATTGGTTGGTATTATAGCTTTTACATTGATCTTATCCTTTATTAAAGAAAAGAAATTCACGGAAGCCAATACAACGGTTTATGAAACCTTTGTGTCCGGAGCCAATAATGGCGTAAAAACGGGCGTTACCATTTTTCCCTATGTTCTAGGAATGTTAGTGGCTATTTCTTTGTTCAGGAACAGCAGTTTGTTTGAAATTATTAGTGAATGGATTGCTTATGGATTTTCAAATTTGGGAGTAAGTAAAGAAATCACAGATGCTTTACCGGTAGCATTGCTTAGACCATTTAGTTCTGCGGGTTCACGAGGATTTTTAATTGATTCTATGAATACTTTTGGTGCTGATTCCTTAACGGGAAGATTAAGCAGTATTTTTCAATGCAGTGCCGAGAGTACTTTTTATGTGATTGCGGTTTACTTTGGTTCGGTTAACATAAAAAATACCCGATACGCTTTAAGCACTATGCTTCTGGTTGATTTAATTTGTGTAATAACCGCTATTTTGGTGGCGAGTTGGTTTTTTTAGAAATAAATTGTTATTATAAATTCAATAAAATAGGAGTTTTTACTTTGTTTTTAATAAAGTATCAAACATAAAAAAGCCTCACATTTCTGGGAGGCTTTTCATTTTTTTATAAAAAGAAAATTATTTCTTAATCAACTTTTTAGTCATTGTTTTTTGACCATCATTTATTTCAACAAAATAAGTACCGGCACTTAATTTGCCAATATTAATAGCATTTTCAGATAATTTTCCTGTATCAACTTGTTGTCCCAAGAAATTCATAATCCTATAAGAAGATGCTCTATTGTCTGCTAATTTAACATTTACAAAATTAGAAGAAGGGTTTGGATATAGAGAGAAATCAAAAAGATTGTCTTCATTGCCCAACTCACTTGCAAAAGTACTAGCCGTAATTCCAGCGATAGCCGCACCTCCTATATTTACAGTATAATCTTCTACTTCTCCATAAGAGAATGTTTCACAAGCAGTTTGAGCAGCATTGTATTTCATAGACACTCTCATTCTTGTAGTTCCAGCCAAAGCAGTTGTTGGAACAGTAAAAGTGTAGGAAAGATTAGTACTTAGAGAAGAGGAACCTGCTACCATTTGCTCTGAAGTCTCGAAAGTTCCATTTTTATTAAAATCGATCCAAACTCTCCAATATTCAGTGTAAGCTGTACTCGCAAACGCCGCACTCAAAATTATTGTATTTGAACCGTACGGCAAGTTACCAGTTAAGTTGGTGAAGTTTCCATAACCTGCATTTGCACCAGTAACATTTGCAATACCTCCAATTGCTACATTATCAATATATTCATAAGCAACACTGCTCCCTTTAGAAGTACAATAGGTAATTGTTGATGCCGTTGTAGTTACATTAACTGCAGTACTTGCAGTAGAAAGATTACCTGCAGCATCTTTGGCTTTTACTGTGAAAGTATAAGCAGTACTTGCTGTTAAACCAGTTACAGTGTACGCTAATCCTGTAACCGTTGTCACTAACGTAGTACCATTATAAACATTATATCCAGTTACTGCTACATTGTCTGTCGAAGCTGCCCAAGTCAAATTTGTAGTAGTTGATGTGGTTCCAGCAGCGGCCAAACTTGTTGGTGCTGTTGGTGCAGTAGTATCTGAAGAACCAGAATAGGCTGCTCCAACACCTACTGCATAAAAAGCATTTGTGGTTGCTATTACTTCTGCAGAACCTGCTCCATAAAGATCTGTAGCTGCTTGGATTCCGTAGGTTCTTGCGTTGGCATACGTTGAGTTTGCCGACAAGTACACACTTTCTAAACGATAGGCTATTTTGGCAGCTTTATCAATTGTTATTCCTGTAACATTATAGGCGCTTCCAATATCATTTGTGCCTGATTTACCAACTGATAAAATGTAAAACCAATGGTTTAAAACTCCTGAATTTCTATGTACACCACATTGATCGTTTGCACTTGATGGGGTACAACTTACATTATACCAATTGGTTCCACCATAAGTATCCGGCTGTCCTTCTGTTTTTGGATTGCTCATGGATCGCAAAGACAAATGTCCTGTTCTTCTTTCGATATCTTCACCAATTAGCCATGTTGATTTTGTTGGTGCTGCTCTATATTCAATACAGGCTCCCCAAATATCAGAGAAAGCTTCATTCATAGCCCCAGATTCTTTTTGATAGGCAAGATTTGCCGTATAGGTACAAACTGCATGTCCTATTTCGTGTCCAGCAACATCCATTGCGGTAAGAATATCAAATCCACCAGTTCCACTTCCATCTCCGTAAGTCATAACACTACCATTCCAAAAAGCATTATTATTGTCTGGGTAACCAGCCGCAATTAAATTATAATGGACATAGCTTTTTATTTTTGCACCAGCATTGTCATAACTATTTCTTCCATGCACTGCTGTCCAATAATCGTATGTCATTTCAGCTCCCCAATGAGCATCTAAGGCTCCATTGTCTTTGTTAGTGTTATTAAATTCAGCGGCTGTCCAGTTATTATCAGCATCCGTAAAATTTGTTGTTGGATAGGTTGCAGTTCTTGCAGAATTATACGTTTGAACCCCATTTCCTCTCGTTCCATCCGATAAAATATAAGACGAACCGCTTAAAGTTGTTTGTAATGTCTGAGTTCCGCTATATCGAGTTGCAGCATTTGCAGCAACAACGGCAAAATTTACATTGTTCGAATTAGTTCCTTTTTTTTCTGAAGACATTGCTTTTCCTGAATGACTAAATTCTCCCAAATGCTTAATGGTAGCATTATAAAATAACGTTTGTCCCGTTTCGGCATCAATATAAATATCGCCACGACTTATCGGATTAGTGGCATAGATATCAAATTTGTAAGCCAAACGAACATTGTCTTTTTTTCGTTTAAGACCTTGCTCTTCCATTGACGGCAACAAAACCAGTTCCCCTTTTGGTTTGGCATAATTCATTACTGCTGCATCTGCTTGATTTTCCCACAAGTAATTTTTTGCCCCAATTTGATTCAAAGCTTTTTCTAATGCAGCTTCAGCTGAAAGAGTTGGTTTGGTATTTACTTTGTTGATCGCATAATATTCACCACTCATTGATGCTATTTTATCATTTTTAGAATGAATACTGTAAGTTGCAAATTCTACTTTAATTCCCTCATGATACAATTGGAATTTTTCATGCGTAAATCCATCTTTATCCGATTCCGCTTTTATTTTAGCATAGGTTTGTTTATCAGCTAATTTTAATTGATCCTTTAATGCTTTTTGAAAATCAGATTTTTTATACTCTGATTTTTCATTAAAAGCTATTAAACTTGGTGAGCCATTATCGGATAGGCTTTTTTGACTAATTCCTTTTTCCGTTTTTTGTCCAAATGACGACAAACTAAACATTGCTGTAACTATTGTTAAAGCAATGATTTTGGGTAATTTTTTTTTCATTTTGGTTTTGTTTGGTTAATTAGTGAATAATTATTTTTTTAACAAAAGCAAATGTATTTGTTATGATATAATTACAAAAGCGTATAAATACCTGATTAATTAATTGTTATGTTTTGGTTTTTTATCTAAAAAATTAGGGATTAAAATTTAAGTTACAGTATGATTTAAGCAATAGAAAGAATGAGATAAGGGTAACAAACCGTTATTTTTTATCAGGTTACATACAATTTTCGAATTATTTAATTAGGAAGCTGATATAAATCAGTTATGATTCTTTGAACAATTCTTATATTTGGCTTTCTTTAAAAAAAAAATCATATTATGGACTTTATATACCAGGATCCTTATCCAATTTTAAAAGACGATACACAATACCGTAAAATTACTTCCGATTTTGTAAAAGTTGAAAAACTCGGAGATAGAGAAATCTTGACCGTTGACCCAAAAGGGTTGGAATTGTTGGCTCAAGAAGCGTTGAAAGATGTTTCTTTTATGTTGCGTACAGCACATTTAGAAAAACTTAGATCAATTCTTGACGATCCCGAAGCAACCGATAACGACCGTTTTGTAGCCTATAATTTATTACAGAATGCCGTTGTGGCTATCGAAGGAGAGTTACCTTCTTGCCAGGACACCGGTACGGCGATTGTAATGGCCAAAAAAGGCGAAAACGTATATACAGGCGTTGATGATGCCGAGTGGCTTTCAAAAGGGATTTTTAATACCTATCAGGAAAGAAACCTTCGTTATTCTCAAATTGTACCGATAAGTATGTTTGAAGAAAAAAATTCAGGTTCAAATCTCCCTGCTCAAATAGATATTTATGCCAAAAAAGGAGCTTCTTATGAGTTTTTGTTTTTAGCAAAAGGTGGAGGTTCTGCCAACAAAACCTATTTGTACCAACAAACAAAATCGTTGTTGAATGAAAAATCAATGGATGAGTTTATTCGTGCCAAAATTAGAGACTTAGGAACATCAGCCTGTCCACCGTATCACCTGGCTTTAGTAATCGGAGGAACTTCTGCGGAAGCAAATTTGGCAACTGTTAAAAAAGCATCCGCTGGATATTTTGATCATTTGCCTACTTCTGGAAACATGGCCGGTCAAGCTTTCCGTGATTTGGAATGGGAAAAAAGAGTACAATTAATTTGTCAAGAAAGTCAGATTGGAGCACAATTTGGCGGTAAATATTTCACACATGATGTTCGAGTAATTCGTTTGCCACGTCACGCTGCTTCTTGTCCAGTTGGATTGGGAGTTTCCTGCTCAGCAGATAGAAATATCAAAGGAAAAATTACCAAAGACGGTATTTTTGTAGAACAATTGGAAGTAAATCCAAAACGTTTGTTGCCAGAAACAGCACCACATTTGGAACCCGCTGTTGAAATTGATTTGAATCAACCAATGGCCGATATTCTTAAAAAATTATCGCAATATCCTATTAAAACCCGTTTGAAACTTAATGGAACGTTAATCGTAGCTCGTGATATTGCACACGCCAAAATCAAAGAGTTATTGGATGCGGGTAAACCAATGCCAGAATACTTTAAAAATCACCCAATCTATTATGCTGGCCCAGCCAAAACACCAGAAGGAATGGCTTCGGGAAGTTTTGGACCAACAACAGCTGGTAGAATGGATGTGTATGTTGAAGAATTCCAGAAAAATGGTGGAAGTATGGTAATGCTGGCCAAAGGAAACAGAACCAAAGCTGTGATGAACGCTTGTAAAACCTACGGTGGATTCTATTTAGGGTCAATTGGAGGTCCAGCGGCTATTTTGGCAAAAGAAAACATACTTTCTGTTGAGGTTGTTGATTTTGAAGAGCTAGGAATGGAAGCAGTACGTAAAATCACAATTAAAGATTTCCCTGCTTTTATTATCACTGATGATAAAGGGAATGATTTCTTTGAAAATCTTTAGAAAAACTAAATTATAAAACTAAAAACCACAATTTCAAAAAAGCTGAAATTGTGGTTTTTGATTTTAAAACGGTTTCTTATTATTTTTTCATAAAAGTTTTGGTAAAAGTTTTAATACCATCATTGAGTTCCAGTATATAAACTCCTGTTCCTAAATTACTCGTATTAATATTGTTTTCATTAATTTTTCCAGAAGCTATTTGCATTCCAGAACTTGTGATAATGCGATAAGAGAATCTTTTGTTTTCTGGATTTGTAATATTCAAAATGGAACTCGTTGGATTTGGAAAGATTGCTATAGAATTTACTATTTCACTGTTCTCAGGCGAACCTGACAAAGCAAATGTTGTTATAGCACTTGCACCAATGTTTACAGTATAATCTTCTACTTCTCCATAATATAAAGCTTCGCATGCTGTTGAAGCAGAAGATCTCTTCATTGAAACTCTCATTCTTGTAGGTCCTGCCAAAGCAGTATTTGGCACCGTAAATGTAAACGAATTATTAGCCCCAGTAGTTGTAGATGCATTCACCATTTTTTCTGAATTCTCGAATGTTCCATTTTGATTAAAGTCAATCCAAACGCCCCAAAATTCTTTAAATGCGGTTGATTTATATCCTGCACTTAAAACAATTGTATTTGATCCATAAGGTACATTCCCCGTTTGACTCGTGAAATCGCCATAACCGCCATTGCCTACAGTTGCATTGGCAATTCCACCAATACCCACATAATCGATAAATTCATAAACAACACTTCTCCCTTTAGAAGCGCAATAGTTAAGACTATTGACAAGAGTTGTTATAGAAGCAGCATTACTAGCAACGGATAAATTGTCTTTTGCATCTTTTGCCTTAACCGTAAATGTATAAGCAGTATTTGGACTCAATCCTGTTACGGTATAAGTTGTAGCGCTTACTGTTGTTACTAATGTAGCTCCATTATAGACATTATAACCTGTAACCGCTACATTATCAGTTGAAGCTGTCCAAGATAAATTGGTTGAAGATGAAGTCGTACCGCTTGCAGTCAATGCTGATGGAGCAGTTGGAGGAGTGGTGTCTGTTGCTAGTGTGGTAATTGTTGCATCATTACTTGCATCTGAAAGATTACCCGCCGCGTCTTTAGCTTTTACTGTAAATGTATATGCAGTGCTTGCGCTTAAACCTGTTACTGTAAAAGCGCTACCAGTCACAGTAGTTATTAAAGTGGCACCATTGTATACGTTGTATCCTGTTACAGCAATATTGTCTGTTGCTGCTGTCCAAGATAATAGGGTTGAAACATCTGTTACTGCAGTAGCAGTAAGAGCTGTTGGAGCTGTAGGTGGCGTATTGTCTATTGGCGTTGGTAAAGTAGTTATGCTTGCATTATTACTTACTGCTGCCAAATTACCAGCGGCATCTTTTGCTTTTACAGTAAAAGTATAAGCTGTTGAAGCTGTTAATCCAGTCACATTATAAGTAGTTCCAACCACTGTTGTTACCAAAGTTGCGCCATTGTATACATTGTAGCCTGTTACTGCCACATTATCTGTCGCTGCAGTCCAAGACAAATTTGTTGTTGTATCTGTGGTACCTGAAGCCGCCAAATCTGTGATAGCTGATGGCGGAGTGGTATCGGATGGACCAACATAAGCAGCTCCAACACCTACTGCATAAAAAGCATTCGTTGTAGCAATAACCTCAGCGGATCCTGCGCCATAAAGATCTGTAGCCGATTGTATTCCATAAGTTCTTGCATCTGCATACGTGGAATTGGCTGTAAGATAAATGCTTTCCAGTCTATAGGTTATTTTAGCAGCTTTGTCTATTGTAATTCCTGTTACAGAATAGCTGTTTCCTTTGTCGTTTGTTCCCGATTTACCTACGGATAGGATATAAAACCAATGATTTAAAACGCCACTGTTTGTGTGCACGCCACAATAGTCATTGAAACTAAAAGGAAATCCACAGTTTGGGTTTTTCCAGTTGGTTCCCCCATACGTATCAGGTTGTCCTTCTGCTTTTGGGTTGCTCATCGAACGCAATGACAAATGCCCTGCTCTTTTTTCGATATCCTCCCCTATTAACCAAGTCGATTTGGTTGGTGCTGCAAAATATTCTATACAAGCTCCCCAAATATCCGACAACCCTTCATTCATTGCGCCAGACTCTTTTTGATAGGCTAAGTTGGCTGTTTTTTCGCAGACAGCATGTCCAATTTCGTGCCCAGCAACATCAAGAGAAGTTAAAATATCAAAGTTGGTTCCGCTACCATCTCCGTAGGTCATTACAGATCCGTTCCAATACGCATTGTCATAGGCCACATCATAATGAACATAACTTTTTATGATAGCACCCGCATTATCAAAACTATTACGACCGTGCACCGTAGACCAATAATCGTATGTTTTTTCGGCTCCCCAATGGGCATCAAAAGCGCCATTATCTTTGTTGGCATTATTATATTCGGCCGTTGTCCAGTTATTATCAGCATCAGTAAAATTGACGGCATTATTGTAATTGGTGCCTTTCAGCATATTATAAGTATTGATTCCATTTCCTCTTGTGGCATCGGCTAGGATATAATTTGCTCCACTTAAAGTAGTTTGAATAGTTTGTGAGCCCGAATAACGCGTATCGGCATTGGCAGCGACAATTGTTTTTGTTTGATTAGAAATTACAGCATTATTTTTGCCGTGACTGTATTCACCAAGATGTTTTATGGTTGCATTATAAAACAGTGTTTCGCCAGTTATGGCATCGATATAAATGTCGCCACGACTTACTGGTTTCGTAGCATAAATATCAAATTTATAGGCTAGTCGCAAAGGAGTGTCTTTCGAACTGGAATCATCTCCATCTAAAATTGGAAGCCAAACCAATTCTCCAATTGGTTTTCTATAGTTGAACATTTTGGCATCTTCTGGGATTTCCCAAAGGTATTTTTTGGCATTAATTTGTTGCAATGCTTTATTAAAAGCTTGGCCTGCTGATAAAGTCGGAATGGCATTCAACAAATCAGTTTTATAAAATTCTCCATTCATTGAATTGATCTTCCCTGCTGAAGAATGCAAGGTGTAAGTAGCAAATTCTACTTTTATACCATTATGGAACAATTGGAATTTTTCGTGGGAAACTCCTAATTTGTCAGTTTCCGATTTGATTTTTGCAAAATTGGAATTGTCTTTTATTCCCAATTGATCTTTAAAAAGTTGTTGGTAATCTCCAGTTTTATAAGTCGATTTGGAATTAAAGGTAATCAAGGTGGGAATCCCTTTTTCGTTGGTGGTTTTTTTTAATACATTTTTATCGCCTTCTTGTGCAATTAATATAAATGTAGAAAAGAATAAAATGATGGAAATGAAACCCTTTTGAAGTATTGTATTTTTCATGGAGATATTATTTAAGAAATGAATAATCCTTGTTGAAAAATGGGGTGACCAAAATTAGGGATATTTTTTGAATATAAAATGTATTTTAAATTTTTATTTTACTGTATATTAGCAACATACATATTTTTTCTACAATCTATACCGTCAATATAATTATCTTTTTGACAAAAAAAGCAACCCATATGAGAGTTGCTTTTGACTGATTTTTTTATTTTCTTAGGACTGTCTGCAAAGTGCACCAGAAGTATTTTTTCGCCACTGATTACACTAATTTTCACAGATTTTATAAGCATTATTAAAGAAATACGTCTAAATCTTTTTTTAATCTGTGGTTAACTTTTTCGTTTTGGTATTAGTCACGGATACGCATAATTTTTTAATATTATTTAAAGTTAAACCCAAGCACTGCACCTAATCCAAATTGAAAAGAATTAACATAAGTAGCCACTTGAACTGGTCCATACCAACCATTCCAATAGGTGTCATATCCTGTATGAATAACCATAGATTGCAATGTAGCTTGGAGACTTAAAGAAACTACGGAAGCCGTTTTGAATTTGACTCCACCTTTAATTTCCCAAGCAAAATTGTTGTCACTTCCTTGATTTGGTGTTTCTAAAATTCCAATTCCAATTCCACCACCTAGATATGGCACTGCATTTCCTCCGTTTTCAAAATAATGGTTTCCACTTAGTAAAATATAGTTAATAGCACCATTGTCATTACCGCTGCTTCTATTGGAACCCAAATAATAGAGTGGCATTGAAGTATCAATTCTTAAGTATTTGATCTCTACAGAATTTGATCTATGTGTAAAAAATTCTAAACCTGCACCATATTGTAAACCATCTCCAATAGTTGTGTATCCTCCATCAAAATCTACACGATCAGAAAAAACGTAACTACCATAAATATCTAGTGCAACGGAGCCTCTCTTTTGAGCCATCATACTTACCGAAACTAAAAACGCGATTGCTAATAAATTTAAATTTTTCATATTTATTTGTTTTGTTGGTTTTTAACAAATTTAGTTGAAAATCATAACATTACAAAAAATATGTTAAAATTAGTAAATCATCATTTCTGGAATATCTCCTTCTACAATTAAATCAGCTTCGGTAGCTGCGATAATATGTTCTACACTTACGCCCGGTGCTCGTTCTAATAATTTGAAACCTTTGGGAGTGATTTCTAAGACGGCCAATTCAGTCACTATTTTTTTTACGCAGCCCACGCCCGTTAAAGGTAAAGTGCATTTTTTTAAAATTTTGGATTCTCCTGCTTTGTTAACATGCATCATAGCCACGATAATATTTTCGGCAGAAGCCACAAGATCCATCGCCCCACCCATTCCTTTCACCATTTTTCCAGGGATTTTCCAGTTGGCAATATCGCCATTCTCAGAAACTTCCATGGCGCCGAGTATGGTCAAATCGACGTGTTGCCCGCGAATCATTCCGAAACTGGTAGCGGAGTCAAAAAAAGAAGCTCCTGGCAGAGTCGTAATGGTTTGTTTTCCGGCATTGATAATATCGGCATCTTCGTCTCCTTCAAAAGGAAAAGGCCCCATGCCTAGAACACCATTTTCGCTTTGAAATTCGACATCAATTCCTTTCGGAATATAATTAGCTACCAAAGTTGGTATTCCGATGCCTAGATTCACGAAATAACGGTCTTTTAATTCTTGTGCAATACGTTTTGCAATTCCTATTTTATCTAATGCCATTTTTTATTATTTAAGAAGTAAAAAAATCTAAAATTATAGCGCTGTGAAGACACTATTTTCTAATTTCAAAATCTAAAAATTTATTCTCTTTTCCGAGTCGTTCTTTGTTCAATACGCTTTTCATACTTTTCACCTTTAAAAATACGTTGCACAAAAATTCCAGGAATGTGAATTTGATTGGGATCCAAAGTTCCTGCTTCGACCAATTCTTCTACTTCAGCCACCGTGATTTTGGCAGCGCCACACATGCAAGGATTAAAATTTCTGGCCGTTCCTTTGAAAATAAGATTTCCCGCAGTATCCCCTTTCCAAGCTTTCACAATTGCAAAATCAGCTTTGAAAGCGTGTTCCATAATATGCATTTTACCATTAAATTCACGAACTTCCTTGCCTTCGGCCACTTCGGTTCCGTAACCTGCGGGAGTGAAAAAGGCGGGAATACCTGCTTGAGCCGCACGACATCTTTCGGCCAAAGTTCCTTGTGGGATAAGGTCTACTTCGAGTTCACCAGAAAGCATTTGACGTTCGAATTCGGCATTTTCTCCAACATAGGAAGAAATCATTTTTTTGATTTGTTTTTTTTGTAAAAGCAAACCAAGTCCAAAATCATCTACTCCTGCATTGTTAGAAATACAAGTAAGGTTTGTCGTTTCCTGTTGAACTAATTCGGCTATGGAATTTTCGGGAATGCCACACAATCCAAAACCACCAAGCATAAGGGTCATTCCATTTTCTATTCCTTGAAGGGCTTCTTGAACGGTATTTACTTTTTTGTTAATCATATTGTTTTGTTTAGAACTATATCGATTTCTTAATTGATTGTAAAGTTAGGTATTTTTTGATTTTCTATGAAAGATTATTATTTAAAGCATTAAAAAAACTACTTCAATTGTATATAATGAATCTATAAAGTGAATTTAGTAAAAGATTCGTATTGATTTGGAATTCGAAATTTTGTTAGTTTCCAGCATTTGCGTGAGGTATAGACGGCAATGTCATTAAGTTAAGAAAATAGTGCTGATTTTACTAGGATTGCCGAGTAACTTGTGTGATCTCTCCTTCGTCGAGATGACAAACTAACGCGATATTGGATATCTAAATTATCGCTTTTTGTCATTCCGAGGCACGAGGAATCACATAATAAGAGAACTCTAGTAGCTCTCAAGTACTAAAAAAACTCATTAAGTTAAGCTTTTATTTCTCGCCAAGACGCAAAGGCGCAAAGTTTAGAGCCTATTTCTTTGCGTCTTCACTTCTTTGCGAGAGTTGTATTATGAAAAAGCGTAGTGAGAAATCCTTAACTTAATAACATTGTGCGTGAGGGATAGACGGAAGCTACCGAAGTAGCCCAGATAGCCCGACCGCAATAAAAAAAGGGACAACTAGCACGTTATGCTGAGTTAGTCCCTTTTTTTATTGCTGTCACGCCCTACTATTTTTTACAAAGCAAATTCCTCTGTGTCTTGTTCTGGTGTAGCAGTTGTGTCTATTACTGTTGAAGCTCTACGCGTGTAACAATCTACTTTTATAGAAAGATTGGCTGGTCTTTCAAATGGTTCTTTGGATATATTTAAAGTTTTGTCTTCATAACATTTTTTCATATAGTAACCCCATATAGGTAATGCTTCTGCAGCACCTTGTCCGTAAGTAAGACTTTTGAAATGTGCTGAACGGTCTTCACAACCTACCCAAACACCTGTAACTAGATTGGGAACCATTCCCATAAACCATCCATCAGATTGATTTTGTGAAGTTCCTGTTTTTCCGGCAATTGGGTTGGTAAACATGTATGGATAACCGGTCCAGCGATTGTCACCACTACCGCCACCTTGAGTTCTAAGTCTTGCCCCAGAACCTGTTTCGGTAACTCCTTCTAAAAGTTTTATAACCGCAAAAGCAATATCTTTATTCAAAACATCATGAGATTCTGGAATTGGTTCGTAGATAACCTCACCACTTTTGTTTTCTATTTTCGATAAAAATTGAGGTTTGGTGTACACGCCTTGATTGGCGAAAGTACTAAAGGCTGCAACCATATCTTCTACCGTAATTTCAACTGCTCCCAAAGCAATAGAAGGCTGATTGATTATTTCGGATTTTACACCTAATTTATGTGTAAGTTCGATTACCGCTTCTGGACTAACTTTGTCGATTAATTTCGCAGATATGGTATTTATGGATTGTGCCAAAGCTTGTTTTAGCGTTACCATTCCACGGTATTTGTTATCTGAGTTTCTAGGTTCCCAATCTTCGGTAACATGATGACGCCCTTTTCGTATCATAAATGGTCCGTCAAGAATAGAGTCACAAGGAGACATGTTTAATTGTTCGATTGCCGTAGCATATACAAAGGGTTTAAAAGTAGAACCTACTTGTCTGGCTCCTTGGCCTACGTGATCGTATTGAAAATATTTGTAATTAATTCCACCGACCCAAACTTTTATATTTCCAGTTTGTGGCTCCATTGACATTACTCCCGATTGCAAAAAGTGTTTGTAATAGCGAATGGAATCCAGTGGAGTCATAATTGTATCCCTTTCCCCTTTCCAAGTAAAAACGGTCATTTTTGTTTTTTCACTAAAGGTTTTGATAATTTCATCATCACTTTTGTCTTGCTCCTTCAATGCACTCCATCTATGGGAAGATTTCATGGCTTGATTGATAATACGTTGCGTTTCTGCTTCCGAAATGTTTACAAAAGGAGCGTTTTTATTGTCTTTATTTTGAATGAAAAATTCCTCTTGCATATTAGCCATGTGAGCAGCAACAGCTTCTTCGGCATACGCTTGCATTCTTGAATCAATAGTGGTATAGATTTTAAGACCATCTTTGTAAATATCGTAATCTGATCCGTCAGGTTTCTTGTTGTCTTCCACCCATTTTTTCATATAATCACGAAGGTATTCTCTAAAATAAGTTGCGGTTCCTTCTCTATGGCTTTCCAATTTAAATTTCAAAGTAATAGGCAAACTTTGCAATTGATGTTTTTGATCTTCGGTAATAATATTTGCTTTTTCCATTTGCGAAAGCACCACATTTCTACGGTTTTTTACGCCAACAGGATTTTTTACAGGATTATAAAGTCCAGAGTTTTTAAACATTCCCACTAAAATAGCAGATTCGTCTATGGTTAAATCTTTGGGTTCTTTGGAGAAATACGTTTTTGCTGCTGAGCTAACTCCTACTGAGTAATTACCAAAATCATATACATTACAGTACATGGCGATGATTTCATTTTTGGTATATTGTCTTTCCAATCGAATGGCAATGATCCATTCTTTTATTTTTTGTACAATTCTAAAAGGCAAAAATTTAGAACCTTCACCATGAAATAATTGTTTGGCAAGTTGTTGAGATAAAGTACTGGCTCCACCGCTGGTTCCTAAACTGGCAATGGCTCTTAAAGTTCCTCTGCCATCAATACCCGAATGTTCATAAAAACGAGCGTCTTCTGTTGCAACTAGTGCTTGAACCAAGTTTTTGGGTAGATCAGAATATTTTAATGCCGAACGATTTTGCTTAAAATATTTACCCAATACCACTCCATCAGAAGAAATAATTTCGGTAGCCAAATTAGAATCTGGATTTTCTAAATCCTCAAAAGAGGGCATGGAACCAAAAAGCCCCCATGATGCAAAAAGGAAAAACAAGGCAATACTACCTAATCCATAAAAGAAAATTTTCCAAAATTTCTTGGAATAATATTTAACATCTTTTTCGATGCCTTTTGACTGTCCGTTATTTTTTTTAATAGCCATAATCGTGATCTATTCTTTGTTTTCTATTCTAAAACCTACTTCGGTAATTCCGTCTAAAAAAGCAACACCAGGTACTTTTCCGTTTTCTCGTACTGCTTGTTTGATGTGCACTTTATATTTTCCTCTAAAACGCACATTTTCTTTGTAATACAATTTACTTTCTTTAATATCAGTAAATCCATTGCCTAACAAAGTTCCGTCTGGATTGGCCATTTGATATTCTAAAGTATCCACTTTGGTGTATCCGTTTGGACTTTCTAAGGAAACAATTAAAAACAAATTGTTGTATTTGTAATTGCTGTTGTCTCTTAAATTCACAAATAAATCATATCGTTTTGTAGCATCTAAAACTGGCAAATCAAACGTAACAATACTGTCTTTATTCCAGGCACTTCCTACCGATTTATATTCATCAAAAACTCTTTTTTTGTCACATGAAAAAAGGAGTATTGTTACAAAAACCAGTAAAATACTATTCTTTATTCTCATTTTTTTTAATAATTATGGGTTTTCTAGGTTCGTCTGATTTGTTCTCAGTGTTTGCGGGCCGATTGTTGTTCGACTTTTTGCGATTGTTGTTTTTGTTGCGATTATTGTTCCTATTTGGGTTATTACCATTAGGATTTTCTTTTGCAGGATTTTCTTTTGCAGGATTTTCTTTAATAATAGAATTTACCTTTGACACAGGATTAATCTTTGTCCCAGGATTTGATTTTATCGGAGGGTTTGATTTTTGAATAGTCGGTTTGCTAGCATTGTTAGAAAGAATTACATTTTCACCAGCTACTCTAGGTTTTTTGTTTGGTTTTTTCTTTCTTTTGGGTTGGTCAAAACGTGTCAAACTTTCCTGACCCATCGCATTATTAAAGTTTTGCTCTGGTTCTGCAACTACTTCAATTGCATAATCTTCTAGCGATGAAACTTTGTTTTTTAACTTGTTTTCAGCTATAATTTCTTTGACCTGATCAATTTTTAAAATGTGCCAATTTGCAAAATTATTAGTATACGCAAACCACATTAAACCTTTGAAAATATCTTGCTTCTGACAAATGGCATCTCCTTTTTCGGTAACCAATTTGGTGTCAAATTCAGGAAAATCTTTTAAAGCATCCATATAAGTGTCCAATTCGTAATTCAAACAACACTTCAATTTGCCACACTGACCAGCCAGTTTTTGAGGGTTTAAAGACAATTGTTGATAGCGAGCTGCAGAGGTGTTAACACTTCTAAAATCCGTTAGCCAAGTCGAGCAACACAATTCTCTACCACACGAACCTATTCCGCCTAAACGAGCTGCCTCTTGACGAAAACCCACTTGTTTCATTTCGACTCTGGTACTGAATTCTTTTGCAAAATCTTTGATTAAAAGTCTAAAATCGACTCTGTCATTGGCAGTATAGTAGAAAGTAGCTTTGGAACCATCGCCTTGAAATTCAATGTCTGAAATTTTCATTTCCAGTTTTTGGGCAATCGCCAATTCTCGTGCACGCACTTTCATTGGTTCTTCCTTATTTCTGGCTACGGTCCAAATATCGATGTCTTTTTGAGTAGCTTTTCGGTACACTTTAGGTACTTCGTTGCTTAAATGATTGACTCCTTTTTTCTTCATTTGAATTTTTACCAATTCGCCTGTAAGTGTCACAATTCCAATATCGTGTCCTGGAGAAGCAACAGTTGCTACTATATCTCCCATACTCAAAGTCAATTTATCAGTGTTGCGATAAAACTCTTTTCTTCCGTTTTTGAATCGTACTTCAACACAATCAAATGGAGCTTCTCCGTTGGGTAAACTCATGTTCGAAAGCCAATCAAAAACCGTTAATTTATTGCAGCTATCGGTGCCGCAAGTCCCATTATTTTTACAACCCTTTGGTGCGCCACCATCTGAAGTTGAACAACTTGTACATGCCATAATGATATATGTAGTATTGCTATTGAAGCAATTTAAGTTCGTATTACGTTTAATGGGTAAAGATAGTATTTTTTTGGTTTATGTTACAAGGGGTAAAAAAGGCTAAAAATCATAAATTTATATTAAACTCTGATTTGGGATTAGAAATCTACAAAAACTGGATTCTATTTCAAATCCAGGTATTTATTGCTATTTTAAAATCGAAAGACAGAAGTAATAGTACATTGGTTATTATTTATTTTGGCATTCACTGAACTTCGTTTTCTTCATTAAAATAGTCCTTCAGCACTTGTTTTTATTGGTTAATCCAACTTCATAACAAAATCTGATGCAGAATCGGGGTAAAAGAATATGATTGATTGACAAGCTTAAACGTAATTTTAAATGTTTTTTAAAGATGTCATTTTCATAGATAAGAAAAGATTAAATCTCATAAAACTATTTTGAACTAAAAAAAGAGTCTCTTTCTAAACTGCAGCCAAAAAGTATAATCCTTTTAGCGCAGTCCATTGGAGACTCTTTTTGGAAAATGAATGTTTCTTTTTGAAGGATTGTCAAACTGTTTTTAAATGCCTACTGTTGAATAAAAGTAAATTTTAAAACAGAATTCTTTTTTTATAAACAATCCTCAAAGATTTATTTCTAGAACTTATTTTTTGGGTTTTATTTCCCTAGTAACATAATTTCGTTTACAACCACTTCGGTGATATAACGTTTTTCACCGTTTTTGTCGTCGTAGCTTCTGTGGGTTAGTTTGCCTTCAACGGCAATTTGTTTTCCTTTGGTCACAAATTTTTCGATAATCTCGGCCGTTTTTCCCCAAGCGACTACCGTGTGCCATTCCGTTTGTTCAACGCGTTCTCCTTTGTCGTTTTTGTAACTGTCATTGGTAGCGATAGTCAAACTGGCTAATTTTTTTCCTCCTTCAAAAGATTTGATGATTGGGTCGTTTCCTACGTTTCCGATTAATTGCACTCTGTTTTTCATGGCGTGTAAAATTTAAATATTAGTGTGTATATGATAGTTTTTTGAAATTGACATTGCTATTGTTATTGCTCTGTATCATTTCGACAGGGCAAAGATGCGACAGCCTCAAAATATTATTCGGTTGCTAACTGCTTACTTTCGGTTGTAAATATTTGTAACCGTTTGTAAATGGAAAATTTTGAGTATATTTGGGAGTTGGCAAAAAATAAAAATTTACAAATCTTGAATTGCCTCCTGATTTAGCAACTGAGATTAGGCCACAGAACCCGATAGCTCAATGTCATTAAGTTAAGGGTTTCTCACTACGCTTTTTCAAAATATAACTCTCGCAAAGACGCGAAGACGCCAAGAAATCGACTCTTAACTTTGCGCCTTTGCGTCTTGGCGAGAAAAAAAGCTTAACTTAATGACATTGCCCGATAGCTATCGGGACAGATTAAACGGATTCTACACGGATAAAAAATCGAGCGTATACCATGATTAGTGTTTGGAAAGTTTGAAATTAAAAATCTATGCTAATCCGTTTCATCCGTATTATCTCTGGCTAATTTTAAAAGTGTTAGGATGGAAAACAAAAACAAAACCATAAATCCTGACTAGCCCTGATTGCAGTGAAAATCCTTTTTTGTCTCGTCTTTTTCGAGACAAAAAAGATTGAAACAAAAAGCAGGAACCCATGCCTACAAATAAAGCCTATTGATTGGCTCCAAAAAATAAAATGATGTTGCTTTTAACTAATTATTCACCTAAAATTCTCCATTATGCAGGCCAAAATAAAAAAAGTAGAATTGCGGAATTTAGCTTTTGAGGATTACAAACAACTCAAAAACTCAATGGTGGAATCGTATCCAGAAATGGCCGATTCCTATTGGCGCGCCAATGATATTGAAAAGTTATTGAGTGTTTTTCCCGAAGGACAATTGGTTATTTTGGTCGACGGAAAAGTGGTGGGTTCTGCTCTATCACTGATTGTCGACGAAAAACGAGTTGATAAAAACCATAATTATTTGCAAATAATTGGCGATTATACGTTTTCGACTCACAACCCGAATGGGGAAATATTGTACGGAATCGATGTTTTTATCCATCCCAGTTATCGTGGTTTGCGTTTGGGCAGGCGTTTGTATGATGCCCGCAAAGAATTGTGCGAACAGTTGAACCTCAAAGCGATTGTTTTTGCCGGCCGGATTCCGAGTTATGGTCAACATGCCGATAAAATGACGCCCAAAAAATACATTGAGAAAGTAAAAAGCAAACAATTGCACGATCCGGTGCTTTCGTTTCAGTTGAGTAATGATTTTCATGTGCTTCGAATCATAAAAAATTATTTAGAGGGTGATGAAGACTCCAAAGAATTTGCTGTTTTGCTGGAATGGAACAACATCTATTTTGACGAAAGTCCAAGACTGATAAATACGGAGAAAAATGTGATTCGGCTAGGGCTAATTCAATGGCAAATGCGTTTACTGGGTAATCTCGAAGCGTTATTTGAACAATCGGAGTTCTTTATTGATGTGGTTTCGGGCTATACTTGTGATTTTGCGGTGTTTCCCGAATTATTCATTGCACCTTTAATGGCCGATTACAACCATTTGACCGAAGCGGAAGCGATTCGAGAATTGGCCAAACACTCAGAACCCATTCGGAAACGGTTTCAGGAACTGGCTATTTCGTATAATATCAATATTATTTCGGGAAGTATGCCGTATCTGGAAAATGGGGATTTGTATAATGTTGGGTTTCTATGTAAAAGAGATGGAACCTTTGAAATGTATACCAAAATTCACATTACTCCAAACGAAGCGCAACATTGGGGAATGAAAGGCGGATCCGAAATTAAGACTTTTGACACCGATTGTGGCAAAATTGGAATTATGATTTGTTATGATGTCGAGTTTCCCGAAGTGGCGAGAATTATGGCCGATGAAGGCATGAATATTCTATTTGTGCCTTTCTTGACCGATACCCAAAACGCCTACATCCGGGTAAAACATTGCGCGCAAGCACGAGCAATAGAAAACGAATGTTATGTTGCTATTGCAGGTTGTGTGGGAAATTTGCCTAAAGTAAATAATATGGATATACAATATGCACAAGCGGCGGTTTTTACGCCTTCGGATTTTGCGTTTCCAAGCAATGGAATCAAAGCCGAAGCTACTCCGAATACCGAAATGACTTTGATTGTTGATGTCGATTTGAGATTGCTGAAAGAATTGCACGAACATGGAAGCGTGAGAATCCTAAAAGACAGAAGAACCGACTTGTATGAAATAAAAAAGATTAAAAATTGAGATTATATTCGAAATTAATTTTAAACATATAAGTCATATAATTTCTTAATTTAAATACAAATAGAGTGAAATTAAAAGTTCATTTAAGGATAAGAACGAAACTTAACAAAGATGGTTTCCAGCTTATATTCTCTTTTCCCAATCTATTAACGAGCTTATTTTTTATTTAAACTTATATGACTTATATGGTAAGCATTTTTCCGGATTGATTTAAAAATAATAGCCTTAAAAAATAAAATTATGAAAACCTGCCTCGAATGTGGAGATCCCATTGTAGGTCGTGAAGACAAAAAATTCTGCAGCGATGGTTGCCGGAATGCCTACAATAACAAAATAAATAAGGATAGTACGAATTATATGCGCAATATCAACAACAAATTGCGCAAAAATTACCGAATTTTGTCGGAACTGAATGTGGAGGGAAAATCGAAAACGACTCGTGCCAAGTTGATGAGCAAGGGTTTTGATTTTGAGTTTTTTACCAATGTTTTGAATACCAAAACGGGTAATACCTACTATTTCCTGTATGACCAAGGCTATATGGTTTTGGACAATGATTTTTATATGCTCGTTAAAAAAGATATTTAATACCTACAAATAATGAAAAAGAATTATTCCTCTATTATAACTGTTGTCATCATCCTTGGGATTTTGGGGTTTTTATTTGCAACCCTTATGCCTTCGTGGTCACCAAATGAGGACAAAAAAGTTACGGAGTTTTCAACTAGCAGAGCCTTGGAACACATCAATGCGATTGCGAAACAACCGCATTATGTAGGTACCAAAAACCATGAAGTTGTGGCCAACTACATCATCAAAGAATTGCAAAAACTGGGGCTGGAAACAACGGTTCAAGAAGGCTTTACGCTGAGCGATTGGGGGAATTTAGTAAAATCCAAAAACATAATGTGCCGCATCGAAGGCACTAAAAATACCAAAGCATTGCTCCTGCTCTCACATTATGACAGTGCACCACATTCGGTTTCGCACGGAGCGAGTGACGATGCGTCGGGCGTAGCGACTATTCTGGAAGGCGTTCGTGCCTTTTTGAATGCCAAAACCAAACACCAAAACGACATCATAATTCTTTTTACCGATGCAGAAGAATTGGGATTGAATGGTGCCGCGCTTTTCGTGACCCAACACCAATGGGCTAAGGAAGTTGGATTGGTATTAAACTTTGAAGCCCGAGGTTCTTCGGGACCGAGTTATATGCTGATGGAAACCAACAAAGGAAATGCAGGTTTGGTCAAAGAATTTGCCAAAGCAGGCGCTACCTATCCCGTTTCGAATTCATTGATGTACAGCATTTACAAAATGTTACCGAATGATACCGACTTAACGGTTTTTAGAGAGCAAGGTGACATACAAGGATTTAATTTTGCTTTTATCGACGACCATTTTAATTATCATACTGCTCAAGATGATGTGGCACATTTGGACAAAAGCACCTTGAAACACCAAGGTTCTTATTTGATGCCATTGTTGAATTATTTCTCGAATGCCGACTTGAATGCGACAACTTCGACAACCGATGATGTGTATTTCACGATTCCGTTTACGTTTATCAGTTATCCTTTTGACTGGGTGCTACCAATGACACTGATCGCTGCTGGTTTACTACTGATTTTAGTATTTCTGGGCAAAGCCAAAAGAATGCTAAAGTTGAATGATATTATGAAAGGCTTCTTTCCGTTTTTGGGTGCTTTGCTTTTTACCGGATTGATCACGTATTATGGATGGCAAGGATTATTGTTGTTGAATCCACAATACAATGATTTACTCAATGGCTTTACATACAATGGTCACGATTACATTGCTGCTTTTGTATTATTGAGCCTTTCCATTTGCTTTTTCTTTTATCAAATTGCTTCCAAACCAAAAGTAACGATGAACCATTATGTGATTCCACTAGTGTTTTGGATTGTGCTGAATGGTTTTCTGGCCAATAGTTTACGCGGTGCAGGGTTTTTGATTATTCCAGTATATTTTGGGTTGGTTGCTTTTGCAGTTTTTGTCTTTAGCCAAAGATCCAATTGGATTGTAAACCTCATCTGTGGAATTCCAGCGTTGCTCATTATTGCTCCATTTATTCAAATGTTTCCAGTAGGTTTGGGATTGAAAGTGTTATTCGGAAGTGCAATTTTGACCGTTTTGGCATTTGCCTTGTTGTTGCCAATTTTTGGTGCTTTTACCAAAAAAGGAAGCTGGTCTTTATTGTTCTTTTTACTAGCAATTGCCTTTTTGGGCAAAGCACAATACCATTCGGGTTACGAATTGGGGGAGGCCAAATCCAATAGTTTGGTGTATTTGTATAATGGAGACACGAATAAAGCCTATTGGGTAACTTATGATACTAATCTCGATTCTTGGACAAAAGGTTATTTGGGTGAAAACCCGAAAAGTGCGAAGACCTTGAATAATTTGAAGTTGTTTAGCAAATACAATTCGGAGTTCACCTATGCTGCTGAAGCGCCAAACAAAGGAATTGCCAAACCAACGATTACTTTTTTACAAGATAGCATAGTGGGTTTCAAAAGGTATTTAAAAATTCAAATCACTCCAAACCGAAAGGTAAATCGCTATGATATTTTTGCTGATGAAATTATGACATTTTTCAATTTCAAAGCCAATGGAGTAAGTACTTTGGGGCAAAAAGGAACCGAATTGGAACGAAAAGGCAAAAAATTATTGAGCTATTATGTAGTCAACAATGAACCACTTGTTTTGCAATTTACCATAAACAGAGCAACGATTCTCAATATGGATGTTATGGAAAGTTCTTTTGATTTGATGGTCAATCCAATTTTTTCAATGACTCCAAGAGAAGATTGGATGATGCCAACTCCTTTTGTATTGAATAATGCGGTAGTTATTACGCAAAAAATTAAGCGAACTCTGAAATACATTGCGCCTATTGCGAATCCAGTTTTAATAAAACCAGAAGTGGCAGATAGTTTGAAAGTGGTCAAGGATAGTTTAAGGGTGAGATAAAAGGGATGATGTCACAAATTGTGATTACATACTAATAGACTTTTCTCAAAGGTTACAAATTGTGACCTTTGAGAAATTTAAAAATTTAAAAAATATGCGGTCACAAATTCTGATTGCTATCAAGCCTAACAAAAAAAGGAATGCATCGAAAACAATTTACTCAAGTTTATAGCAGTTCTATTTATTTTCGAAACCAATTTTCCATTTTAATTCCGTCTATATTCTCAAAATCTTTTGTGTTGTCTGTAACTAATGTCAATTTATTTACTACTGAAGTTACTCCAATTAACAAGTCAAATTCATCATTAATAGGTTTTCCTAATTTTCTTAAACGGACTTTTTCCTTAGCATATTTTTTAACGGAACTGTAGATTGGAATTATGGATATTCCGCTTACAAATAAGTCTACAGCTTTATGTGATTTTGTTGAATTTTCACTGTTTTCAGCTCCGAACCGAAGCTCAAAAACTGTTATTTCAGAGATGAAGCAGTTCTCTTTTCCTTTTTGTTTGATAATTTCATCTAAATTAAATTTTCCTCTTAAAAAGAAAACACAAATGTTTGTGTCTAATAAATATTGTATTAGAATTTAATTTCTTTGGTTCTAAATTTTCTACTGGATTTAATTTCTTTTATAATTTCTTCTGCTGGTTTTTCGGAGCCGAAAGCTCCAAAAGATTCAAAAAAGCTATCTTTCTTGGAAGTTTTTTCTCTTTTTAAAGATCTAGTCAAACTTTCAATTAATTCAATTTTTGTTAATGAATTTAATCCTTCAAATAACATTGAATAGTTTTCTATAATATTTTTGTCAGTATAACTCATAAATATAATCTTTTTGTAAAGTTATGAATTCTTTTTTGTTTACAGAATTTTTCGGTAATATAACAACTAACTGTTAATTTCATTCCAATCAACAAGCACACTCAAATTTCTCTCCGTCTTTTTTCCCGCTCGTTCCCTCAGTTGCGTAACCGTCAAATTTCCACCATTCGATTCCGCCTATTAATTCTTTTACTTTAAATCCCAACTTGGTCATATTCAAGGCGCCTTTTGTAGATGCATTACAACCAATTCCATCACAATAAGTCACATACAAAACTTCTCTATCTAAATCAGCAGTGGTTTCAGGACTCATTTCGCGATGCGGAATGTTAATCGCATTTGGAATATGTTCCGCTTCAAATCCAAATGCTTTTCGGGCATCGAGAGCGATAACTTTTTCTCCATTGTTCAACGCATCAAATAAATCCGATGGATCCATTTCGAAGGCTAGTTTGTTTTCATAATGTTTTACCTGTGCATCCATAATATTTTGTTTTTTAGTGTTATTGACAATCCAAAATTAAGCCAACTAAATTTATCATAAAAACGAAAAGAATTCATGAGATAGATGAATTCTTTTCATGCAAATCCAAGTAGAAATTTTGTTCCTTTGTGAAAACAATTCTCAAAAATGGAAATCAGACATTTAAGATTGATAAAAGCAATTGTCGAAGAAGGGAGCATCACCAAAGCGATTGACAAACTGCATTTGACACAATCGGCCTTGAGCCACCAACTCAAAGAAGCCGAATATCAGCTGGGTACGAAGATTTTTTTGAGAACCAATAAAAAACTAATTCTGACCAAAGCTGGCGAGAAATTGTACGAAGTTGCCAATGAGATTCTCGATAAACTTTCGGAAACAGAATTACAAATTAAGCAAATGGTTTTCGGTGAATTTGGCGAAATACGAATCAGCACCGAATGCTTTTCGAGTTACCATTGGTTGCCCTCGGTTTTGAAGCAATTTCATCATTTGTATCCAAATGTCGAATTAAAAATTGTTACCGAAGCCACCCATTATCCGTTGCAAAAACTGCTGGATAATATAATCGACATTGGAATAGTCAGCGACCAGATCAAAGATGACAGAATAAAATACTTAGAACTTTTTCAGGATGAAGTCATGATGGTTGTATCTGAAAATCATCCTTGGACCAATAAGAAATATGTAGTTCCCGAAGATTTTGCCAATGAACATTTAATCATTCATTCGCTACCGATGGAAACAGTTACGATTCATCAAATGGTTTTGGCTCCGGCAAAAATAACGCCGAAAAAAATAACCGCATTGCCTCTTACCGAAGCCTCCATCGAAATGGTTAAGGCTGACATGGGTATAATGTCTATGGCAAAATGGGCGTTGCAGCCTTATTTAAAAAACAGTTCCATAAAAGCCATCAAAATCGGTAAAAACGGACTGAAAAGAAAACATTTCATCGCTATTAGAACTGAAAAGGAATATCCGGACTATTTCAACCATTTTATTGGCTTTTTACAAACCGAAATCAATCTGCAATGAACTATTTAATTCGAGATTGCCAACCAAAAGATTTGAATGCAGTAGTCCAACTATGTCAAAAACATGCTGAATATGAAAGAGCCACTTTTAATCCGATTGGAAAAGAAGATGGACTTAAAAATGCCTTGTTTGCTGAGCAACCCAAATTATTTTGTTTGGTTGTCCAAGTCGATGAAACAATCGTTGGCTATGCCACTTATACTTTTGATTTCTCCACTTGGGATGCCACCACTTTTATGTACATGGATTGTTTGTTTCTTGAAGAAGAAGCCCGCGGTTTTGGGATTGGTGAGGCCTTAATCGAAAAATTAAAACAGATTGCAATAGCAGAAAATTGCATTAACATACAGTGGCAAACGCCAAAATTCAATGAGCGCGCGATTAAATTCTACCATCGCATTGGCGGGACGGGAAAAGAAAAAGTGCGTTTTTTTCTTGATTTATAATGGGTAACAAAAAAAACAAAATGACACAAATAAGCATATTAGGTTGCGGTTGGTTGGGTTTGCCTTTGGCGGAAGACTTACTAGCAAATGAATTTTTAGTGAAAGGTTCCACTACATCCGAAAGTAAACTCGCAATATTAGAAAAATTAGAAATTAAACCCTTTTTGATTGCTCTTTCAGAAGACAAACCAATTGGAGACTTTACTGATTTTCTAAAAGATTCATCAATTTTAATTATTGATATTCCGCCAAAACTCCGCGGTATAGAGAAAGAAAACTTTGTTTCCAAGATTAAAAACACAATTCCGTTTATCGAAAAATCGACGATTACCAACGTACTTTTTGTAAGTTCTACTTCAGTTTACGGTGAGGCCAAACAAACCATTTCAGAAAATACCACTCCAAAACCCGATACCGAAAGTGGCAAACAATTGCTAGAGGTAGAATCGCTTTTGCAAAGTAATCCCCATTTCAAAACCACCATTCTCCGTTTTGGCGGGCTCATAGGAGAAGACCGAAATCCAACCAAGTTTATGGCAGGAAAAGTAAATATTGAAAACCCAGAAACCCCAATCAACTTTATTCATCAAGAAGATTGTATTGGGATCATCTTAAAAATAATAGCTACCGATTCTTGGAACGAAATCTTCAACGGTGTTAGTCCATTTCATCCCTCAAGAGAAAAATATTATACTCAAAAAGCATCCGAATTAGGTTTACCTTTGCCTCAATTTGATCACTCCAAACCATCAGTTGGCAAACTGATTCTAAGTGATAAAGTAGAAACAATTTTAGGTTATTCCTTTATTAAAACCAATTTATAAATTGAGAACAAAAATACAAAACGCTTTTAAATCAAGAGTTAACGCTATCGGATTGCCCTTTTTGGCTTTGTGTTGGGTAAGTTTCTTTTGGGGAACGACTTGGCTGGCTTCCAAAGAAGGGGTCAAACACATGCCCGCATTACAACTCGCAGGAATAAGACAATTTATTGGTGGTTCCTTATATCTTACTTTTTTCCTCTTGAAGAAAACACCTTGGCCTAAAGGAAAACAATGGAAAAGCATTATTATTCTTAGTTTGCTCAATTTTGTTTTAAGCAACGGACTCAGCACTTGGGGCGTGAAATACATCAGTAGCGGACTGGGCGCTATCATTGGCGCTATGGTTCCTTTGTGGATTGTGTTCATCAGCTTTTTTAAAGGCGAAAGAATCACTAGATTAGCCGTTTTAGGAATTATAATCTGTTTTGGTGGCGTTTGTGTTATTTTTTATGAACACCTACTCGATTTTTTAAAATCTGATTTTCAATTTGGAATCGTACTTTCGATAGCGGCAACCATAACTTGGGCTTTTGGAACCTTGTACACAAAGAAAAAAGCAGCTAGTTTCAATCCCTATTTCAGCTTAGGACTGCAAATGTTTATCTCCAGTATTTTCCTGTTTGCTTTTGTTGGAGCAACGGGTTCAAGCATTCCGCTTTCTGAAATTCCATTAAATTCATGGTTATCCATTGCCTATTTGGTAATCATTGGTTCCGTTTTAACCTTTATTGCATTTATCTATGCTTTGCAAAACCTACCTACAGAATTGAGTAGTTTGTATGCCTATGTCAATCCGATAGTAGCGGTTATTTTGGGTTCTTTTATCTTTGGTGAACCATTAACGACTGCCATCGTCTTTGGCGGAAGCGTAACATTATTTGGCTTATATCTAATAAATTATGCCATGCGAAAAAAGAAAAACAGCAGTGAACCCATTACTGAGATTAGCTAAATTAGTGCTAAAAATAAGCGATAAAAAATATTAGGAGCGAATGATTGGGCATTTTTAACATACATCGTTCCTGCCATTATTCCTAAACTTGCGAGCCGAACCCCGGCTCACAAGGTTTATCCCTTATGTCAGGGCTAAAAGAAAACAATAGGCATTTTTGGGAATAATTAATTGTGATCAGTTGATAGTTAAACCCACGTAATTTATTGATTAATTGGCTACAGGCCAATGTCATTAAGTTAAGCTTTGTTTTTTCTCGCAAAGACGCAAAGTTAAGAGCCATTTCTTTGCGTCTTCGCGTCTTTGCGAGAGTTATATTTTGAAAAAGCGTAGTGAGAAACCCTTAACTTAATGACATTGAGCTATAGGCCTAAAAAAACAAACCTATTCCATTTCAAAACGGAATAGGTTTTTTTAGATTTACAGCAAAGAAAATTTTACGTTTCCTTCACCGAAATAATTTTCACAGGACAGGCTTTAGCAGCCAATTCACAACTTTCGACTATAGTGTGGTCAGGTGATTTCAAGGTATAAAACCCTTTGGCATTTACACTCTTAATCAACACCGATTTTCCGTCTTTTTTAGACATCTGGAATTGAACGGGTGCCATTTCTACACAATAATTGCACCCAATACATTTGTCTCTTTGCAGTGTTACAATAACCATTAGGCTTCCACTATTTTATATAATTTGTCGGACATACGAATTCTGAAAGGCAGTTTGAAAGTACAATCGTCTCCTTTTGTGGCTTTCTCGGCCGTAACGTCATTCACATACATTTCTTCGATGATCATTTCCTGCGCTCCCGTGCTTGGACCCGTCACCAATATTTTGTCGCCAACTTTGATATCGTAGGCTTCAATTTTGAATTGACCAATGGCTGCTTTTGGAAAAAAATGAGTTCCTTTCCCCACATACACTTTCTTCTGCGTCGCTACCGATCCCGAAACATCGCTCCACTCTCCCAATTCTTGACCAAGGTAATATCCTGCCCAAAAACCACGATTGTAAACGGTGTTCAATGCTTCCATCCAAACCGTTACTTTTTCTTTCGAGAAAGTACCTTCGTAATAACTATCAATCGCTTCACGATACGTTTTGATAACCGTTGCCACATATTCTGGAGCACGTCCGCGGCCTTCAATTTTAAGGACTTGAATACCGGAATCAATTACTTGATCCAGAAAATCCAGTGTACATAAATCTTTTGGCGACATTAGATATTCGTTGTCCACTTCGATTTCAAAACCAGTTTCCTGATCGATAACCGTGTATTTCTTGCGGCAATTTTGTTTACAAGCGCCTCGGTTTGCAGAGGAATTGTTGGAATGTAAACTCAAATAACATTTCCCGGAAACTGCCATACACAAAGCACCGTGACCAAAGATTTCAATTTCTACCAAATTCCCGTTAGGCCCTTTGATTTGTTCTTTTTCGATTTGAGCAGTAATGCTTTTTACTTGTCGTAAACTCAATTCTCGACTCAAAACCATTGTATCGGCAAATAGACTGTAGAACCGAATGGTTTCAATATTCGTAACGTTCAATTGGGTCGAAATATGTACCTCCATTCCGATTCCCCTTGCCATAGCAATCACAGCTTGATCCGAAGCGATTACAGCCGTTATATTCGCCTCTTTGGCTTTTGCCAACAATGTCTTTACTACCGATAAATCGTGATCGTAAATGATGGTGTTTAGCGTTAAATAACTTCTAACATTTTTGGCTTCGCAACGACGGGCGATTTCTGGTAAATCTTCCATCGTGAAATTTACAGTGGCACGAGCGCGCATGTTCAATTGTTCTACACCAAAGTAAACGGAGTCCGCTCCGTTGTCTAATCCTGCTTGTAACGACTCGAAGTTTCCTGCAGGAGCCATTAATTCTATTTTGTTGTTTGTTGTCATTTTGTGTGAAATAAACCTTTGTCAAAGTTTTAAACTTTGACAAAGGTGATGGGTGAATGTAAACCTTTGTCAAAGTTCCAAACTTTGACAAAGGTGAAAGGTGAATGTTTGGAAGAACTATCCAATTATTTTATACAATTTGTCAGACAGCCTAATTCTAAACGGCACTTTGAAAGTACAAGTGTCTCCTGCAACAGCTTTTGCGGAAGCAATTTCATTGACAAACATTTCTTCAATAACCAATTGTTGCTCACCAGTTGTTGACCCTTTAATTAGGATTTTGTCGCCAATATTGATTTCGTTTTCTTCAATCAAAAACTGGGCAATACTCGGTTTTGGGAAAAAGTGCGTTCCTTTTCCAATGTATTGTTTTTTGATCTTTGGTTCTTTTTTAACAACCGTTTTTGATTTTACTAAATCGCTAAGGTTAGGAACATTTGCCAAAAGATCTTGATTGTTCTTGAACGTCAAGACCTCTGATTTTCCTTTTTTGAAGATTTTATTTCCGTTTTTAATCCCTCTTCGAATGGCTTTTTGTTCTTCTTCCGGAAGATGAATAACCGTTACACATTCGGTTGAGCAGCAGCCTTCCATTTTTTCTTTGCAAGAATCGCACTGGATGAAAAGCAAATGACAACCTTCGTTGGCGCAATTGGTATGTACGTCACAAGGTTCGCCACATTGATGGCATTGCGAAACGATATCGTCTGTAATTCTTTCGCCCAAGCGATGGTCAAATACAAAGTTTTTACCAATGAATTTACTTTCCAGTCCTTCGGCTTTAACCTGACGGGTGTATTCAATAATTCCACCTTCGAGTTGATACACATTTTCAAAACCTTTGTGTTTGAAGTAAGCGCTGGCTTTTTCGCAACGAATTCCGCCCGTGCAATACATCAACAGTTTTTTGTCTTGTTTGTGTTCGGCTAATTGCTCTTCGATAATTGGTAAGCTTTCGCGAAAGGTATCCACATCAGGTCTGATGGCTTTGGTAAAATGACCAATTTCCGATTCGTAATGGTTGCGCATATCAACCAAAATCGTGTTCGGATCTTCGAGTAATTCATTGAATTCCTTTGCTTTTAGGTGAATTCCGATATTGGTGACGTCGAAAGTATCATCTTCTAGTCCATCGGCAACAATTTTGTCGCGGACTTTTACGGTGAGTTTCAAAAAGGAATGGTCGTCATGCTCAACGGCAATGTTCAAACGGATTCCCTTCATGAAATCATATTGTTCAATAGTATTTTTGAATTCGTAAAAATGATCTGCCGGAAGTGATAATTGGGCATTGATTCCTTCATGGGCAACATAAATTCTTCCTAAAACCTCAAGCGGGTTCCAAGCCAGAAATAATTCGTTACGAAATTGTGTTGGATTTTGAATTTGCGCGTAGGCATAAAAAGACAATGTGAGACGTTGCTTTCCGGCATCGTCAATCATAGTGGCTCTTTCCTCTGCGCTTAAAGTGTTGTACAGTTGCATGCTATAAACTAATTTAAGTTGAGAAAATATAAGATGATTTTAATTTACGGTTCCAATTATTTGGGAAATGCGTATTTGAAATCGGGCGCAAAATTAGTGAACTTTTGGGATTTTAGGATGCTAATTAGCGGAATATTGTGATTTGGCTAGTATCGAATGAGAATGTGTTTCAAAAATTACCCAACGGACATTACGGATCAAACAGATTTAGGACGATTTTTTATCATTGATTCTAATTGCCTCAACCACTAAATCATCTACCGAAACCGAACGACTAATATGCCCCAGTAGCACTTCAAGTCCTTCGGCCCGACAGGTATCGCGAACTTCGGAACGGGCTTCGGCAATTTTTAAGTATATGTTTTTGGCTTTCAAATCGATAAAAAGCTGTTTCAAAAAACGAGCTCCCGCAATATCTATGCGAGGTGATGAATTAAGATCTAAGATTATCGTTTTTAAGGTGTCTGATTCGCTATTAATTTTCAGCCATAACTGTTCTTTTATAAATTCGCAATTAAAATACAAAATCGCCGATTCAATTCGAACAATTAATACGCCTTCAATTTGTTCATTATCAGGATGTCTGGAAATATCAGTATAGCGTTTAGTACCAGGAATTCTACCCAAGAAAGCGACTGTTGGTTTTGAGGTTGCCTTTATCATTAACAGCAAGGTCACGATGGCTGCCAATAAAACACCAGTAAGAATTCCCCAAATAAGAACTCCAACAAATGCAATCATGGCAACATAAAATTCCTGTTTGTTGATTTTATAAAGATGTTTTATTTCTACAACGTCAAAAAGTCCTCTAATGGCTACTAAGACAATAGCGGCCAAAACTACTGTGGGCAAATTTTGAAGAAATCCGGTAAAAAAGAGTAGGCAAATCGCTATGGTTGCTGACGCAAATATTAAAGACAAAGGTGTTTTGGCTCCAGCTGTATCGTTTACAGCAGATTGGGACAAACCTCCTGCCACTGGATATCCTTGACCGAACGCTACAGCAGCATTGGCGATTCCGAGTGCGAGTAATTCTTGACGCGGGTCAATGGTGTATTTGTTTTTTTGTGCCAATGTTCTACCGGCCGAAACGCTTTCGATATACGATAATAAAAAACAAGCCAATGCTAAGGGAAGAACGCCGTCTACGTCTCGAATTTGTAATGAAGGTATATGAAATTCTGGCAAACCAGATGGTATAACTCCAACAGTTTTGAAACCTAGCATACCAAGCGTTGTTGTCGATAGGAGTATAATCGAAAAGACTACAATAATAATGGCTATGGGTCGACCAGGTGCTTTTTTTTCGCCAAAAATTAAAATGAAAATAGTGAGTATACCAAATATAAATACGGCAGTTTTGGTGTCTGGTAACTGTTGAATAAGAGAACTAATGCGATCCAAAAAATTTTCACCTCCACCTTTAATACCAAATAATTTGGGCAATTGAGTTAAACCAATAGTCAACGCAGCTCCAGCTTTAAAACCAACCAAAACGGTTTCACTGATAAAATTGATAATACCGCTCAGCCGCAAGATATAGGCCACTATCGCCATTCCTGCAAAAACAAGAGCAGTTAGAGAAGCTATATCGGCCCACCGCTGAATATCTCCGTGCGCCATATCTGCAATTGTTGTTCCAATTAATAATGAAATTGCTGATGTTGGGCCAATGGCTAATTGCTTACTGCTGCCCAATAAAGCATAAAACAAACCACCAATAAGATATCCATAGATTCCGTATTGAGGCGGTAAACCTGCAAGAGTTGCATATGCGAGCGAAACTGGAATTCCATACGCCGCTAAGGTGATTCCTGCTACAAAATCACTTTTTAAAGTTTTGGTATTGTATTCTTTTAGCCAGAGTACTGGAGGAAAAAAATTAGAGAGCATGGTTTGATTTAAATAAAATGCATTAGTCTTTCTCGTCCAGTAATGTTTGTTTGATTGCTTTTAATTCGGCTCTTTTGGCATCATCCACTTTAGGATATTCCAATTCCATTTCATCCAATGCGTGAATAATTGCAGAAGCTATAGCGATTCGGGCATAGGATTTGTTATCAGCGGGAATAACATACCAAGGCGATTTTTTGGTCGAAGTATTTTTGATTAGTTCCTCATAAGCAAACATATAATCATCCCAATAACCTCTCTCTTTGGCGTCTGCAGCACTAAATTTCCAGTTTTTATCCGGATCGTCTACACGTTCTATAAAACGTTCTTTTTGTTCATTTTTAGAGACATTGAGAAAAAATTTGAGAACAATAGTGCCGTTTCTGGATAAGTATTTTTCGAAGTTGCGAATGTCCTGAAAACGTTCTTCCCAGATGTCTTCGGTAACTAATTTTTCAGGAAGTTTTTGGCCTTTCAAAATTTGTTCGTGAACTCGTACTACCAATACTTCTTCATAATAAGAGCGATTAAAAATTCCGATTCGACCTCTTTCTGGCAAATGCTTTTGACAGCGCCACAAAAAATCATGATCTAATTCCTCTGAACTCGGTGCTTTGAACGAGGAAACTTGACATCCTTGTGGGTTTACTCCAGACATAACATGTTTGATAGCACCATCTTTACCAGCGGCATCCATTGCTTGAAAAATGAGTAATAATGACCATTTGTCTTGAGCATATAATACATCCTGCATAGCAGCCAAAGCTTCAACACCCATTTGCAAAGTTTGATTCACCAATGGTTTTCCTTCTTCGCCCAAATTAAAACTCGCTTTTGTTTCGTAATCATTGAGTTTGAAATTCTCACCATCACCAACCCAATATTGCTTAGAGAATGTTTTTGCTCTTTGAACTAGCTCTTTTTTGCTTAGATTATTTAAGTTTATTAGTTTATCCTCAAAGTTATTAGATTCTTTTTTGCTTGATTTTGACATATTTACAAATTTAATTTTTATTAAAATCTGATTTCATTTAAAAAATTAGAGCAATACGATGTTGAAAATTGAATAATCGAATCCACTAATTTAATAAAAAAAAAGTAACAAGAATTGAACTTAACGAGAATAATTAAAGTATTCGTAACTTTTACGTAATCTGACGGTTAATTATATTTTATTTTAATAATATTGATGTTTTATTGAGTATTTTTTTTGTAATTTGATTAGTAGTCTTAATAAAAATCAATATTTTTGTTAGTATTAATTTTAATAAAACAATGTATGAATGCGCTAAAAAATAGTAAACTATTGTTTTTTGTTATAGCTTTTTCGGCTTTTTGTTCTTCGTGTAAAAAAGAAGAAAAGCAAGCACCCCCACCAATTCCGGCACCTTTTATTACCGTAGTAGCTAGAGATGTTCCCATTTATAAGGAATTTGCGGCTCAAACTTTTGGAGATTTAGACATTGTTTTAACAGCAAGAGTGGATGGGATTTTGACAGGCATTCATTTCAAAGAAGGACAACGCGTTCGAAAAGGACAATTGCTTTACACCATTGATCCATTAGAATATGAAACAAAAGTGGAGCAAGTAAAAGGGCAAGTGGCTACATCGCAAAGCAATCTTGTCAATGCTGAGGAAGAACTCAAAAGAATTCGCCCTTTGGCAGATATGAATGCGGTTAGTAAAAGAGAATTAGATGCCGCTGTTGCAAAAGCCAAAGCTGCACGATCTAATTATGAAAGTACTCAAGCAGCCTTACGAAATCAAGAATTAGAAAGAAGCTATTGCAATATAGTTTCTCCAATCGATGGTATAATTGGAATAAGCCATGCCCGAGTAGGAGATTATATTTCGAGAATGGGAAGTTCATCTAAGCTAAATACCGTTTCAAAATTAGAAAAAGTGAGAGTTCGCTTTACAATTAGCGAAGCGGAGTTTTTAGAGTATCGAAAAAAGAAAAGCCTTACATCTGACAATCAATCTAATGATATTGAGCTTTTATTATCAGACGGAAGCGTTCATCCTTACAAAGGAGTTTTAAACTTTGCTGACGCCAAAATAGATCCTACAACGGGAACCATGACTATTGAAACGACTTTCCCCAATCCAGAAAACAATTTGCGCTCAGGACAATTTTCGAAAGTGAGAGCTTTGATTCAAAATCAAAAAGGAGCTATCGCTATTCCTCAAAAAGCGGTTACCGAATTGCAAGGGATTTTTCAAGTATTAATCATTGATAACGAGAATAAAATTCAAGTTCGTATTGTTGAAGTGGGATCCAAAGTTGGACAAGATTGGGTAATTACAAAAGGACTAAACGTTGGAGATAAAGTAGCCATTGTAGGCAGTTTATTTATTCAACCCGGATCAGTTGTTATGCCAGTTCCATATGCATCAGAAGATAAAAAAACAAAATAGTTATGGATAATTTTTTTGTAAGAAGACCCATCGTTGCAATTGTATTATCCATTTTTATGGTTATAATTGGAGGATTATCCATACTCTCCACACCAATTGCTCAGTATCCAGAAATTGCGCCTCCAGTAGTACAAATTCAGACCAGTTATAGAGGTGCAAATGCTTTAAATGTAGAACAAGCAGTTGCTACTCCCATCGAACAAAAAGTAAATGGAGTAGAGAACATGTTGTATATGCAATCCACCAATACGGGAGACGGAAGCATGTCATTATCGGTTACTTTTGATATGGGAACCGATTTGGACAATGCGACAATGCTAACCCAAAACCGCGTGGCATCAGCAACCTCAACACTACCCGTTGATGTGAAAAACACAGGGGTTACGACCAAGAAGTCTTTGTCGATGCCGCTACTTTTGTTCTCTGTATATTCCCCAAACAACACTTATGATTCTGATTTTTTAACCAACTACGCCAACATCAATATGGTTGACGCCCTATCAAGAATCAAAGGAGTTGGTGAAGTAGTGATTTTTGGTGGAAGTAATTATGCCATGCGAATTTGGGTAAAACCCGACATTTTGGCCAAATATAAGTTGACCATTCCTGACATTATGAATGCAATCAAGGAGCAAAACTCGATTGCTCCCGGAGGAAAATTTGGTGCGCCTCCAGCCAATGAGGGCAACGAATTTACTTATAATGTTACCTTAAAAGACCGATTAATTGATATAGCCGATTTTGAAAACATCATTTTGAAATCAAATATTGACAATCAACAAGTACGATTAAAAGACGTAGCCACAGTAGCATTAGGAACAGAAAGTTATGCTTCAAAAGGAGGTTTAAATGGAAAACCAGCAGGAACTATCGGTGTAAAACAAATGCCCGGATCCAATGCATTAGAAGTAGCTGCCGAGTCTAAACGTGTAATGGAAGAATTGAGTAAAAAGTTTCCACAAGACCTAAAATACGCTACCTCTTTAGACACCACTTTGGCAATCACCGAAGGGATAAATGAAATTATGCATACCCTTTTAGAAGCTATTATTTTAGTAATCATAGTGGTTTTTATCTTCTTACAAAATTGGAGAGCTACAATTATTCCTTTGCTTACCGTACCTGTTTCCTTAATTGGAGTTTTTATGCTGTTCCCGCTTTTAGGTTTTTCGGTCAACGTATTGTCATTGTTAGGATTGGTATTAGCAATCGGGATTGTGGTCGATGATGCTATTGTCGTGGTCGAAGCTGTAATGCATCATATTGAACACGGATTATCGCCACGAGAAGCTACCAATCGTGCCATGAAAGAAGTTTCTGGACCAGTTGTCGCTATTGCTGTAGTTTTAACAGCTGTTTTTATTCCAGTTGCTATGACACCAGGAATTACAGGCCGTTTGTACCAACAATTTGCAATCACGATAGCCATATCTGTAGTGTTTTCAGCCATAAGTGCACTAACGCTAAGTCCAGCTTTGTGTTCAATTTTATTAAAACCCAATCAAGAAGCGAAAGGCTGGTTAGGACGTTTTTTTAAGTCATTCAATAAAAAATTTGATGCTTTTACAGGCAAATACACTGGTTTTACAGGTTTTTTAATTAAGAAAACCGTTCGAAGTTTTATTTTCATAGGCATAATTGTGGGAGCCATTATAGTACTTGGCAGCAAAATTCCTGGAGGATTTGTGCCTGAAGAAGATCAAGGATACATGTTTGTCAATGTAGAATTACCTGGAGCTTCTTCATTGCATCGTACAGAGTTGGTTTGTAAAAAAATTGAAGCCATTTTGGGAAAAACAGAAGGAATTGAATATTACACAACAGTATCAGGATATAGTTTGTTGAAAAACTCAATGGCTACCAATAATGGTTTTTTCTTTATTTCACTAAAAGAATGGAAAGAACGTAAGCAAGATGTATTTCAAATTATAAAAGAACTAAACGGAAAATTGGTTTATGCCGTTCCAGAAGCAACGGTTTTTGCTTTTGGACCACCGCCAATTTCTGGAATTGGAAATGCTGCAGGGTTCACTATAATGCTACAAGATAAAGGAGGGAAATCACCTCAATATTTATTTGAAAATGCCCAACGATTTATGGCTGAAGCCAGGAAACATCCCGAAATTGGAAGTGTCCGAACGACTTTTAACCCCAATGTTCCCCAAATTAGTTTGGATATTGATCGCGAAAAAGTAACCGAGCTGAATCTGTCCCTCTCCGATGTAAATTTAGCCATTGGAGCCAGTTTGGGAGGACAGTATGTAAACGAGTTCAATAGATTTGGGCGGCAATATATAGTTTTGATTCAGGCCGCTCCTAGTTTTACTTTAAATCCTGAAGACATCAATAAAATTTTTGTTCGAAATAGAGACAATATCATGATTCCTATTTCAAGTATTGCCACTATAAAAAAAGAAAGCGGTCCTGAGTTTACTACTCGGTTCAATTTGTATCGTGCCGCCGAAATTGGTGGTACACCCGCCGAAGGATACACTTCTGCCGAAGCACGTCAAGCGTTGCAAGAAACTGCCGAAAAAGTGCTACCTGCGGATATGGGATACGAATGGTCTGCCATGAGTTATCAAGAAAAACAAGCCGAAGGGAAAGGAGCAACTGTTTTTATCATGGCTATTTTGTTTGTTTTCTTGATATTGGCTGCCCAATACGAAAGTTGGAAACTACCTTTTAGTGTACTTTTAGGAACACCTTTTGCTGTTTTTGGAGCTTTTTTAGGACTGTATTTATGTAAATTGTTTAGTCCCGATTATGTAAATAATGTTTTTGCCCAAATTGGGTTAGTAATGCTCATCGGATTGGCGGCAAAAAATGCCATTCTTATCGTCGAATTTGCTAAGGCTGAATACGAAAAAGGAGTGCCGCTGGTTGAGGCAGCACTAACAGCTGCAAAGTTGAGATTCCGACCTATTTTGATGACTGCATTTGCATTCATTCTTGGTGTTGTTCCTTTATTAACCGCTTCTGGAGCAGGAGCTCAAGCTCGAAAGGTAATGGGAATGACTGTTTTTAGCGGAATGCTCGTAGCTACTATCCTAGGGGTTTGTTTTATTCCCGTTCTATTTGTGTTCATTGAAGGTATTGGAAAAAAGAAAACTACCGAACAAAGTGTCGAATCTACTAAATCTATTAGCCATGAGGAATAAATTTAAAATTGGATTACTTCTGGTAACACTATCCTTTATACCAGTTAGTTGTTTGGTAGGACCAAAATATAAAGGACCCGAATTGCAGGAAGCCCGTCAATATCGATTTACTCAAAATGCAGATACTACGGCATCCATTTTGAATGTAAAATGGTTTGATATCTTTAATGATGAAACCCTTAAAAACCTTATAAACAAAGGTATTCAGAACAATTATGATTTGAAAATTGCTATTTCGCGTTTGGATCAAGCCAAAGCTAATTTAGGATTTACCAAAGCCAATGTTTTGCCAAGTTTTCAATATTCAGGAGGAGTAAATACAGCAGAAACATTTTTTCAGCCTTCATCTTTGGTTGCTAATATGTCTTGGGAAATTGATTTTTGGGGTAAATTAAGACATGAGAACAAAGCCGTTCAAAATGAACTTCTAGCAACTGATGAGGCTAGGAAAACCGTTTTGGCAGGATTAGTAAGTGATATTGCAACTGCATATTTTCAGTTGCGCGATTTAGATAATCAATTAGAAATCACCAAACAAACACTAAAAACACGTCAGGATTCTTATGTGATCATAACTGATCGTTTCAAAAGCGGATATACTTCGGAATTGGACAAAGTTCAAATTGAACAACAAGTAGCTATTGCAGAGGCAGCCATTCCTAATATCAAAAGACAAATCACTGTTTTAGAAAATACCATTTCGATTTTGATAGGAGAAGTTCCCGGCCCGATAGAACGAGGAAAAGCCAACAAAGACCAGTTAATGGTAACCGATTTGCCAACCGCTATTCCGTCTTCATTGTTACAAAACAGACCCGATGTAAAAAGGGCTGAATTGCAATATATTGCGGCACATGAGCGCATAGGAGTGGCTCAAGCGATGCGTTTGCCTTCGTTTAACATAGCTGCTGTTGCAGGATTTGCAAGTGCAAAAGTGAGTGATTTATTTTTAGATGGTTCTTATAACCAAAATGCTTCAGCTGGAGTGGTTGGACCAATTTTTCAATTTGGTAAAAATACAAGAAGAGTAGAAATCAACAGACAAATTGCGGAGCAATCTAAACTAAATTATCAAAAAACGTATTTGGTAGCCATTGCAGAAGTTGAAAATGCCATTCAAAATGTTGCAACCTACAAAGAAGAATACGAAGCAAGAAGCCGACAAGTAGCAGCTGCAAAAAAGAATTACGAATTATCGTATGCCAGATATTATAATGGCTATGTTTCTTACTTAGAGGTATTAGATGTTCAACGTTCTTTATTTGATGCTGAAATAAATTTATCACAATTATCACAACGTCAGTTAGCGGCAATGGTACAATTGTATAAAGCACTTGGTGGGGGTTGGAACTAATACGGATTAGAAAAATGAAAATGCCGCAAATTCTATTATGAAATTTGCGGCATTTTGTATTAGTATAAAAATAAGAATACTGTTTTTGGAACAAAACGGTTTCTTAAACTACTGCATTCATGCTAATTAGCAATACTCGTTGAAAGCATCTTTTAAGTTTTCTGCAATTGTTTCTGCTGGACGCCCTTCTATATGATGACGCTCTAGCATATGAACCAATTCACCATCTTTAAACAAAGCTATACTTGGAGATGAAGGAGGAAATGGGAACATAAATCCTCTTGCTGTTTCTACAGCTTCACGATCTACTCCTGCAAAAACAGTTACAAGTTTTGAAGGTTTTTTATCATTATCCAAGCTCATAACAACTCCTGGACGTGCATTTCTTGCAGCACAACCACAAACAGAGTTGACTACTACAAATGTTGTGCCTTCTGACTTAATAGCGCTTTCTACTGCGTCTGAAGTATGTAATTCTTGAAAACCAGCAACAGTTAATTCTGCTTTCATCGGTTTTACCATTTCTTCTGGATACATATTATTTTTGTTTTAAGATTGTAGTTTTAATATTTTAGTACAAATATAAAGAGATTTATAATTTCAGGAATGTTTCTTGTATAAAGTTTTGTTATAGTTTGATTGTTATTTTATGTGTTAAAAATAACTCGAAATAATGCATTTATAAAAATGCGTTTTGGGCAACTCAATATGACATGTAAGTCTTCTAAAAACGAGGTTTCCTCATCCAAAAATTTAAAAATTAATTTGGAATCCCCTTTTTGAAATAAAGAAGAAAAAATAGTAGAACCCAATTCATTGTGTTTGTCTAAAATATCCAGCAATAACAAATCATAATACCAGAATTTTGTTTTATTATAAAAAGCTTTCAATTCTTTTCCTGATTGAAGAAATGCTACTAATTCCGTTGTTTTTTTATCTGAATTTTTAAAAGTATATCCCGTGCTTGCTTTTGTCCAACCACCAGCAGTTCCAATATTCAGAACCCTTTTGGTGTTTTTTTTCCAAAAAGGAAAACTAGTCATTGGAATACTGCCTTGTTCTTTTTCGATAATTATATAATTTTCAATACCTAATTTATCGAGATAATTCTGAATTTCATTTTCATATTCTTCCTTTGAAAGTAAATCTTTTGAAAACAAAGTATATTCCACCAAAGCTTCGGTTTTTGTATTTGGCAACACATACATAAATCGAGTATTCCCTTTTTGCGCTACCGAAAAATCCATGAAAGTTGCTTGTTTTGGATTGAAAATTTCTTTTTCTGTTTTAATAAACCACCCTATAAAATGTTGTTGCAAAACAGGATATCTATTTTGTGCTTCAACAAGGTTTTTTGTATAAATACTGTTGAATAAGGAATCAGAAGTGAAATTATTGAATTCTGTTCGTACAAAAACGTGAGTTTCCAACTCATTAATATCAATAACTTTCTCATTCAAAAAAGTTATATTATTTTGTTTTAGAAGCAAATCCAAAACGAAATTATAAAAATCCAATCCTAGAATTTGATTGTATTGATAAGGTTTTAATATCAAATTACGCTTAAAATTTTCATCTGCAAACAATGCCGAATCCCACTTTTTAGCTATTATTGAATTCCAATAACTATCTTTTTTATCCCAAAAACACCAAGTTCTATCATTGTTTTTTTTTGAATCAGAATCTAAAAGTAAGATGGTTTTGTTTTCGAATTTCTGGGATAAAACCATTTTATAAACTGTCATCAAAGCGGCCAAACCAGCACCGGCAAAAATGTAATCGAAATGTTTGATTTGAGGTGAATTCATCTTCAAAAATAATCAATTTAGAATATAATTTAGATTTTGAATCGAAAAGAGTATCCGAGTGCAATATAAAAGTCCGGCGAATCTTTAGAAAAACCAATCCCCCCTGATACGTCAAATTGGTGATTTGGAGTTATCAAATAGGTTAAACCAGCATCAAAACGATGGTCTGGTTTTTCAAATTGAACTAAAAATCCATAGAGTTCAAGATACGCTCCCATTTTATCTGTAAAAGAATAACCAGTTGTTAAGGTGTAAATATAAGTTGGATTATTGGACAGACCGTTCCATTCGGCTCCAAGATTATAACTGAGTGATTGTTTCTCGTTAATAGTATGCTGCATGGTAAAACGGAATTCAGGATAGTAATTGTTTACCTTATAATCAGATGAAGCTGCTTTTGGAATCCCTAAATGACCAATTAAAGAAGTGTTTGGAATAATTCCATTCTCCTTCAAAAGTCTTGTTTTGAAACCAATCAAAATGGGATTTATTCCTGAATATTTGTTTGAATATTCATTAGTATTGACAAATTCTGTTATTAATCGCAACTCAAAAAAATCATTTACCCCAAATCTCGTTAAAAAAGATTGTGCAATTATTTCACTGGTATCATCATGTCCTTTTTCATAAGAAAAACCACTTTCAATCTGAAAATAATGTTTTGGCGTTATAAATGGACATTCTGTTTGATCCGGTCGGTCAGTTTGAATTGAAGTCATATCCTGAGTGTATGAAGGATTGACAAACAGTATAAAAAACGCGAAAAATAGAATATTAGTTTTCATTTAGTCGGATATTACATTTATTTTTAGACAAAACTAAAAATAAATTAATTAATATAAAACAAATGTATACATTTGCTTTTTAAACTATTAAAAATGAGCAAATCTCTAGAAGAAGTAAACCAATCGGTGTCAACTCAAAATAAAAAAACTGTTTTCAAAAAAATACTGGCCTTTTTCGGGCCTGCTTATCTGGTAAGTGTGGGGTATATGGATCCAGGAAATTGGGCTACAGATATAGCAGGTGGAAGTCAGTTTGGGTATGCCTTATTGTGGGTTTTGTTAATGAGTAATTTAATGGCGTTGCTTTTACAAAGTTTAAGTGCTCGTTTAGGAATCGTTACCCAGCGTGATTTGGCGCAAGCCTCCCGAGAAACGTATTCTAAATTTATTAATTACATTCTTTATATTCTTGCAGAAATAGCTATTGCCGCTTGTGATCTAGCAGAAGTTTTAGGAATGGCCATCGGGATCAATTTACTATTTAATATTCCGTTAATAGATGCTGTTATTATAACGGTACTGGATACTTTTTTATTGCTTTTTTTAATTAATAAAGGTATTCGAAAAATGGAAGCCTTTATCATTGTTTTGGTGTTAATAATTGGACTTTCATTCGTATTCGAAATGTTTTTTGCCCAACCAGAGATGGGGAAAGTTCTTTATGGTTTAATTCCTTCGATACCAAATGAACAAGCGCTTTACATCGCTATTGGAATTATTGGTGCTACGGTAATGCCCCACAATTTGTACCTACATTCCTCATTAGTACAAACTCGAAAATTTAGCCGAAGCGATGTTGGTATCAAACAAGCCTTAAAATACAATTTTATCGATTCGGCAATTGCTTTAAATTTAGCTTTTTTTGTAAATGCTGCGATTTTGATATTGGCTGCTGCCACATTTTACAAAAACGGAATGCATGAAGTAGCCGAAATTCAAGATGCGTACCGTTTTCTACAACCTTTACTGGGTACCAAATGGGCTTCAATATTGTTTGCAGTAGCTTTGATTGCAGCAGGACAAAGTTCAACCGTAACAGGCACACTAGCGGGACAAATTGTTATGGAAGGGTATTTAAATCTTAGAATACAGCCTTGGGTAAGACGCATTATAACACGCTTGATTGCGATCGTTCCAGCTGTAGTTATTATTTTAATTTATGGAGAAAGTGTTACTGGAAAATTATTGGTTCTTAGTCAAGTTGTATTGAGTTTACAATTGGGTTTTGCCATTATTCCATTGATTCATTTTGTCAGTGATAAATCCAAAATGAAAGGATATCACATTGGTAAAGTAACCCAAGTTGCTGCTTGGCTAATTGCGATTATCATCGTTTCGCTGAATGCTAAACTGGTATATTCAGAAATTCAAGGATGGTTGGAAACCTCTGAAAACCCAATAATTCTGTGGTTAACAGTTGTTCCTTTGGCACTTGGTTTTTTATTTTTGTTGCTTTATATTGTAATAAAACCATTCATTTCGAAAGCTAAGTTGAATATTGAGAACCATTCGCCACATGATATGAATTTAAAATTTACAGAAACTTCTGTTCATGATAACAAAAACATAGCAATTACAGTTGATTTTTCGTTTGCAGATGAAAATGCGATTAACTATGCTTTCAAAATGGGAGGAAAAGAGGCAAAATACACCTTAATTCACGTGGTAGAATCAGTTGGTGCTCTGATGTATGGCAAACAAATTGATGATCATGAAACAACAATTGACGAAACCTTATTACTCGAATATAAATTGATGTTCCGAGAAAAAGGATTTCATGTCAAAACTTTATTAGGGTTCGGAAAGCCCAATAAAGTAATTCCGAAATTAGTAAACAAAGGCGATTTTGATATTTTAATTATGGGAACTCACGGGCATACAGGCATGAAAGATTTACTTTTTGGCACAACCGTTGACCGCTTGAGACACAAGATAACCATACCTTTGTTGATTGTCAAAAATTAATTTCAATTGCCAATCTGAAATTTAAATTCTAAAATTTTCAATTACAATTCAAATGACTTTCTCAGAAGAAAACTATTTAAAATCCATATACCATCTTACCACTAGCGCCAATAGTGAGGTGAGTACCAATGCCATTGCGGAAATGATGGAAACCAAAGCTTCCTCAGTAACCGATATGTTGAAGAAATTGGCCGAAAAAGATTTAGTTCATTACAAAAAATACCAAGGCGTATCTCTCACAGTTAAGGGAAAACTTGCCGCCAAAATGATTGTTAGAAAACACCGATTATGGGAAGTATTCTTGGTAGATAAACTGGATTTCTCGTGGGATGAAGTACATGACATAGCAGAACAATTGGAACATATTAAATCTGAAAAGCTGATCAATAAACTGGATGATTTTTTAGGAAATCCAACCGAAGATCCACACGGCGATCCCATTCCAGATGCACATGGACGCATTGTAGCGATCGAAAAACAATTGTTATCGGAACTGCATATTAATCAAACTGGAATTTGTGTAGGAGTCAAAGACAATTCTTCCGATTTCTTGAAATACCTGGACAAACAACAAATTGGTTTGGGAACAAAAATTGAAATTCTAGCAAAGGAAACTTTTGATTTGTCTTTGAAAATAAAAATAAATGAAGCAGAAATGACCATTTCGAATAAAATTGCGAGTAATTTGTATGTAAAAGTACTTTAAGTTAAATTTTGAATACAACGAATTATTCAGATATTCAAAAAAATAACATACCCAATATTGTATAAAGTTCACTATCCTAAAAAGCGATATTTTTAAATTTTGAGTTATCGAAGATTAAAAAGTGTTAAAAAAGTTTCATTTTTATAAAAAAACGGGTTAGAATAGTAAAGAAAATACTTCTTTTTTATTTGTAACAAAACATTTTCAAAACCCTAATTGCAAAGACATCCTTTAGACAATTAAAAATGCAACAAACCTAAAATATTTTTTAGAAGAGACAACCAACTACTACGAAAATAAATGATATTCAGACAAAATGGGGACTCCCGATGAATGAAAAAAATACTTATTGATAATAAAAAAAACAACTTTTGCTACTTCAAAAAAAAGAAGTATTTTTACGAAAATTAAATTAAACCGATCCAATATTTTGAATAAAATAAAGGAAAACCAGAATAAACAAAAGAAATAGAGATGAAAGAAAAAAGCGGTTCAGAAAAAGAAGCTAAGTTAAAAGCATTACAACTTACACTTGACAAGTTAGATAAAACCTACGGAAAAGGAACTGTAATGAAAATGGGAGATAAAGCCATTGAAGAAGTAGAAACTATCTCTTCAGGGTCTTTAGGAATCGATTTGGCTTTGGGAGTTGGTGGTTATCCAAAAGGAAGAATTATAGAAATCTATGGACCAGAATCATCTGGTAAAACAACATTAACACTTCACGCAATTGCTGAAGCTCAAAAAGCAGGCGGAATAGCTGCTTTTATCGATGCGGAACATGCATTTGATAGAAATTATGCTGAAAAATTAGGCGTTGATATCGAAAACCTAATCATTTCACAACCGGATAATGGGGAACAAGCACTTGAAATTGCCGAAAACTTAATTCGCTCAGGAGCTATTGATATTGTGGTAATTGACTCGGTTGCTGCATTGACTCCAAAAAGTGAAATTGAAGGTGAAATGGGAGATTCCAAAATGGGATTACATGCTCGTTTGATGTCACAAGCCTTAAGAAAATTGACTGGAACAATTAGCAAAACAAACTGTACGGTTTTCTTCATTAACCAATTAAGAGAGAAAATTGGAGTAATGTTTGGAAATCCAGAAACAACTACTGGTGGTAATGCCTTGAAGTTTTATGCTTCAGTACGTTTAGATATTCGCCGTTCTACTCAAATTAAAGATGGTGAGAATGTATTGGGTAACCGAACTAAAGTAAAAGTGGTTAAAAACAAAGTAGCTCCACCGTTTAAAGTGGCCGAATTTGACATCATGTATGGTGAAGGAATTTCTAAAACAGGAGAAATACTAGATCTTGCAGTAGAATTTGAAATTATCAAAAAAGCGGGTTCTTGGTTCAGTTACGGTGAAACCAAACTGGGACAAGGTCGTGATGCTGTAAAATCATTGATCAAAGACAATCCAGAATTAGCAGATGAACTGGAAGTGAAAATTAAAAATCACATTAAAGAATTGGCTAACGCATAAAAACAGAAAAGACCGCAAATTGCGGTCTTTTTTTATTTATCTCGATTATCTAGTTTTTCAAATTCTACTAACTCATTGTAGATTATATTTCGAACTTTTTCTCGCACTTCTTTCCTTTCCAATGGTTCACCAGTTTCAGAAACGGTAGCTACAGTGGGTAAAATTTTAACCCGCATAATCCCTGGGCTACCACTATAAAACGTATACGACAACCTTTTTTTATTGTCTGGAAAAACAAGCGGAACTATTGGCAAATGATGTTCTACCGCCAAACGAAACGCTCCATCTTTGAAGGTGTCTAACAAAATAGACTCATCATGAGGCACTCCTCCTTCGGGAAAAATACAAATACTCAATCCACGGTCGATTCTTTTTTGAGCTTCATTGAATACTTCCATTCTACTCTTAGAACAACTTCTATCAACCAATATGCTAGTTCTCTTGTAGAAAAAACCAAATAACGGAATTTTAGCAAGCGACATTTTTCCAACAAAAACAAAAGGATTATCAACTACTGCAAGCATCAACATAATGTCTGACATAGAAGTATGATTGGCCACAAACATATAACTTTTGTTACGATCCAATTTTTGAATCTTCTCTACTTTATAATAAAAACCCATTCCAAACAAAACACATTTTGCCCAAATACGAGACATTTTAAAAAAATAAGGATAGCCGCTTTCCGTTAATATAGAAGCCACCAAAAAAGGCAACATAATTAGGATTGGTATGAGCATGACTACATAAAACCAAATCCGCCAAACGGCCCAAAATATCTTTTTTATACTTTTCATGTGTTGTTTGTAATAGTTATTTATTGGTCACATACAATTGCTTACTTGTTCCTACTGAAAATTATCAAGTATCTAGTTGCAAAATATAGATAATTGTAATCACCCATTTAAAAATATGCACATTTGATGGAGCCAAAAGTAAGGAAACTTGCGGAAAATTTAGCAAAAGAATTAACTTTGCAATAAAATATTATATTACCTTACAATCATACGAGATTTAAAAAACTAAAAATGGCAAAAATACTTACTGGCGTTCAAAGTACTGGAACACCGCATTTGGGAAACCTATTGGGCGCAATTATACCTGCAATCGCACTGTCGAATAAACCAGAAAACGAATCTTTCCTTTTTATAGCCGATTTACATTCAATTACACAAATAAAAAATGGTGAAACACTAAGAGCCAATACCTATAGTACTGCTGCTGCTTGGTTGGCCTGCGGTTTGGATATCGAAAAAGTAGTTTTCTACCGCCAATCAGATGTGGCACAAACTGCTGAGTTGTCTTGGTATTTGAGTTGTTTTTTCCCTTTTCAACGTTTGACGTTGGCACACTCGTTCAAAGACAAAGCGGATCGGTTGGAAGATGTTAATGCCGGTTTGTTTTCGTATCCAATGTTAATGGCAGCCGATATTTTGTTATACGATGCCGAATATGTTCCAGTTGGAAAAGATCAGTTGCAGCATTTGGAAATCACTCGCGATGTAGCTTCCCGTTTCAACCACCAAATGGGAGAAACTTTTGTGATTCCAGAAGCCAAAATCCAAGAAGACAGTATGCTGATTCCTGGAACTAATGGCGGAAAAATGAGTAAATCTGCTAATAATTTCATCAATATATTTTTGGATGATAAAGCTTTGCGCAAACAAATCATGAGCATTGAAACGGACAGCACACCCCTCGAAGCTCCTAAAAATCCGGATACTTGTAATTGTTTTGCTTTGTATAAATTATTGGCAGACGAAAGTCAAATCGAAGCGATGAGAGCCAATTATTTAGGCGGTAATTACGGATACGGTCACGCAAAACAAGCGTTGTTTGAATTGATCGTTGAAAAATTTAAAACCGAAAGAGAAAAATACAACTATTATATCAACAATCTTCCTGAAGTAGATGCTTTATTGAAAAAAGGAGCTGCAAAAGCAAGTACTGTTGCCACGGGTGTTTTGAATAGAGTTAGAGAGAAATTGGGATTTGAGGTATAATTGATCACTCACAAAAAGGTTTTTACTGCAAAGACACAAAGGCGAAAAGAGAAGTTTCTGACTATTTTTTGCGCCTTTGTGTCTTTTCGGTTTTTACTGTATCGGCAAGTTTTTCTCAAAAGCTGACCCAAAAGAAATAAAAGAATCCGTTCCTCCCACTCCTTCAATAATATGAATTTGTTCGTAGATTATTTTGCGTAGCTCTTCGTTATTTGCCGCTACAATTTTTATAAACAAAGCATATTTACCCGAAACCCAATGGCATTCCACAATCTCCGGAATCAGTTTTAATTGCTCGGCTATTGAATAGGCAAAACGCGCTTCTTTGGTAGCAATTCCAGTATAGGTAATGGTTTCAAAACCGTTGGCTTTGGCATTCAATTTTACTGAGAATCCAGCTATCACGCCCGATTCCTGCAATTTTTTTACCCGTAAATGCACCAACGAATTGGATACTTTTAATTCTTTGGCCAATTCAGAAAACGGAATTCTACCGTTCTCACTCAACTTTTTGATGATTTCTTGGTCTAAATAATCCGTATTTTCGTTGTTTTTGGTGTTTACCATGATTTAAATAATGGGTTGAAAACTATAACATTGACAATTCTAAAGCCGAAAACGCTTTTTAAAATGTCAAAATTACATAATTATTAATCAAAAATGTCTATTTATAAATAATCGAATTATAAATATGTTAGTTTAACATATTTACATCTAGTTTTGTGTCATTATTACAATATAAAAATACAGACAGAAATGGACAAAAATCAACTACTTTCGAAACTATGGGAGCAATATGCTGAAATAACCCCATCTGCAAAAAAAATACATGCTTTACTGGAAGAAAAAGGCGAAACGATTCAAAATGATCATATTGCAATCCGTACTTTTAATGACCCACGCGTTGATATTTCGGTTTTAGAAAAACCGTTTTTGGAAGTTGGTTACGAAGCGCGTGGAGAATATGTTTTCGAATCCAAAAAACTATATGCCAAACATTACGAACATACTTCAGATACCAATGCACCAAGAATTTTTATCTCCGAATTGGAGTTGGAAAAATGTTCTCCAGAACTACAGAAAACCGTAAAAACAATTTTGGACGATTGCGACCAAAAAGATTTTACTAATCCCGAACTAGTATTGAATGGTGTGATTTGGAAATCGAATTCACAAGCGATTTACAAAACGTTATTAGAAGAATCTGAATATGCGGCTTGGATGTACGTGTATGGATTCCGTGCCAATCACTTTACCATCAATGTCAACGCCTTAAAGCATTTTGAAAAACTGGAAGAATTAAACACTTTCTTGGAAGAAAAAGGGTGGAAATTAAATGCTTCTGGTGGGAAAATCAAAGGAACTCCTGAGCAATTATTAGAACAATCCAGCACTTTGGCTGATTTATGTACCATAAACTTCGAAGAAGGTTCATTTGAAATTCCATCTTGCTATTATGAATTTGCTTTGCGCTATGCATTGCCTGACGGGAATTTATACCAAGGTTTTGTCGCTTCCTCTGCCGATAAAATTTTTGAAAGTACCGATGTAAAATTGCAAAATTAAACATCCAAAAACAGCTCAATAACTTGTCAAATTCTTTGTTTTGCATGAAGAATAATGACAAGTTATTGTTTTTTTAAGAAATATCGCTCTATTAATAAGAAAACGCACAAAGCTTTATCAATTTTAAAATAAATAAAACAAAATTTAAAATTGATTTTTGGGGTTTAAATTTAAAATTACCCAACTAAAGAGATAATTTATAACAATAATCTCAATTCTCGTTAAACTGGCCAGTATTATACCAATATATTTTCACAAAACCAATAGAGAGGCTATCTTTGAAAAAAAATTGACAAATAATTTCTATTTGTGAAAAACAGTAAAAAAATGACAGAAAATCAGGAAACATTTATATTCGATTTTGACAGTACTTTTATGAAAGTCGAAGCGCTAGATGTATTATGTGAAGTAATTTATAAAGATAGTGCAGCAGGAGTTCAAATATTAAGTGAAATTCAACGATTAACCGACCTTGGGATGGAAGGTAAATTGTCCTTGAAAGAATCTTTGACTCAAAGAATCCAATTATTGCAGGCTAATAGAGATCACATAGGTGCAGTAATTGAAGAATTGAAAAAGAAAGTAACCGCATCGGTGATTCGAAATAGAACTTTTTTCAAACAACACTCCGATCATATTTATATCATTTCAAACGGTTTTAAGGAAATTATTATCCCAATTGTTCAAGAATATGGAATCAAACCAGAACATGTTTTGGCCAATACTTTCAAATTTGATCACGATGGAAATATTATTGGATTTGATGAAAAGGATGAATTGTGCGAAAACCAAGGAAAAGTAAAGAAGATAAAATCCTTAAACCTTAAGGGAGAAGCCATAATGATTGGTGATGGCTATACCGATTATGAAACTTTGGAAGGTGGCGCCGTTTCTCAATTTTTTGCTTTTACCGAAAATGTAAGTAGAAAAATTGTAATAGAAAAAGCCAGCCAAATAGCTCCGTCATTGGATGAAATTCTTTATGAACTTTCGTATAAAGCTTCAGTTTCCTATCCAAAAAACAGAATTAATGTTTTGTTATTGGAAAACATACACGAAGATGCAGTTAAAATTTTCGAACACGAAGGATACAATGTAGAAACACTTAAAGGCGCTTTGAATGAAGAAGAATTAATTGAAAAAATAAAAGGAGTTTCTATTCTTGGAATTCGTTCCAAAACCAATGTAACGGCCAAAGTTTTAGAACATGCTAAAAAATTACATGCTATTGGAACTTTTTGTATTGGTACCAATCAAGTAGATCTTAATGCTTGTAGCATGAAAGGGATTTCTGTTTTTAATGCACCTTATAGCAATACGCGCTCTGTTGTAGAATTAGCTTTGGGACAAATTATTATGTTAGTTCGTAATACTTTTGAAAAAAGCAAATTGATGCACGCTGGTGTTTGGGACAAATCGGCCACCAATAGTGTCGAAATTCGAGGCAAAAAGTTAGGATTAGTTGGGTACGGAAGTATTGGATCCCAACTTTCAATTATTGCAGAAGCGTTAGGAATGAAAGTCTATTTTTATGACGCTGTAGACAGATTGGCGCTTGGAAATGCTAAAAAATGTTCTTCTTTGAAAGAATTATTAGCACTTTCGGATGTGGTTTCTCTACACGTAGACGGACGTGCCAGCAATAAGAATCTAATTAATGCAGAAGCATTTGAATACATGAAACCTGGTGTTATCTTTTTGAACCTTTCTCGAGGTCATGTTGTAGATATTGAAGCTCTTAGTGCGAACCTAAAAAGTTGCAAAATTCATGGTGCAGCTGTAGATGTATTCCCTTATGAACCTAAAGACAATACGGAACCTTTTGTGTCTGAATTACAAGGAATGCCAAACGTAATTTTAACACCCCACATTGGAGGAAGCACGGAAGAAGCGCAAGAAGATATTGGACATTATGTGGCCAACAAAATTATTAATTACATCAATACTGGTACAACTTACGGAAGTGTCAATCTTCCCGAAATACAGCTTCCTGAACTTCAAAGTGCCCACAGAATCATGCACATTCATGAAAATGTGAAAGGTATATTGGCTCAAATCAACAATATTCTTTTAGAGTATGACAACAATATTTTGGGTCAATATCTTAAAACCAATGAAACTTTGGGTTATGTAATTACCGACATTGATAATTTCCATAACAAAGAATTGGAGAAAAAATTAAAAAAGATTCCTAATACGATTCGATATAGAATTCTTTATTAATGATTGTTGATTAATTCATTAGATAACAGCACTTTATTAAATAAAATTATAAACCATATAAGTCATATAAGTTTTTATTTAAATTTAAATTAAGTCGAATCAAAGTTCATTTAAGAAAAAATGTTTAATAACATTTTTAAATTATATGAACTTTTTTAACCACTAATTTTAGCAAAGTATCAAAAAGCTTATATGGCTTAAATTGTAAAATTAATTGCTGCTTATTTTTATAATAAAGATATTCGTCACAAGAAATCAAAAATCAACCTCGATAACTGTCAGGGTTAATCTAAAATAAAAAATAAAATGAACCTTGAAAATCTTGAAAAGCAATTAGAAGGGAAGTTATTGTACGACCATACGATGCGTACACTTTACGCAACTGATGCAAGCGCTTATAAAGAAATGCCATTGGCAGTAGCTATTCCGAAAACAAAGGAAGATATTCAAAAAATTATCGCTTTTGCCAGAGAAAACAAAAGCAGTGTTATTCCACGTGCTGCAGGAACTTCTCTTGCGGGACAGGTGGTAGGAAATGGAATCGTGGTAGATATTTCACAAGAATTCACCAAAATACTTTCGGTTGATTCCGTAGAAAAATCATGTTGGGTAGAACCTGGAGTGATTCGAGATGAACTGAATTTACACTTAAAATCATACAAACTATTTTTTGGCCCCGAAACTTCTACCAGTAATCGCTGCATGATTGGCGGAATGGTCGGAAATAACGCTTGTGGTGCGAGATCCGTTATTTATGGTTCTACTCGGGAACATTTGCTTGAAATTAAAGGTTTTTTGGCTGATGGAAACGAAGTCACTTTTGGCGCTTTGACCAATGCCGAATTTGAAGACAAATGCAACGGAATAAATGTAGTGAGTCCATTAGAGCAAGCCATTTATGTTCAAACTAAAGAAATATTAGGCTCACAAGCAAACAGAGCATTATTCGACGAAAATTATCCTAAAAAGTCAATTCCAAGAAGAAATACGGGTTATGCCTTGGATTTATTGGCAGATAGCCAGCCTTTTGGCGATCCAACCGAAAAATTTAATTTTTGCAAATTAATCGCAGGTTCCGAGGGGACATTGTTCTTTTCGACAGCGATAAAACTGAATTTAGTTGATGCTTTAAAACCTTTCGCTGGTTTGGTCTGTGTACACCACAATAGCATCAACGAATCGCTAAAAGCCAACTTGGAAGCTTTGAAATTCAAGCCTGACAGTGTTGAGTTAATTGACCATTATATCCTTGAATGTACTAAAGAAAATATCGAGCAAAGCAAAAATAGATTCTTTGTGGAAGGCGATCCTCAGGCGATTTTGGTTGTTGAATTTTTAAGGGACTCAAAAGAAGAAATTATTCAGGCCGCCCAAGAAATGGAAGAACTGATGCGTTCCAAAAACCTTGGTTACCACTTCCCGATTGTTTGGGGAGAAGACACCAATAAAGTTTGGAATCTGAGAAAAGCAGGATTGGGATTATTGTCTAATATTCCTGGTGATGCCAAAGCCGTTGCCGTTATTGAGGATACTGCTGTTGATGTTAATGATTTACCTGATTTTATCGAAGATTTTAATGCCATTTTAAAAGAACGAAATCTAAGTTGTGTGCATTATGCGCATGCTGCCACAGGAGAATTACACCTTCGTCCAATTATTGACTTAAAAACCAAAGAAGGCGCAGCTTTATTCAGAACTATTGCGACTGATATCGCCCATTTGGTCAAAAAATACAAAGGTTCTCTAAGTGGGGAACACGGCGACGGAAGACTTCGAGGTGAATTTATTCCGCTAATGTTGGGAGAAGAAATCTACCAAATGTTCATACAAGTAAAAAATACTTGGGATCCTTGGGGTATTTTTAATCCTGGGAAAGTGGTAAATACGCCACCTATGGACACCAACCTGAGATACAATCCAGGACAGGATACTCCAATGCCAGTCACCTATTTTGATTTCTCCGAGCATAATGGAATCGTACGTGCAGCAGAAATGTGCAACGGATCCGGTGATTGTAGAAAAACTGAAAAAAGTGGTGGAACCATGTGTCCAAGTTATATGGCAACACGCGATGAGAAACATACTACTCGCGCCAGAGCTAACATTCTGAGGGAAACCATCAACAATTCCACTAAAGAGAACAGATTTGACGATGAAGGTTTACTTGAAGTATTGGATTTGTGTTTGAGCTGTAAAGGATGTAAATCCGAATGTCCTTCAAATGTGGATATGGCAAAGCTAAAAGCCGAAACCTTACAACAATACCATGATAAAAATGGAGTGAAATTCCGTTCCAAATTAATTGGTAACACCCCAAAAATTAATCAATTATTTGCATCGGTACCTTGGTTGTATAATTTTGGTTCGAAAGGAATTATAGGAAACTTAATGAAACGTTCGACGGGTTTTGCTACAGAAAGATCCTTGCCTTTAATGCATAAAATTACCTTTCAGAAATGGATCAAAAGTTACAGACAAACGGGGAATTTTATTCAGGGGAAAGTCTATTTGTACAACGATGAATTCCTTAATTTCTATGATGTCGAAATAGGTCAAACTGCAGTAAAGCTCTTTAATCGTTTGGGTTATGAAGTGGTGGTTCCAGCAATTGGCTTCAGCGGGAGAACCTATCTTTCGAAAGGAATGTTGAAAGAAGCCCGAGAATTGGCCGAAAAAAATGTTCAGGCTTTCGCCAAAGAAATGCCCGAAAATAGCATTTTGATTGGAATTGAACCTTCGGCTATATTGTCTTTCCGAGATGAATACCCCGATTTGTGTCGTGGCGAATGGAAAGAAAAAGCCAAAGCATTCTCCAGCAGAGCCATGCTTATCGAAGAATTTTTAGCCAAAGAATTGGATGAAGGACGCATCACTTCGGATTCATTTACGGAAACTCAAGAAAGAGTTCGTATGCACGGTCACTGTTTCCAAAAAGCCTTGTCTTCATTGGTACCATTAAAGAAAATCCTGATGTTGCCCAAAAATTATACTGTTCTCAATATCCCAAGTGGCTGTTGCGGAATGGCAGGATCTTTTGGATATGAAAAAGAGCATTACGACATTTCGATGAAAATTGGAGAATTGGTTTTATTCCCAACCATCCGCTCCGAAAAAGAAGCTACGTTAATATCTGCCTCTGGAACCAGCTGTAGACACCAAATAAGCGACGGAACAAGCCGAAAAGCATTTCACCCTGTCGAGATCCTTTTTAAGGCTTTAAAATAACGATTTTTGATAAACGATTTAAGATTGCAGATGTTGTCTAAAACATCTGCAATTTTTTTTTGGCTCTTGAAAGCTGTTTTTATTTAAAGCCAAAGCATTTTAATTGATATACAAACGGGCTCTTTGAAGTCTCCCGACTTCGAACTTTTTTTAATGTTCTTGTAAAAAAACGCAAAGTCATGAGATTTCGCTCAGCGAGAGGGGCAGCTATACTTTGCCTTTACTTTGGATTAGATAAAAACCTTAAATTTATTTAAAGGAAAGCAGAGGTGAACTTTAGACTTTGCTAGTATAGGAAACCTTTGCATTCACATTGTCTTTTAATTTCACAATGATCTTTCCGGAAGTAAAGCTCGTCAAATCGTGACGTGGATCGCGTTGCTGAGACCAAATAAACCGTTAAATTAATAAGACAGAAGTAAAGTTTTTTTTATAATTAACGATTATTTAAAAGTAGTGATAGGTCTTGGAAATTTATGGTTCGAATGAGCCCTATATTTTAAATAAATAATTTAAATTTCTTATTAAAATACACACAATTACACAAACATAATCTATTAAAATGCCATTAGCTTACGAGTTACAGAAAAAACTAATAAACTATAACTGTATCGTGATTTTTTAATAAATCTAAATGCTTTAGTATAGCAAAAACAATATAAAACAGCTAGACTTAAAACAACAAAAAACTTTGTACCTCTCAAGAGTGGGATTTGCAAATGATAAAATTTAATCTTTAGTTGTTTATTAAATCAATAAATTTTCAATCAGCTTTCTTTTTGCAAACTAAAATAATTAAATAAAAAATTATCAAGAATATATATTTGCATTATTTTTATAACTAATTTAGTATTAATCAATTATAAAATAATATAAATATGAAAGCAACTAAAATTATGACCATCTTATCGATGGTAACTGTATGTTTATTTTTATTTTCCTGTGCTCCTAAAGATACAGACATCCAAAAATCAATTTCGGAAAAAATGGCTACCATGCCTGCTATGTCTGGACTTACTACAACGGTTAAAGAAGGCATTGTTACAATATCGGGGGAATGCAAAGACAATACTTGCAAGACCAGTTGCGAAACTATGGTCAAAGGCATTAAAGGTGTAAAATCTGTTGTAAATAATTGTACCATTCCGCCTCCACCTGCTCCTGTTGTAATTAATCCAGATGCGACTTTAATAACTGCCGTTCAAGGTGTTTTGAACAATTACCCTGGTGTTACAGCTAATGTATCTCTTGGTGTAGTTACCTTAACCGGTGAAATTAAAAAAAACAATTTAATGCCATTAATGCAAAGCATTCAAACATTAAAACCTAAAAAAGTTGAAAATAAACTAATAATTAAATAGTATGGCTTTACAAGAAAAATATAGTGAACTTATAAATACCGCAAAAAGTCAAGGCGTAACAAATTTACAAGTAAGAGAACAAAATAATGTTTTGTATATTGATGGTGCTGTAAGCAGTAGCGCAGCTAAAGATACAATTTGGGCTGTTTATGAAAAAATAGATCCTGAATTTAGATCTGCAGATGTAGTAATGAACTTAACGGTTCCGGAAGGAGCGGGTACTCCAAAATTTGAAGTATACACTGTAGTTGGTGGAGATTCATTGTCAAAAATTGCAGGACATTACGGCACTACTTGGCAAAAAATCTTTGAAATTAACAAAGATGTAATTTCAAATCCTGACATGATAAAAGTAGGATGGAAAATTAAAATCCCTAAAGGTTAAAACAAAATTCTCGTACAACATAAAAGCTATAATTATTGCAATGATAATTATAGCTTTTTTTATAGCGTATTCTAAATCGCCTCAAACATTTTACCTGGCAATGGTCGTATCACTCCTTTCAACTCCATATTGAGTAGTAATCCAGAAATCCTGTAAATAGGAAAATCACAATGCAGGGCAATGATATCCATCAGTTCTTTGCCTGATTTCATAAGATAATCATATACTTTTTGTTCATCATCATCCAGTGTGACAAACAATTGTTTTTGTATGGTTTTGGTTTCTTGCTCAATATCCCAATTCAGCATATAAATTAAGTCAGCAGCACTAGTTAATACATTTGCTTTTTGGGTTTTAATTAAATTATTACAACCTTGACTGTATTTATCAGTTGTACGACCGGGAACTGCAAAAACATCTCGATTGTAATCATTGGCCATATTGGCGGTAATGAGCGAACCGCCTCTGTCAGCAGATTCGATGACGATAGTTGCTTCGGTCATTCCCGCTACAATACGGTTTCTACGAACAAAATTCTCTTTATCTGGATTAGAGGAACTCCAAAACTCAGTCATAAAACCTCCATTTTGTTCCATCTTGGCAACATACTTTTTGTGTGGTTTTGGATAAATTTGGTTCAAACCATGAGCCACAACACCAATGGTTTGTAAATTATGATCCATTGCCAGTTGATGTGCCACAATGTCAACTCCATAAGCAAAACCACTTACAATAATTGGATCCAAAGGTGCCAAATCTTCTATCAATTTACGACAAAACTCGGTACCATAAGAGGTAATTTGACGTGTTCCGACAATACTTATTATTTTTCGGTTTTTTAAATTAATATTTCCTGTGGTGAATAACAAAACAGGACTATCAATACAATGTTTCAATCGATCTGGATATTTTTCCTCTAGATAAGAATGCACTTCAATGTTATTATTTTGAATAAAATAAAGTTCCTGTTTCGCTTTTTCAAAAATAGTTTTGTCTTTAAAATTTTTTAGCAAAACTGTTCCTACACCGTCAATAGCGGCGAGTTGATCCGACTTGGCATTCAAAACTTTTTCGGCAGTACCAAAATGGGCAAGCAGTTTTTTGGCCATAATATCCCCTACTCCTTCAATTCGGAGTAAAGCCAATAAATAAAATATATTTTCTTCTGACATATCTTACAATTATACTACTTATTTTTGATTCCATAAATTTTTTTTAATCTCTATTAAATAGATATTCAGATAAATTCAATTCAAAAACAATATAAAGTAAGAATAAAAATGAAAATAGTAGACTTTAATTTATAGGATAAAGGAGTAATGAAATTGCAATTAATTGATTTGTAAAACAATGCAAATTGTTAATAAAAATTGTGAATAAAATTTTGATAACTATTTTGGTTGTATAACTTTGTTACTATGAAAATCGAACTATACATCGCGCAACTTTTATACCGTTACCAATGTGTAACCGTTCCAGGTTTTGGAGCTTTTTTGACCGAAATCCAATCGGCTCAATTGATAGAAAATTCAAATTCCTTTTTTCCGCCAAAAAAGATGATTTCGTTTAATAGTTATTTAAAAAACAATGACGGATTATTGGCCAATCATATAGCACAAGCTGAAAAAACATCTTACGATTATGCTGTAAGTGCTATAGAATATGAAGTTTTAAATTGGAAAAAAGCATTACAAGAAAATAATTCTATTTCGATAAAAAATATTGGAGTTATAAGTCTTACTAGTGAAAATAACTTGCATTTTACTCTAAATGAGCAAACTAACTATTTGTCAGAATCATTTGGATTAACTTCTTTTGTTTCACCAAAAGTTAAAAGAGAATTAGAAGTGATAAAAAACACAACAATTTCAGAGATAACTACTGCAATTGTCGAAGAAGAAAAATCACTTTTCAATTTTATTCCAGATACCGAAACTAAAAAATCAAATCCATATATCAAGTATGCAGCCATTTTGGTTTTGGGATTAAGTGTTGCTGGAACTATTGCTTATCCTATGTATCAAAACAGAATCGCTTCCGAAACCATTTTGGTAGAAACTGCGGTTCAAAAACAAGTACAGAACAAGATTCAAGAAGCAACTTTCTTTATCAAAACTCCAATACCAGCAGTAACACTTTCTTTAAAATCGAATAAAGAAGTAACAAAATTACCGTATCACATTATGGCGGGAGCTTTTAGAAGTGAAGCAAACGCACAAAAAAGATACAATCAATTAATAGCAAAAGGTTTTAAAGCGCGAGTTTTGGGTATTAATAAAAATGGATTATATCCTGTTTTATATGGCAGTTATTCTACTTTTGCAGAAGCAGAAAAAGAAAAAAATACAATTACAACATCAGATAATCCAGAAGCTTGGATATTAATTCAATCTTTATAGAAAATTAAATAAAGTCAACATAATCAAATCACAAATAGAACCATTATAGAATGGGGATATTTGTGATTTTTTTGCATCAATATTTGACACAATGCCTATTTTGAATTAAAATAATTAGTGTAATTTAAACAATCCATACTTAATTTTGACCTAAATTCGGTTTTAGAAATACGATATATAAATTATACTGTTATATATTTTGAACTGTATTTATAATACTTTAGTTTACTTTAGTTAAATTTATAAAAGAAGTTTACCATAACCTGTCTCCCCGTTTTATAATAAAAAAAATATTTATAAAATTTATACATTCAAACTCGCTTTAAACATTCTAAGTTCTTCCCAAGAAAATTGGTCCCCGTATTTTTCTTTTAAGGGAGAAACTGATTCCTCTTTGTAACCTGCAAAAGCCTCAGACAGAGCCGTTATTTTTTCTTCAGAAAATACTTCATTAATCCTAATGGTTTTAGATTGAATCAATTTGGTGAGATGTGACAAAATGGTTTCCTGGGTAAACTTGCGGATAGTGGCAATTTCTTGAACTGTTTTCTTTTCCAACCAAAGCTCGTAAGTTTCTTGTACAGTAGATTTTTTGGGTTCCTTTTTGGCTGATTTCTTGGGAGCGTAACGTTCAGCATCTTTTTCGTCCTCAATCAAAGTAATATTCGCCTTTATAAAATCTTCAATGACGCGTTCTATCTTTATGGCTTTGTACTTTTTTATTTCTTCGGAGGTCAATTTTTCTTTAGAGATCGTTTCACCTTTTACCAATGTGGCCATCATTAATTTGGCTTTCATCAGTTGAAGTACCGCTTTGGTTTGCAAATCGTCAAGTAGGGTTAATTCATCATAAAAAGCTTTGGCCTTTTTGATTCGTTTTACCTCTTCAATTTTCCAAAGGATTTCGTAAACCAACTTGTCCATCGGATCCATAAAATAATTAAAGGCAGCATTTATCCGATCTGAAATATGACTGAACTCCAACTGTTCACTGTGGAACAATCGATCCAATTGCATTAAAAACTTAGAAGAAGGTTCTAACAATTGCCAAATAACTCCAGCTTGGTTGTGAACCCATGCTTTATGTTTATATTTTACAGAGTTTTCGGCATCTTCGTTGTAACTGAACTGGTGATTGCGCCATTCTTGTGCCAACTCGTTCCAATCAAAGCTGTTTTTGAGATAGTTCAGAATAAAATTCTTGGTTTCTCGTTTTAAGGCATTCGCAAGCGCTTCTTCAGTGGCTTTGTTCTCTGCGTAATCCATCACATCCTGATCGTTTGAAATGCCATTCATTCGTAATGGAGAAAGCAAAACAAGCCCATTTAAGGATCGCAAACGCGATAATGCTACATAAGCCTGCCCAGGCAGGAAAACTTGCGATACATCGAGCGCAGCTTTGTCAAAAGTTAATCCCTGACTTTTGTGAACAGTAATCGCCCATGCCAACTTGATCGGGTAATGCACAAATGTACCCAATACCTCCTCCTCTATTTCCTTGGTCATCTCATTGACAGTGTACCGAATATTTTGCCATTCGTACTTGTCGACTTCAATGGTTTTATCTTCATCTGGAAAATGAACCCAAATTTCTTTGCTGGTCATTGTTTTGACAATACCCATTTTTCCGTTGAAATAATTTTTATCAAGCGACAAATCATTTTTGACAAACATAATCTGAGCGCCTACTTTTAACTGCAAATTGGGATCTACTGGATATATTTTTTCGGGGAAATCACCAGTAATCTCAGGAAAAAAGGTAGTTAACTTCCCTTCCAAGTCTTCAAGTGATTGCGCATTCATCACATCGGCTTTGGCATTGTGGGTCGTCAAGGTAATGTAACCTTTATTGGATTTCAAATCAAAATTAGGTTTAACAAATTCGTTCAGCATCTGAATATCAATCGGCGTGATTTCATTATTCCGCAGATTATTCAAAACAGAAATGAATCGATCATCGGTTTGTCTGTAAATTTTAGACAATTCGATGTACAATGGTGGAAATTGCTGAATCACATGTGCATGAAAAAAGAATTTTCCTCTGTAATAATTTCGAAGTGTACGCCATTCATCATCTCGAATGATAGGCGGAAGCTGTAATAAATCCCCAATAAATAATACTTGGACACCACCAAAAGGAGCCGATTTCCTTCTAACGGTTTGCATCATATAATCCATTGCATCTAACAAATCAGCTCGTAACATACTGACTTCATCTATGATAAGCAATTCCATATTCCGAATGACTGCGCGTTTTTGTCCACTCATTTTAAAATGCCTACGCAAAGTAGCTTTGGTTTCAAACTTAGTCGTATCAGAAAACTGGGGAGCAGAATTGTCTGGAATAAATCCACCAAAAGGCAATTGAAACATAGAATGAATTGTAACCCCACCAGCATTCAGCGCTGCAATACCCGTTGGAGCCACAACCACTGTATTCTTATGTGTTGTTGCGATGATTTCCTTTAAAAGTGTAGTTTTACCTGTTCCTGCTTTTCCGGTAAGAAAAACAGATTGATGCGTTTGATTGATAAAACGGAGAGCATAAGAAGCGGCTTCAGATAAAGATTGCATTCGGCGTATAAATTAAAAAAGTGTTACTATTGTAAAAAACTAAAAATGATAATTAATTATTTGGATACGATGTTTTTAGCAATTTTATTTTTTGAAATAAGTATTAAAATAAAAAGAATAAAAAACAAAACTAATGATGATCCAATTGTTCCGAGGTTAAAACCTCCTTTTAAGTTTGATTTAGTTAATAAATCACCAAAAGTAGCGCCAAAAGGACGTGTTAAAATAAAGGCGATCCAAAACAAAAGGATGCGAGATATTGTTGTAAAATAATAAGCCAAACTTATTAATAATAATAAAATTCCTATAAAGATAGCGCCACCAGAAAAACCTAATCCAGAATTGTCAGCTAAATAATCTCCAAATGCAGTTCCTAAGGTATTAGAAAAAAGTATGGCCGTCCAATAAAACAATTCACTATTCAAGTTGGTAATAGTAGTAACGGACAACGATTTTTCTTTATAATGCCATATTGCTAAAGTTAAAAGTAATAAACAAATTAAAAGTAAAGAACCTTTTGCATAACCCAATTCTAATGTTCGATCCATAAAATCAGAAATTGTAGTTCCTGCAGTGCTAGTTGCAAGAATTACAGCCCAGTATTTTATAGGATCATACTTTTGGGACTTTAATTGAATAATTAAAGAAACAAGAAAAAATCCAAGTAGAAGTAAAGAACTAATAGCATACCCAAAATCTAAAGTCATAGAAAACAAATCACCAGCAGTTTCTCCTAGTGTAGTAGCACAAATTTTCATTATCCAAAAAGAGAATGTAACTTCTGCTAAAGTACTTCTATGTTGTACGTGTGTCATTTTAGGTCCTTTAAAATTCAGTAAATAAACAAAAAAACCTTCAATCTTATTCAAGATGAAGGTTTTATAAATATTTTATAAAAGAAATTACTTTTTAGTTTCTTCTGTTTTAGCAGCAGATTTGTATTTTTCATTTAATAATTTTACAATATCTTTTGTAATATCATATTTTTCTTCAGCATACAAAACAGAAGCAGCATCACCAGTTCCGTAGATATAATCATATCCTTTTTCTTTACCGTAATCCTTAATAAATTTTTTAACTCCTTTTACAAGAGAATCCATTTCTTTTCCACTTTCTTGTTGTAATTGCATTTGCAAACCTTGCTGTGCCTGAGCTAATTGTTGCTCTCTACGTTGCAATTCAGCGCCATTTTTTTGAGCCCATTCTTGTCCATTTGCTTGAGCATTACGTTGAAAATTTGCAGCATCTTGTTTGAATCTGCTAATTTCGGCTTCTAGTTGTCTTCCCTTTTCAGCAGCTTGCCCTTTATATTTTGCTTCTAAATCTTTAGTCTCGGTATATTCTTTCATCAATTCAGCTGTATCTACATACGCTGTTTTAAATTCTTTTACTTCTGATTTTTTATCACAAGAAACAAGTGATATTGAAATTGCGATAAATAATAATGCTTTCTTCATTTTGGTGTATTTCAAGTTTTTTTAGTATGATGACAAAAATATAAAAAAATAGATAGTATTGATAAAAAGTTTTATAAATGCTACTATAAAATTAGCAATAAATTAATATTATTAAAATATATAAAAATAATCAGGAAAAGCTATTAAAACCAAACTCGTCAGCTTAATTCTTATCGATAAAAAAAATAATTTCAATAAAAGTTATAAAAAGAACATAAATAAGGCTTTAAAATAACTTAAAATGCTTTTTAGTTGTTTTTAAGGATGTAAATATGCGATGAATATTCCATTTTTTGTTTTGCTTTCCAATTCGATTGCAAACCAATGATAAAAGCTTTAATATAATTCATTTTTCCTGTTTTGTATTTTTCAGAAAGTAGACTTACATAAAAAGAATCAAATTTCATTGGAAGCACTTTTTCTAATTTCATATTCTCAATTGCAAATAATTTTTGAATAGCCATTTTTGAGAAATGCCAAAAATGAATTGGCACATCATAAGCAGCCCAAAAATTTTCGTAATATTTTGCATCAAAAGATTTGAAATTAGGAACTGCAATAATTAAAGTTCCATTTGGTTTAAGCAATCTTTTCAACTCTTTGATTTGTTCTTCTAAATTAGGAACGTGTTCTAAAACATGCCACATCGAAATTACATCAAAAATATGGCTTTCCAATTCAACAGTATTTTCAACAAAAGTAACACCTTTTCCTTTGGCAATAGACTTAGCTTTTTCACTAGGCTCTACTCCTATTGTTTTCCAACCATCCTTTTGTGCAACAGTTAAAAAATCTCCAGTACCAGCACCAATATCCAAAATCAAACCTTTTGAAGGTTGATGAGAATTAATTAAATCGAGTTTATTTTTTAAAGCTATATTTTTAACAAAATGATAAGCCTTCTCAAACAAGGATCTTTTGGAGTCCGTATGTGAAATATAGTCAACACTTTCATAGTATTTTCCTAAAACATCCAAACTAGGTTGTGGATGTGTGATAAGCATATCTAAATCTTCATCATGAAAAAGCTCGAAAACTTCTTGAGAAACTGAAAAATCTTTAACCGTAAGAAAATGTTTTTTGTTTGTAATGTCCATTTGTTTTTTTAAATAAATAAATCCAACTCTATACAAAGAGTTGAAAAGAAATTCTTTTTTATTCTATCATGCAATGAGAATCTTTCTATTCTCTTATCCAACTGATTTTAACAGCTGATATATAATTATTTTCCAATCTTATGTTTTGGTTAACTTTAAAACCATTTTTGATATAAAAATTTAAAGGTGAAAAATAAGTATCCTTATTTTGTTTTTTATCATTTTGATGATCGACTACCCAACCATTCAAATTTGATTTAGATATTTTCAATTCATTTAATAAAAGAGTTCCAAAACCGTTTCCGTGTATATTTGAATTTAAAATAATTGCAAACCAATCTTCTTCTTCTCTAAAAAAAGTAAATGCCCAACCTTTCAATTGATTTTGATCATTTATCAATAAAAAATGATTTGTTTTAGAAAGTCAGTCAAGATAAGATTCAAAATCGGACAATACCTTATAACAAATACTTTCTGGATACTCCAAATTCCAAAGTTCAAACAACGATTGTTTCTGATCTAAAGTTAAACTCGTTACTTCGACAATTTTCATTTTCAATAGAAATATAAACCATTTATTCAACAAATATAGGCATTACAGCCGTAGTTTCACGTGGAACAAATCATTTTAAATCAAAGAAATTAGATTATATGTTCCATTTCAAAAACAAAACAAAAGAGTAAAAATTGCCATTGAAATACAAATTACGAAATTAATTTAAATCCAAAAAAAATCACTTAAAGTAAAACTTGAAATGATTTAAAAATATCGAAAATTTATACAACAATAAAGCAACTCTAAAATCAATAAAAAAATCCTCTACCTGCCCATATAAATCAAAAGCACCGAAACATCACTAGGAGAAACTCCACTAATTCTAGAAGCTTGAGAAATGGTAACAGGACGTATTTTAGCTAATTTTTGTTTAGCTTCAATTGACATCGATTTGATTTTATTATAATCGAAATTTTCTGGAATTTTCACATCTTCCAATCGTGTAAGCTTATCAGCATTATTTCTTTCTTTTTCGATATAACCAGAATACTTAACTTGAATTTCAGCTTGCTCTAAAATTTCTTGATCTAAATTATTTTCAGCTACATACTCCTTAACCTTTTCAAACTTCATAATATCTTCCAAATCGATTTGAGGCCTAGAAAAAACTTTAAACATTTTATCTCCTTGAGAAATAAGAGCCGTTTCTTTAGATTCTAAAATAGGATTAGTCTCAGCTACAGAAACACTTGTTTCCTTAAAGAAAGAAACCATTTTTTCAGACTCATTCAGTTTATGTTCCATTCTACGCAAACGTGCTTCCGATGCTAAACCAATTTCATACGAAAGTGGTGTTAATCTAAAATCAGCATTATCCTGACGCAACAATGTTCTATATTCCGCACGAGACGTAAACATACGATAAGGTTCTTCAGTTCCTTTCGTAATTAAGTCATCAATCAAAACACCGATATAAGCTTCATCCCTTTTTAGAATTAATGGAGCTTGTTCATGTACTTTCAAATGCGCATTGATACCAGCCATCAAACCTTGAGAAGCTGCTTCTTCATAACCTGTAGTTCCATTAATTTGTCCAGCAAAATACAAACCTTCTACCAATTTAGTTTCAAGAGTATGTTTCAACTGTGTTGGCGGAAAATAATCATATTCGATAGCATAACCTGGACGAAAGAATTTTACATTCTCAAAACCAACAACAGAACGCAAAGCTTTAAATTGTATATCCTCCGGCAAAGAAGTTGAAAAACCATTCACATAAACCTCACAAGTATTCCACCCCTCAGGTTCGACAAATAATTGGTGACGCTCTTTATCAGCAAAACGATTAATTTTATCTTCAATAGACGGACAGTATCTCGGACCAATACTTTTTATTCTTCCGTTAAACATTGGAGAGCGATCAAAACCTTCTCTCAAAATATTATGCACCTCATTTGAGGTATAAGTCATATGACACGATTTTTGAATAACTAAAGGTTTGGTCAAATCAGAATATGAAAACTTATCAGGTATTGCATCTCCTTTTTCTTCATTCATTTTTGAATAATCCAAAGATCGCCCATCAACTCTAGGTGGCGTACCCGTTTTCATTCTCCCTGCTTCAAAACCAGCTTTAATCAAATCTTCGGTAATTCCATACGCAGCACTCTCCCCTGCACGACCTCCGCCAAATTGTTTTTCACCAATATGAATTAAACCATTTAAAAAAGTTCCATTAGTAAGGACAACCGATTTGGAACGAATCTCAACTCCAAGCGAAGTTTTAATACCTTTAATTTTTCCGTTTTCAATAATCAACCCCTTTACCATTTCTTGATAAAAATCAAGATTTGGTGTTCCTTCTAACATCATTCTCCATTCTTCGGCAAAACGCATACGATCACTCTGAACTCTTGGCGACCACATTGCTGGACCTTTTGATTTATTCAACATCTTGAATTGAATTGCCGTTCGATCCGAAACAATTCCTGAGTAACCACCAAGTGCATCAATCTCACGAACAATTTGTCCTTTTGCGATTCCACCCATTGCAGGATTACAAGACATTTGCGCAATGTTTTGCAAACTCATTGTTACCAATAAAGTTTTAGATCCCAAATTAGCAGCAGCTGCTGCAGCTTCAGAACCAGCATGACCCGCTCCCACCACAATTACATCGTATTCTTCTAAAAACATTCTCTTTTATATTAATCCTACTAATAGGAATTATGGAAATCAAAATTTCGTTCCACGTGAAACATTCTAAACATTCTAAACATTCTAAACATTCTAAACATTCTAAACATTCTAAACATTCTAAACATTCTAAACATTCTAAACATTCTAAACATTCTAAACATTCTAAACATTCTAAACATTCTAAACATTCTAAACATTCTAAACATTCTAAACATTCTAAATATTCTAAATATTCTAAATATTCTAAATATTCTAAATATTCTAAATATGTGTTCCACGTGAAACACATATAATAAAAAATAAAAAATTAACAATGTTCCACGTGGAACGTATTGCTTTTTTATATAATTTTATTAGATTTTTAACTACTGTTTCACGTGGAACATAGCAATTTTTTCATCTTCTTTGTTGCGCATAAGTTTTTCATCGGATGAAGATTTATCTTTATATCCACAGTAATGTAAAACACCGTGAACTAATACGCGTTTCAATTCGTCTTCAAATAAAGTATTATAATCTTTTGCATTATCAATAACTCTTTCGATAGATACAAAAATATCACCACTAATTTCATTACCCATAGTGTAATCGAAACTTATAATATCAGTAAGTGTATCATGATTAAGATACTCTAAGTTAATCTTGTGAAGGTATTCATCATCACAAAAGATATAATTAATTTCACCTTCTGTTTTCTTTTCAGAAAGAATAACAGCGCTTAACCAAGTAGCAATTGCATCTTCGTTATCTAAATTAAAATCGGATTCGTAGTTAAAATTGATCATTTATGTTTGAAATATACTTGAACTTTTTGATTAAAATTCGAGCGCAAAGGTAACGATTGTCTATTTAATATTTCGATGCTATTTAAATAATCTGAAAGAACCTTAGGTAAAGGATTAGATTGATTCGAAAAGTTTTTAAAATTGGTCTCCGATTGTCGTTTTGGATCTTCACCCTGCAATCGAATAGCAGTTTCTAATTTTAAAAGTTCTTGTTTAATATTATTCATTTTTTGAATGGATTCATTACTAAATCCTTTGTTTAATAACAGCTTTTCTAATTGCTTCATTTGTTCTAAAGTATTTTGACCATTATTATCTAAGCCTTTTTTATTTAATTCATCTTGTAAAGCTTCACGTAATTGCTGCTGCTGTTTATAGATATCCATCGTGGCTTTAGCGTCACCTTCACCATCACTATTTATATCACCATTTTGTCCTTGACTTTTACCAGATTGAGAGCCTTTAGTATTACTGTCTCCGGGTTTGTTTCCTTCACCAGGTTTGCTACTTGGTTTCATTCCTTGTTTAATTTTATCTGACAATTCTCCTTGTTTTTTTATAATATCAGGTAATTGCATTCCTGAACCTTGACCTGGTTTTGGCTTACCGCTACTACTTCCTGACATTTGCATTTGCATACTATTTAAAGAATTACTCAATAAATCAGCCAATTTATTAGCAGATGAAATTGCATATTGTTGTTGTGAAAAACCTTTAGAAAATTGGGATTCTGTTAGACTTTCAATTGATTTATCAATATTGTATTGTACATTGGCGACTTCCTTAGTTACGGATTCAGCAATTTTTGGTTGACGTAAAGACAATGTAAAAAGACTATCGTCTATGTGTTTGAATTGTGTTTTTAAATTCTGTTGTGTTTTTATATATTTATTAAAAGAAGGTGAACCTATTTTAGTTGCTTTAAATTGATTCATTACGTCCTCTTGAGAAAAAGAATAAGCCAATAAATTATCTAATATTTGACGAAGCATTTTTACATCTTCTTCAATTTGATCTTTAGCTGAATCTTCCATAGACTTCTCAATTGATTTAGACATCTCTTGCATTTTTTTGGCAGCACTTTTTTGACTTGGTTTAGCCTTAGTTTTATTGTTGTTTTGCAAATCTGAACTTGCTTTGTTAAGATCTTCTTTTATACTTTTCTCCATATCTAAATCAGAAGGAATATCCATAGGAGATTTTAAATCATCATTATCTTTGTTTAAATTTTTCAACTCTTCTTGAATAGCATCAAATTCTTCAGATAATTTCTTTTGTTCCTCAAGCGTATTTTCTTTATCACTCTCAGATAATTTATCTTCTTTTTGAGATAATTTATGTAATTTATCAGCTAATTGTTCAGCCTTTTTTTCTACATAATAACGTTTGGTCAACTCTACTAATTGAGCTAGATTTCGATTTTGACTTTTACTGTTTTCTTTATATTTTTCTAATTTTTGTACAAAGTCTTCATCCTTTATTTTTTTGTTTAATTCATTAAGCTCGTCCAATAACTTTTTATTTTTATCAAATTCTTTAGTTGTATTATCTAACCGTTTTTGAAGTAATTCTTTTTTATCATCAAATTGATTAACATTCGATTTATCCAAATTGTTCTTCATTTTATTAGCAAACTCTTTCATTAAATTATTTTGTAATTGCTGTTGATTTACAAAATCATTAATTTTTTGGCGATCTTTAAAATTCAAATCATTCTTTTCTTTATTCATTTGTTGCAATTTCTCTAAGTCCGAAAATTGCTTATCTTGTTTAGAAAGTGTTTTTTGCAAACTGTTGATAGTACTATTTTGTTCATTTAGCAAAGAATTTTGTTTCTCTTCATCAGATAAAATTCGATTTGAAAACACACTGGAACGAGAACTTTTAAAATGATGAATGGCATCATTATCAAAAACCTCAAAATAAAAATCATAATTAGTGCCTTTTACTAAATCAAGATTACTAGGAAATTCAAAAACAAATTGATCAAAAGTAGCCTGTTTGATAGCAATTGTTCCACGTTTGACATTTACAGGTTTTCCAGATTCGTAATATACAATTTGCAATTTTGACAAACCATAATCATCTGATAGTTGACCAATAAAATAAGCATTACTAATAGCCAAGCTGTCTGATGCTTTGGTAATATTAATGGTTGGAAACTGATCTTTGATAACATTTATTTGATAATTTAATTTTTCAAAGTTTTTTATAGCATTATTTGATGTAATTATTTGATATTCTGTATTTTGAACTATGTTTTTAGTCAATTGAAAAGAATTAGAACTCTTTGAGAATGGAAAGGTTTTAAAATCATTAGACCACATCATATTCTGTGTAGCATTAGTACTTATTATCCAAGTAACTTGAGTTCCTTCAGGAATAATGGCGTTTCCAGTACCTTTAATAATAGTGCTTTTTAAATTTAGATAAGCAGGATAAACTAAATTCATTTGGAAATTAGAAATTGTCGGAACAGCTATAACTTTTAATTCATAATCAGAAGATACTACATCATTGGCTTTAATATAAAATGAAATAGTATTTACAGGCTTTGTGATTTTGAATTGAAACTCACCAGGTTTAATAGTTTCTAAAAAATAGCTTTCTTCACCAATAAATATCATAGCACTTTCAGGTACAATTTTACCTTGAGTTTTAATATGTAAAATAAAATCTTTGTCTTGTTCAGTAACTAAAGTTGAATTTAATATTCTAAAAACAAACGGTGCTGGAGGTGAAAAAGCAGCATTAAAATGCACTACCCTATTTAAACTTTGGGATATAATTAAACTATTTCCAGAAACAAAAAAATAGATTAAAAGAAGAATTGGAAAAATAGCTAGCGGTAAAAACTTTTTATTAGCACGAAAATTAATAGCATTTCCAAAAGGTATTGGTCGCAAAGCATTTGCTTTTTGATCAATAGAAGCTAATAATAATTCGGAATTTTCAACTGAAAAATTCGATTTTGACAGTTGTAAATAGTTTATTAAAGTATCGTTTACTTCAGAAAAATGATTTCCAATAATCAATGAAGCCTGTGTATAATCGATTCCTTCTTGAAATTTAAAAATTTTAAAAATTGGAAAAAAAATAAAACGAACTAATAAAAAACCTTCAACAATGATAAAAATCCAAAATAACAAAGTTCTTCCTTGTGGCTTTAACCAAAGGAAATACTCAATAAAAAGAGTAAAAAGAAAATAAATTAATCCTAAACCAATAAAAAAAATGATTCCCCGGATTAATTCATTAGTATAATACTTCTTTATAAAAGCTTCAAGTTTTTGTTGTATCAAATTAGAATGTTCCAAAATTATAGTACTGAATTAATAACCAATAAAAGTAATAATTTTAATGCGTAATAAAATGTAAATAAAACATAATATTAGCCTATTGAATAAACAATTAGTACATCTATTAAAACGAAAATTGAAATTGTATATTTGCAAAAAATTTATAATAATGTCTAAACCAGTTCGTGTGCGTTTTGCACCTAGTCCAACAGGACCTTTACATATTGGCGGAGTACGTACCGCTTTATTTAATTATTTGTTTGCAAAAAAAAATGGAGGAACTTTTTATTTACGAATAGAAGATACCGATCAGAACAGATTTGTACCAGGAGCAGAAGAATACATACTAGAAGCCTTAGAATGGTTAGGAATTTCTCCTGATGAAACGATTGGAAAGAATGAAAAATTTGGTCCATACAGACAAAGCGAAAGAAAACATTTGTACAGACAATACGCAGATCAATTGATTGAATCAGGAAATGCCTATTATGCGTTTGATACAGCAGAATCATTAGATAACCATAGAAAAAAACATGAAGCCGAGGGTAAAACATTTATTTACAACCATCACAATCGTGAAAAACTAGATACTTCATTAGTACTTTCAAAAGAAGAGACTGTGAAAAGAATTGCAAATAATGAAGATTATGTAATTCGTTTTAAAACACCTGTAAATGAAATTTTGCACTTACAAGATAGTATCCGTGGTGAAGTAAAATTTGATACCAATCTTTTAGATGACAAAGTATTATTCAAAAGTGATGGAATGCCTACCTATCACTTGGCTAATATTGTAGATGATCATTTAATGAAAACTACACATGTAATACGTGGTGAAGAATGGTTGCCTTCAATGCCTTTGCATGTAATGTTGTATCGTGCTTTTGGTTGGGAAGCACCAGAATTCGCCCATTTACCTTTAATACTTAAACCTATAGGTAACGGAAAATTATCCAAACGTGATGGAGATAAAATGGGATTTCCTGTTTTTCCTCTAGAATGGACAACTACAGAAGGAGTTTCATCTGGTTATAGAGAAAAAGGATTTTTCCCAGAAGCTGTGATAAACTTTTTAGCCTTGTTGGGTTGGAATGACGGTACAGATAAAGAACTGTTTTCTTTAGAGGAATTATCACAAGCTTTTGATTTAAAAAGAGTGCATAAATCTGGAGCTAAATTTGATCCAGAAAAAAACAAATGGTTCAATCACCAGTATTTAATGAAACAAGAGGATCTGGTATTGGCAGAACAGTTTTCTAAAATTATTGAATCGAAAGATTTGAATCGATATTTCTCATTAGTTGACTTAGCTAAAATTGTATCTCTTATAAAAGAAAGAGCTGACTTCGTTTCTGAATTTTATGAAATGAGTAATTTCTTTTTTATAGCACCAACAAGTTATGATGAAAAAGCAAGTAAAAATTGGAAAGTCGAAACGCCAGCATTAATGCAAGAATTGATATCCGTACTTGAAGAAATAAGTGATTTTACATCAATAAATATTGAAACTATCGTCAAAGATTGGATGACCAAAAATGAAATTGGAATGGGAAAAGTAATGCAACCCTTCCGATTGAGTTTAGTAGGAGCACTCAAAGGGCCTCACCTATTTGACATTGTTGAAGTCATTGGTAAACAAGAAACGATTTCAAGACTCCAAAATGCCATAACCGCATTCTAAAAAAAATAAAAGCTTCCAAATAATTGGGAGCTTTTTTTATTTGTAACTTTAAAGTTATTCTTACGTATAACATGTACAAACTAAAAAACAGAAACTATGAACATTGCTCTAATTTTTTTAATCATTTTTGGATTTATTATTTTCCTCTCTTCCTTTTTTACAGTAAAACAACAAACCAGTATTATCGTGGAACGTTTTGGTAAATTTCATAGTATAAGACAATCTGGTTTACAATTGAAAATACCATTAATAGATCGAATAGCCGGAAGAGTAAATTTAAAAATTCAACAATTGGATGTTATTATTGAAACAAAAACTAAAGATAACGTATTTGTAAAACTAAAAGTTTCAGTACAATTTATGGTAGTTAAAGAAACCGTATATGATGCATTTTATAAATTAGAATATCCACATGATCAAATTACCTCTTACGTGTTTGATGTTGTACGTGCCGAAGTTCCTAAGTTAATTTTGGATGATGTGTTTGAAAGAAAAGATGATATTGCTATAGCTGTTAAAAGGGAATTGAATGAAGCAATGACAACGTATGGATATACAATAATAAATACGTTAGTAACAGATATTGATCCAGATATTCAAGTAAAAAATGCCATGAACAGAATAAATGCTGCTGATAGAGAGAAAACGGTTGCTGAATATGAAGCAGAAGCATCAAGAATAAGAATTGTTGCAAAAGCAAAAGCAGAAGCAGAAAGTAAGCGTTTGCAAGGTCAAGGTATTGCAGATCAAAGAAGAGAAATTGCAAAAGGACTTGTGGAAAGTGTAGATGTTTTAAATAAAGTAGGGATAAATTCACAAGAAGCTTCAGCATTAATAGTGGTAACACAACATTATGATACTTTACAGGCTATTGGAGCAGATGCAAATTCAAACTTAATTCTGTTACCTAATTCACCGCAAGCTGGAAGTGAAATGTTAAATAATATGGTGGCCTCCTTTTCTGCATCTAACCAAGTAGGTGAAATGATGAAAAAAAACAAACCTAAGGTAAAAATAAAAAAAGAAGATAAGTATACAAATCCAGATTTAACAATTCAACCAGAAACAGATACAAATGAAATATAATAAAAATAGAAAAAGAGGCTTAATCGCCTCTTTTTCTATTTAGAAAATAACTGATAATAAATGGAACAATAGTTTTAATAATTACAAGTAGTTTATTAGGAATTGCTTCTTTGTAGGGAGCTAGAAAACCACTAACGATATTTTGAGGAGTAATAGCATCTCTAGTTTGTTGTACACTTAAAACTAATTTTTGATAACTAATTTCTTTTTCTAATTTTAAAATTTCTAATTCACGATCAATTTCTGCGTAGGATGAATACTTTTTAGTTTCCATAATTAATCATTAAAAAAGATTTCCGAAAATTTTTCTAAGATTGGACCTTCAATTATTTTATCTTTAACTAAAAATAAAAGAAAAGTAGCAACAAGATAAAAACCACCAATAAGAAGAAAACCAAAAGCATAACTATTGTAATAAGTACCAATTGCCAAAGCTGCAGCAACAGAACCAAATAGTAAAACCATACTAAAACATAACAAAATTAAAGTAAACTTTAAAATCATAGTAGTAGATTTCATAGCTACCTTAAAACCCCATAACTTATAATATGAGGCTGAAGTTTCAAAATAAGCATGAGCTTGATCTTGAATATTCTCTGTTTTTTCTTTTATTTCATCAAAAACCATAGATGCTAAAATTTATTTTTGAAATTTAGCATTTTTCAATTTAAGTTCCGCAAGTTTATTTTCTAAAAAAGAAATAACATCTTCAGTTTTATGACTAAGAGTGGAAACAATATTTTCATAATTTCCATCGATATCATCTTTGGCAATTAAAACTTTTCCAATTATTTTATCTGATACATCATATAATTTGTCTTGAAGATTGTGTTTGGCATCATCAAAACCATCTTTTAACTTTTCTCTAGTTTTAGAACCTTTATCTGGTGCAAACAAAATTCCTATTCCTGCACCAATTGCTGCACCTGCTAAAATTGCAACTATTGTATTTCCAGTATTATTTGACATGATAATTACTTTTTTAAAATTATACATATAAATTTACAACTTTATTAACAAGAGTATGTTAACAAGCCGTTAAAGTGTAAAACAAGACTACAAAAGTTAAAATAAAGATCCGTAATGATTAAAATACACAAAAACGTATAAGAACATTCCAATAAATAAATAGTTCTTTAAAAAAGATATATAGAGCTTGATTTTAATCAGTTAATACTATTGAATTAGTTATAATTATAGAATATATTAATAATAATAAATAATTATAACATCTATATTATTAATAAAAAATTACAATATAATTATAAAAGGAAAAAAAACAATAAATAAAAGAGATAAAAAGGCTTTTTTAAAATAAAAAACGAAAAATAACACTTTTAAGATACTAATTTTAAAAATACATATTTATGTATAAAATAAACAAATAAAGGTCTTAAAATTAAAATATAAAAGTTGTTTTTAATATATAATATCTATTACTAAAAAATAATTAATAAAAAAATATAATAATAAAAAAAGCGCTTTTAAAAAAGCGCTTTCAATAGATGAATACTATAATTAGTTTATATAGAATTTAATACTTCCAAGACTTTCTCATTCTTTTCTGTATTTCTTAAATCTGTGATTTGTGATTCAAAAAAGGAATCATTAACAGCATCTTTTTTAATATTCAATAAAACGAAAATACGAACATTAGCTAATTGACTTTTCAAAGACATAGAATATAATTTATGAAGTATATCTTGATCAATATCTTTGGGAGTCACTTTATCAGAAAAATGTAAAAGTAGATTAGCAAATAATAAAGAATTATTATCATTCTTTACATTCTTTGTAACTGTTTGACAAAGCAAACTAAAATTATCTATAGATTTAATGTTATCAACAATATTGTTTAAAAGTATAGAAGCATTTTTTTCTTCTTTTTCTTTTACATATTTATTGATATCTTTTTGGGTATTCATTAATAAATTGGCTTCTTTTTTATCCTTCTCTTCCCAGGTATCTTTAAGACCAACCGTTTTATTAAATACTAAATTTGAATCAATTGTATCTTTATCAACAACAAAATAACCCAAACGTTGAAATTGAAAATGAGTACCAATATTTGCATGTAATAAACTTGGTTCCACAAAACCTTTAACGATTTGTAATGAAGAAGGATTCATAAATTCAAGAAAACTCTTTTCCTTATGACTGTCAGGAGCCTCATCGATAAACAAACGATCATACAAACGAACTTCTACTTCAACAGCTGTACTTACAGCTACCCAATGCAAAGTTCCGGCAACTTTTCTTTGACTCGCTTCACTCCCACTCCCACTTCTGGAATCCTCATCATAAGTTACATGAATCTCCGTTATTAGACCTTTAGAATCTTTTATAACATGTTCACCTTTAATAATATAACCATTTTTAAGACGAACTTCATTACCTATACTCAAACGGAAAAATTTAGCAGGAGCTACTTCAAGAAAATCATCTCGTTCTATGTATAATTCACGAGAAAAAGGGACTTTTCTAAAACCAGCAGATTCATCTTCTTGATTATTTTCAGCTTCAAGCCACTCCTCTACTCCAACTGGATAATTGGTAATTATGACTTTTACAGGATCTAAAACTGCCATAACTCTTGGCGCTGTTTTATTTAAATCTTCACGTAAACAGAAATCCAAAAGAGAAACATCTATTATATTTTCACGTTTAGCAACACCAATTACCTCACAAAACTTACGAATAGAGGCAGCAGTATAACCACGTCTTCTTAAACCTGAAATAGTAGGCATTCGAGGATCATCCCAACCATTAACTATATTTTCCTGAACCAATTGCAAGAGCTTTCGCTTACTCATTACAGTATAATTCAAATTTAATCGAGCGAACTCATATTGGTGCGGACGAACTTTATTTTGATCATAAATTTGATCCAAAAACCAATCGTATAATTCACGGTGCATTACAAATTCTAAAGTACAAATAGAATGCGAAATTTGTTCAATGTAATCACTTTCACCATGAGCATAATCGTACATAGGATAAATATTCCATTCATTTCCTGTACGATGATGATGACGATGCAATATTCTGTACATCAATGGATCACGCATTAACATATTAGTAGAAGCCATATCAATTTTAGCTCTTAAAACATGACTACCTTCTGGATAATCGCCATTTTTCATTCCTTCAAACAGCGTTAAATTTTCTTCGATTGAACGATTTCTAAAAGGACCATCAACACCTGGTTGAGTTGGAGTACCTTTCTGAATTGCCATATCTTCAGAAGACTGACTGTCAACATAAGCTTTACCATTTTTTATCATAGTAACAGCCCAATCATATAATTGTTGAAAATAATCTGAAGAATACAATTCTTCAGTCCAATTGAAACCCAACCATTTTAAATCTTCTTTAATGGCATCAACATATTCTTGCTCTTCTTTAGCTGGATTTGTATCATCAAAACGTAAATTAACAGGCGCATTATATTTTAAACCTAATCCAAAATTAAGACATATCGATTTTGCATGGCCTATGTGTAAATATCCATTAGGTTCTGGTGGAAAACGAAAGCGTAATTTGTCTTGAGGAAAGCCGTTAGTTAAACTGTCTTCTATAATTTGTTCAATAAAATGAAGTGATTTCTCTTCTGATGCCATTTTTAAATAATTTTAGCAAAGATAAAAAATAGATGATAGATAATGGCCAATAAGATAATAGACTTTAAAGAAAAAACAGTTCCTTATTTTTAATACATTTGTATAAAAACTTTGTTTAATTAACAAAAAAAGAAAATATTAAAGATGTAAAAATCATTGAAAAAATGATGTCGTTGATAAAATAAATATTTAAAATCAAAATGATTTTAAAAAATTACTTAAATCCTAAAAGATAAAAAATGGGAACAATAAAATTAAAAAACATACGTACATATTCATATCACGGATGTTTAATAGAAGAAGGTAAAATAGGATCAGATTACAGTGTAGATTTAGAAATAAGAACTAATTTAAAACTATCATCTGAATCGGATAATTTGAATGATACGGTAGATTATGTTCATTTAAATACAATTGTAATAGAAGAAATGGCTATTCGATCTAATTTATTAGAACATGTAGCCAAAAGAATTATCGATAGAGCATTAGCAGAACTTGAAATGATTTCAAAAATAAAAGTAGGTGTTTCTAAAATAAATCCTCCTATTGGTGGTGATGTAGAAGCGGTTACCATAGAAATGGAAGAAGAGCGTTTTTATAATTTATAAGAATTGAGATAAAAAAAGAAAAAAACTAACTTTAAACTTTTAAACTTTAAAATTTTAAGTTACTTTTGCCATCCGTTCAACAATGGCGTCGTGGCCGAGCGGCTAGGCTGGGCTCTGCAAAAGCTCCTACTCCGGTTCGAATCCGGACGATGCCTCTAAAACCTCTAAAGTAATTTAGAGGTTTTTTTTATGTCTCATTTTTAGAAAAAATGAAGTAAACTTAAGGTTCGAATCCGGACGATGCCTCTAAAACCTCTAAAGTAATTTTAGCCGTATTTTTTATGTCTCATTTTTAGAAAAAATGAATTAAAGTTAAGGTTCGAATCCGGACGATGCCGCTAAAACCTCTAAAGTAATTTTAGCCGTTTTTTTTTATGTCTCATTTTTATAAAAAATGAAGTAAAGTTAAGGTTCGAATCCAAACGATAACACTAAACCTCATAAGCAATTCAGTAGTTTTTTTTATGTCAAATTTTTATAAAAAATGAAGTAAAGTTAAGGTTCGAATCCGGACGATGCCGCTAAAACCTCTAAAGTAATTTTAGCCGTATTTTTTATGTCTCATTTTTAGAAAAAATGATATAAAATTTATGTTCGAATCCAAACGATAACGCTAAAACCTCTAAAGCAATTCAGCCGTATTTTTTATGTCAAATTTTTAGAAAAAATGAAGTAAAGTTAAGGTTCGAATCCGGATGATGCCGCTAAAAACTCTAAAGTAATTCAGCCGTATTTTTTATGTCTCATTTTTAGAAAAAATGATATAAAATTTACGTTCGAATCCGGATGATGCCGCTAAAAACTCTAAAGTAATTCAGCCGTATTTTTTATGTCAAATTTTTATAAAAAATGAAGTAAAGTTAAGGTTCGAATCCGGACGATGCCGCTAAAACCTCTAAAGTAATTCAGCCGTATTTTTTATGTCTCATTTTTATAAAAAATGAAGTAAAATTAAGGTTCGAATCCGGACGATGCCGCTAAAAACTCTAAAGTAATTCAGCCGTATTTTTTATGTCAAATTTTTAGAAAAAATGAAGTAAAGTTAAGGTTCGAATCCGGACAATGACTCAAAATCACTAAAGCAATTAAGCCGTATTTTTGTGATATTTATATAAAAAATGATGTAAAATTTATGTTCAAATCCAGACGAAGTATCAAAACCACTAAAGTAATTTTAGCTATTTTTATTTAATTATTTATAATAATTACAAATTATTAGCAAAAAAAAAGAGACTTATTAAAGCCTCTTCTATATATTTTTTTATTCAAAAATTATTTCTCTATTTTCTCAAAAGCATTTTTTACCATTTGCTTTTCTTTGGGAAACCAGCCCTGAAAAATTAAAACCAGTCCGAAAATCATTAAAACTATACTTATTCCCCTTTTAATTTTATAGATATTAGTAGGCGTCATTTTGTGTTTTAATTGTTTTGCCAAAACTATTTTTATACAATCAATTCCTAAATATGTTAATATTACAGAAATAAAAAAAGTAAAAACTCTTGAAGTTTCCATTTCTAATTTTGGACCTACAGAAATAATAACCGCCAACCAAAAACCTAGCACACCAATATTAATAATATTAAGAAAAAAACCTTTTAGAAAAAGTCCCAAATAATTCTTTTTTATAATCTCATTATCAATGGTTTTAGTATTTACTTTCTTTTCTTTTTTGGTTCCTATAAAAGAAATGAAACCATATGCCATCATAATAAATCCTCCAAAAATAAATAAGGAAGAATTATCATTTAAACTTTGAATCAATCTGTAACTACCCAAATAAGCAATTGTTATAAAAAAAACATCTCCTAAAACAACCCCTAAATCAAAAACCAAAGCAGCTCTAAATCCTTTAATAATACTGGTTTCCAGTAAAATAAAAAATACAGGGCCAATCATAAAACTCAATAGAACTCCCCAAGGAATACCCGTTAAAATATCGTTTATCATTAAAAAATGACTTTAAAAAATTAAAAATTAGTAATTACTAGTAATTATTAAGAGTTACTAAGATACTAAGTCTATATTAAAATTAAATACAAAATTGAGAAAATATGAATTTAGGTATCTCAGAAACTTATTTCTGAATAACAGTTCCACCCATTAGAGTTTCCTGTCTAATTTCTTTTGGTTTACCATAAATCATAACAGTTCCTCCAGCTTTAACTTTTGCATCAACGAGCGTACTGGCTTTTATTTCAGCACTACCACCTGCAGCAATACTCACGTTAGTTTGGGATGTTTCAAACTCACTTGCTTTTAAAATTCCTCCAGAATTGATTAAAACAGTTTGAGAGACTGCTTTACCTGTTACAATTATTATTCCGCCTGAATACGCTTTAATTGTTGTTTTATCCACATCTAAAACCACTGTAATACTAGCACCTTCTTGAGTACTTAAATCAAAAGTAGTCTGTTTGATAGTATCGGTACAAGATACAGTACTTCCTTCATTTGCATCAATAGATTGAATTTTTTTGTAATACAAAACTACTTTTGCTTCATCTCCTGTCATCATCTTTGTTAAAGGCATCCGTATTTTTAAAAGTCCATTCTTATTAACAACTTCGACTTTATTATGACTTATTCCTGTGATAACAGCTTTATTTTCGTTTGAAGCAATTAAAGAAACACTTAATTTATCAAATACTTTTACATCATCAAAATCCTTAAGTTCAATGGTTGTTTGAGCAAAAGCGAACTGAATAAAAAACATAAAACTTACTACAATTATCTTTTTCATTTTATAAAAATTTAATTATTTAAATCATTTATATATTTTTATTCATTCCTTTTAATAAAATTGAAATCCAATTGTTTTTTAACTAAATCAGCATTTTTAACCTTAACATAAATCTCATCACCCAACTGCAATAATCGATTAGAATTCGCACCCACTAAGGCATATTGCTTCTCGTCAAATGTATAATAATCTTCTTTTATGTCACGGGTTCTAACCATTCCTTCACATTTATTTTCTATAATTTCTACATAAATACCCCATTCTGTAACCCCAGAAATAACACCTAAGAATTCTTGATCCTGATGGTTCTGCATGTATTTAACTTGCATATATTTGATAGAGTCCCTTTCAGCATTCGTTGCTAAACCTTCCATAGTTGAAGAATGTAAACATTTTGCTTCATAAGTTTCTTCATCTACTGATTTACCTCCATCCAAATAATACTGTAATAATCGGTGTACCATAACATCTGGATAACGACGGATAGGCGATGTAAAATGCGAATAATAATCAAAAGCCAAACCGTAATGACCAATGTTATCCGTAGAATATTTAGCTTTACTCATGGATCGAATAGCAAGAGTATCAATTAAATTTTGCTCTTTTTTACCGTTTACTTCTTCCATCAAAGCATTCAATGATTTGGAAATATCACCCTTATTTCTAAAATCAATTTTATAACCAAACTTAGCAATTAAATTTTGCATGGCTATTAATTTGTCTTCATTGGGCTCATCGTGAATTCTATAGATGAAAGTTTTCTTTTGTTTACCAATGTATTCAGCGACTTTTCTATTAGCCAAAAGCATGAATTCTTCAATCAAATGATTGGCATCTTTTGAAACTTTAAAATAAACACCTTCTGGTTCACCTTCTGGATCTAAATTGAATTTTACTTCTACTTTATCAAACGAAATAGCACCTTCGTTCATTCTATTTCTTCTGAATATTTTGGCTAATTGATCCATTTTTAGGGTAGCAGCCACGATTTCATCTGAAACTACATAGGAAGTTCCAGTAATCGAAATATCAACAGGAATTGTATTGTCCTTGGTTTCTATGATGTATTGCGCTTCTTCATAAGCAAAACGCTGATCGGAGAAGATTACAGTACGACCAAACCATTGGTTCACCACTTGACATTTCTCGCTGATTTCAAAAATAGCAGAGAACGTATATTTTTCTTCTTGAGGACGCAACGAGCAGGCAAAATTAGACAGCACTTCGGGTAACATTGGCACTACCCTATCCACCAAATAAACGGATGTTGCTCTTTGATAGGCTTCATCATCCAATATGGTACCTTCTTCCAAATAATAAGAAACATCGGCTATGTGAACTCCAATTTCATAATTTCCATTTTCTAATTGTTTGAAAGACAAAGCATCATCAAAATCCTTGGCATCTTTTGGGTCAATCGTAAAAGTCAACGTATCGCGCATATCACGACGTTTGGCAATTTCACTGGCTTCAATTGATGTATCAATTTTTTGGGCAAAGGTTTCTACTTCAATAGGAAACTCGGCTGGCAATCCATATTCGGCCAAAATAGCATGAATTTCGGTATCGTGTTCTCCTGGTTTTCCAAGCACTTTTACCACTTTTCCAAAAGGGCTATCGGCTCTGGATGGCCAATCCTCAATGTGGACTAAAACAACATCTCCTTGCTCCGCCTCCCCTATTTTATCTTTTGGAATAAAAATATCGGTGTACATTTTAGGATTGGCAGTCGAAACAAAAGAGAAATTCTTTTGAATGTCAATCACTCCAACAAAGTCAGTTTTATATCTTTCGATCACTTCAATTACTTCACCTTCAGCTCTTCGACCACTTCTTTTGTTATAAACATACACTTTTACGGTATCTTTATCCAGAGCGTGATTTAGATTATTGGATGGAATAAAAACATCTTCTTCAAATTCAGGACAAATGAAATAGGCCGTTTTACGACCCGTCATATCAATTGTACCTTCGTAATACTCTTTACTGGCAGCTTTTATTAAATATTTTCCAGGTTCAGATTCTATAATTTTCTTGGAAGCGGCCAAAATCTTTAAATCCTTTATGATTTGATTCCGACTTTGAGTGTCATCAAGTTCTAACTTTGCTCCTATTTGCTTATAATTAAATGCTTTATTGGCATTTTGCGATAATATTTTTATAATTTTATCTGAGAAATCTTTCTCTTTCTTTATCGGCTTTCTTATTCTTTTACTCATGTATCTTTTCTTAAAAGTCTAAAATTACAAAATTGTATTCACTATTCCCTATTCTACCTAGAGTTTTAAACTATTAATAACTTTATTACTTTTATAAAAAAAATAAAATGAAAGACTTTAAAACGATTGCCATATTTAATTATCCACATGAAATTGTGGTACTTAGACATATTTTGGATCAGGAAGGAATTCATTATTTTTTCGAAAATGAACACATTGTTTCCATTGACCCGTTGGCAAGCTTTGCTTTTGGCGGAATCCAACTCAAAGTGCATCCAAACGATTTTGAACAAGTTCAAGAAATACTAGACAATTTGAATTCAAAACTTTCAATTGTTTGAAAAATTTAAACTTTCAATTTAATTTTTTTGTTTTCAAATTTCAACTTTCAATTTAATTTTTTTGTTTTCAAATTTCAACTTTCAATTTAATTTTTTTGTTTTCAAATTTCAAAGTTGTCAACATATATTAAATACAACAAAAAGAAAATTTAAATTAAATTAATTTTTTAATGGTTATTATAGTGTGTTAATAGTTACTATAAATTTCTATAAAAATGTACTGAAATGAAGTTTTAGGTTTTTATATTGAGTTATTAACATCGTTATTGATACTTAAATATTTAGTTTTTAGGGAGTTTTTTAAAATAATTAACAACTGTTAACAAATCAAAAATTATATAAATTGTAAATAAGTGACTTTGTGTTTTTTGTTTACAACCCAATTTTAAGTATTGATAACTTTTCTAAAAATTCATTAAACTTTATTTGGATTTCTGATATAGGTTTTGGATTACTTATTTTTTGTTTACAAACTCAAAAAACTTCTAAAATTCTATCCAAAGTTATAAACATTTTATGTTAACTTAAGGTTAATTGAATATCAAGTAGTTAGCTTTTACTATTAACAATGCAAAATATTAACATTATAATTATATTCTGTGTACTGATTTGCAGACTATTGTATATTTATGAAAATGTTAATAAACTCCAAAATTTCTAAGAATCAAATAGTTGCGTTTTTATTTAAAAAAATAGAATTTTGAAGTTTAATCTTTATCTATTATTACAACTGAAAAATACTTTTTGTATTGTATCTAAAATACTTTGGTTAAATTTGCAATTCAAAAACTAATTCAGAAAAAATGAAAATTTCGATAGGGAATGACCACGCCGGACCAGATTATAAAAAAGCAATTGTTCAATTTTTAGAGTCAAAAGGGCATCAAGTGACCAATTATGGTACAGATACAGAAGCTTCTGTTGATTATCCTGATTTTGGGCATCCTGTTGCAACGGATGTTGAAGAAGGTAAAGCTGATTTTGGTATTGTGATTTGCGGAAGTGGAAACGGAATTGCAATGACTGTTAATAAGCATGCAGGTGTTCGCGCCGGTTTGTGTTGGACTAAAGAGATTGCTTATTTAACGCGTTTGCATAATGATGCTAATATTGTGAGCATTCCAGCGCGTTTTACGTCTATTCCGCAAGCTGTAGAAATTGTTGAAACGTTCTTAGCTACCGAATTTGAAGGAGGAAGACATCAAAATAGAGTGAATAAAATTGCTTGTCAATAAAAAAATCCGCGGGGTGCTTTGCACCAAAATTTAGTAAAAGCTCAGTCTAAAACTGGGCTTTTATTGTTTTTAAAGTTGAATAATGTAGTTTGATATCAATAAATAAACAGTCAAAATTTGAATTAGTGTAATACTGAAAAATTTTAGCAAGTAACTTGTTTTAGCCGTTTTGTGTCGAAAAATCGACATCGCAAGCAATGAACCAATGGTACCACCAAGCGCCACCCAGAACAGAAGTGTTTGTTCGGATATTCTTCTTTTATTATTTTTTGCTAATTTTTTGTCATAGCCTATTAACACAAAAGCAATTAAATTAACAAGAAAAAAAGTAAATATTAATAATACCATTTAAATAGAAATAAAAGTCAAAGATAGCAGAAGTTTATTATTTTTCTTATATTTAAAGTCTTTATTTAAGCCTTAAAAATGTATGTAGTATGAGCCCAATTAAATTATTTGAACAAAAAAAAGTACGTAGCCATTATGATGCTGAAAAAGAAATTTGGTATTTCTCGGTTATTGATGTAATCGAAATTTTGACCGACAGCGTTAATCCAAGAGATTATTGGTATAAAATGAAAATTAGGGTCAATACTGAAGACGGGCTTCAACTGTCGACACTTTGTCGACAGTTTAAAATGCTTGCGGAAGACGGCAAAAACCGACTGACAGATACTGCAGATACAGAAACTTTGTTACGTTTAATCCAATCCATTCCCTCTCCAAAAGCGGAACCTTTCAAACAATGGTTAGCCAAAGTTGGATATGAACGCATGCAAGAATTAGCAGATCCAGCGCAAAGTTTAGATCGTGCCCGCGAAAATTGGCAAAAATTAGGTCGAAGCGAAAAATGGATTCAGCAACGAATGACGGGACAGGAAACTAGAAACAAACTTACCGACTATTGGAAAGAAAGCGGAGTTGAAAAGCAGGACGAGTTTGCAATGCTTACCAATATTATTCATCAAGAGTGGACAGGATTATCTGTAAAAAAACACAAAGAGGTCAAGGGTCTGGAAGCCCAAAACCTTAGGGATCACATGAGTGAGGCAGAATTGATTTTTACCGCATTGGCTGAACTTTCTACCAGACAAATTGCAGAAAGCGATAAAGCCAAAGGGCTTATCGAAAATGCAAAAGCAAGCAAAAAAGGAGGTGCTATTGCCAAAAATGCTCGTATTGCTTTGGAAGATAAAACTGGGAAAAGCGTAGTAACTGGCGAGAATTTTTTGCCTCCCGCAAAAAAAGAATTAAATGAATAGAAATACATTCCTTTTTCTATTTTTACAGGATAATAAAATTACAGCATAATCAATGACCAATTTACAATTCATTTCAAAATACGTTGCCACGGCAACAATCAACATTCAAAATACGGTTCAATTATTACAAGAAGATTGCACGATTCCGTTTATTTCGAGATATCGAAAAGACAAAACGGGAAATCTGGACGAAGTTTTTATCGAGAACATTGCAAAATTCCAAAAAGAGTACGAAGTCATTGTAAAGCGTAAAGAAGCGATTTTAAAATCGATTCAGGAGCAAAATGCATTGACATCGGAATTGGATAAAAAAATCCAACAGAGTTTCGATTTACAGGAATTGGAAGATTTTTATCTACCGTATAAAAAGAAAAAAAGAACCAAAGCCGATGTAGCGAGAGAGAATGGATTGGAACCTTTGGCGAAAATTATAATGGCGCAAAGTAAGGATGATGTTGATTTCTTGGCAACACAATACTTGAATGAGAACGTGATTAATGAGGAATCGGCTTTGCAAGGCGCGAGAGATATTATTGCCGAATGGATTAATGAAAACATTTACGTTAGAAAACAGTTGAGAAGATTGTTTGAGCGTAAAGCGACGATTACAACTAAGGTGGTTAAATCCAAGAAAGAGGAGGAAGGTGCCCAAAAATTCAATCAATATTTTGAATGGGCAGAACCATTGACCAAAGCGCCATCACATCGTTTATTGGCTATTATGCGAGCCGAAAACGAAGGTTTTATCAAGTTCAAAGTGGATGTGGAGTTAGACGACGCTTACGACATTATTGATGAATTAATTATTAAAGGAGACAACAGTACCACGCCACATATTCAATTAGCGATAGAGGATAGTTACAAACGCTTGCTGAATCCGGCAATTTCGAATGAAGCGTTGCAGGAAGCAAAGGCGAAAGCGGACATTAATTCGATTCAGGTATTTGCTAATAATTTAGGGCAATTGTTATTGGCACCGCCTTTGGGCGAAAAAAGAATTTTGGCAATAGATCCTGGATTTCGTTCGGGTTGTAAAATTGTTTGTTTGGACGAAAAAGGGGATTTGTTGTATAACGAAACCATTTATCCGCATGCTCCGCAAAAGGAAGAAGCAATGGCGATGAAAAAGATTAAATCAATGGTCAATGCGTACCAAATTGATGCGATATCGATAGGTAATGGAACAGCTTCTAGAGAAACCGAATTCTTTATCAAGAAAATCGCTTTTGACAAACCAGTTCAGGTTTTTATTGTCTCGGAGGCGGGCGCTTCCGTATATTCGGCTTCAAAGATTGCTAGAGACGAATTTCCTAATTATGATGTAACGGTGCGAGGATCGGTTTCTATAGGGAGAAGATTATCGGATCCATTGGCCGAATTGGTAAAAATTGACCCAAAAGCAATTGGCGTTGGACAATACCAACACGACGTAGATCAAAACAAATTAAAGGAAGAATTAGACAATACCGTGATTCGTTGCGTGAACTCGGTGGGAATCAATATCAATACGGCGAGTAAACATTTGTTGAGTTATGTGAGTGGAATAGGAGAGAAGCTTGCTGAAAATATTGTGACTTATAGATCTGAAAATGGTCCTTTTACCGACAGAAAACAGCTAAAAAAAGTACCTCGTTTGGGTGATAAAGCCTATCAACAAGGAGTGGCATTTATCCGTATTTCGAATGCCAAAAATCCTTTAGACAATTCGGCAGTGCATCCAGAAGCGTATGCTATTGTGGAGAAGATGGCCAAAGATTTGAAATTGACCGTAAACGATTTGATTGCCAATGCAGCAAAAACAGCTTTGATAAAACCTGAAAACTACATTACGGCGGATATTGGAGTTTTGACTTTGAAAGACATTATAAAAGAGCTTGAAAAACCGGGATTAGACCCTAGAAAAGCAGCTACGGTTTTTGAATTCGACCCGAATGTAAAAACAATTAAAGATGTAAGAACGGGAATGATTTTGCCAGGAATTGTGAATAATATTACCAATTTTGGTTGTTTTGTTGATATTGGGGTGAAAGAAAGTGGATTGGTTCATATTTCGCAACTCAAAGCTGGTTTTGTGAGCGATGTGAATGAAGTGGTCAAATTACACCAACATGTTACCGTAAAAGTTGTGGAGGTTGACGAGGATAGAAAGAGGATTCAATTGACAATGGTGATTTAAAAATAATTATCTTTGTTATATGAAGAAGGAAATAAGCATAGAAGATTTTTCTCCACATCTTTTTTGGGATGTGGATTTTTCTGATTTTGACTTTCAAAAACATAAAATTCATTTAGTTCAAAAAGTATTAGAACATGGCTTAATAAAAGATTGGAATTTATTAAAAGACGTCTATGGTTTAAATACAATTAAGGAAATTTCACTTAATATAAGAAGTTTGGATGCTGTTACACTTTCTTATTTAGCGGCACTTTTCAATATTGATAAAAAGGAATTCAGATGCTACAAACACAGACAGTTGTTCCCGAATTACTGGAACTCCTAAAAAAAATAATGTGCGAAGAATTGTTTCTTGATTATCATTTAGTTGGCGGCACTTCATTGTCATTGCAAATGGGTCACAGAAATTCGATAGATATAGATTTGTTTGGCAATTGTGAAATAAACCAAAACCTATTTATTGATAAACTAAAAGATTACGGTCAAGTTATTGTTACTCAAAGCACCAAAAATATTTTGATTGCTGAAGTGAACGGAATAAAAGTTGATTTTGTAAATTATAAATACCCTTTGTTATCAAATCCTATTCTAATTGGACATATAAGAATGTTGTCTACAATGGATATTGCAGCAATGAATTAAACGCAATTGCAGGACGTGGCTCAAAAAAGGATTTTATTGACTTATATTTTTTGTTGAAAAAATTTTCAATGCGAGAAATGCTTGATTTTTATAATCTTAAATATTCAAATGGTTCGGAGTTTATGGTTTTGAAAAGTTTGTCCTATTATGATGATGCCGATGAACAATTAAATCCTAAAATGCTTCACAAAGATTTTAACTGGGAAATTTGCAAACAAAAAATAATTGAGGAAGCTTTAAAACTATAAGTATTTGTCGCGATTATTGATGCTAAAAAGTGTATTTAGTTGGTGGTGGCGATTAAAATTTCTAATAATATTCAAAAAAATCCCAATCCAAACATTTTGGATTGGGATTTTTGTTTCAGTAAAAAACTACAAAACACATAAAACTACGTATTTTTACTTATGTGTAAAGAATTACGAATTTCTAAAAATGTACCGATTCTAAGTAGATGAAATGATAGTTGATGTTATTTTTTCGTGCTCATTTATAAAGAATGCACAAAAAGCAAGCTGTTTTTCGAGCTGATTGGGCGGCCTGTTGGGTAGTGCCAACTATTGTGTATTGCGAAAAACTCATATATTTACTTCAAAAGAAGACAGTTACAGTATTTTTTTTACTGATTTTGTCAATTAACCAAGATTTGTTCATTGGATTAAAAAATAAACAACTACAGATGAAAGAAAATCAAGCCATTTGCAACAATTGTAGTAATGAAAATTGTTTTATCAAAAAGCATATTCATTTGCCCAACATGCAAAGTTATATAGAGAAGAAACACAGTTTTAGCTGCAAGAAATCGCAACAGTTTATTATTGAGGGGGCACCTATTCAGGGACTCTATTTTGTGCAAAAAGGAAAGGTAAAAACGGTAAAAACAGGAATCAACGGCAGGGAACAAATTGTAAGGTTTACGACCGATGGGGATACGGTTGGTTTTAGGGGTTTTGGAACGAGCAATCGGTATTTGATTGGAGCTTATGCCTTGGAGGATACCATTTTGTGTAATTTTAATAATGAGGTGATGATGGACATTCTTCAAAATATTCCCGAATTCACTTATGATATGATGCTTTTTTATGCCGAGGAATTAAACAAGAGCGAGAACAACATTCGGAAAATCGCCCACATGAACGTGAGAGAGCGCGTGATTGATACCTTATTATACATTCACCGAAAATTTGGTCAAAAGAATGAGCTGATTAATCTTGATTTGTCCCGTAAAGAGATTGCCGATTTTGCTGGTACGACCGAAGAGCAAGTGACTAGGGTGATTTCGAGTTTGAAAAGAGAGGAATTAATTAAAACGGTTGGTAAGAAAATAGGTTTGCAACAAATTAACAAAATGAAATCGGAAATTATGGAACATAAGTATGTCTAAGTAGTTTTGGATTTACACTTTGAATTTAATAAGCCCTTTTGGGGCTTTTTTTGTGGAAATATATTTCCTTTTTTTGGCAAAATATTTTTTAGGCTTTACAAAATACGTGCTTCTGTTTAAAAGATAAGTATTGGTTGATGCCATTAATCAAAGGACTTCGCGAAAAATTATTGCGTAAACGCAGTTAATGAATTGTTTTCTGGATATTTTTTGTTGTGTAAAAAAGAGGTTTTATACTGTAAAAAGCAAATACGTAAGTATTAATACGTATGTATATTTGCTTCATACTAATCAAAACCAATTTATTATGCAAAAGAGTACTACCACAATACAAAAAATAAAAGCACTAAAAGAAGGCCGAAATTTAAAATCTTTGGTATTAGGTTTGACTATAACATTAGTGGGTTGCAATACCGTCAATGCACAGTTAACCGCTACTGGACAGTTAAGAACACGATCAGAATTTAGAGACGGATACAGTACTTTGCAAGCGAAAGACGCGGAGACTGCCATATTTACTTCACAAAGAACGCGATTGAATGTTGGTTTTACGGGATACAGATTCAAGTTTTTTGTAGCCATTCAGGATGTACGTGTTTGGGGGCAAGATGCTTCAACAATTAACAAAACTACAACAGCAGAAAATAACGGTGTACAACTGCACGAAGCTTGGGGAGAAATTATGTTGAACGACACTATAAGCAACATTCAAAATTTATCTTTAAAAATAGGACGTCAAGAGATTTCGTATGATGATCAAAAAGTAATAGGAGGACTAGACTGGTTGCAACAAGCGCGTTACCACGACGCGATTGTCTTGAAATATTTCAATAAAGGATGGACAGCCGATTTTGGAGTCGCTTTCAACCAAAACAAAGAGCAATTGGTAGGAACAATTTATAATGGTGTTCCAGCGGCAACTTCAGGATATACAGCAGGTACAAACGGTTTGGGCACCAATTACAAATCATTGGAGTATGCTTATATCGCTAAGAAATTTTTCTTTGGAGACATTTCTTTTTTATTCCTAAGCGATAATTTTAATAAATATACCAATGTAACTACGGGAACTCCGGCAGTGACAACCAAAGTAAACGAACAAGGAATCTGGACCCGTAACACTACCGGTTTCTACTATAATGTGAATGCGACCCGAAAACTTAAACTAGAAGGTAGCGTGTACCACCAATTTGGACATGACAAAAACGGTCGTAGTTTGAGCAGTAATTTGGCTTCGATTACTACGACTTTGCAAGTGGGCAGAAAATTATTTGTAGGTCCTGGCGTTGATTATTTATCAGGAAACGATGGAACAGAAGCAGTTACAGCAACCTCCACCAATAATCAATTTGACCCGCTTTATGGTACACCTCACAAGTTTTGGGGAACTATGGATTACTTCTACGCACCAAGCGGTTTTGGCGCACAAGGTTTGTTAAACTACTTCTTGAAAGCCAAATACAACTTGAAAGACAACCTAACTCTTTTTGCTGACTTGCACGGTTTTGAATCGGCTAACTCTTTGTCAAATGGAGCAGGAGGAAAACAAACCAGTTATTTAGGAACTGAATTGGATTTGAAAATGAATTACAGCTTGACCAAAATGGTCAATATTGAAGCAGGTTATTCTGTAATGAAAGCTACCAATTCTATGGCATCGGCTCAAGTCAAAAATGTAGCCAATGCAAATCTTACTCCGCAATGGGCATATATAATGGTAAATATTAAACCTAACTTTTTGAATAAAAAGTAATTAATAAACTAAAAACAAAAAAAAATGATACAATCAATTAATAATAGAAGTACACTTTTTACCACCTTGATGTTGGTAGCGTGCGTGGTTTTGTTCTCTTCTTTCAAAACAAATCCAAAACCACCAGTTAGCGAACCTATCAAGCTCGGTTTTATTCCCTTAACCGATTGTTCGCCAATTGTCATGGCCAAAGAATTGGGTTTATTTAAAAAATACGGAGTTGAAGTGGTGGTAACCAAAGAAACGTCTTGGGCCAATATCCGTGACAAAATCTTAACAGGCGAATTGGACGGCGCTCATTGTCTTTATACGATGCCTTTTTCAGTGTACACTGGAGTAGGAGGAAAGGCTGGCTCCGAAATGAGAATTGCCATGATGCTAAATGTAAACGGTCAAGCGATCACATTATCGAATGACTTTTGCGGAAAAGTAGGTTTCAAACAAATGAATAAAGTGACTCCCGTTGTGGCCGCCAAATTGAAAGCCGAAAAAGAAGTGACTTTTGCGATGACTTTCCCTGGAGGAACCCACGATTTGTGGTTGAGAAACTGGATGTCATTGGCAGGATTAAATCAAAAAGCAGTAAAAATCATCACCATTCCGCCTCCACAAATGGTAGCCAACATGAAAGTAGGGAATATGGACGGATATTGCGTGGGGGAACCTTGGGGCGGAGTTGCCGTAAAACAAGGAATTGGATTTACACAAATTGCTTCACAGGATATTTGGAAAGACCATCCTGAAAAAGCATTGGTTGTCAACAAAGAATTTAGCGAAACCCGTCGTGAGGATCTTAAAAAAGTAATGAAAGCCATTCTCGAAGCTTGCATCTGGCTGGATAATCCTGCCAACCGCAAGAAAGCCGCTGCCATCATTGGGAAAGCGCCTTATGTAAATGCCGCTGCCGATGTTATCGAATCGAGATTGATGGGCGATTACAACTTAGGTTGCAACCAAGGAACCGAAGTTTATACCGATGATTATATGTTGTTTTACAAAGGAGGAACCGTAAATTATCCTCGTAAATCTTACGCAATTTGGGCTATGGCACAATATGTTCGATTTGGATATTTGAAAGAAGAACCCAATTACAAAGCCATTGCCGATAAACTAATCTTGCAGGATTTATACGAAGAAGTAGCCAAAAGCATGAAGATCAAAATCCCTACGGATGATATGAAACCTTTCTCCCTCACGATGGACAAAACAGTTTTCAATCCAGCAAACCCATCCGCTTATTTAAAAGTGGTGAAACGTTAAAAATAGTTGGGCGTGACCCAGTTGAGCAAAGGGGCTTACTTATAGCACCGCTCATTCAGCCCCTTTGCTCAACTTGGTCGGGCTATCCGCGCTACTTCGGTAGCTAGCTTTTATCCCTCACGCAGCTTCACGGATTTCAAGAGCAATTGATCTAATAGGTTTTCAAAACGGGTTAACCTGAGTTCGATCATTACTCTAAAACCTATTTATAAATAATGTACTTAATACTCCTACAAGGTTTTTTAAGAACCTTGTAGGTATCTTTTCTTCGGTATTTATACTTACAAGGTTAAAAAAAACCTTGCTGGATATACAATGAAAAACAAATTATTAAATAATCGAAATCAGGTTGTTTGGTAAAATCAAAAAAAAATTAAAATTCACAATTATGTCACATTCAACTTCAGCAACAATCGAAACCCAGGGGCAAGATATAGCCCACACTAAGAAGAAAATTATAGGTGGATTAATCAAGAAAAAAACACTTAAAAAAGCGTCACGCTATATTTTAGAAAAAGCAAAATCGATCCTATTTGCTTGTATTGGATTGACCATTTTTTGCGGATTTTGGAGTCTATTGAGTTATTATACCAAAGAGGCGCTTCCTGGGCCAACAGCAACCTTAACCGTATTATTCGAAATGTTAAGCGATCCATTTTATGATTATGGTCCGAATGACAAAGGAATTGGCTTGCAATTGTTTGTCTCCATCAAAACCGTTTTATCGGGTTTTTTATTGGGTTCTTTGTTTGCAATTCCTTTTGGAATTTTGATTGGTGCCAGTTCAATTTTCAAAAAAATATTTTACCCTATCGTTCAGTTCTTAAAACCGGTTTCGCCTTTGGCGTGGTTTCCTATTGGTTTGGTGGTTTTTAAAGACACCGGAATGGCGACTATTTTCATCGTGTTTATCACCTCTTTGTGGTCTACATTAATCAACACTTCTTTTGGGGTGAGTACCATTCCGCAAGATCATAAAAATGTAGCCAAGGCTTTTGGTTTCTCAAAATGGAGGTATTTGACCAAAGTTGTTTTTCCATACACCTTGCCACACATTATCACGGGATTGCGATTGAGTATCAGTGTGGCTTGGTTGGTTATTGTTGCCGGCGAAATGTTATCGGGTGGAGCAGGAATTGGATTTTTTGTTTGGGACAGCTGGAATGCATTGAGTTTGGAAAAAGTGATTTCGGCCATCATCATCATCGGCTTTGTCGGAATTATTTTTGACGGATTTTTTACAATGATTGAAAATAAAGTGTCTTATAAAGCGTAAAAAAGACTCTAAGATACTGAGACGCTATGTTTCTAAGATTTAGCAACTTCAGTAACTCAACATCTTAAAAAAACAGAATGCTGATTTTTAGCCCCGATAGCAGTGAAAATCCTTTTTATTTTTTCTTTAAAAATAAAAAGATTGCAACGAATAGCGGGAGGACACATGTTAAAAAAACAAATGCTTCTGCTCCCAAAAAACGTAGAAACTTAAAAACAAAAAAAAATGAGCTATTTAGAAATAAAAGATTTGGAAATTTCTTTTCCAACTCCAAAAGGGAAATACATTGCAGTAAAAGATATTAACCTTTCTATCAAAAAAGGTGAAATCATATCCATCATTGGACATTCGGGTTGTGGAAAATCAACGATTATGAACGCGATAGGAGGGATGCTTACCCCAACGGGCGGATCGGTAGTATTGGACAATAAGAATATCAAAGGACCAGGACCGGATCGCGGAATTGTTTTCCAAAACTATTCGTTATTGCCTTGGTTGACGGTGGAAAACAATATTTTTCAAGCGGTGGATTCGGTTATGGATTGTTCCAAAGCCGAGAAACACGAGATTGTGATTCAGAACCTCAAAATGGTGAATCTGTTCCAACACAAAGACAAATTACCGGGACAGCTTTCGGGCGGGATGAAACAAAGAGTGGCTATTGCGAGAGCGTTTGCCATCAATCCAGGAGTATTATTGATGGACGAACCTTTTGGTGCATTGGATGCTTTAACCAAAGGCTCGATGCAACTCGAAGTTTTGAAATTGTGGAATCTAAATAACAGAGAGAAAACCATCGTGATGATTACGCATGATATCGAAGAAGCGCTGTTCTTATCAGACCGAATTGTGGTTTTGCACAATGGCCCAGCTTCTACAATTAGAGAAATTGTTGAGGTTCATTTACCAAGACCTAGAAATAAAATTGAAATTGTAAAAACTCCTGAATATATTGAGTTGCGAGATCATTTATTGCATTTATTGACGGACCATTTTTCTATTGAAGATATGGGAGTTACTTACAAAAGTTAATAATTGGTAAAAAAAATCCCAAACTCCTTATATAAATATTGGAGATTTTAGTTTCTATAATAAAGGTTTTTCAAGAAATTAAGAAAATCATTTTTTGAGTACAATTATATTTTACTAAAAAAAAATTTTTTAATGCTTTTTTTGTAGATTTATATTGTAAATCAATTAAAATCAAATTCTTATGAAAACAAATTTAAAACAATTCTTAGTGTTGGTATTATTTGTAGTGTTGATGCCAGTAGTTTCTTTCGCACAAAAAAAAGTAGATGTTACCTTGTCGCCAGATAGCCCAAACAAAGTAATCAAAGGGACTTTTAAGGGAGATGCATATATTGACTACGCAGTTTATGTAGAAGAAGGACAAATGTTTAAAGTTTCGTATAAAGGCAGCACCAATTCATCTTCTTTTAATTTGATGCCACCGGATGAAAGTGCAATGGCATTGCATCGAGGAGATGTAGATGGTAATAATTTTTCAGGTAAAATTGCTAAAAGCGGAATTTACACCATCAGAGTTTCACAGATGAGGAGCGCTGCTAGAAAAGGAACAAGTGTATCTTTTACTTTAACTTTAAGTAATATTAGTCCAAAATAAAAAGATTAAATAAAAAAGGACTGTAATTTGTTTTACTATTTATAGTCATTTTTCATTTAAAAATTGAATAGAAGTTTGTAATTTTTTTTAATAAAGAATATTTTATAAATCATTAATAATAGATTTAAGATGATTATGAATTTTTGGTATTGTAAATCAGATTTCTAATATTGAATTTTTTCTAATTGTTCTTTACTGAGAATCTTGCTATTTCAAACTGTCAATATTCATAAAATAGACTTTTTCTTGGTTAAAGTTAAAAGGCTTTTCAATTTTTTGAAAAGCCTTTTAAATTAAGTAGTTATAATCTAAATTTTAAGGAATTAATATTATCTAATATCAGTTAAATCAATTATACTCCTGAATTTGTTGAATACTTTATCTTGATATAAATAAGTAGCCTGCTTTTTGTTTTATAATTCCACTTATTGGTTTTTTGTATTTTATTACATAAAAATAGGTTCCTTCAGGAAGTTCACCATTTTTAGTTGATGTCCCTTTACCTTGAGAAATACCGTTAAAGGCATTCGAAGTATTATTATAGACAATCGTTTTATAGACCAATTGTCCCCAACGGTTAAATATTTCTACACTATTATCTGGATAGTTTTCAATTTTTTCTATAAATAATACATCATTTAAACCATCATTATTTGGAGAAACAGCATTTTTAACATCAATATCACAGTCTGTTGAACTATCATTGAAATCACAAGGATCTTTGATAATAATGGTAATTGTTGCAACGGAACAATTATTTGAATTGCCAACATAACAGATAGAGTAGGTTAAGACGTAACTTCCGATTTCGGATCCTATAGGAATCATGATTTTTCCTAGATTATCTGTTGTAACACCAAGTAAACCATTGGCGTCTATAATTGAAACGGTTACATCTGTGTTATTAATTGGACCATTATTTTGTTTATCATTAGTCAATACATCCAAAATTGCACCTTTAGAGGAATCAATGGGCGTTGTTCTAAAATCGTCATTTACAGCGAGAAGATCAAGAGATAGAATAGCAATTGATTTTGTTACAGTTGTAGAACATCCTTGACTATTTGTAACAGTATAACTAATAACGACATTTCCAAGGGCAAGACCCGTAACTAAACCAGAGGCCGAAATTGTAGCAATTGAAATGGCACTACTTTGCCAAGTTCCTCCCGGTGTTGTATTGCTTAATTGAGATGTACTTCCCAAATCAATAGCGCTATCACCAATGATTGGATTTACAATAGGAGTAGTGGCCGTTATTACAACAGGATCACTGAACCCACTCATACAGTTATTTTTGGAAGTCGAAACAGTATAGGAGCCACTAGTTGTAGCATTATAAACACTCGCAATTGCACCAGTTATAAGCACACCATCTTTGTACCATTGGTTTGATTTAGGAGCACTGCTTCTTAAAACTACAGACCCAGTTGTACAAAAGTTGGATAATCCTGTCGTGGTAATCGTTGGTTGAACTGGTTGTGCTGTTACCGTTACTGTTTGAGTCACACTTGTTGTACAACCACTTGTATTGCTAGCACTATAGGAAATGGTGACTGTACCAGCGCTCACTCCTGTTACTACTCCCGAACCATCAATAGAAGCAATACCTGTATTGCTGCTGCTCCAAACCCCTGCTGTGGTTGCACTTGCAAGCGTGATGTTGGAATTGGCACAAACCGTATCTGCTCCTGTAATAGGGGCTACAATTCGGTTAGGATTTACTGTTACTAGTATCGCAGTGCTTGTTCCACTCACACAACCCGATGGATTGATACTCTCTACGGTATAAGAGCCACTGGTTGTGGCGATATAATCACTTGCGGTTTCCCCTGGAATTTCAACTCCGTTATTGAACCACTTATTGCCTGTAAGGGAAGACGTGTGTAAACGCACACTTGCTCCTTCACAAATAATAGTGTTGCCTGTAGCATTCAAGGTTGGAGCACTTGGGCTTGAATTGGCAGTTACCGATACTTGATCACTCTCTACACTAATACAACTGTTTTGAGTAACAATTACCGTGTAAACTCCTGTCACTGTAGCGGTATAACTTGAACTAGTAGCACCAGCTATCACCAGGCCGTCTTTGTACCACTGGTTGCCTGTAGTAGCACTACTTCTTAATACTACCGATCCTGGAGCACAGAAACTAGTGGATCCTGAAGTGGTAATACTTGGCTTGAAGGGCAAAGCTGTTACTGTGATGGTTTTACTCACACTGTTCACACAGCCAAATTTAGTGGTTACGGTAAAAGTAATAGTGGCTGTACCTCTACTTATGCCTATTACCAATCCTGAGCCATCAACACTTGCAATACCTGTATTGCTGCTACTCCAAACCCCTTTGAGAATGGTATTGCTGAGTTGAATACTAGAACCTGCACAAACCACCGCTGCACCTGCTATTGGATCTACCACAGGTGCAACACTCACTTTGACTCCCACAGCATCACTCTCTAGACTCCCGCAGCCATTTTGGGTGACTTGCACCATATAACTTCCTGAATCGGTGGCCGTAAACACCTTGGCTGTAGCCCCCACTATTGCAGCGCCGTCTTTGAACCACTGGTTACCCGTTGTGGAACTGCTGGTTAAAACTACAGAATCTGGAGCACAGAAACTCGTCGCCCCTGAAGCGCTAATAGTAGGTTGTATCGGTTGGGCTGTTACCGTGATGGTTTTACTCACACTTGTCACACAACCACTACTATTGGCCTCGCTGTAGGTAATGGTTACTGTACCGGCGCTCACTCCTGTTACTACACCAGATCCATCAATAGAAGCAATACCAGTATTGCTGCTGCTCCAAACTCCTGTTTTACTGTTACTAGAAAGTGTGATGCTAGAATTGGCACAAACCGTGTCTGCTCCTGTAATAGGAGCTACTATTCGGTTCGGGTTTATCGTTACTAATATAGGTACACTCAAACCGCTCACACAACCCGATGGATTGATACTCTCTACCGTATAAGAGCCACTAGTTGTGGCAATATAATCACTTCCGGTTTCCCCTGGAATCTCAACTCCATTTTTAAACCATTTATTACCTGTTAAAGAGGAGGTGTGTAAACGAACACTTGCGCCTTCACAAATAATCGTTTTGCCTGTAGCATTCAAGGTTGGTGCACTTGGGGAGGCATTGGCCGTTACCGATATTTGATCACTCTCTACACTAATACAGCTGTATTGAGTACTGATTACTGTGTAAACTCCTGTGACCGTAGCGGTATAACTTGAACTAGTAGCACCAGCTATCGTCACGCCGTCTTTGTACCACTGGTTGCCTGTAGTAGCACTACTTCTTAATACTACCGATCCAGGAGTACAGAAACTAGTGGATCCTGAAGTGGTAATACTTGGCTTGAAGGGCAAAGCTGTTACTGTGATGGTTTTACTCACACTGGTCACACAGCCAAATTTAGTGGTTACGGTAAAGGTAATAGTGGCTGTACCTCTACTTATGCCTATTACCAATCCTGAGCCATCAACACTTGCAATACCTGTATTGCTGCTACTCCAAACCCCTTTGAGAATGGTATTGCTGAGTTGAATACTAGAACCTGCACAAACCACCGCTGCACCTGCTATTGGATCTACCACAGGTGCAACACTCACTTTGACTCCCACAGCATCACTCTCTAGACTCCCACAGCCATTTTGGGTGACTTGCACCATATAACTTCCTGAATCGGTAGCCGTAAACACCTTGGCTGTAGCCCCCACTATTGCAGCGCCGTCTTTGAACCACTGGTTACCCGTTGTGGCACTGCTGGTTAAAACTACAGAATCTGGAGCACAGAAACTCGTCGCCCCAGAAGCGCTAATGGTAGGTTGTATCGGTTGGTCTGTTACGGTAATGGTTTTACTCACACTTGTCACACAACCACTACTATTGGCCTCGCTGTAGGTAATGGTTACTGTACCGGCGCTCACTCCTGTTACTACACCAGATCCATCAATAGAAGCAATACCGGTATTGCTGCTGCTCCAAACTCCTGTTTTACTGTTACTAGAAAGCGTGATGCTAGAATTGGCACAAACCGTGTCTGCTCCTGTAATAGGTGCCACAATTCGGTTAGGATTTACCGTTACTAATATAGGTACACTCAAACCGCTCACACAACCCGATGGATTGATACTCTCTACCGTATAAGAGCCACTGGTTGTAGCGATATAATCACTTTCGGTTTCCCCTAGAATCTCAACTCCATTTTTGAACCATTTATTGCCTGTTGGTGATGACGTGTGTAATCTCACACTAGCTCCTTCACAAATAATAGTGTTGCCTGTAGCGATTAGGCTAGGAGGGGTAGGGGTACTATTGGCAGTTACAGAAACTTGATTACTTATACTACTATTACACCCGTTTTGCGTAGCCATCACGGTATATGTTCCTGTAGCGTTAGCGGTATAACTTGTACTAGTAGCACTAGCTATCGCAACCTCATCTTTGTACCATTGGATACCCGTAGTTTCGCTACTGTTTAATACCACTGATCCCGGAGCACAAAAACTTGTACTGCTTGATGCAGTGATAGTCGGTTTTATAGGTTGAGCAATGATAGTGACGGATTTGTTAACGCTTGTTGAACAGCCAAACTTAGTGGTAACCGTAAAGGTAATGGTGACACTACCAGCACTTACGCCTGTTACCAATCCTGAGCCATCAACACTGGCGATACCCGAATTGCTGCTACTCCAAACCCCTTTGAGTATGGTATTGCTGAGTTGTATACTAGAACCTGCACAAACCACTGCTGCACCTGTAATTGGATCTACCACAGGAGCAATGCTGACTTTTACTACTACTGGATTGCTCTCAGGACTGCTACAGCCATTTATCGTATTAATTACCGTATAAGATCCAGAATCTGTAGCTGTATAGACATTGGTGTTAGCTCCTGTTATAAGTATAGTGTCTTTATACCACTGGTTGTCTGTGTTTGCACTACTGGTTAAAACAACAGTGTCTGGAGAACAGAAGCTTGTAGCTCCTGAGGCACTCACTGTAGGTTGTATAGGCTGTGCCTTAACACTACTATTTTTAGTCACTATTGAAACACATCCACTACTATTCGTTACGCTATAGGTAATAGTCACTGTTCCAGCACTTACACCAGTTAACAATCCAGAACCATCAATAGTAGCGATTCCGGTGTTGCTGCTACTCCAAACCCCACCCGATGTCAAACTAGAGATCACAATGGTTGAATTGGCACAAACAATGTCAGCTCCTGTAATTGGAGCGACTACTGGATTAGGATTTACAGTTATTCGTATGGGAACACTCAATCCGCTTACACATCCTGTAGCATTAGTAGTTTCTACAAAGTATAATCCACTCTCTGTAGCAAAATAATCAATACTAGTTTCTCCTAGTATTTCATTGCCATTTCTGTACCATTTATTACCGATACTCGACGAGGTATGTAATCGTACACTAGCTCCTTCACATACGATAGTACTTCCTGTAGCAATCAAAGTAGGCCTACTGGGTATGCTATTAGCGGTTACCACCACCTGATTGCTCTCTTGGCTGATACAGTCATTTTGAGTAGTATTTACCGTGTAAGAACCAGAATCTGTTGCGGTATAATTATTGGCTGTAGCTCCTACAATTGCTACAGCATCTTTATACCATTGGTTTCCTGTAGGAGTACTACTGTTTAGGACCACCGATCCTGGTGCACAAAAGCTAGTTGAACTAGAGGCAGTAATTGATGGTTTTGTGGGTTGTTCGGTTACTGTGATGGTTCCCGTCACATTCGCTACTGTTGTGCATTGTGAACTATTCGTTTGAATCGTATAATTGAAAACACCCGCTGCTGAAGGCGTACCGCTAATGGTTAATGTATTAGAAGAAAAATTAGCACTCACTCCAGCAGGTAGGCCAGTAACTACAGCATTGGTAACCTTAGTAGTAGTATAGACAATGTTGGTCATTGCAGTATTGGCACATACCGTTTGGGCATCAGTACCCACGTCAGACGTCAATTGAATAGTAGGTGGTGTAGTCAAGAAGGTGAATACAGCATTGTTAGGCAAATCAAGATTTGAAAAATAAACAACACCATTACTATAAGATGCTGCATCAATAGTAGTTGCAGTGCTAAAAACACCGTCTCCATCAGTATCTACCACCATTTTTACATCATTGGCACCAGCAATTGACAAACACAGCCCTTTTGTATCAAAAGTTAAATTATAGTTACCTGGTGTATTGGTTTTAGCTACTTTCCATTCTCGACCCAAGCGTTTTTTACCACTCAAATTGATGGGTAAATCAGTAGTTTGTTCTGTTAAAGCACCATTATCGTTACCTATCATTACAAAATCACCATCATCTAATGAAGTTGGATCACTAATGACTATATTCCCCATGCCATCTTGCCCAGTTCCATTACCGCTTCCTGTATTGCTACTGTTAGATTGGGTTTGATTCAACGCACTTTTACTGTCTTTTCCAATACCAAAAACATCGTGCCAATATGATGTGTTGCTCCAAATGGATGTTCCAGATGAACTTACATAATTCGTGACAGATGCATCTAAGGTAATCCCATATTTTATAGCTAAGTAGCTTTCTACTTTTTTTCGATCAATCTCAGTTAATGTATAAGGATAGGTGATTATTTCGGCCACTTCTCCATTGAAATTATAACCATCTAAAATCTTTAAACCTCCAATCAAAGGAGTAACGGAGGGAAGGATTGAATAATCAACTTGAGGACCACCTGCTTGGTTCAAAAATGTATTTTTCCCATTAGTCCATGCATCTGCAAACCCTGGGGATACAGTAGAAGAAAAATCCAAATCCTGAATAGCAAATTGATCGTAGCCAATATTATTCGGAAATGCTTGATAAGCAGAATACATTCCAACATTCTCAAAGTAAATAAAGTCTGAAGATCTAAAATTATTCAAGAAAACGCCCTTAGATCCAGTAGAATTTGAATTACCAAACAGAGAAGTGTTTCGCTTATTTGAAGACGTTGCATTTCTATAAACTGCAAATGCCTGTGCAATATCAATCGGTGAATTTCCATCCAGTCTATTGATTGGTTCCGTATTTATACTTGCATCATGAGAAAAACTTGCAGCCGGATTAAAATTAATCGCATTCGTTTTGTAGCCAATGGTTCCTTGTTTGGTAAACGTATTGATTCCTGTCTGATCAATCCATTCTGTTAAGCTAATGCCAGAGCTAGTTACTCCTTCATTTGCTTTAAGCCACAAATTATGGCCAAAAGCACCCGGTCCTGGAGCTACCTTTTTTACCCTCAAAGTGAAAACAGAGTTATCAGAGAGTGAAATTGAATTAAAAATTACCAAATTGTTGGTATACGAAGTCGCAGGAATTTCTGTTATTGTACCATCAGTAAAATTCCCATTACCATCTATATCAACAAGCAATGCAAAGTCTTCAACTGTTGCACCACCTGGAAAGTTTAGTCCGAGTGTGCTAAACTGAAGCGAAACAGTACCTGGATCAGCGGTTCGTTTCACTTTCCATTCTCTAACCAATCTTTGGGCACCCAACTGGCTTGCAGGTAAATCGAGGATTTGTTGGGTTAAACTTCCATTATTATGCCCGAGCATCAAAAAGTCGCCATCATCAAAAGAAGACGGATTACTCAGCACGATATTTCCTTTTCCATTCTGCCCAGTTCCATCACCACTTCCTGTATTGCTACTATTCGATTGGGGTTGATTCAAGCCAAGAGTAGCGTCTTTCCCAATACCGAATACATCGTGCCAATAGGTGGCATTATCCCAAATGGAGACTTCTGATGAATTCACATAATTCCCTACCGAATTATCCAATGTAATTCCATATTTTACCGCAAAGTAGCTTTCTACTTTTTTTCGATCAATCTCAGTTAATGTATAAGGATAGGTGATGATTTCGGCTACTTCCCCATTGAAATTATAACCATCTAAAATCTTTAAACCTCCAATCAAAGGAGTAACGGAGGGAAGAATTGAATAATCAACTTGAGGACCACCTGCTTGGTTCAAAAATGTATTTTTCCCATTAGTCCATGCATCTGCAAACCCTGGGGATACAGTAGAAGAAAAATCCAAATCCTGAATAGCAAATTGATCGTAGCCAATATTATTCGGAAATGCTTGATAAGCAGAATACATTCCAACATTCTCAAAGTAAATAAAGTCTGAAGATCTAAAATTATTCAAGAAAATGCCCTTAGATCCAGTAGAATTTGAATTACCAAACAGAGAAGTGTTTCGCTTATTTGAAGACGTTGCATTTCTATAAACTGCAAATGCCTGTGCAATATCAATCGGTGAATTTCCATCCAGTCTATTGATTGGTTCCGTATTTATACTTGCATCATGAGAAAAACTTGCAGCCGGATTAAAATTAATCGCATTCGTTTTGTAGCCAATGGTTCCTTGTTTGGTAAACGTGTTGATTCCTGTTTGATCAATCCATCCTGTCAAATTGCTACCCGAACTAGTTACACCTTCATTGGCTTTGAGCCATAAGTTTGACCCAGTAATTCCATTATAAACAATAGGCACTCTTGGTTTTACCCATAATCCAAAACTCACATCATTAGCTACACTACCTCCTGAAAAGGTAATTTTTCGCTCTCCTGTACGCGGTATCCAAGTCGTTCCATTTGCATTACCGCAAGTGTGAATTAAATTAGCTTTTAAAGCAGTTGAATAAGTAGTTACGCAAGTCGCATCTCCTGTCAAAGCATTGGCAGATCCCCCCACCCAAGTATCGTTGATGCCGTTATCATTTACCCCTTGATGAAGGGTAGCCCCTTGTTTTACTCTTAATTTGAGATTTGGATCCACACTTGTAACATTTAATGTACCATTACTCGACTTGATTTTTACCCCATCTAGATTACCCAAATTGGATAATATCGTAGTATTCAATATTCCTCTTGTAGTAACATCTAATGTTTGAACTTCATTCAAGTCTTGGCTTACGGGTGCCCCTACATCATTAGCAATTAATACCCAGCCTCCTTCTATTTTGGTTTCAAACTGATTACCGTTCAGATTGAAGATATAACTACCGTCAGTTGTTGATGTCGTAATTTGATCCAAACTAGTGAAAGGATTACATCCAGTACCTAAAGGCTGGTTGGTATCAAAAACAATAGTGAAATTATCTGTAGCCGTTGCTACACCATCCGGAGTGGTAAGTTGAACAGCTCCCGAGGCTCCTATTCCAATTTTTACATTCACACTAGTTTCGGTTGCACTAACCACAGTTACAGGAATACCTCCAATAGTAACCGATTGCGTTGTGGATAAATTAGTTCCGTTTATGGTTAAATTAGAGCCAATACATCCTGTTAAACTAGATAAAGAAGTAATCGTTGGGGGTATTGATATTTGAGCCCATAAACCGAAACTAACCGTATTGGCTACATTTCCACTACCATCACTAATTCTTCGGACACCTTGACTTGGAATCCACGTAGTTCCAATTGAACTGCCGCAGGTGTGAATGATATTTTCCTTCAAAGTTGTCCCGTTTGAAGTAGTACAAAAGGCATCATCTTTTACATTTGCTGCAGACGCCCCTGTCCAAGTATCATTTATGGCATTGTCATTTACTCCTTGATGCAGCGTTTGACCTAGCCTTACCCTTGATTTTAGGGTTGGATCATTACTCGTAACATCCAAAAGTCCATCACTGGATTTGATTTTAATGGAATTAAGAAAACGCAATTCGGACAATATGGAAGGAATGAGAATACCTCGTACAGTGATATCCAGTGTTTGAACTTCAGCTAAATTCTGACTCACTGGTTCGCCTACATCATTAGCTATTAACAAATAACCTCCTTCTGCCTTTGTTTCAAACTGAGTTCCGTTTATATTGAAGGTATATAATCCATCTGATGTTATCGCGCTAGCTTGGCTTATTGCAGTGAAAGGATTACAGCCTGTACCTAAAGGCTCATTTGCATCAAACGTGATTGTGAAATTATCCGTAGCGGTAGTGACACCGCCTAATGTGGTAACTTGAACAATTCCAGAAGCTCCAGCAGCAATCCTAACCGTGACAGCAGTGTCTGTTGTACTGACTACAGTAACAGGTGTGCCTCCAATAGTAACGGATTGAACAGTAGATAAATTATTTCCGTTTATGGTTAAAATAGAGCCGATACAACCTGTTAAATTAGACAAAGTATTGATAACTGGAGGAGGAATTAGCTTCACCCATAATCCAAAACTTATCGTATTGGCTACATTACCACTTCCTTCACTAATTCTACGAAAACCTATACTTGGTATCCAATTGGTTCCAATAAAATTTCCACAGGTATGAATAATATTTTCTTTTAGCGTTGTTCCACTTGAGGTGGTACAAGAGGCATCCCTTTTTATACTTGAAGAAGAAGCTCCGACCCAAGAATCATTAATAGCATTATCATTTACGCCTTGATGTAGGGTTTGCGATTGTTTAATTCTTGAAATAAGTGTTGAATTATTACTGAAGACATCCAATACTCCATCACTGGATCTAAGGTTTAGGGTATTAAAGTTACCTAAATTAGATAATATAGTTGGCTTTAAAACACCCCTAATCGTAGCTTCTAAAGTAGTTACTTCTTGTAAATTTTGAGAAATGGGTGCTCCTACATCATTGGCTACTAATACCCAACCGTTGGCATCTACGTAAGTAGTAAATATAGTTCCATTGATATTAAATGGATATAATCCTGCTGTAGTCACAGTACTTGCCTCTTCTATCGAAGTAAAGTATTGAATTGGAGTAGTAAATGTTTTATCAGCTCCAAAAGTATCCCCAGATGAATTGGTAGCTTTGAGACGGTAGTGATACGTAGTATTAGGTTGTAATCCAGTCAAATTAGCTAAAATTGGAATGGTTGTGTTCCCATTATCGCTAGCTGGACTTCCCGATATAGTTTGACCATAAGCTGTGGTGTTCCCATATTCAAAGACAAATGTAGCATTGGTCCCATTTGGATTCGCTTCTCCATTTAAGGTTGCTCCACTTGACGATATTGCCGTGGCATCATTGGTATTTAGTGTTAAAGGTAAAGGTACATTGCTGTACACACATACTTCTCCTGGAAAAGCGCCACCATTGCCATATAATTGTATTCTAAAATGATATATCTGACCCGGAACAGTAGTATAGGTAATTTGCTCCAAGCCTGCCCCTTGGGTATTATCCGAACAAGCTATGGAGTTCATATTTGGATCACAATGATCGAACAAATGCAACACCACGTCAATGCCAGTTTGTGTAGATTGATAATTAATAGTGGTTTGGGTTGAAATAGCCGTAAACCAACCCCAGGTATCTTCCACAGTTGAAGACCCACAATTATTTAGGTTCGTGTTTTGCCAATAAGCTGTTCCATTATTTTCACCAAAAGATTTATTAAAAGTAACATAAGTACAAGAGGTGCCATTGACCACTACTTCTCCAGAAGGATCTGTAGAACAGATATCGGTTTGAGCAAAGGTCTCCATAAAAGAGAACATGAAAACAAGAAGAAATAATCGTGTATAGTAAGAAGCAATAATACACTTATTGTAAATAGTAGCAATCATAAACAATTAAGTTTTTAAATTAAATTGTCAAGCAAAAACTAGGAACCTATTCAAATAAACAATCAAATACTTAGTCTATACAAGTAGTAAAGTATTTCATGTTTGAATTATATCTTATGAAATATTAAAATCAGTACTATTCTTGTAAAATTACAAATTAAACTATAATCAATCAACGATTTAGATTTATGATTAACAAATATATATATTTATCGCTAAAACAGGAGTAAATGTCTATATAAGTTAATTTATAGATAGTACGATTCCGTATTCTTGTATAATTATTTAAATAAAATAGGAATGAGAATTTCGTATCTCTGTTTTGTTAAGATTATAGAGGCACGAGGGTCTTAAATAATTTTGTATTTAAAGAATAAAACAATTGTGGAATATAATGCTTTTCAAGGACAGAAAAGTTAAAATTTATTTGAATCAGTATACTTTCTCGGTCTGTTTGCGGTAACAATAAACCATAAAAAAATCCCAAATTCCTTATATAAATAGTGGAATTTGGAATTTAAGATTTAGGAATTTTTTATAAAAAATTCTTATTTCGTTTCTTCTTCTTTTTTGTCAGCTGTCTGATCGTCTTTGGCTGCGTTTTTAAATTCTTTAATTCCGCTTCCTAAACCTTTCATTAATTCTGGAATTTTTTTACCTCCAAAAAGTAATAAAATCATTGCAACAATTACAAGGATTTCTGTAAGACCTAATCTTCCCATGATTGAATATTTAATGCCGTAGCAAATTTGTAATTAATCTAATATGCAAATGTATATAGAATAACTTAATAGGCATTCGTTTTGTCTCATTTATTTACTTTTTAATGCGTTAAATATTTTATAAAAGAATGCAGCTTATAAATTATTGCAAAAAATAAGAGGCATTAAAAGATAAACCGACATTCCGCAATAGGAAAGATTTCACGAAGATGCGCAAAGGATTCACAAAGACACGCAAAGGGAAATCGAATTCTCTGAATGGAGCTTAAAAAACTTTGTGATTCTTCGCTAATTCTTCGTGTGACTCTGCGTAATAATGTCTAATGCTGAATCCGGGATAAAGAAGACTAGCCTTTTTTAGGTTCGGAATTTAACTTCGGTATTTTAAGATGTCTTCAAACAGCACTACTGAATACTGGGACTGAGACTGAAAACTGTTCAAGAGACTAGTATTCGCAACGTTTTTAATTATTATATTTGTGACTTAAAAGCAAACCATGTCTAACAATCGATTAAAAAGAAAGAAATTTTTTGACAGATTATTAATCAAAAACCGATTAATAATTTTGAATGAGGATACTTTTGAAGAAATTTTTTCGTTCAAGTTGAACATTATGAGTGTTTTTGTTTCGCTTTCATTGGGAGCTATTTTCTTAATTTCAATTACAACCGTATTGATTGCTTTTACACCATTAAGAGAATTTATACCAGGATATTCTTCTTCTAAATTAAAAAGAGACGCGACCGTTTTAGCATTAAAATCAGACTCCCTTTCTTCAGCGCTAAAAAAAAACGAGCTCTATATCAAATCGATTCAAAAAGTATTGAATGGAGATTTAGAATATGCCAAATTCAATAAAGACTCCATACTTTCTAGCAATGACAATACATCAGAACCAGTAGATTTGTCTCCTTCTACAAAAGAAAAAGAATTGAGAGAAAGAGTGAATAAGGAAGAAAAATTAGATGCTAAATCTCAAAAAGGAGATTCTAAAAAGAAAGCGAGATAACATCAAAAGCGATTTCAAACATAAAAAGCACAAATAAAATTTAAAAATAAAGCCCAATAGAATGTCACTAAAATCGGTTGCAGCAAAATTATTTGCACAAAAAATATATAAAAAGACACAGGTTTGGGCCAATTCTCCTGTTGAAACCCAAAAGGCAGTTTTCTTAAACTTGATAAAAGAAGCAAAGCAAACTCAATTTGGAAAAGACCATCATTTTGATGAAATTAAGAATTTTGAAGATTTTACAAAGCAAGTTCCTGTTCGCGATTACGAAGCCTTAAAACCGTATGTGGATCGAGTGGTAAAGGGAGAGGAGAACGTACTTTGGAAAGGAAAACCACTCTATTTTGCCAAAACTTCTGGAACAACTTCGGGAGCCAAATACATTCCGCTAACCAAAGAATCGATGCCGTATCATATTGAAGCGGCTCGAAATGCGATTTTACTTTATATACACGAAACCAAAAATGCCGATTTTGTAAATGGCAAAATGATATTCCTGCAGGGAAGCCCAATTCTTGAAGAAAAATACGGAATAAAACTAGGTCGTTTGTCTGGAATTGTAGCGCATTTTGTTCCAAAATATTTGCAAAAAAATCGGCTGCCATCTTGGGAAACCAATTGTATTGAAGATTGGGAAACCAAAGTCAATGCGATTGTCGGCGAAACAATTGACCAAGACATGACCGTGATTTCAGGAATTCCATCTTGGGTGCAAATGTATTTTGAAAAACTGCAACAAAGAGGTAAAAAACCAGTCGGGGAAATTTTCAAAAACTTCAATTTGTTTATTTATGGAGGGGTTAATTATGAACCGTACAGAGCCAAATTCGAAAATTTAATTGGTAGAAAAGTAGACAGTATTGAATTATTTCCAGCTTCCGAAGGATTTTTTGCCTATCAAGATTCCCAAAAAGAAAAAGGAATGTTACTGTTATTGAATGCCGGAATTTTTTATGAATTTATAAAAAGCGAAGACTTTTATGCCGAAAACCCAAAACGTTATACCATAGGAGAAGTAGATTTGGGGGTTAATTATGTTTTAATTATTTCTACCAATGCAGGACTTTGGGGATACAATATTGGTGATACCGTTCAGTTTACATCATTGAAACCCTATCGTGTTATTGTTTCTGGACGCATCAAACATTATATTTCTGCCTTTGGCGAACATGTCATTGGGAAAGAAGTCGAATCTGCGTTGCAGGAAGCTATGTTGGGAACAACAATTAGAGTGAATGAATTTACCGTTGCACCACAAATTACGCCTACCGAAGGATTGCCGTATCACGAATGGTTTGTCGAATTTGAGAATGAACCCGATGAAAGCGACACTTTTGCGGAAGCACTAGACAAAGCCATGCGCAAACAAAACATTTATTATGATGATTTGATTGTGGGACATGTTTTAAAAAAATTAGTAGTAACCAAAGTTGCCAAAAACGGTTTTCAAAACTACATGAAATCGATTGGAAAATTGGGCGGTCAGAATAAAATACCAAGATTATCGAATGATAGGAATATTGTTGATTTATTGGCGTTATAAAGCTTAAAATATTTTGATTTTATAAAGGGAATAAAAGAGTTACAATACTATAACATTAACTAAAAGAACAAAATCCCTACATTTGAGAATTATAAAGTTATAAAAAAATGAAAGAGACTAAAAATATATCCAGATCCAGAGCACAAGAATCATCGGCGGCTATTGAAAAAATGTACATCACGATGCGCCATCTTTTCAATAGAGGATTTTACAAACCCATGGGAATTTCTGGTGATACTTTAAGAGAAGCATTATTGGCTTTAAGACCCGAAATTTATGGAAATATTGCTGAAGAGAAAGTCGAATTAAACGGACTTTTATATGTTATAGAACGCCTTCCGGTAGGAATAGAGGAATGTCGTTTTATCAATTTAACGTCGGATGAAGGCTATTCGAAATCGCACTTCAAAGCAATTGTTCCTCCAAAAAGACGTCGCAATTGTTACCGAATTGACGAAGAACAAATGAATGTGGAAATCACTCGAGGACGATCAGACATTTATGATATTTTGACGCATTTGACCTTTATTTTTATCGAATCACATAAAATAAGAAATAGAGTTTTATTAGACGATGCAGGGGAAGTTTCCCGTGATTGGACAAAATTGGAAGCAGCGGTATTTCAACAAAAAAAACTGACTTTGGTCGAAAAAGAAAAAGCCATTTCGCATGCGGCTAATATTCTGGGAAGAACTTTTGAGGAAGTTTTGGATATTTATGATTCTTTTGGAAATGAAGTGGCACCAGATCGGTTTTTGCATGTTATTTATTGGTTGGGGAAACTAGCCATAGAAGAAGTTATTGACAGTAATAAAAGAACGATTACGTTCAGTCCAATTCTACGGGAGCGTTTGGGACACCATATTCACGGTGAAGTTTGGGCGACCAACATTAAGGAAGTCTTGAAAGAAAACCAACTCTTGGATAGACCCATTCACGTGATTAGTGCCAACATGCACTCGGTGATGAATTCTATTTTTGCCACTCCTATTTTGAAAACAAAATTCAAGGACAAGTCTGATTTTTTTATTTACGAAGAATTGAGTAAATCGGGAGCCAATGAGCTTCGCAATCAAGTAGAAGCTGTAGCACTGAAACAAGGAATGATTTTCTTGCCAGATACTTCAGGAACCAATATAGACGTTCAAATTTTTGACACATCCAAAATAGATTGGCCCAAAACTTCTTTTCCAAAGGCCGATTTAGGAGAGCAAAAACCAGTGCTTATTGTGATGGATTATGCTTTTGGTGAACAAGCTTATGAAACAATAGACGAGTTGTTAAAACCTTATAAAAAAGAAATCTTACTCAATGTAAAATCGGTTTCGATTATGGGGAAAGCAGGAATCCTTGAAGGGGGAAAAGGAGATATTATGATTCCGAATGCCCATATTAATGAAGGAACCGCGGATAATTATTTCTTTGAAAACGAATTAACCGCTGACATGTTTGATGGCAATGACATTGCTGTTTTTGCAGGACCAATGGTTACCGTTCTAGGAACGTCTTTGCAAAACCGTGATTTATTAAAGTTTTTTCATGAATCGACTTGGGGCGTTATTGGTCTAGAAATGGAAGGTTCCTATTATCAAAAAGCCATTCAATCGGCTTCAAAAATTAGAAAAAGTGTTCCTCAAGATATAAAGGTACGATATGCCTATTACGCTTCGGATAACCCATTAGAAACAGGAAGTACCTTGGCTTCAGGTGGCTTGGGAACTACTGGAGTGAAACCTACCTATCTGATTACCATTAAAATTTTGGAACAAATTTTCAATATAAAATAAATTAAGAAATGATTACAAAAGTACCCCAAAATAAAGAGGACCAAGAAATTGATTTGCTTCAAATTCCTCAAAAAATAAGCGATTTTTTTGGATCGGTAAGTACATCGATTTTTAAAGGGATCCAATTTTTTGTTCGAAACAAGGTTTTAGTTTTGGCTTTGATTCTTGTTGGTTTTGGAATGGGTTGGTATTTGGATTCGAATAAGAAGATATTTGATAATCAAATCATTGTAACACCAAATTTTGAAAGTGTTGATTATTTGTACTCAAAAATTGATTTATTACAATCAAAAATTGCTTATGGAGACACTCTTTTTCTTAAAAATGTTGTTGGAATCAAGAAGCCAAAAGCAATTAAAAAAATTGCAATTAAACCAATTGCAGATGTTTATGGATTTGTAGAAAACAAAGAACAAAATTTCGAATTATTAAAACTAATTGCAGAAGACGGAGATATAAACAAAGTTTTGATAGACAATGTAACGAGTAAAAATTACACCTATCACACCATTTCATTCACAACAAATGAATTAACAGATGAAGAAAATGTCGTTCAGCCAATATTAAATTACTTGAATAATTCGAAGTATTTTAGTACTGTTCAAAAAATTGGACTAAAGAATTTAGACCAAGAAATTGCTCAAAATGACACCATTATAAAGCAAATAAATGATGTTTTAGCTAGTTTTACAAGCAATAAGAAAAGTGTTCAAAAAGAAGGAAAATTGGTTTATTATAATGAAAATACTCAGTTAAACGACCTTATTAAAACTAAACAATATTTAATAGGTGAACAAGGCAAAAACAGGGTTAAATTAGTTAGATATGATAAAACTATAAAACAAATAAACACTGTATTAAACCTAACAAAAACCAATTTTATCAGTGGTAATTTAAGTCTGATTCTGCCCCTTTTATTTGTATTATTGTTTGTTGCATCGCATTCTTTTTTAGCATTTTACAAAAAGCAATCATTAATAACGGAGTCAAAGAAAGAATAGAATGTATGCTTGAAAACAGTACTGATATTGTATGGTTTATTTGCGTGAAATCGTTTTTAAATTTAGTAACCAATGTTTAAAAACAGACTCATAGAGACACTAGTTTCAAATAAAAGGCATATCAATTCTTCCTTTTTTTTGTTTTTTATCAATCTTTTAAATTTTGTATTTCCACTTTTAATTTCTCCAAGAATCATTCAAAAATGTGGGCTTGAAGGTTTTGGTATTGTTATATTATTTCAGTCTATTGCAATTTTTGTCTCTTCAATAACTGAATATGGTTTTAATATCAATGCCACAAGGGACGTAACTTTAAATCAAGACCATCCAGATTTTATAAACAAACACTTTTTTACAGTTACATACTGCAAAACTATTTTGTTAGGGATTGCTATTTTACTCTCTATTCTTATTTATTTCTTTTTTCCAAAAGCAAATGATTATAGTTTTATATATTTTACATCTTTGTTTATTTTAATCGGTAGGACTTTCAATCCGCTTTGGGTTTTGAGATCGTTACATAAATTGAAATACATTTTTTATTTTTTCATTTTCTTCAAAATAATAAGTCTTTTGGTGATTTATCTTTTTCTTGAAAGTGGAGCTAATCTATATCTTGTTAATTTAACCATAGGATCAATGGATTTATTAACTTGTATATTTTCTATTTTGGTATTGATGAATAGAATGAAATGGAAGTATTATAAACCAGATTTTAAAGCCATAAAAAAAGAAATAGTAACTGGTTTTGGGATTTTTGTTCAAGTAATTTCGATTAATGCCAATGCTTATCTTAACCCAATGATTTTGGGATTGTTTGTAAATGAATATGCACTGGGAATCTATTGTGTTGTCGAAAAAGTAATATTAGTAGTACGGTTTTGCGGGTCATTTATAATTCAGAGTCTTTTCCCTAAAGCTTGCGAAATGGCTGGAAAAAATCATCAGGATTATAAGGTTTTTGCTCGAAAATTATTTGTTTTTTTAGTAATAAGCATGCTAATAGCAGCAATGTTGTTAGTAGTTTTCTCAAATTTAATAGTTTCCTATTTCGTAAAAATGAATATAGCTGAATGTAGTGCCTTTTTGGTTTATAACTCACTGATTCCTTTTGTAGTTGCTTTTAATATGGTTCCTTATCTTACATTTATGGTGTATAGCAAACAAAAAGCCGTTACAAAAATCATTATTTTATCGGTTTTTATTAATGTTATATTGAATACAATTTTGTCTAAACAATTTGGAATATTTGGAATTTCTGCGGGAATTTATATTACAGAATTGTTTGTTTCGATATCTTTATGGGCTGTTTTAATTTTTAAATTCCCAAATCTTAATTTTTTAAAGAATGAAAAATAAGCTTAACATTGGCTGCGGAAATGATATAAAAGAAGGATTTGTTAATTTAGATATTACTCAATTACCTGGTGTAGATGTCGTTTGCGATATTGAAAATAGTTTGCTTCCTTTTGAAAATGAAACATTTGAATATATAATGTGTATAGACGTTTTGGAGCATGTGGATTATCCTAAGGTTTTAAAAGAAATTCACCGGGTTTTAAAACCAGAAGGTATTGTTGAAATCAGAGTTCCACATTTTACATCAAGTAATAATTATATAGATCCTACGCACAAAAGAATGTTTTCGTTTCGGACTTTTGATTTTTTTGTAAATAATACAAGGTATAACAGAAATTATTATTTTGATTTTCAGTTTAGCGAATTACTGTTTTCCAAAATTACATTCATGAACAAGAATCCATTAAATTGGCCTTTTCTTATTTGGGTAAATGCAAATAAAACAACCCAAAAAATATATGAGGAAACCTTTTTGAGAAGTATTGCACCTGCCTATAATGTTGAGGTAAAACTCAAAAAATAGATCAAATAATATGATTAGGAATTTATAAATCAATTTCAAAAAAGTGAAAATAAAGACACAGCATCTTACAATGATATTGATTGTTTGTTTGATTACATTTTGTATTCAAACAGCAGATATTAAATTCGGCTTTATCAAAGTTTCAGAACTTATTTTATTGCTCTTTTTGCCTTTTTTGATAAAAAAATCCATTAATAAATTCATTTTTTATTTTTTGATATTCTTTACTCTAGAAGCGGTATTAGGGTTAATACTAACAGCAACACATGAATTCGACATTCTTGGATCCTCAAGGTTTAAAGCTCCTTATGTGATAACCATTGGGCGTTATTTTGAATTAGTATCTTGTTTGATTTTAGGTATAATTACTTTTAGATTATTTCAAAAGCAGTATGCAAATTCTAGAATTATTGTTGATTATCTAGTTAATTGGAATATTGCAATCACAATTGTTTTTGCTGTAATTTATGTTTTGGTTTTTTCGCGGATATTACCTCTTCATAGTTCAATAGTAGTATATGAAAACTATCGGTTAAGGGGGTTTTATAATGAGGGAGGTCCATACGGATTAATGCTTTCATTTATTTTTATGTTAACTTTTTTCCAGCCAAAAAGCAGCAAAAGAATTCTAAAACAAATTTTTCTGTTTTTTATAATTGCATTCTGTGCAAGGTCTAAGGCTGGTGTTTTATTAATTGTTGTGTGGATTGGAATGTTGAATTTTGATTACCTGAAAAATAAATTCAAAGTTCTGGCTTTTCCGGTAATTGTTTTGTTTTTGATAGGGTTTTACTATTTATTTATCAATATTAGTTCAATGTACATTACAGAATTAAATCGAGTAAAACTTTCAGTTGTTGAGCGTCCTACAGATATTAATTTAATTTTGGGTCGTGTTTCGGGTACATACATTGTGCCTAATATGGTCAAAGAAAACCCGGTATTTGGGATTGGTCTTGGGAATTATCCTTTATTGAGAAATAATGCAGAGTACCGTGCTTTTTTTCCAAAGCCACCAAAAGAAGTTCTTAATATAGACGCACACGGTTTTGGAGGATTGGTAGATATTATTGTAGAAATGGGGATTATTGGGTTTATATTATTTGCTTCAATTATTTATCAATTACACAAAGAATTAAAAAAATTAAATAGAGGATATATTTTATTGACAGGTTTTCTATTGCTATTTTGTTTTGGAGTACAAATTTATTTTTTATACCCTTGGGCATTTTTAGGAATCATTTTGGCATACCAAAACAACTATATAGATGAAATTAGTAATTGATATCCGTTTAATAAATGCCTCGGGAATCGGTACCTATTTAAAGAATATAGTACCGAGTATTTTAGACATTTTTGACCAAGTTATAGTGCTAGGTAATACAAAAGAAATAAGCAGATTTCATTGGAATAATCGAGTTGAAATCATTGAATTCAACGCCAAAATTTATTCTTTGAAAGAGCAAATACTTTATCCAATTGTAGTTCCTAAATGCGACATTTTTTGGGCACCACATTTTAATGTACCATTATTACCAATCAAAGCACAAAAAATTGTGACAACAATTCATGATCTAAATCATTTGGCAGGTGTATCTCCTATTTCTATGGTGAAGAAAAAATATGCCGAACTTTTATTTCAAAATGCAGTAAAAAAAGCCAATTTAATTTTTACAGTTTCTGAATTTTCAAAAAAGGAACTCCTAAAATACACGTCGGTATTTCCAAACAAAATAAAGGTAGTCTATTGTGGAGTTAATAAGTATTTTTTTCAAAACACAATAAATGATACCGATTTAAAATTGCCTTCAAACTATATTTTGTATGTTGGAAACGTAAAACCACATAAAAATTTAATGATCCTATTAAAAGCCTATTGCTTATTATCGAAAGAATTAAAATCTAAATACCAACTGGTGATTATTGGCAAAAAAGAAGGTTTTATCACACGAGATAAACAGATTGATAATTACATAAAGAGTCATAATTTACAACACCAAATTACTTTTACAGGATATATAGATGATTTAGATTTGCCAAAGATTTATCAAGAGGCTTCATTATTTGTTTTTCCTTCTTTGTATGAAGGTTTTGGGCTTCCTATTTTAGAGGCATTGGCTGCAGGAACCATGGTAATAAGTTCAAATGCATCCAGTTTGCCAGAAATAGGAGGAGAAGCGGTTATTTATTTTGACCCAAATGATCATACAGAATTGATTCAAAAAATAACGAAATATCTTGAAAAAGGAACTGATAATTCATTTTTAAGAAGTCAGAGCGAAATCCAATTGGAAAAATTTACTTGGGAAAAAGCGATCGAAAATCATATACAAGGATTCAAAATAATAGAATGAAACAGTACATTATAAATCAAAACCGTAAGATTACTTACTTTTTCTTGATTGCATTATCTTTTTTCCCAGTTTTGCCAACAGGAGTAGAAAGTGTATTGATGATTGCTGCATTTTTGTTTTCACTTTCCTATTTTAGCATTGAAGGAAAGAAATTTTGGAATAGAAAGAAGACTTTATATAGTTTACTTTTTTCAAGTTTATTTCTTATTTATGCATTTTCATTACTTTATACCCAAAATATAGGTAATGGTATAAAGTACATAATTAGACTTTTGCCAACCATTTTATTTCCTGCCATTTTTTTGTTTAATGACAAAGAGATAATTAACAATAAGCAGTTGGAGTTTATAAAATCGATGTATATCATGGCTTTAATTTTGGCTTTGGTTTATTTGAATTTCACTTTATATGATTGCCTTTATAAGAGCGAAATTCAGTTTTGGGACTTTAGGCAGCTGATTGAAAAAAAGATAAAAGTTCACGGAACTTATTTGTCGATGTGGATTGGTTTTGGAGTTATTCTTCTTTTTTTTAAATTTAAAAAAGAGGTCTTTAATAGAAAAACTCTTTTGGCTTATATTGCCATGCTAGCCATTATTAGTTATTTCATATATTGGCAATATCTCATAGGATCCAGAATGCCTTTTGGTGCAACACTTTTGATATCTTCTATTTTGATGTTTAAAAATAGAAAGCAAATGTTTGTTTTTAGTATGTTTTTTATCGTTTTAGGATTCGTTATAATTTTAAAAACAGATAGACTAGGAGATCGTTTTCAAAAATTGTCTCAATATAATTTTTCTTTTCCAGAAGGCAAATACGAAGATAATTATCCTAATATAAGTACAGAACAAATTAGAAATGGAATCTATTATTGCAGTTTCGAAAAAATAAAACAGCAACCAATTTTAGGGTATGGAGTTGGCGATGTTGATGCAGAGTTGCAGTCCTGTTATGACAATACATTTACAAATACGGATACTTATAAAGTGACAAGATACAATTCGCACAATCAGTTTTTAAAAATTATTTTATCTGCAGGTTTTGTTGGATTGGTTTTGTTTTTAATTTCAATTTTATGCTTGGTTAAAAATGCTATTGAACATAAATTAGTACTTTATATCAGTTTTATTTCCTTTGTTTTTCTTAATTTTTCCTTTGAAAACATATTAAGCAGACACGATGGTGTACTTTTTTTTGCTTTTTTTAGCGCCCTATTTTTTTTTACAAATACACAACAAAATGAAAAAAGCATTAATTAACGATTGGTATTATGTAAATGGAGGAGCCGAGAAAGTGATTCATTCGTTGAATCATATTTGGGATGATTTTGATCATTATGCTTTAATTGATTTCCTGAACGAAACCGATAGGGATTTTATTTTAAAAGGGAAAAAAGCTAAAACCAGTTTTATTCAAAATTTACCCACCGCCAAGTCCAATCACCGAAAGTTTTTGCAACTTTTCCCGTGCGCCATTGAACAATTTGACTTAAGTGAGTATGATTTAATACTGAGTTCTTCTTCATCAATTGCAAAGGGAGTGGTAACACGTAAAAATCAATTGCATATTTGTTACTGTCATTCCCCTATGCGGTACGCTTGGGATCTACAAGAACAATATCTACAGGATTCAGGTCTAAATAAAGGATTAAAAGGAATTTATGCCAAATATGTTTTAAATAATATTAGAAAATGGGATGTAACAAATTCAGAGAATGTCACTTATTTTATTGCCAATTCAAAAAACATTGCCCAAAAAATAAAAAAAATATACAACCGTGAATCAACTGTAATTTATCCTCCTGTTGATGTTGATTTTTTTACATTAGAAGAAAACAAAAAGGAGTATTATTTTACAGCGTCCAGAATGGTTTCGTACAAAAAAACGTTCTTAATTGTTGAAGCTTTTAATGAATTACCACATCTGAAATTGGTAGTTGCAGGTTCTGGTCCTGATTATGATGCAATAAAAAAAATAGCCAAAAGCAATATTATACTTATTGGTCATATTGATAAATTAGAATTAAAAAAACAGATGCAAGAAGCAAAAGCATTTGTTTTTGCAGCCGAAGAAGATTTTGGAATTGTACCAGTCGAAGCCCAAGCTTGTGGAACTCCCGTTATTGCTTTTGGAAAAGGAGGAGCACTTGAAACTGTAATTGAAGGTAAAACAGGCGTTTTTTTTAAAGAACAAACAGCCCAAAGTTTAAAAGAAGCCATACTGAATTTTGAAACCTTAAAATTCAATCCAAAAGAAATACGGGAACACGCTTTGCAATTTTCTAAAGAACGTTTTGAAATTGAAATTAAAGCTTTCGTAACAAAAAAACACAAAGAACATCAAAGTTTATATGCAGATAGTTTATAATAAAATTTTTCTTTTAAGATGAATTGCATATCTCATTCTCACTATATTTGCTGTCAATAATTATTTTTATGAAATCGCCATGACTGTATTTGTAGCAAACACAAATGAAGATCTGATGACCCGAGCGGTAGCGAACTGGCGAAGCATACCATATTCCAACTAAAACAATATTATCTTCTTATGAAAAGAATACTCATCACCGGAGCAGCAGGATTTTTAGGATCTCATTTATGTGATCGTTTTATCAAAGAAGGTTATCATGTTATAGGAATGGATAATCTAATTACAGGTGATTTAAAAAATATAGAACATTTGTTCAAACTAGAACATTTTGAATTTTATCATCACGATATCACAAAGTTTGTACATGTTCCAGGCGAGTTAGATTATATCCTGCATTTTGCTTCGCCGGCAAGTCCAATTGATTATCTCAAAATTCCAATTCAAACCTTGAAAGTAGGCTCATTGGGTACACATAATTTATTAGGTTTGGCAAGAGTCAAAAAAGCAAGAATTCTTATAGCTTCTACTTCTGAGGTATATGGTGATCCATTAGTTCATCCTCAAACCGAAGACTATTACGGAAACGTAAATACCATTGGACCAAGAGGAGTGTATGATGAAGCCAAACGCTTTCAAGAATCTATCACTATGGCTTATCATACTTTTCATGGAGTAGAAACTAGAATTGTTCGAATTTTCAATACTTACGGACCTCGTATGCGACTCAATGACGGTCGAGTTATTCCCGCTTTTATAGGACAAGCCATTCGTGGAGAAGATTTAACAATTTTTGGAGATGGCATGCAAACGCGATCTTTTTGTTATGTCGATGATCAAGTTGAAGGGATCTTCAGATTGTTACATTCGGATTATGTTTATCCTGTAAATATTGGTAATCCTGATGAAATTACGATCAAAGATTTTGCAGAGGAAATCATAAAACTAACAGGAACCAATCAAAAAGTAGTTTATTATCCGTTGCCTATAAATGACCCTTTGCAACGTCAACCTGATATTACCAAAGCAAAAGAATTATTGGGATGGGAAGCCACAGTAAATCGTGCCGAAGGAATGAAAATCACCTACGATTATTTCAAGTCATTATCCAAAGAAGAATTATCCAAAGAAGAACATAAAGATTTTTCTAAGTATATCAATTAGTGATTTGACTATGATTCAAATAGTTCAAATTAGATTGGAGAATGACGATACCATATTCCACACAAAGTAAATAGTATCTTCAAATGAAAACTAAAACAGGAAGATATTCCGGTTACATTAGGCCTTTTTCACGCTTATTAGATTTGGTTATAATCAATTTCTTCGCAGCGTATTTTTCGGGTATTCCTGTTTTTCAAGATTTTTATGCTCTTTTTATCAGTACTGCTTGGTTTATTATTGCTGCCAATTTAGGGTTTTATGAAGTGTACCGTTATACCAAAGTTATTGCTATCTTGAATTGCACTTTGAAGCAAGCCATTGTTTTTTTAGTTTGGTGTTTTGCTCTAGCTTATTTTTATCCCGATAGATATAGTTTGTATTCAATTTTAGAATTCACATTTCTTTCGGTAATTATGATTCTTGTTTTTAAACTGTTTATCTACTTTTTTCTTAAAAAATACCGAATAATTTTTGGTGGTAATTTTAGAAGAGTTGTACTTATCGGTAAAAATAAAAGCATTTTACCATTAAAACATTTTTTCGAAGAAAATCCAGATTATGGCTATAAATTGATAAAGGTGTTTGACTTGGATTTAAACAAATCCGAACTACTTCAAGAGTGTTTTTCTTTTGTTTTGGAGCATAAAATAGATGAACTTTATTGCTCACAGGTTGATTTATCATTTAAGCAAATAGAAGAATTTGTGTTTTTTGCCGATAATAATTTAAAAACACTAAAGTTTATTCCAGATCAAAAGCAATTATTAGCATTAAACACCACTTTTGAATATTATGATTATATTCCTGTAATATCACAAAGAACAATTTCCCTAGATGAGTCCTTACATTATAATATCAAACGTGCTTTTGATATTGTTTTTTCAACTGTAATAATTGTATGTATATTATCATGGTTGATTCCTGTTTTGGCAATTATTATTCGAATGGATTCAAAAGGCCCTCTTTTTTTTATGCAAAAGAGGAACGGTTTAAATAATAAAGAATTCAATTGTTTCAAGTTTCGTTCTATGGAAATAAATGAATTGGCAGATATTGAACAAGTTTCCAAAAACGATTCAAGAATAACGAAGGTGGGTAAATTTATACGTAAAACAAGTATCGATGAATTGCCTCAATTTTTCAATGTTTTGTTGGGAGACATGTCAGTAGTAGGTCCTAGACCCCACATGGTTAGTCACACGAATATGTATGCAGAACGGATTGATAAATTCATGGTGCGTCATTTTATAAAACCAGGAATAACGGGTTTAGCCCAAACCAAAGGATTTCGTGGAGAAATCGAAACGGACAAAGACATTATAAATAGAGTACGATATGATATTTTTTATATCGAAAAATGGTCTTTATTATTGGATTTAAAAATCATCTTCAATACCATTTATAATACTTTAAAAGGTGATAAAAAAGCATATTAGTATGGAAACAGCTTTAGTATCCATTATTACTCCTTCGTTCAACTCAGAGAAATTCATAGCTGAAACGATTCAATCCGTGCAAAATCAAACCTACCAAAACTGGGAAATGATCATAGTTGATGATTCTTCAACAGACCAGACTATTTCTGTTATTGAACAATTTGTTAAAAATGATATTAGAATTCGTTTTTTTCAATTGGATAAAAATTCAGGTGCTGGAATTGCTAGAGAAAAAGCATTGTCTATTGCAAATGGGGATTATATTTCATTTTTGGATGCAGATGACCTTTGGAAACCACAAAAACTTCAAAAACAACTTCAGTTTTTAAAAGAAAACAAAGTACCTTTTACATTTTCTTTCTACGAATGTATTGATGAAAAAGGAAATGCATTAAATAGAATAGTTGAAGCTCCAAGAAATCTGACCTATCATCAATTGTTTTTTTGTAATTATGTTGGTAATCTTACGGGAATTTATGAAGTTAATTTTTTTGGAAAAATTGCTATTTCTGCAACCCGAAAACGACAGGATTGGATGGTCTGGCTTACGATTCTAAAAAAAATTAGAATAGCTAAACCAGTTCCCGAAAGTCTGGCTTTTTATCGCATTAGAGATAATTCACTCTCCGCTTCAAAGGTCGATTTATTGAAACATAATTTTGCAGTTTACCGAAACTTTCATGGGTTTAGTTATATTTCTTCTTTATTTATTATGATTGGATTTTTAATCACTCAATTACTAATAAAACCGCGTTATATAAAGAAGATTTAGGAGATTATTTTTTATATCCAATTTTAATTCTTTCGCCTTCATTTTCTTTTTTCTCAGTCAATTCATCCAAATAGGAGAAAACCAACTCGATATTTTTATCATGATTTTCTAGTTTTTTTTGAATTTGAAGGATGTCAATTTTAATCTCAGTGGTATCCAATAACATTTGCCTCACTTTAGTAAAAATGCGCATGATTTGGATATTAGTCTGAATCGCTTTATCGCTTTTCAATACACTAGATAACATCAAAACTCCGTGTTCGGTGAATGCCATTGGAGCATAACGCAAACCCATCTTATCTGAATTGGAGGTCACAAATTGTGACCTCCAATTTTCGAACTCTGATTTAGTAAGCTCAAACATAAAATCTTCAGGGAATCTTGACAAATTTCTTTTAACGGCTTGTTTTAAAAACCTTATTTTCAATGCCATAGAGTACTGCTAAATCACGATCAAGCATGACTTTTTGATTGCGTATAAAGTATATTTTGTTAGAAATCGTTTCTTCTGAAAGCAAAGACAGTTCACTCATCGTTTGTCAATTTAAACGACCAATATACGATTTTATTTACATTACAAAAAAGAAGAAAATTGCTTTAATTTTCCGCGGTTACTTCTTTCCAAGGTTTTTTTACGAGTAAAAGTAAAGTGAAGATTCGGTTGCAAGTACAAAGCAACGGCCTGATTTATTTTTTCGATTTGTTCTGTATTCAATTCAAAATCACTGACATATTCTATTTCAAATAGGTCAATCTTAGTTTGTTTGATGATGAACTCTTTCACATTTCCATCGTCTTCAATGATACTTTTGGTTACATAATAAAACGTTAATCCAGGCGATTTTTTACCACTGGGTAAAATAGCCACATCATTGGTTCTTCCAATTAATTGTTTAAGAATAGGTTTTTTTAAAGTGCTTTTTTCATCCAATATGCCAATATCACCAATATCATATCGAATAAAAGGATGCGCTTTGTTAAAGAGGGAAGTAATCACAATTCGACCCGAAGTTCCGTTTGGAACCGCCTGATTATTTTCATCCAAAATTTCCACAAACAAAGTTTCCGAGTTGACTTGCCATTCATCCTCTAGATTTTGAAAAGCAATTAAATCCAATTCTGAAGCGCCATATTCATTGACAATAGGAATGCCAAATTGTTTTTCCAAAAGCAGTTTGTCTTCTTTAAAAAGCATTTCGGAGGTGACCATACATACTTTTAAAGTGGGACAAATTGCTGCTAAAACGATATCTTTTTTCTGTAAAAATTTAGCAAACAAAACAATCGATGAGGTGTAACCATTGATGTAATCGAATTTCTTAGTTTTAAAATGTTCCAAAAAACCCTCCAAAACCTCGTCAGATAAATCGAATATGGAAAACCGATACCGATGACTCAAATAATCCTTGAATCTTTCTTTTCTGTTTCCAATAAAATCCATCGGAATACCATAAAATCGCGCTTGATAAGAAGTGTTAAAATCAATTCCATACCAGCCAAAACGATACATATTGGATGCCCAAGTTAGTGCATGACAATATTTGTCTTTGGCAAAAACAAAAGGATGTCCGCTGGACCCAGATGTTTTATTGAGATACACTGATTTTTCGGTATAACCCAAAGAAAGTCTTTCTTTCAAAGGCTTCTGTAAGTTTTTCTTATTTAAAATGGGTAAATCAGACCAATTTGCAAAAGAGTTAGAACCGACCAATTCTCTGTAAAATGGATTATTGCTAAGGTGAAAATGGACAATTTCTGTTTTTTTTTGTTCGATAAAACGACTATAGTTTTCCTCAGGAATGGCAAGAATGTTTTGCAATTCAGCTTTGGCTTCCTGCATAGGAAAACCGTTTATTAGGAGTGTTAGGTCGAATAGTTTGAACATCTACGCCACTTTTTGATTATCAAAAGGCTTGATACCTTGAATTTCTTCCCCTTTGTTTTCTTGTTCTTCCTCTATATCATAATCGTCTTGTAGTCCAAGCCAAAATTTAGGGGAGTTTCCAAAATATTGACTCAAGCGTATTGCTGTATCTGCTGTAATTCTCCGGTTTCCTTTAGCAATTTCTGAAATTCTAGTTTGCGGAATTTTCAATTCTTTAGACAGCCGATATGGAGTTATGTCTAAAGGAACAAGAAATTCTTCAAGTAAAATTTCTCCCGGATGTATATTTTTTAATTTTTCCATTTCAAATCTAATTTTAATGATAATCTACAATTTCTACATTTGAAGCATTTCCATTTTCCCAATTAAAAATGATGCGCCATTGATTGTTAATCAGAATGCTATAAAATTCCTTTAAATTACCGCTTAATTTTTCTAAACGATTCGATGGAGGAATTCTTAAATCTATTAAATCTTGAGAGTTGTTTAACATTCTCAGCTTTCTTCTCGAAATTTGTTGAATTTCTATTGAAGGTTTTTTTACAACAATTCCATTCCAAATTTTTTCGGTTTCTTTTGATCCAAATGAAATTATCATATCTTTCACGTTACTAACGTCAAAAGTAAGTAAAAAAAATTATTATTTCACGGCAAAACAAACTATTTTTGCACCGTCTGTCAAAAGACAGCAATGCAACTAAATAACTACATCATGAATATTTTATTACTAGGATCGGGAGGAAGAGAACATGCTTTTGCTTGGAAAATGATTCAAAGTCCTCTTTGTGACACCCTTTTTGTAGCTCCAGGAAATGCGGGAACTGCTCAAATTGCAAAAAATGTTGACATCAGTGCCACCGACTTTGATGCCATAAAAACATTGGTTCTCAAAGAAAATATAGAGATGGTAGTGGTTGGTCCAGAAGATCCTTTGGTTAAAGGGATTTATGATTTTTTCTTAAATGATCAAGATTTGGCAGCTATTCCTGTTATAGGGCCTTCAAAAATTGGAGCAACATTAGAAGGAAGTAAAGAGTTTGCCAAAGAATTTTTGATGAAACACAACATTCCAACGGCAGCATACGATAGTTTTACGGCTGAAACAGTTGAAAAAGGATGTAAGTTTCTAGAAACATTGCAACCACCGTATGTTTTGAAAGCAGATGGTCTAGCTGCCGGAAAAGGAGTTTTGATCATTCAGGATCTGGCCGAAGCACAAGATGAATTAAGAAACATGCTAGTTCATCAAAAATTTGGTGCTGCAAGTTCCAAAGTGGTTATTGAAGAATTTCTGGACGGTATAGAGTTAAGCTGTTTTGTATTGACGGATGGTAAAAGTTACAAAATTTTGCCAACTGCCAAAGATTACAAACGTATAGGTGAAGGTGACACAGGTTTGAACACCGGTGGAATGGGAGCAGTTTCTCCAGTTCCTTATGTGGATGCTGTTTTGATGGAGAAAATCGAAACCCGCATTGTAAAACCAACAATCGAAGGTTTTCAAAAAGACGGAATTGCATATAAAGGATTCGTTTTTATTGGACTAATCAATGTCAACAACGAACCAATCGTTATTGAATACAACGTGAGAATGGGAGATCCAGAAACCGAAGTAGTGGTTCCTAGATTAAAATCAGATTTGGTTGAATTGTTTTTGGCTGTAGCCAATGAAAAACTGGACGAATTCAACTTAGAAATTGATGAAAGAAGCGCCACAACTGTAATGATTGTTTCAGGAGGATACCCAGAAGATTTTGAAAAAGGAAAAGTAATTACCGGTTTAGAAAAAGTGACGGATTCTATTGTTTTTCATGCGGGAACCAAATTAGAGAATGGTAATGTGGTAAGCAATGGCGGAAGAGTAATGGCCATTACTTCTTATGGAGACAACTTTCAAGAAGCTTTGGATAAATCATACAAAAATGTAAATCAGTTGCATTTTGACAAAATGAATTTCAGAAAAGACATTGGGTTTGATTTGATCTAGAAAATAAAAAACGGTTTAAACTTAATAGAAAGTTTAAACCGTTTTTATAATCTATTCGACAAAGAATTTATTTAGTCAAGAAAGAATGAGCAGTTGTATCCTGAAACTCTTCTCCATTTTCTTTATGTAATTTCAATTGTTTGATCCAATAAACGATAGCAACTGAACAAATAATCATAAAGATCCAGTTGATAGTGTTGGCACCAAACCAAGTTTTTAGTTCAAGTGAACGTAAAAAGTCTAAAGGAGCGAATAAAATGTTTACAAATAAATATTGTATTCCTTCAAAAAATGATGTCATAATGTATCTCTTTTATTTTGTTATTTTGTGTTTTGGAATTCAGAACATCAAAAAATAAATTTTCTAATGAATCTTTTTTAATCTTGTCCCGTTCCTTTTTAAACAAGTATTATATTTACAGTCACAAAAGTATAAAATATCCTTATGATAACAAGTGTTTTTAAAAAATCTACACCATTAAATTTTTCATTGGTCGTTATTTTAATGCTGGTTTTCTTTTTTCTATATCAAATTCAAGATGTAACTTGGACAAATTCTGTTATTTCGATACTTCAAAAAATAGGCACATTGGTACTATTATTGGGTGCAATTTTCTTAACTAGTTTTATTTCAAAACGCAATGGTTTGAGTAAAGACAGTACATACACTGCCTATTTCTATTTTTCATTTCTGATTTTTTTTCCTAATTTATTCAACAATCCCAATTTAATTTTAGCTAATTTATTTATACTTTTAGCCATTAGACGATTGATTTCTTTGCAAACCTTAAAACAAACAAAAGAGAAACTTTTTGATGCCTCTCTGTGGATTTTTATAGCGGCATTGTTTCAATTTTGGAGTATTTTATATATTATTTTGGTTTTTACCTCGGTTATTTTTCACGTATCTAGAGATTATAGAAATTGGGTTATTCCATTTATTGCTCTTTTTGCAGTATCGATACTATTTGTTTTAACCTCCTTAATTTTTGATATCAACAGTATAGCCTTTTTGCAGGAGAGTAGTAAAATCAATTTAAATATTGATTATTTTACTAATAATTATCAAAATGCTGCTTTCTCCATTTATAGTACTATTGCATTATTTTTTGTTGTTTCAATGTTTGTATCATTATCGAGCCGACCTTTAGTGCTGCTATCTTCTTACAAAAAGGTGATAGTATCGTTCTTTATTGGAATTATTATATTTGTACTTTCAACAAATAAAAGCAATGAGTTATTAGTTTTTACTTTTGCACCGATGGCAATAATGGCGACAGCTCATATCGAAATCTCTCAGCCCAAGTTGAAAGAGGAAATCGTAATGTTTGTGCTTTTAGCTTGTAGTTTTTTTACGTTTTTTTCCCAATTATAACTTATTTCCGTAAGCCAGATCACCTGCATCTCCAAGCCCAGGAACTATATAACTTTTTTCATTAAGTTTTTCGTCTAAGGAAGCAATCCAAAGGTGACAACTATCTGGTAAATGTTGCTTTAGATGTTCGATTCCTTCTGGCGCAGCAATAATCACGGCAATATGAATTTCTTTTGGAGTACCTCTTTCCATTAGTTTATTAAAAACAGCAACTATAGATTGTCCTGTGGCCAACATTGGATCTAATAATAACACATTTTTATCATTAATATCAGCTATAGCTTGGTATTCTACTAGTATATCAAAATAGTCATCATGATTGGGATGGTGTCTATAGGCCGAAATAAAACCATTTTCAGCATGGTCAAAATAGTTTAAAAAACCTTGGTGTAAGGTTAAACCAGCTCTTAAAATAGAACAGAGCACCAATTGTTCAGCAATTTCGGTGGTTTTTTTGATGCCAAGAGGTGTTTGTATATCAACTGCTTTGTAATGCAATGATTTACTCATTTCATAAGCCATAATTTCACCAATTCGCTCAATGTTTCTTCGAAAACGCATACTATCATTTTGAACGCTGATATTTCTAATTTGGCTTAAAAAGTGATTTAAGACACTGTTATTTTCTGATAAATAATGAATTTCCATGGATTTGTTATTAGAAATTTAATTTGTGGAGTTTTTTTTACACTATAAAAGTATAAAAAGTATCTTTGTATTTCTAAAATCATAAAGATATGTTTTCAAAATTAGCTTATTCAGTATTTGAGCAAAGTATAAAAGATTATCATCAATTTGATAATGTTGACCAACCCATAAATAATCCTTTTCCAAAAGAAAAATTCGAGCATTTGTTGTATCTAAAAAACTGGATCGACACCGTACAATGGCATTTTGAAGATATCATTCGTGATCCGAATATTGATCCAGTTGCGGCTTTGACTTTGAAAAGAAGAATCGATGCATCGAATCAAGAACGTACCGATATGGTAGAATATATCGATGGTTATTTTCTTCAAAAATACAGCCATGTTGCCGTTAAAGACAATGCAAAAATCAATTCAGAAAGTCCAGCATGGGCTTTTGACAGATTGTCTATCTTGGCATTAAAAATTTATCACATGAACGAAGAAGCTACTCGCGCCGAAGCTTCACAAGATCATAGGGACAAGTGTCAAGCTAAATTGAATATTCTTTTAGAACAAAGAACTGATTTGTCTTTGGCAATCGATGATTTATTGACAGATATCGAAAACGGAGACAAATTCATGAAAGTGTACAAACAAATGAAAATGTACAACGACGATGATTTGAATCCTGTTTTGTATCAAAATAAAAAATAATTTTTTGGCAACAAATTTGTCCCCAAAAATTAAGCATATAGCCGTCATGAGACTTTCCGCAATGGGAGATGTCGCCATGACGGTTCCTGTTTTACGTGCTTTTGTAAATCAGTATCCCGAAGTAAAAATCACGGTCGTTTCTAGACCTTTTTTCAAACCTTTCTTTGATGGGATTCCCAATCTTTCCTTTTTTGCTTTCGATGAAAAAGAAAGACACAAAGGATTCCTTGGTTTAATCAAATTGTTTCAGGATTTAAGAGCGTTGGATATCGACGCTTTTGCTGATTTGCACAATGTTTTGCGTTCCAAAATCGTGAAAACACTTTTCGCCTTGAGCGGAAAAAAAACAGCTTCGGTTGATAAAGGAAGAGCCGAGAAAAAAGCCTTGACCCAATCTGAAAATAAAGTTTTCAAACCATTGACTACTATGTTCGAAAGACACACAAAAGTGTTTGAACAACTCGGTTTTTCTGTAAATTTAGATAATCCAATATTTCCTCAAAAAGCCATTTTAGATTCTGATATTCTTAATATAATTGGTACTTCATATCAAAATTTAATTGGAATTGCTCCTTTTGCACAATACGAGTCTAAAGTTTATCCTTTGGATTTAATACAAGAAGTAATAAACACTTTGTCATTAGATTCAAATAATACTATTTTGCTTTTTGGTGGAGGGGAAAAAGAAATTGAAACTTTGAATTCACTAAGTTCAGGCAAACAGAATGTTATCAATATGGCTGGCAAAATCAAGTTTACCCAAGAGTTACAACTCATCAGTAATCTGGATGTAATGCTTTCTATGGATTCTGGAAATGCACATATTGCCGCAATGTTGGGTGTAAAAGTCATCACACTGTGGGGTGCAACTCATCCGTATGCTGGTTTTTCACCATTCAATCAGCTTTTAGAAAATGCTTTGGTATCGGATAGAAATTTATATCCAAAATTACCAACATCGGTTTATGGTAATAAAAAAGTGGAGGGGTATGAAGATGCAATGCGGACGATTAAGGTTGAGGATATTGTTTCAAGTATTCAAACAAAGCTTTCAGAGTAAGAGTTCTAAAATTTCAATAAAAAAATTCCAAATTCCAATTTGACACAATTGGAATTTGGAATTTTATTTTTAGACTTTTTTTTACAAATAAATCTTTTCATCCTTACATCTACCATAAATGTAGCGTTTCAAATTTGAAATAGTTTCTTGGTAATTGGGCGCTTCATATCCAAAACGTTCGTGTTCTGCTTGTTCTTTTTCGATAGCATTGCAACCTTTTATGACTTCTTTAAGCATATCGAGCATGGCTAGCTCTTTGTTATTGGTTTTTTCAAATTTGAATTCAACGATCTCATCCTGTAATTGCTCACAATATTCCAATAGATTTGCCACTTCGGGCTCATCAAGTAGGGAAGGGTTACTTTTAAAAATTTCTCGAGTTGATTTCATAAGTAATGGCAATATCAAAAATCAATTTCAATAACAATAGTTGAATTTCAAATTCACAAACAGCAACTGATTACTAAAAAATGGAACACTGAATACTTTTTTTAAACATCATCATAATCTACACGAATAGTGGCAGAGGTAGGATGCGCTTGACAAGTTAGTATTAAACCTTCGGCAATTTCGCTGTCGGTAAGTATAGAATTTTTCTTCATCTCGGCTGTACCTTCGGTAACTCGGGCCAAACAGCTGCTGCATATTCCGCCTTGGCAAGAATAAGGAGCATCAATTCCTTGTTTTAGAGCCGCATCTAGGATACTTTGTTTTTGGGACATTTCAAAAGTCGTTTCTTCATCATCTACCATTATAGTGATTTTAGAATGACCGCTTAACGATTCTTTGATGGTATTTTCTTGTGTTGAAGTTGTAAATAATTCAAATTTTATTGCTGATTCTTTTACGTTTTTTTCTTTCAAAACACTAGAAACCGTATTGATCATTTCTTCTGGACCACACAAATAGAATTTGTCAAACTCCAATGTAGAATGCTTGGTATTCAAGGCATAATTTACTGTTGATTTATCAATTCGACCAAACAATGCATTTTCAACGTTGGCTTGACTGTAGACATAATGCACAAAAAGGCGACCGACATATTGCAATTGCAAATCATGTAATTCTTGGTGAAAAATAGTTTCTTCTGGAGATTTGTTTCCATAAACCAACACAAAAGAACTTTTAGGTTCGCTTTTCAAAACCGATTTCAAAATCGATAAAACAGGTGTAATTCCACTCCCTGCAACAAAAGCAATATAGTTTTTTTGACGATCGTTTTCGGGTTCAAAAGTAAATTTCCCTTCTGGTTTTCCTACTTCAAGAACATCACCTGCTTTTAGTTTTGAATTAGCAAATTGAGAGAAAGCACCGTCTTTTACCGCTTTTACTGCAATTCGTAATTCCCCACTTCCAGGAGTCGAACAAATAGAATACGCACGACGAATTTCTTGATTGTCTAGTGTCAAACGTAAATTTATGTATTGACCAGCAATAAAAGTATAATTGGATTTCAATTCTTCGGGTACATTAAAAAGTATCGAAACGGCGTCTTTGGTTTCGCGTTTTACTTCTTTTACTATTAATTTTAGAAAGGATGGCATAGGAATATTTTTTTACAAAGATACTAAACGTATTACTTTCCTTAAATGATACAGTTTGAAATTTTTTATACCTAATTTAATTATGTATAAGAATCTTATGTATATTTGTAGGAGAATAGAAGAACATTAGGTACTTCGTAACGACCGAAAAATGAAAAATTCACAGTTGTATAAAGGCAGTCTCAATACCATTATTATGAAATTGCTGGAAGAAAATGGCAAGATGTATGGCTATGAAATTACCCAAAAAGTAAAAGCAATTACTCAAGGTGAATTGCAGATTACCGAAGGGGCATTGTATCCTGCTCTGCACAAATTGGAAGCCGAAGGTATATTGGATGTTGAAATTGAAAAAGTAGACAATAGACTACGAAAATATTATAAACTAACAGAAAAAGGCACTACCGAAACCGTAAACCGACTATCCGAATTGGAAGATTTTATCCGAAACATGCAGAGTTTAGTGAACCCAAAACTTGAATTTTAATTTTATAGATATGAAATTAACAGCAGAACAAATAGACTATATCTCTAATTACATTCAATCATTTGACATAAAATGGTATGAACTCCAAGTAGAACTGACGGATCATTTTGTTTCCATTATGGAAGAAATTTGGGAGGAAGATGAGGAGCTTACTTTTCATCAAGTAAAATATAGAGCAGAACAACGTTTTGGAAAAGACTATTTTAAGGAAGTGGAAGAAGAGCGCACAACCATTTTAAGAAAAGAATATAAAAAGCAACAATGGTTTATGGTTGCGGAATATTTGAAATTCCCTAAAATCATTATGAGTTTTTTGTCAGTCATTTTAGTGTATCGAGTATCGTTTTATTTTGAGAATATTTTATTGTACATAAAAATTTTATTTGGAATATTACTTGGGGCTTCTGTAGTTTTATTACTTAATTGGCTTCGGTATAGAAAGATAAATGGAGAAAGATTTTTATCAATTGAAATGACAAAAATAATCAATAATAGTTCCATAATTATTACTCAATTCGTTCTTTTGTTTGTTAATAATTTTAAAGAAACTTTTCAAGAAAATCATTTGTATTTGCTCCCTTTATGTTTTCTATGGGTATTGGGAGTATTACTACTAGTTACAGGTAAGCATTTAACAAATAAAGTTGTTTCGGACATCAAAAAACAATATCAACATACATAATTTAGTTATGAAATTAACTTCCCAACAAATCGCTCAAATAGAAGAAACTTTAGTTTTAAACGGAATTCAATATGATGATATTAAATTGGAACTAACAGATCATATTGCTTCTGCGGTAGAAGAAAAAATAACTTTTCATGGAGTTTCTTTTGAAGTGGCTTGTCGTGAAGTTTTTGAAAACTGGACAGAACAATTAAGACCTACTTCCTCCCATTGGGTTGGGCTAATTAATTCTTCTCCCAAAATTGTTTTGGACAAATGGGTCAGGACGACTAAACAGTTACAATTAAAGGCACTATTAATTGCACTTTTTCCAACAGTTTTTTTTGCTTATTTTTTTAATGGGAAACAAAATAAATTTGATTATACCCTTTTAGTTCAGATTTTTAAAACAATGTGTTTGGCTATTTCACTTTCAATAATCATTTTTAAATTTTTAATTTTCAAATCAAACATAAAGACTTCTTTCAGCCTTTATTTCAATAAAAACTCTACTGTTTTCTTTATTTATTTATTTTTTTATGGATTAGGGTTTATTCCTATAAAATTAAGTATTTGGGATTTCGGGACTAGTCTGTTCTTTATTTTATTGTTATCTTTTTTATTTGTGTATTCCCTTTTTTGTATAGGGTTAGCCTACCAACATTTACAATTTGTAAAAAAATTAAAATTGTCCTAATCTATGAAACTCAAAACCCAACAAATCCAACAATTATATACTTTCACTCGTCAGCATTATGTAGAATGGTATGATTTGCAATCTGAATTAGTGGATCATTTGGCAAATGCGATAGAACAGGAATTGGAAAGAAATCCAAAATGCACCTTTGATGAAATCCTGAACAAAGAATTCAAGAAATTTGGGGTTTTTGGTTTTATGGATGTGGTCGAGGAAAGACAAAAGTTTTTGAATAAAAAATACACTCGCCTTATCTGGAGTTACTACAAAGAATTTTTCAGCTTGCCCAAAATTATATTAACCATGGCATTATTTATTGGATTACATACTATAATACATTTGGTTGCCAACCCAAATATTTTTCCAACTGTTGTTGTTTCTTTTTTATTAGTTTCTGGATTTTTTACATTTAAAAAACGATACGATTTTAAGCAGAAAGGAAAGGAAACTGGAAAGAAATGGCTTTTTGAAGAAATTATGCTCAACAGGGTTAGTCTTTTGTTGTTTTTATTGCCTTCAGCGATTATTAATATTTTCAATACTTTTAGGGATAAAATTGAATTTTATGATTGGAGTTTAATTCTTGGAGAAATTGCATTTGTTTTAGTGGGACTGCTTATTTTTATTCAGATAAATATAATTCCAAAGAGAGTTGCTGAAGATTTAGCCAAAACGTATCCAGAATATTCTTAGCATCAATCGTAACATTTTCCTACCCCAAACTACTAATTACAAAACCAAACCAAAAAACCATGTTTGCAAAATTTATTTATCTCGAATGGAAATCCTTTACGAGATCTGCTTCCTTCGCTTCAAATTTGGCCTTAAAAATCCTTATGGGTTTTCTGGTTCTTTATTTTACGGTACTTTTTTTAGCTTTAGGAGTGGGATCTTTTTACATTCTAAAGGAAATGAAATTAGATCCTTTGGTAACTATAAACAAGTTTTTAATCTATTATTTTGTAATGGATTTGATAGTTCGGCTTATGCTTCAAGCGATTCCTGTAATGAACATTCGCCCATTGTTAACTATGCCGTTCAAACGACCAACTATTGTACATTTTGCTTTAGGAAAAACGACATTGTCTTTTTTTAATTTAATTCACGCTTTTTTCTTTCTCCCTTTTTCTGCAGTTTTAATTTACGAAGGATATGATGTAATCAGCGTTTTACTTTGGTTGATTGGACTCTATTCTATTGTCTATGCCAATAATTTTCTGAATATTTTATTGAACAACAAAGACAATTTATTAGGAATTTTCCTTTCGATAGCATTGATTTTGGCAGGTTGCCAATATTACAAATTATTTGATATTACAATATATACCTATCCATTTTTTGAAGCATTATTTCACACCAAATGGGTTTTTGCGCTTCCTGTTTTAGTAATGATAGGATTGTATTATTGGACGTATAATTTTCTGAAAGGTGATTTGTATCTAGACGCTGGATTAACAGTTAAAAATGATATTGCCAAAACAGAACAGTTAACTTGGTTGAATCAATTTGGAACTCTAGGGACCTTTTTGAAAAACGACATTAAATTAATCAAAAGAAACAAACGCTCTAAAACTACTATTGGTTTGAGTATTATGTTTTTATTTTATGGTTTAATCTTTTTCAATAGTAATTCTCATCAACCCGAGGTGATGCGAATTTTTGCCGGAATATTTGTTTCAGGTGGATTTTTGATCACATTTGGTCAGTTTGTACCGAGTTGGGATAGTGCGTATTATCAATTAATGATGACGCAAAATATACCGTATCGAGGCTATTTGAATTCTAAATGGTGGTTGATGATTATTGGCACCGTCATTTCAACAATTCTAGCTTCTTTTTATTTATACTTTGGTTGGCAAATATATTTAACGATTGTGGTTGGTGCCATTTATAATATTGGAGTCAATTCCTTATTAGTTTTATTAGGAGGCGCTTTTACCAAAACTCCAATTGATTTAAGTTCAGGCAAAGGTGCTTTTGGAGACAAAAAAGCATTTAATGTAAAAACAATGCTTATTACTATTCCGCAGTTAATTTTGCCGGTTTTATTGTATTGGTGGGGATCTTATTTAATGAATGCAAATTTAGGATTAGCTTTTGTTGCTATTGTAGGCATTTTGGGTTTAGCCCTTAAAAACAAAGTTTTTGTATTTATTGAAAAAACATATAAAAAAGAAAAATACGCTACCATTGCGGCTTATAAACAAAAATAAACTCCAATCAAAAATAGGTATAATTGCAGGTTTTCAAACTAAAATCTTAATTCTAAAATATTACAGTTCATGATACAAGTAAATACTCTTTCCAAAAAATACAACGATACTTCGGTATTACATATAGAATCATTAGCCATTCCAAAAGGGCAAAGTTTTGGACTGGTGGGAAATAACGGAGCAGGAAAAACCACTTTTTTTAGTTTGCTATTGGATTTGATCCAGCCAACAACTGGAAATATTATAAACAATGGAATTCAGGTGAATACTAGTGAAGATTGGAAACCTTTTACGGCATCTTTTCTAGATGAAAGTTTCCTGATTGGTTATTTAACTCCTGAGGAATATTTCTATTTCATTGGAGATTTAAGAGGACAAAACAAAGCTGATGTAGATGCTTTATTGGCGCAACACGAAGAGTTTTTCAATGGTGAGATTCTAAAAAACAAAAAATATTTGCGTGATTTATCCAAAGGTAACCAAAAGAAAGTAGGTATAATTGCCACTTTGATAGGGAATCCTGAAGTTATTATTTTAGACGAACCATTTGCAAATTTAGATCCAACTACAGTAAACAGACTTAAAAAAATCATTAAAGATTTGGCCGAGAATCCTAACGTAACAGTACTCGTTTCAAGTCACGATTTAATGCATACTGTTGATGTTTGTAATCGAATTGTGGCACTCAATAAAGGAGAAGTGGTCAAAGACATTCAGACTTCAAAAGAAACACTTCAGGAATTGGAATTGTTTTTTGCGGTTTAAATTTATATATTTCAAAAAGAAACGTATTTTTACCAGTCATTATACTAAAATACTTTTTTAAAAGTTTAATGAACTAAACGTTTACCTTTGAATAGTAACACATCAAAATATTTTTTTTCAGTACTATTTTTGTCTTTCTTGATAGCTTGTTCTACCAAGAAAGATACTTTTGTGTCCAGAAATTCCCATGCCCTTAGTACTAAACTCAATATATTGTATAATGGTCAAATTGCCTTAGACAAAGGTGTAAAGGGCATAAACGATAATACTACCGAAAATTTTTGGAAGCGTTTGCCTGTAGAAAAAATGCAAATTAATGATGATGTGCCAGTAGAAGGAAAGCCCAAAAATGTTGATTTTGAACTTGCCGAAACCAAAGCAACCAAAGCCATTCAGAAACACTCCATGAATATTGATGGTCGCGAAAAGAATTATCAAATAGACGAGGCATATTTGCTACTTGGAAAAGCCAGATATTATGATCAAAGATTTATCCCTGCATTAGACGCATTCAATTATATTTTATATAAATACCCTAATAGCAGCAATATATATGATGCTAAAATTTGGCGTGAAAAAACCAATGTTCGGCTTGGAAATGATGCGATCGCCATCAAAAATACTTCAAAACTCATCAAAGACAATGAACTTGGTAAACAAGATTTCGCAAATGCAAATGCAATTTTAACAGCAGCTTTTTTAAATATTGAAGAAAAAGATAGTGCTGTCGTAAAACTAAAATTGGCCAATGCATACACTAAAGTTCATGAGGAAAGAGAGCGTTATTCTTTTTTATTAGGACAGTTATATGAAGAAGCAGGTCAAAAAGATAGCGCCATTTATTTTTATCAAACCGTTATTGATATGAATAGAAAGGCTGAAAGAAAGTTTGTAATTCAGGCTTATGCCAAAAAAGCAAAACTCAATAATTACAAAGGTTTAGAATATGATGAATTTGTAAAAAAATCTAAAAAGATAATAGAGGATAGAGAAAATCGTCCCTATTTGGATGTAATCAATCACAGCATTGGAATTTTTTATGACAATAACGAACAGAAAAAATTGGCATTAGACTTTTACAAAGCTTCTTTGGATACCAAATCGACTGATCCTTATTTGAATGCATCCAATTATCGAAATATTGGAAATTTATATTTCAAACACACAGAATATGTAAATGCAGCCAAAAATTATGATAAATGTTTAGAACTGATGGATCCTAAATCTAGAGAATATCTTCAGATTTCAAAAACCAGAAAAAATTTAGATGAAGTTATACTTGATGAAGCTATTGCAAAACGAAATGATAGTATTATTTATGTTGCCCAATTAAAAGAGCCTGAGCAAATAGTTTATTATGAGAATTACATCCAAAAGCTTAAAAGCAGTGATGAGCTTAAAAAAATAGTGGATGAAAAACAAAAGAAAATTGACAATAATATTGCCTTAAATGCTGGTGGTAATATGTCAAAAGAGGCAATTGTGGATTCAAATGGACAAAAAGAAAATGTTCCAGTTTTTACACCAGCTGCAAATTCTAATACATCTGCTACGAATGTTGTATTCTATTTTTACAATCCAAATACAGTTGCTTTTGGAAAATTAGAATTTAAAAAAATGTGGGGCAACAGAGCTCAAAATGGCTATTGGAGGTTTGCATCAGGAACAGCACAAAATCAAAATACAACAGAAACAGGAACTTTAACAGAGACTAAAGACAAACCAGTAGTTGTTGAAGAGGTGAATGAAAAATACACCACCGATTATTATTTAAAACAATTACCAAAGACAGCAGCAGCAATTGATAGCATTAGTAAAGAAAGAAATGAAATCTATTTTCAATTAGGTGTTGCATATAAAGAAAAATTCAAAGAATACAATTTAGCAGCCACAAGATTAGAACAATTATTGGTGTATCAACCTGATGAAAAATTTATTCTTCCAACAAAATATAATCTATATAAAATTTATCAAATCACAAACCCATCTCAAGCAGAATCTTTAAAATCTGAAATCATAAGTCAATATCCAAACTCAAGATATGTACAGATTATTACCAATACTGCTCCTTTAGATGGAAGTGCAAATGATACTCCAGTTGGTGAATATGAAAATTTATATCGATTGTTTCAACAGGAATATTTCACTTCAGTTTTAGAAAAAGTAGACGGTTTGATTAATCATTTTGCAGGTGAACCAATAATTCCAAAATTCGAATTGCTAAAAGCAAATGCTATTGGTAAACTTTATGGACTTGAAGCTTACAAAAAAGCAATTCAATATGTTGCAGATAATTACGCCACAAGCAATGAGGGAAAAGAGGCCTTAGAAATTATTAAAACCCAAATTCCGCTTTTGGAACAGTTGAATTTCACTAAGACTGATTCTAAAAATTGGAGGGTACTATTTAAAATAGACAAAAATGATGAAAAAAGCAGTGCAGCTATAGAAAGTAAGTTGGCCTTGTTTTTTGCAAATGAAAATGTAGAAAAGTTAAATTACACCTGTGATTTATATACTGAAAAAGATAGTTTTATATCTATTCATGGAATACATTCAGAATCGTATGCCTTATTTGTAGCAGCCCTTTTTGCTGAAAACGGAAAATTTAAAATTGCCCAACCTGGAATAGTTATTTCAAATGAGAATTATAAAATAGTACAAATCAAGAAAAATCTTGAAGCCTATCTTTCACTAAATAAATCATAATTATGTTTGATAAAAAACCAAAAATGTTAACAGACGTTTTAGGAAAAACCAATAGAATTGTCGAAGGAACTACATTACATGGAGATATTATTTCCCCTGCCGATTTTAGATTGGATGGAGAACTAATAGGAAATTTTACATCCAATGGTAAACTTGTAATTGGACCAGCAGGAAGTGTAAAAGGAGATATCATTTGTAATAATGCAGATATAGAAGGTACGTTTGAAGGCAAAATTCAAGTAGAAGACACTTTAAACATAAAAGAAACGGCTACTATAATCGGAGAAGTGGTTATTGGTAAATTATCAGTAGAGCCTGGAGCTATTTTTAATGCATCCTGTGTTATGTTTTCTAAAAAAAGTAAAGAAACAACAAGTGCCGTCGAATAATAATCCAAAAAAAAACAACTACAATAAATGGTTGTCATTGATTAACATACCTATTCAAATGGGGGTGATTATTTTCTTGTTTGCCTATTTGGGAAATTGGATAGATGAAAATCATCCTAGCACCAAAGTATATTATGTAAAAATAATGGTGATGGTCGGTGTTTTTTTGGCGCTGTACAATGTGATAAGACAAGTTAACGAAATCAATAAAAATCAATAAAACCAAAAGTATAATGAACCTTAAAAAGTTGTTCCCATTTCTAACATTAATGGGTATTTCGCTCCTATTTTATACTATTCATAAAATTGTTTTCTTCTGTTTTGATCTCAACCAAGTAACATTTCACTATTCTTTAGAAACGCTTTATTTGTTTTTTTTTATATTATCGGCGATTATTTTTAAGATTTTATTACTAATTAAAGAAAGAAGTTTTGACAATGTTGGAATGTCATTTCTTCTAGTAACCAGTATTAAGATGGTTTTTTGTTATCTGATTTTAAGACCCTTATTGCAATTGCCAAAGTCGGATAATTCAATAGAAAGAATAAATTTTTTCATACTGTTTATTGTCTTTTTAGCAATTGAGACCCTTTTCACCATACGCTTAGTAAACGAAAAGCAATAATCAACACTTCAGTAAATCAAATTCTCAAAAAAATACTTTTATATGCTTTTGAGTATTAATAAAAAATGTACCTTTGCACCAAATTTTAGAATCGTTAAAAAAAAGATATTTAAGAGATATGGTGATTTCCAACAAAGCACTTAGATTTATTATAGCGACTTTCGTTATATGTCTTCCTTTTACTAGTATGGCAAATCCTGAAAAGGATACTACAACTGTTCAAACTGAAGTTACACACGGAGCCACAGCAGAAAGCCATGAAGCTCATGCCGAACCTACAGATGTTAAATCTAAAGTAAAAGCATTTATTAAACATCACGTTTTAGATTCTCACGAATTTTCTTTTGCACAAGACGATGAAACAGGAGTGCATTATGGTTTTGCATTACCTATTATTCTTTGGGATAATGGATTTCAAATTTTCTCTTCTTCAAAATTCGAACACGGAGAAGCGGTTGCAGAATCAAATGGTAATTTCTATAAGTTAAACCACCATGACGGAAAAATTTACAAAACGGATGCTGCTGGAACTATAACTGAAGATGAAAAAACAAGTTTTCCAACAAATGTTCGTCCTTTGGATTTATCAATCACAAAAACAGTTTTCTCCATTTTTCTTGCAGCAATTTTGATGTTTGTGATTTTCACAAGTTTGGCAAAATCATATGCTAAAAATAATGGAATTGCTTCTGGTATTGGTCGTATTTTTGAACCAATTGTATTATACGTTCGTGACGAAATTGCAATCCCAAATATTGGAGAGAAACATTATAAGAAATACATGAGTTATTTATTGACTATCTTTTTCTTTATATTGTTCTTGAATATTTTTGGTTTGATGCCTTTTGGTATCAATGTAACTGGAAATCTTACCATTACTTTTTCATTAGCTATCCTTACTTTTTTAATTACCAATTTTACGGCTAATAAAAACTATTGGGGTCACATTTTCTGGATGCCAGGTGTGCCAAAAGTGATGCGTCTTGTTTTGGCTCCAATTGAATTGTTAGGTGTTTTTATTAAACCATTCTCATTAATGATACGTTTGTATGCAAACATTTTTGCAGGACATATTGTATTGATGAGTATTATTGGTTTAATGTTCATTTTCAAAAGTTGGTTAGGAAGTAGTTTGTCTTTTGGTTTATCATTTGCACTTTCTATTCTTGAGATATTAGTTGCTTTTTTACAAGCGTATATTTTCACGATGTTATCTGCTTTGTACTTTGGTAGTGCAGTAGAAGAACATCACCATGAGGAAGCTCATCATTAAAAGTTAGAAATTAGAATTCAGAAATTAGAAATCACTTCTAATCTTTAAATTCTAATCTCTAAATTCAAAAAGAATGTTTAATTTTTAATTATATATATTATGGAAATTCCACAAATCGTAGGAGCAGGATTGATCGTTATCGGAGCAGGTTTAGGTATTGGTAGAATTGGTGGTTCAGCAATGGACGCTATTGCTCGTCAACCAGAAGCTTCTGGAAAAATCCAAACTGCAATGCTTATTGCAGCTGCACTTATTGAAGGTATTGGTTTTGCTGCGTTATTCGCATCTTAATTAAAACTAAAAAAACAATAGTTGCAACGGTTGGTTGTAACTATTGTTTTAATTAAATGTTGAAAATTATATTAAACAGATTAAATTTTATTTTTTAAAATACAATTTACATTATATACAATTTATAAAAAATGGAAAAGTTAATAAATCAGTTTGAGTTGGGTTTGTTCTTCTGGCAAGTATTAATATTTATCGGATTAATAATCTTATTGAAAAAATTTGCTTGGAAACCTATTCTTGATGCAGTTAATGATAGAGAAGAAGGAATTAAAAACGCTTTGCTTTCTGCTGAAAATGCTAGAAAAGAAATGCAAAATTTGCAAGCAGACAACCAACGTATTTTACAAGAAGCAAGATTAGAGCGTGACAACATGCTTAAAGATGCTCGTGAAATGAAAGACAAAATGGTTGACGATGCTAAAACTGAAGCTCAAGCTCAAGGTCAAAAAATGATCGAGCAAGCTAAAGCGGCTATTGAAAGTGAAAAAAATGCAGCTATGGCTGAATTAAAATTACATGTTTCTACATTATCTCTTAGCATTGCTGAAAAATTATTAAAAGATGAACTATCTAACAAAGAAGCTCAAACTAAATTGGTTGAGAAATTGTTAGGTGACGTAAAATTGAATTAATCATGGCAAGTACTAGAGCAGCAATTCGTTATGCAACCGCAATTTTAGATTTATCCAATTCAAAAGGAACATCTGAAGCTGTGAATAATGACATGAAATCTATTGCTTCAACGATTAAAGGAAATGAGGAGTTGAGTACTTTTATTCAAAACCCAACCATTAAAGTAGAAGTGAAAGAGAAGGCACTTTTAGAGGTTTTTGCTACTGTTGATAATGTTACTAAAGGATTACTTCATTTGTTGTTTGAAAACAAAAGGTTCGAAATCCTAGATATTATCGCTGCAGAGTATAGCAAATTATTTGATATCATGAATAATGTTGAAGTAGCAAAAGTAACTACAGCAATTGCTATGGATGCAGCACTTGAAGCTAAAGTTTTGGCTAAAATAGCAACATTATCCGATAAGAAAATCACAATTGAAAATACCGTAGATCCTTCTATTATTGGTGGATTTATTTTAAGAATAGGCGATCAGCAGTATAATGCTTCTGTTGCCAACAGATTACAAATATTAAAGAGAGAGTTAAGTAATTAGTTTTATTACACATAAAAGTGTCTAAATTATAAATTAAGATGGCGGAAATTAAACCTGCTGAAATATCAGCAATATTAAGAAAGCAAGTAGAAGGTTTTGAATCTGGTGCTACGCTGGAGGAAGTAGGAACGGTACTTCAAGTTGGAGATGGTATTGCTCTTATTTATGGGCTTTCAAATGTTCAATATGGTGAATTAGTTGAATTCGAAAACGGATTAGAAGCTATCGTTTTGAATCTTGAACAAGACAATGTTGGGGTGGTACTTTTAGGACCTTCAACAGGAATCAAAGAAGGATCTACTGCAAAAAGAACACAACGTATTGCTTCCCTTAAAACAGGTGAAGGAATGGTAGGACGTGTAGTGAACACGCTTGGTTTTCCAATTGATGGAAAAGGACCGATCGGTGGTGAATTATTCGAAATGCCATTAGAAAGAAAAGCTCCTGGAGTTATCTTCCGTCAACCCGTTACTGAACCATTACAAACAGGAGTAAAAGCAGTTGATGCGATGATCCCAGTTGGTCGTGGACAACGTGAGTTGGTTATTGGTGACCGTCAAACAGGTAAATCTACTGTTTGTATCGATACCATCTTAAATCAAAAAGAATTTTATGATGCTGGGAAACCAGTATTTTGTATATATGTTGCGATTGGTCAAAAAGCTTCTACTGTTGCAGGAATTGCAAAAATGTTAGAAGAAAAAGGAGCAATGGCTTATACTGTGATCGTAGCTGCAAATGCTTCTGATCCAGCTCCGATGCAAGTTTACGCTCCTTTCGCAGGTGCGGCTATTGGAGAATATTTTAGAGATTCAGGTCGTCCAGCTTTAATTGTTTATGATGATTTATCTAAACAAGCTGTTGCTTACCGTGAGGTTTCTCTTTTATTAAGAAGACCACCGGGACGTGAAGCATATCCTGGAGACGTTTTCTACTTACACAGTCGTTTATTAGAGCGTGCTTGTAAAGTGATTGCTGATGATGGAATTGCAAAAGACATGAATGATTTACCAGATTCTTTAAAAGGAATCGTAAAAGGTGGAGGTTCATTGACTGCATTGCCAATTATCGAAACACAAGCTGGTGACGTTTCTGCATATATCCCAACAAACGTAATTTCGATTACAGATGGTCAAATTTTCTTGGATGGAGATTTGTTTAATTCTGGGGTTCGTCCAGCTATTAACGTAGGTATTTCTGTATCTCGTGTTGGAGGTAATGCTCAAATTAAATCAATGAAAAAAGTAGCAGGTACTTTGAAACTGGATCAAGCACAATTCCGTGAATTGGAAGCGTTTGCAAAATTTGGTTCTGATCTTGATGCGGTTACATTGAACGTAATTGAAAAAGGAAAAAGAAACGTTGAAATCTTGAAACAAGGTTTAAATGACCCTTATACAGTTGAAGACCAAGTTGCAATTATTTATGCTGGATCTAAAAACTTATTAAGAAATGTTCCTGTGAATAAAGTGAAAGAATTCGAGAAAGATTTCTTGGAATTCTTAAACAACAAACACAGAGCCACTCTTGATGCTTTGAAAGCAGGAAAATTAACAGATGAAATTACAGATGTATTGGAAACTGTTGCAAAAGAAATTTCAGCGAAATATAACTAATCTAGTGAATAGTGAAAAGTGAATGGTTTTGACTATTTACTTTTCACAACTCACTTTTCACTATAAATAAAATGGCAAATTTAAAGGAAATCCGTAATAGAATTACTTCCATTTCATCTACGATGCAAATTACATCGGCAATGAAAATGGTTTCTGCAGCAAAGCTAAAGAAAGCACAAGATGCGATCACAGCAATGCGCCCTTATGCCGAAAAATTAACGGAATTATTACAAAATCTTTCTGCTTCGCTAGATGGTGATGTTGGTGGAGAATTTACAACACAGCGTGAAGTAAAAAAAGTTTTAATTGTTGCCATTACTTCTAATAGAGGTTTATGTGGTGCGTTTAATACCAATGTAATTAAGGAAGCTAAAAACCGTTCTGAATATTATGCTGGTAAGCAAGTTGATATTTTTGCAATCGGTAAAAAAGGAAACGATATTTTGTCTAAAACATTGAGTGTTATTGACAATCAAAGTTCAATTTTTGATCATCTTACTTTTGATAATGTGGCTGCTATTGCAGAAACATTAACACAAAAATTTGTTACAGGTGAATATGATAGAATTGAATTGGTTTACAATCAGTTTAAAAATGCAGCTACTCAAATTGTACAAACGGAGCAGTTTTTACCATTAGCACCTATTCAATCTGATAAACCAGTTTCAACAGGAGATTACATTTTCGAGCCTGCAAAGGACGAAATTGTTTTGACTTTGATTCCAAAAGCGTTGAAAACACAATTGTATAAAGGGATTCGTGATTCATTTGCTTCTGAGCATGGAGCACGTATGACTGCAATGCACAAAGCAACAGACAATGCAACTGACTTAAGAGATCAATTAAAATTGACTTATAATAAAGCTCGTCAAGCTGCGATTACCAATGAGATTCTTGAAATTGTTGGTGGAGCAGAGGCTTTGAAAGGATAATTTTAAAATGCATAAAAAAGAAAAAAGAGCCATTTGGCTCTTTTTTTATGCTTTGTTTTATAGGAACAAATAGCTTTATAGTCCTTAGCTCTGTATTTAAGGGAGATTCTTAGCTTTACCCTGGCTCTGTTTTTTATTGGCGAAACTTAGCTTTGACCATGCTCTGTTTTGTGGGGACCGATTAGCTTTATTAACCCCTTATCTAAATTTTATTTTACAAATATCTGCAATAAAACGGGTTTGTGCAATACCCACTTTTAGTGATATTTCAATTAAATTTCTTTATTCTTTGAATTATTTCTTTTTCAGTATTTTTGTATTTTATTTCTAAACATTGTTCAATTGAATATAGTCGAATTTTCCACCGTTCCTGAAATGCTTGCTCAAATTGAGACAATGCAACATTTGTACCCTAATCTCACTTTGGAAAAATATGAATCCTATCTACAACAAATGGTACCTCATAATTATAAACAAGTAGCTGTTTTTGATGGCGATATTTGTGTTGGATTATCCGGTTTTTGGACAGCCGTTAAGTTGTGGACTGGTAAATATATTGAAATAGACAATTTTATTGTTCATTCGGAACACCGTTCTAAAGGGATTGGCAAAATGATGACGGATTATATTGACACTAAAGCCCGTGCAGAAGGTTGTACAGCAATTGTTTTGGATGCTTTTACCGGAAATTTCACAGCACACCGTTTTTATTACAATCAAGGATATGTGCCAAAAGGTTTCCATTTTCTAAAAATGATTAATGAGGAGGGATTAACTTAGGAATTATTTTTTTTGAAACTTTATTCAACCACAAAACACAAAAAATAACCAAAGAATTGGTTATTTTTGTTTTTATAATAATTAACATAAAAATAATTTTGGGATTATATAAAAAGCTTTTTCAACAAACTGCCATATACGGACTTGCCACAGTAATACCTAGAATGTTCAGCTTTTTGCTGGTACCACTTTACACGGGATTATTGCCTCAAGCAGAGTATGGAAAGGTATCCATAATTTTTGCTTGGATGATTTTTTTCAATGTGATTCTGGCTTACGGGATGGAAACCGCTTTCTTTAGATTTTATAATTCTGAAAAAAACAAAGATAGTGTAGTAGAAACGACAATTGTTTCTATTTTTTGGTCCACTATTCTTTTTGTCTTTATAGCTTTGTTATTTCGCAATTCATTAGCGCATTGGTCTGGAGTTGATACACAATACATAACCTTTTCTATTTGGATTTTAGCATTGGATGCTTTAGTGATCGTACCTTTTTCTAAATTGCGTGCCAATCAAAGACCAAAGTTTTATGCTTTAATCAAAATAGGAAATGTTTTGGTTAATCTATCTTTCAATCTTTTTTTTCTGTTGTATTTGCCAAGCATTTCGGTTTCGCAACCCGATAGTTTTTTAAGTTCCGTTTATATTGATAATTTTCAGATAGGATATATTTTTCTGGCCAATATTATTGCTAGTTTCCTAACTTTTGTGGTGCTATTTCCTGATTACTTTACAATCAAATGGAAATTTGATTACGAGCTCTGGAAACGGATGATGCAATACGGTTTGCCTATTATGGTTGCCGGCATTGCTTTTGCCATAAACGAACAGTTTGACAAAATCCTTTTAGGAAAACTGCTGCCTGCCAATATCGCCGCAGAACAAGTTGGAGTGTACTCCGCTTGTTATAAGTTAGGACTATTCATGGTTTTGTTTAGAACCGCTTACACTTTAGGAATCGAACCTTTCTTTTTTAGTCATGCTTCGAATGATAATGCACCACAAACGTATGCAACGGTGACCAAATATTTTGTCATTTTCGGTTCTTTTATTTTATTGTCAGTAATTGTATTTGCTGATCTTTTGAAACAAATTATGATCCCAAATGCTGCTTATTGGGAAGCAATGAAAGTCGTTCCGTTGATTATTTTAGCTAATTTTTTTCTCGGAATTTACACGAACCTTTCAGTTTGGTATAAACTTATCGACAAAACATATGTAGGTGCTTATATTTCAATAGTTGGAGCATTAGTAACCTTAATTTTGAATTATTTATTGATTCCAAAATACAGTTATTATGGTTCTGCGATTGCTACCATTTCGGCTTATGGGAGTATGATGTTTATATCGTATTATCTCGGAAATAAATACTATCCCATACCGTATGACAAGAAGAAAATAGGAGGTTATTTAGGATTATCTATTGGTTTTTCATGTATTTCCTTCTACATTTTTAGAGAGAATTATTATATCGGAATTGCACTTTTGGCAGTATTTTTGGGCTTTATATATTACAATGAAAAAGAAACACTTTTACGAATTTTAAAACGTCCAACTAAAAATTAGGAGCTTAATCCTGCTATCCGCTGTATTCCCACTTTAGAAAAACTACGGCAAAAAAGCCTTGTTTTTCTAAAGCGGGAGATGCCGCTTCTATCAGGGCTAGGGCTTTTTACAATCAATAATATTTAGAGTAAACATGACAATCAATATCATAAACAAATCGCAACACGCATTACCAAATTATGAAACTATTGCTTCGGCTGGAATGGACCTAAGAGCCAATTTGACCGAATCTATAACCTTGAATCCACTGGAAAGAACCATTGTAAAAACAGGACTTTTTATAGAATTACCTATTGGTTATGAAGCTCAAGTGCGGCCAAGAAGTGGTTTGGCTGCCAAAAACGGTATAACAGTCCTAAATGCTCCAGGAACAGTCGACGCCGATTATAGAGGCGAAATTGGAGTAATTTTAGTAAATTTATCTAACGATCCATTTGTTATCCAAAATGGAGAGCGCATTGCCCAACTCATTATCGCCAAACACGAACGAGCGGAGTGGATTGAAGTACAAGAATTAACCGAAACATTCCGTGGAGAAGGCGGTTTTGGAAGTACAGGAGTAAAATAAATTAATTTAATAATTTAAAGATTAAATAATTGAATGATTCTAATCTTTCAATCTTTTAATTTTTCAATCTTTTAATAAAAAGAATATGAAAATAATTGTACCAATGGCAGGACGCGGATCTCGCCTTCGCCCACATACATTAACCATTCCTAAACCTTTAATCCCAGTTGCTGGAAAACCAATTGTTCATCGATTAGTCGAGGATATTGCTGGGGTTTTAAATCAAGATATAGAAGAAATAGCCTTCGTTATTCACGAAAGTTTTGGAAAAAAAGTAGAAGAAGATTTAGTTGCAATTGCTCAAAAACTCGGTGCCAAAGGAACTATTTATTATCAAAATGAAGCACTTGGAACAGGACATGCCATTATGTGCGCCAAAGATTCGTTAAGCGGGCCGGCAGTAATTGCTTATGCCGATACTTTAATCCGTGCCAATTTTGATTTGGATGCAAATGCGGATAGTGTTATTTGGGTAAAACAAGTGGATCATCCAGAAGCTTTTGGTGTGGTAAATTTAAACGATGCCAATGAAATAATAGAATTGGTTGAAAAACCAAAGGAATTTGTTTCGGATCTTGCAGTTATCGGAATTTACTATTTTAAAGATGTGGCCGTCCTAAAAAACGAACTTCAATTAGTGATAGAAAACAACATTATTCATGGAGGTGAATATCAAATTAATGATGGAATAAAACAAATGATGGCCAAAGGCATGATTTTTGTTCCAGGAGAAGTAGATGAGTGGATGGATTGTGGTAACAAAGATGTAACGGTTGAAACTAATTCTAGAATGCTCGGCTTTCTTCAAAACGACGGAGTGAATTTAGTGGATCCATCAGTTAAATTAGAACATTCCACCATTATTCCTCCTTGTTATATTGGGGAAAATGTTGTTTTAATAAATTCTACTGTTGGTCCTAATGTCTCTTTAGGGGATGCTTGTCATGTTCAAAATAGCACAATACAAAACAGTTTGATACAAACACATTCGCATATTAAAAATGCCAATTTAGACAATGCGATGATTGGTAATCATGCCAGTTTTGACGGAAATTTTAAAAACATAAGTATTGGAGATTATTCGGTTTTAGAATAATTTGAAATGAGTATAGTACAAAAAATTAAGCAGCATTTTTAAGTTTTTATTATGCTGCTTTGTTGTTTTTTTAATTTATTTTGCACAATAAGAAATCATAACGATTTTATTTTCAAAGACTTCTTTTCTCAATGATAAGTAAATGGACATACATATTCACTTTTTGGGTATTGCTAAGCAATACTTTAAGTGTATTGGCTCAAACCGAACCAGAGGAAATAATAGTGGAAAATGATAAATTCCAAGATTTTTTCTATGAGTCTATTTTTCAAAAAAGTATTGAAAATTATGATAAATCATTAGCAGCATTGGACCAATGTTTAAAAATGAAGCCCAATGAAGCTAGCATTTATTTTGAAATGGGAAAAAATTATTTAGCTTCCAAAGATTATAAAAACGCCTATTCCTCCTTTGAACATGCTACACAAATAGATCCTACAAATAAATGGTTTTGGGTAGGAATGTATGATGTATGTTATGAAACCAAAGATTTCAATCAAGCCATTATCATTGTTAATAAAATCATTCCTTTTGATGCAGAATACAAGGAAGATTTAGTTTCACTTTACATGGCAACCAAACAATATGACAAAGCATTAGTTGGAATTAATGAATTGAATGAAAAAGTTGGAAAAACCGAGAGAAGAGAAATGTATAAATTGGAAATCCTCTCGGAAGGAAAATTTCAAAATTCTGAAATTGATAATTTAAATGCACTGATTGATAAAAACCCAAAAGAAGAATCCAATTACATTGCATTGATTTTTTTATATTCTAATAATAATGAAGAAACTAAAGCACAGGAAGTTGCTAAACAATTGGAAAAAGCAATTCCGGAATCGGTTTGGGCACAAGTAAGTTTATTTAAAAATTATCTCGAAAATAATGACGGTACCAATGCAGTAAAATCGATGAATATAGTTTTGGCAAGTCCTAAAATTGATTCGAAGATTAAACATAGAATTCTGAATGAATTTTTACTTTTCACCAATACAAATCCTCAATTTATTCCAGATTTGGATGCCGCAATTGGGTATTTTGAAAACGACAAAGAGATAAATGTAGCTAAAGAAATAGGCAAGTTTTTTCACAATAAAAAACAATGGGAAAAGGCGATTAAATATTATGATTTATCAGCAAAAAATAATTCAGAAATTGATTTAGAAACCAACTTGCTTTGGCTTCAAGCCAATACAGAACTTAAACAGTTTGAACCCGTAGTCAAAAAAGCAATGGCAATGATAGATAGCTATCCATCCGAACCGCAGTTTTATTATTATGCTGGAATGGCCAACAATCAGTTGAAATTGTTCAAGAAAGCCAAGGAAATACTTGAAATGGGAATGGATTATGTAGTAGATAATCAAAGTTTAGAAATCAATTTTAATATACAACTTGGTGAAGCCTACAGTGGTTTAGGAGATACTACCAAAAAAGAATTATATTTTAATAATGCCAATCAATTAATAAAAGGAAAAAAATAATGAATCGATTTTTAGTAAGAGTACTTTTTGTTTTTATGATTTGTTTGAGTAGTTCACTAACATTAGTGTCCTGTAAAGCAAAAGCAAAAGTGGTAAAAGAAAACAAAAGTGAAGACACAAATCGCATGACAGCGGAGCGAATTATTAAGAAACATTATAACAATAGCAATGAGTTTTCTACCTTATACATTAAATCAAATGTAAAATACAGTGACGAAAAACAGTCACAAAATGTTACTGCCGAAATCAAGATAAAGAAAAACGAACAAATTTTGGTAAGCATCCGTTTCCTAGGAATTACCATGGCCAAAGCTTTAATAACCCCAACGATGGTTAGTTATTACGAAAAAATCGGAGGCACTTATTTTGAAGGTGATTTTAGTTCCTTGAGTCAATGGTTAGGAACCGATTTGGATTTTTATAAAGTTCAAAATATGTTAATTGGCCAAGCTATGGACGATTTAACCAAAGGAAATTACCAAGACTCTTTAGTCGAACAGTCTTATCGATTAGAAGAGATTTCTAAAAATGATGTAAAAAAATATTTCTTTTTTGACACCGGAAAATTTTTATTAAACAAGCAAGAAATAGCACAAATTACTCAAAATAGAAAGATGGATGTTTCCTATTCCGATTTCAAAATGTATAATGATTCTTCATTTCCTTCCTCTATTTTTATAACGGCAGAACAAGACAAAGGGAAAACAGAAATTAATATGACTTACAATGCAATTACCTTAAATGAAGAACTTTCTTTCCCTTATAATGTGCCAAATGGTTATAAACGAATTTTAATTAAGTAAATTTGAACAAACATATTTGTACGATGCAAAAATTTCTCTTAAGTCTGTTTTTTATAAGTCTGACCTCCGTAATATGGGGACAAGAAACGCAACAAGAAAAACTGGAAAAACGCAAAGCCGAAATTCAACAAGAAATTTTGGCCAATGAAAAACTATTACAATCGGTAAAGAAAAAAGAAAAATCGGCAGTTAATGTGATAATTTTACAAAGCAATAAAATAAAATTAAAAGAAAAATTGATTCATACTACAGAGAAACAAACTAAGATTCTTAGTAATGACATGTATGTTAATCAAATTAAAATCAACAAGTTGAATCGAGAATTGGTAATTCTAAAGGAAGATTACGCCAAGATGATTGTCAAGTCCTATAAAAGCAGATCGGAACAAAGTCGTGCTATGTTTTTATTGTCTTCAGAAAATTTTTTACAAGCCTACAAAAGAGCGCAGTATATGAAACAATATACAAGTTTTAGAAAGATACAAGGCGAAGAAATTAAATCCAAAACCAACGAACTTTTAGGATATAATGATAGACTTAACATTCAAAAAATAGCCAAAAAGAAATTATTAGCCGAAAACACTAAAGAGAAATTGTCTCTTGAAATTGAAAAGAAAAAACAATTAAAGTTGGTTAATGCCATCAAAAAAGACAAGAAAAAAATTACTGCCGAAATTAAAAGAAAGCAGCAAGAATCGCGAGCTATTGACCGACAAATTGATCGATTAATACGAGAGGCCATTGCCGAAGCCAATAGAAAAGCGGCAACCGAAAATGCCAAAGCAAATCCAAATGCTCCAGTTGTAGCTTATACATCTTCAAGGATTATATTAACGGCTGAGTCTAAAATATTGGCAGATAATTTTAGAGCGAACAGAGGTAAATTGCCTTGGCCAGTTGAGAAAGGTTTTGTTTCACTTGGATTTGGTGATCAGCCACATCCCGTTTATCCAAGTCTAGTTATTCACAATAGTGGCGTGGAAATCACTACAGATCAAGGTTCAAATGCCAGAGCAGTTTTTGGTGGCGAAGTAACTAGCGTAATTGTTTTGTCTCCTGTGAATAAAGCAGTAATGATTCAACATGGGGATTGCTTCACAGTATATCAAAATCTATCTTCTGTTTTTGTGAGCAAAGGTGATAAAGTAAGTATCAAACAAAGTTTAGGGAAGATAAGAACCAACGGAGAAGGAAAAACAATTTTAAAGTTCACAATTTCACAAAACACAACCTATAACAACCCTGCTTCTTGGTTGTATAATATGTAATTTCATGTAAACTAAATAAGAGCACTATTTTTTTGAAATGAGAAAATAGTGCAGTTTTATTATTAAATCATTCATTAAGTTTGCACCATATATAATCTAATATGTTAAAATATTTTCTAAGTTTTGTTTTTCTAATTTCAACATCTGCAATTTTTTCTCAGGTCAATCAACAAAAAAAATTAGAAGAAAGAAAAGCTAAAATTCAACAAGAAATTCGTGAAAACGAAACCAAACTTCAATCCGTTAAGAAGAAAGAAAAAACAGCTACCAAAGCGATTGTTTTACAAAGCAATAAAATTAAACTTAAAGAAGAATTAATTGCCACTACAGAAAAACAAACCAAATTATTAGGAAACTCAATAGTTGTCAATCAATCTCAAATTGATAAATTAGAACAAGAGCTTAAGTCACTCAAAGAGGATTATGCCAAAATGATAGTTCAATCTTATAAAAGCCGTTCTGAAGAAAGTCGAGCTATGTTTTTATTGTCTTCCGAAAGTTTTTTGCAGGCATACAAAAGAGCTCAGTATATGAAACAATATACGAATTACAGACGCATTCAAGGCGAAGAAATTTTTTCTAAAACAAACGTATTATATACTTTTAATGCCAAATTGGATGTTCAAAAAAGTGCCAAAGAGCAACTTATTACTGAAAACGAAAAAGAAAAATTGTCTTTGGAAAAAGAGAAACAAGAACAACAAAAATTAGTTGAAACATTAAAAAAAGACAAAAATAAAATTCTAGCCGAAATCAAAAAAAGGCAAAAAGAGGCCAAATCGATTGATAATAAAATTGATAAATTAATTAGAGAAGCTATTGCAGAAGCCAATAGAAAGGCCGCTAGAGAAAAAGCCGCTAAGGAAAAAGCGAAAGCGGATGCGATAGTCAAAGCCAACGCAATTGCCAAAGCCAAAGCAATAGAAAAAGCAAAAGCTATAGCCGCTGCCAATGCTGCTGCTGCTGCCAAAGCCAAAGCCAATTCCAAACCAATTCCAAAACCAATTCCAATACCGAAGGATGTCGCCATTGCCATCGCCAAAGTGGATCCTGTAGTTGTAGCAAAAGCCGCAGTTTCATCTACCAAAATGGAATTAACATCAGATGGTAAAATTGATTCAGACAGCTTTAAAGCCAACAAAGGAAAACTCCCTTGGCCTGTTGAAAGTGGTTTTGTCTCCATGGGATATGGAGATCAAGCACACCCAGTGTATAAATCATTAGTAATTCACAATAGCGGACTGGAATTTTCCACCAGTTCTGGTGCAAATGCAAGGGCTGTTTTTTTAGGAATAGTAAATAGTGTCATCGTAATTTCTCCGGTAAATAAAGTAGTTATGTTACAGCATGGAGACTTTTTTACAATATATCAAAACTTGATATCAGTTAATGTAAGTAAAGGGGATAAAGTAACAGCGAGACAAAGTTTAGGAAGAATAAAAACAAATGGAGATGGAAGAACAATATTAAAATTTGCAATCACTCAAAACACGACATACACCAATCCAAGAACTTGGCTGTCGCCTAAATAGAAGGAATAATTTAATAAAATTTAAAGAGTCTTCTAAAAAATTAAAATTATATTTGATAAAATTTAAAATTATGAAATGAGCATGACCGTGTATTGGTAACAAACACCAATGACGATATGCGAATTACATATGACCAATAAAAAACAATAAATATCTACATATGAATTCGAATAACCCTTTTTTAAATAACAAAACATTTTCAACTGCTGTTTCTAGAAAAGACGAAGTACATCAAGCAACAATTATAGATGTCAATCAAGACATGACAGTTGCTGGAACCATCAACAGAAGTTTAATCCTTTTTTTATTACTTATTGCTTCTGCAACTGTAATTTGGTGGGCTACTTTTAATGGAATGAACCCGATTGTTCCTGCATTTGGAGGCGCCATTGTTGGGTTGATTTTAGTAGTAATCGCCGCTTTTAAACCACAATATTCCGCCTATTTAGCTCCAGGTTACGCCTTGTTCGAAGGGTTGTTTATCGGGGGTGTTTCGGCTATTTTTGAAGTTCAATATCCTGGCATAGTAACACAAGCTGTTGGGGCTACATTTGTTACTTTTGCGGTTTGTTTGGGATTGTATAAATATAAAATAGTAAAAGTAACAGAGCAATTCAAATCAGTTGTAATGGCGGCCACTCTTGCTATTGCCACTTATTATTTAATTTCTTGGATATTTTCTATGTTTACAAGTTTTACTCCTGTACATTATGGAAATTCTATGATGAGTATTGGGATTAGTGTTTTTGTAATTGTAATTGCTGCTTTAAACTTGTTTTTGGATTTTGATAGAATCGAAAAAGGAGCAGAGCAAAAAATGCCAAAATACATGGAATGGTATGGAGCAATGGGATTAATGATCACATTAGTTTGGTTGTATATTGAATTTTTAAGATTGCTTTCAAAATTATCGAAAAAATAAAATGTAGCAATTGTTTTTATATAATGATGCCCTTCCAAAAGAAGGGTATTTTTTTTTGATACTAAAGCATTTTATATACTGTATAGTTTCAATGTATCATTTTATATTAGGATAAAAGGGATTGTAGCTATCAAATCATTAAATTTGTATTCTTATTTAAAGACATGTTAGAAAAAGAAACAATAAATTTCGAGAAAACGGCTATTGTTGGTATAGTTACACAAAACCAAAGCGAAGAGAAACTCAATGAATATCTTGATGAATTGGAGTTTTTGACGTTTACCGCAGGTGGAGAAGTGGTCAAGCGCTTTTCACAGAAGATGGAACGTCCGAATCCTAAAACTTTTGTTGGAACCGGAAAACTGGAAGAAATTTGTCTTTTTGTAAAAGAGAATGACATTTCAACTTTAGTATTTGATGACGAATTGTCTCCGTCTCAACAAAAGAATATTTCTAAGATTATCGATTGCAAAATTTTAGATCGTACACATCTAATACTTGATATTTTTGCTCAAAGGGCCGAAACTTCTTATGCTAGAACTCAAGTAGAGCTAGCACAATGTCAATATTTGTTACCCCGACTTTCTGGAATGTGGACGCACTTGGAGCGTCAAAAAGGGGGTATCGGGATGCGTGGACCTGGAGAAACAGAGATTGAAACGGATAGACGTATTGTGCGTGATCGTATAGCGTTATTGAAAGAAAAGATTAAAACTATCGACAAACAAATGGGTGTGCAACGAAGTAATCGTGGCGCAATGGTTCGTGTTGCTTTGGTAGGATATACCAATGTTGGAAAATCAACATTGATGAATGCCGTTGGGAAAAGTGATGTTTTTGTAGAGAACAAACTTTTTGCAACTTTGGACACGACCGTTCGAAAAGTGGTTATTAAAAACTTACCTTTCTTGCTTTCGGATACCGTTGGTTTTATTCGAAAATTACCTACACAATTGGTAGATTCTTTTAAGAGTACATTGGATGAAGTTCGGGAAGCCGATTTGTTATTGCACGTTGTTGATATTTCACATCCTGAATTTGAAGATCATATAGAATCTGTAAACCAAACCTTGATGGATATTAAAGCCAATGATAAACCGGTTATTATGGTTTTCAATAAAATAGATGCCTACAAACATTTGACCATTGACGAAGATGATTTAATGACAGAAAAAACACCGAGACATTTTACATTGGAGGAATGGAAACAAACATGGATGCACCGATTGGGTGGAGAAAAAGCTTTGTTTATTTCGGCAACAAATAAAGAAAATTTCGAAGAATTCAGAGAACGTGTTTATGAAGCTGTTCGACAAATACACATTACCCGTTTTCCATACAATAAGTTTTTATATCCTGATTATAAAGATGCAGTAGAGAAAGAAGAGAATGTTGATCAAGATGAATAAAAAAAGACCTTTTAGTAATTGCTAAAAGGTCTTTTTTTTGTTTAAAAATTGTAGTTTAAAGCCACGCCAAACACTTCTTTGGTTTGAAAACCAGCAAAAGCATCGTCATCATAAATCGCTTGGAAATTAAAATTTGCTGATAATACTTTGTTGATTTTCATCAAAATTATCAAGCTGTAATTGATGTCAATATTTTGAGGTTTTTCTAAATAATTGGAATATAAATTCAAAAGATTTTCCGCACTTACGTTTTCCATTATATTAAATTTATAGTAAGCTGTAGCATTGAATCCCAATTGATACAACATGCTTTTGTTGGCATCTACTCCAAAATAGGAGCCATCTACATAACCCGGAATTGAAGTATAGCGGCTATTTACAAAAGTGAATTTGGAGGTTAGAGGAGCCAGATTAATTTTAAAATTCTCATTCTTTTTCCAATACATTCCAGGACCAACAAGCAAATACCCTGGAGACATAAATTTGGTGTTTTCTTCTCTTATTTCTGCACCATTTACATCTTTGTCATACAAAAAACCTCTCGTAAATTGGGACCTGAAATTGACTAAAAACGAATAATACCAATAGCTTTTGGTTTTTTTGGCTACAATTGAATTGATTTCGAGTTGATCATCGGTTTTCTTTTCAAAACTGGAATTTTGTGTTTGTAATAAACCATAGGAAGCCAGAATTCTGTTTTCCCAGGTATAATCATCTTTTTTGTAATCAATTTTATAATCGAGACCAAGATTACCTGAGAAGCTATTCTCTCCACCGGCAATCCAGTTATTGAAGCTGGCTTGATTAAATAGAAATGTAACTTTTCCTTTTGACTTCCAGCCATTTTTAATGGTATCGTCTATGGTTTTTGCTGCATCTTCTGTTTTTTTTATTAGATCTTTTTCAGCAGATTGAGCAGTAATCAAAGTTGAAAGGGGAAACAGACATATTAATAGAATTAGTTTTTTCATTGTAAGAGTATTAGTTGTAATACAAATATAATAAAAAGAATAAAACGTTAAATGTCAGGTGGTTAAAAAATAAAATTATTTTTTAGGCGATTTGTATAAAGGCACAGCTGAACATGCTTCGCCGAACATGATACTTTTGGCATGCCGTTGCAAATATTGTGCTGCCAAAACATAAGCCAGCATTGGAACAGGTTTTCTAGAACAACCTTTTATAATTACTGGTTTGTCTTGATAAACAGTATAATCGATTCTAGAAAGTATTTCGACGTATAAAGCAGCATCTAAATCTTCCAGATAACCATTTATAATTTTTTTGGCAAAGGGAGCCAAATGCATCGTTACCAAAATAATGGCCCATTTGGGAATAATGGCATCAGTGCCACAAGTAACTGCAACATATTGATCTTGGTATTGGGACCAATCTTGTTTGTTAAGTTGTTCTCTAAAGTCTTTTTCTTTCAATAAAAAGCCTTCATAAAGCCATTGTGAAATATCGATTTGCACACGAATTCCAGCTGGATAATAGTCTTCAAGATCGAAAACTTCCAGTGTACTATTTGCTACTTTATTGATTATTTCTTCCATTCTAAATATTTAGTGGTCAGTGGTCAGTATTTAGTAGTCAGTTTCTAACTGAACACTAAAATACTGAACACTGCCTACTTTTTTGTTACAACATTCCCAATTCTAATTTTGCTTCTTCGCTCATCAAATCTTTGCTCCATGGTGGATCAAATGTGATTTCAACTTCGGCATCTTTTACATGCTCTATTGATTTTATTTTTTCCTCCACTTCTCTTGGTAAACTCTCGGCTACCGGACAGTTTGGCGAAGTAAGTGTCATGAGAATTTTTACTTCATAATCGGTGTTGACCATTACATCATAGATCAATCCCAATTCGTAGATATCTACAGGAATTTCTGGATCGTAAATGGTTTTCAATTTTGCTACAATCGATTCTCCTAATGCTTCTGTGTTTATTTCTTCTATCATAATTTATATTTTTTAAACCATATAAGTCATATAAGGTTATTTTTTGTTAATGTTTTAGCTAAATATAAGTTCAAAAAAGTTAATCTTCTAACATTCGATAATATTCATTGACCATTGTTTTTTGACCTTCATAGTAAATGTTTTTTACATTAAAATTAATTAATAAACCAATCGGAGCTTTTAATAAGTTCATATAAGTCAGCAATTGCGCTTCAAAAATGGGACTTATTTCATTTACCGATTTTAGTTCTACAACAAGTGAATTCTCTATAAATAAATCACATCTAAGTTTCGATTCTAACTGATATCCTTTATAATTTAAAGGAATCTCAAGTTCGGAGGAAAAATTTATTTTTCTTAATTCTAATTCTTTTTTAAGACATTGATGATAAACATTTTCCAAAAGACCTGCGCCTATACTTTTATGAACTTCAATTGCCGCTCCATTTACCTGATAGACTAAATCTTTGAGAGTACTTCTGTTTATAATCATATTTTTTATAGAATTAGCTTATATGACTTATATGTTTTTAATTTTTTTTAGCATCAAATGCCAAAGCGTACATTTTAATATTTTTAATCATTGATACCAAACCATTGGCTCTTGTTGGTGATAGATGTTCTTTTAATCCTATTTCGTCAATAAAATCCATATCGGCGTTTAAGATATCCGTAGCTTTTTGGTTCGAGAAAGCACGGATTAAAATAGCGATTATACCTTTGGTCAAAATGGCGTCACTATCTGCTGTAAAGACAATTTTATCATCGTTTTGTTCTCCTTGCAACCAAACTTTGGATTGACATCCTTTGATCAGATTGTCGTCTGTTTTGAATTCTTCTTTGATTAATGGAAGATTTTTGCCTAAATCAATTATGTATTCATATCGTTGCATCCAGTCATCGAACATGGAAAATTCGTCTATAATTTCGTTTTGTATTTCTTTTATTGTCATTCTTCTTTAATTGAAAAGGATAGTACTGTATTTACTAAATTTTTAATTTTTTCATTCGGAAATCCATTGTCGAAAGTTTGGCTTTCATAGGTTTTCCCTTTATAAGTTATTTTCAAATTGGCCATTGCAGCTCCATCATGAAAGCGCTTTTGAGTCGGTGCTTTTAAACTTGGAATTTCCTCCAAATTCACTTTTTGAAATTCCTTAATCAAGGTATTCCATTGTGAATCTGTTAACGTATTTGAATCAGGTTTTTCATCTCTGGCATTAGTGACCGAAATTGTTTTATTTTGAATCACAATATTTTTATGCAATCCTCTTGAGTTTGCTGTGTATTCTATTTTAGCAGTTTCCATATCTAGATTTTGACTTTGGCAACTTTTTCCAAGAAACAGTGTTAAAAACAAAAGGGATAAAATTTTCATAGCGTTTTATGTTTTAGGACAACATCATTTTTGCTTTTTTGACCGCATCAACCATTATGTCTATTTCTTCTTTGGTGTTGTAAAAAGAAAACGACGCTCTTATTGTCCCTGGAATTCCGAAGAAATTCATAATAGGTTGTGCGCAATGATGGCCTGTTCTTACAGCAATTCCTAATTTGTCTATTATGGTTCCAATGTCATAAGGATGAATGCCTTCTATATTAAAAGAGATTACCGAAGTTTTTGCTTCAGCAGTACCATGAATTTTCAAACCGTCAATTTCTAGTAATCGTTTTGTACCGTATTCTAATAATTCTAATTCTTGTTTCTGAATATTTTCAAAACCAATTTCATTCATATAATCAATGGCAGTTCCCAAAACAATTCCACCCGCAATATTGGGCGTTCCGGCTTCAAATTTATGAGGTAAATCGGCGTAAGTGGTTTTTTCGAAAGTTACTTCTTTGATCATTTCACCGCCACCTTGATACGGAGGTAATTTATTCAACCAGGCCTCTTTTCCGTATAAAATTCCAGTTCCTGTTGGGCCACACATTTTATGTCCCGAAAACACATAAAAATCACAATCCAAAGCTTGAACATCTGGTTTTAAATGCGGTACTGCTTGTGCGCCGTCAATCAGAATCGCCGCGCCAACTTCATGCGCTTTGTCAATCATATATTTAATAGGATTGATGGTTCCCAGTGCATTCGAAATATGATTTACCGTTACAATCTTAGTTTTTGGAGAAAGCAACTTATCGTATTCGCCCATTATCAATTCCCCGTTTTCATTCATCGGAATGACTTTGAGAGAGGCGCCTGTTTTTTCACAAAGCATTTGCCAAGGCACAATATTACTGTGATGTTCTAGAGCAGAAACCAGCACTTCATCACCCGGTTTTAAAATCGAAGCAAATCCATTGGCCACAAGGTTGATACCAAAAGTAGTTCCCGAAGTAAAAAGCACTTCGTGAAGGAATTTAGCATTAATATGATTCTGCACTTTTGCTCGGGAAACTTCATAAGCGTCTGTTGCCAATTGGCTTAATGTATGAACACCCCTATGAATGTTGGCATTTATTTCCTGATAATAGGTTGCAATTGCATCAATAACCACTTGCGGTTTTTGTGAAGTGGCACCGTTATCGAAATATACTAAAGGCTTTCCGTTTACTTTTTGTGATAGAATTGGAAAGTCGGCTCTTATTTTTTGAATGTCTAACATTTCTTTATTTAGAATTTTTCTAAATACAAAAGTAATACAATTGATTTAGTTTTCTAAGAAACAATAGTTAATAATTGTAAAAATTGTAACAAAGAATGGAGCGATAGTATTGAAAATGGAATAGGATTAAATTGTTTGTGGTTGGCATCCCTTTTTTTATTAATTTGGTGTAATAATCTTTCAATATGAAAAAATATTTTAAAATAGGAGCTCTTCTTTTTTTGTTGATCTTAGGTTATTTTGGTTTTACCAGTTATCCTAAATTAGAATTGATATCTGGATTTTCAGCCAAAAGCATGGCTAGCGGGCATTTCATTGATAATCGCTCCCAAGAAATTATCGAAAAAAACGATAATGATTTTGATGTAATTGGTTGGGCTACCAATCAAATCAATGAATCGGGAAAATTTTCGACAGCGACTGTTTTGGGCTTAAAAGAGCGAAAAGCAATTTATCGTAAAGGTTTGGGAGCGACTTTAATCAATGATGGTTTTGACGTAAACAAACCATATGATGTTCCAAAAAGAGCAAAATCAAACAGTAATTTACCTTTTCCTTATGGAGATGTTGAACCCAAAGACACAGTTTTTAAAAACGTGAATTATACCAAATTGAATCAGGTTGTTGCCAATGCATTTGATGCCAAAGGGAATGATTATAAAAGAACACGCTCCGTTTTGGTTATTTATAAAGATAAAATCATTGCCGAGAAATATGCGGATGGTTTTACGAAAAACAGTGTTATTTTGGGTTGGTCGATGACCAAGAGTATTACGGGGACGCTTTTTGGAATTCTTCAAAAGCAAGGGCGATTTGACATCTACAAACCCGCTCCGATTTCCGAATGGCAAAACGACGATCGAAAATACATTACGACCAATGATTTATTGCATATGAATTCAGGTTTGGAATGGGAGGAGAAATATGACAGAATTTGTGATGCGACAAAAATGCTTTTCCAGTCGGAGGATATGTCAAAAGGGCAATTGCTAAAACCAGCGATTTTCAAACCCAACACGCATTGGAATTACTCTTCGGGAACAACAAATTTATTGTCGGGAATTTTGCGGAAGCAGTTCAAAACCCATCAAGAATACTTGGATTTTTGGTATTCGGCATTGATTGATAAAATTGGAATGCATTCCATGCTTGTGGAAACGGATATGGCGGGGAATTATGTTGGATCGTCTTATGGTTGGGCAACCACAAGAGATTGGTCCAAATTGGGATTGTTGTATTTGCACCAAGGCAATTGGAACGGTCAGCAATTATTTGATCCCAGTTGGGCAAAGTATGTTGCGACTCCCACAGATACTTCACACGGAAGATATGGAGCACAATTTTGGCTTAATGAAGGATACTATTTTCCAGATGTTCCAAGAGATATGTATTATTGTAGTGGTTTCCAAGGGCAAATGGTAGCTATAATTCCGTCTGTGGATTTGGTAATTGTGAGAATGGGTTTGACAGAAGAATCTCAATTTGATTTTAATGGATTGTTGAGTGGAATTGTGTGGAGTGTGAGAAATAATTAACCGCAAAGACACAAAGTAAAAACCGCAAAGAGCGCAGAGTATAAAATCAATACTTTGCGCTCTTTGCGTAAATCTTTGCTCCCGATAGTTATCGGGATTGCGGTTAAAAGCTACAAATCAAATCCAATTTTAACGCCCAATTTGTTAGCGATAATAGTAGTAATTCGTTGTTTCAATTCCGGTATTTTGATGTTTTCGATAACGGCATTCGAGAACGCGTACATCAATAATGCTTTGGCTTCTTTTTTCGGGATTCCGCGTTGTTGCATGTAGAACATAGCGGTTTCATCCAATTGTCCGATGGTACATCCATGGGAACATTTTACGTCATCGGCAAAAATCTCCAATTGCGGTTTGGCGTTAATGGTTGCTTTGTCGCTCAAAAGAATATTATTGCTTTTTTGGAAAGCGTTTGTTTTTTGAGCTTCTCTTTCTACATATACTTTTCCGTTGAAAACTCCTGTTGAACGGTCGGTAAAAATTCCTTTATAATCTTGAAAGCTTTCACAGTTAGGCGTTGCGTGGTTCACTAAAGTATAATGATCAACGTGTTGATTGCCTCCAATGATTGTAATTCCGTTCAAGGTACTTGTTAGTCTTTCACCAAAATGATAGAAATTCAAATTGTTTCGGGTTAGGTTTCCGCCAAAAGAGAAAGTATGCACCGAAACGTGACTTTCCTGTTTTTGGGAAACATACGTATTGTCAATTAAATTGGCTTCCAGGTTGTCATTTTGAATTTTGTAATAATCAACAATCGCTCTTTTTTGAGCAAAAATCTCGGTAACCGAATTGGTTAAAACTGGATTAGCTTCGCTTCGTTCGCCGTAGGCTCGGGTTTCGTTCAAACTTTGATGGCGTTCTATGATTTGAACATGTGAGTTTTCACCAACAATAACCAAGTTTCTTGGTTGTACCAAAAGAGCCGATTCGCTTCCTGTAGAGAAATACATGATCTCAATAGGTTTGTCTGCCACTTTGCTTTTTGGGATATTGATGTAAGCTCCTTCATTGGCGAAAGCCGTATTCAAAGATGTCAAACTTTCGTCTTTACTAGCCACTTTATTGAAATAATTATCAATAATCATTTTGTATTTTGGCTTGTTTAATGCCGATGACATTAAGCAAACATCGATACCGTCGTGAGTAGTTGAAGATAAATGTGAACTAAAGACACCATCTACGAAAACTACTTTGTAGGTGTCTATTTCGTGTAAAAAGTATTTTTTTACATCACTATATTGAATGGTATTTTCTGTTTTTGGAAAAACGCTAAAGTCATTTTTTAAGATAGCATTTAGCGAAGTGTATTTCCAACTTTCTTCTTTTTTGGTTGGGAAGCCCTTATTTTCGAAGTTTTTTATAGCTGCTGTTCGCACATCGTGAAGTTCGGAATGAACATCAATACGCTCTTCAAAAGCCATAAAAGACGATAGTAATTTTTCTTTTAATTCCATATTCTTTAATTGTTTAAAGTTTAAGGTTTAAAAGTTTAAAGTTAGCTTGAGTCTACTTTAAACTTTAGACTTTAAACAAATATTTAAGCTTCTTGTTCTTGTTTAATCCAATCGTATCCTTTTTCTTCCAGTTCATGCGCTAATTCTGCACCACCAGATTTTACAATTTTTCCGTTGTAAAGCACGTGTACAAAATCGGGAACGATATAATCCAATAATCTTTGGTAATGCGTAATTACAATGACAGCATTTTTATCACTTTTTAATTTGTTGACACCATTGGCAACAATTCTCAAAGCATCGATGTCTAGACCAGAATCGGTTTCGTCAAGGATGGCTAGTTTTGGTTCTAGCATTGCCATCTGGAAAATTTCATTTCTTTTTTTCTCTCCACCAGAGAAACCTTCATTAAGAGAACGCGAAAGAAACTTTCTGTCGATTTCTAATAGTTCCGATTTTTCACGAATCAATTTCAGCATTTCGTTGGCTGGCATTTCTTCTTGACCTTTAGCTTTACGAGTTTCGTTGATTGCCGATCTCATGAAATTGGTTACCGAAACTCCAGGAATTTCCACTGGATATTGGAACGAAAGGAAAACACCTTTATGTGCTCTTTCTTCTGGAGCTAATTCGGCAAGATCTTCTCCGTCCAAAATCACTTCTCCATCCGTTACTTCATAATTTTCGTTTCCTGCAATTACAGCTGAAAGTGTACTTTTACCAGCACCATTTGGCCCCATTATAGCATGAACTTCTCCTGCTTTCACTTCAAGGTTTATTCCTTTTAATATTTCTTTGTCACCTATAGAGGCGTGTAAATTTTTTATTGATAACATCGTTTATTTGGTTTATTCATAATGTCCTTTTAAAGACAATATATCTAATATTTCTACTTTATTTTCTTCTGTAACTCTGTATATAATGCGGTGTTCTTTATTAATTCTTCTTGACCATCTTCCAGAAAGTTGATGTTTCAATTGTTCTGGTTTTCCAATTCCTTCAAAAGGATGCAAAATAATATCGTGGATTAAAGCAGATATTTTATTCATTATTGCTTTGTTACCAGATTTCTTCCAAAATTCTCTGTCTTTCTGAGCTTTTTCAGAATAAATTACTTCCACAAATCCTCTAGCTTTATTTTCATTCCTTTTCCGTCCTTAATGCTTTTTTCAGCTTCCAAAATTTCTTTTACAAATTCTGGATTATAAGGCTTTTCGATTTCTTGAACGATTTCGAAACCCAATGATTTTGCCAATGATTTCAAGACTGGAAAATCTTTTTTCTTAACGTTTTTTAAAATGAGTTCCATAACAATCTGGATATAATAATGTTTATACAAATTTATAAAAATTAACCCACAGAACCTTCTAAACTTATTTCCAATAATTTCTGTGCCTCAACAGCAAATTCCATCGGTAATTTATTCAACACATCTTTACTGAATCCGTTTACGATAAGCGCAATTGCTTTTTCGGTTGGGATTCCACGTTGGTTGCAATAGAAAACCTGGTCTTCACCAATTTTACTGGTTGTAGCTTCGTGTTCAATTTTTGCTGTTGGATTTTTGCTTTCGATATACGGAAAGGTATGAGCTCCACAATGGTTCCCCATTAATAAAGAATCACATTGTGAAAAGTTTCTCGCGTTTTCTGCTCTTGCTCCAATTTGAACCAAACCTCTATAACTGTTTTGTGATTTTCCTGCAGAAATACCTTTAGAAATAATGGTTGATTTGGTGTTTTTACCCAAATGAATCATTTTGGTTCCCGTATCGGCTTGTTGGTAATTATTGGTAACGGCAATCGAATAAAATTCTCCAATTGAGTTGTCTCCTTTTAAAATCACTGAAGGATATTTCCAAGTAATGGCAGATCCAGTTTCTACTTGTGTCCAAGAGATTTTTGCATTTTTCTCGCAGAATCCTCTTTTGGTTACAAAATTGTAAACTCCACCTTTACCTTCTTTATTACCAGGATACCAGTTTTGAACGGTAGAATATTTTATTTCAGCATCGTCTAGTGCAATCAATTCAACCACAGCGGCATGCAATTGATTTTCGTCACGAGTTGGCGCTGTACAGCCTTCTAAGTACGAAACATAACTGCCTTCATCTGCAACTAACAATGTTCTTTCGAATTGACCCGTTCCAGCTTGATTAATTCTAAAATAAGTTGATAATTCCATTGGACAACGAACGCCTTTTGGAATATAACAGAACGATCCATCTGAGAAAACAGCCGAATTCAATGCTGCATAAAAGTTGTCTTTTTGAGGAACAACGGTCCCCAAATATTTACGAACTAATTCAGGATGTTCTCTGATGGCTTCAGAAATACTCATGAAGATTATACCTTTTTCGCCTAATGTTTTTTTGAATGTTGTAGCGACTGAAACTGAGTCAACCACGATATCCATGGCAACATTATTCATCATTTTTTGCTCATCAACAGAGATTCCTAACTTTTTATACATTTCTAAAAGTTCAGGATCTACATCATCAAGAGTTTTATTTGGATCTGCTTTCTTTGGGGCTGAATAATAAGAGATGGCTTGAAAATCCGGTTTTTGATAACGAACATTTGCCCATTCTGGTTCTATCATTTCTTCCCAAGCACGGAAAGCCTCAATACGCCAGTCGGTCATCCATTGCGGTTCGTCTTTCTTTTTTGAAATAGCGCGAACAATATCTTCATTTAGACCAATCGGAAACGTTTCCGAGTCTAATTCGGTGTAGAATCCGTACTCATATTCTTTAGTCTCTAATTCGATTTTTAAATCGTCTTCGGTGTATTTTGACATATTAGCCCCCTAGCCCCCAAAGGGGGAACTCCTATTAGGGGTAAATAGGAATTTATAGTTATTATTAAATAATTTCTAAGTCTTTATAGCCTTTTATTTCCTTTTGGGAGTTGAGTACTATAATGAGAAACTCTCTCCGCAACCGCAAGTTCTATTTGCATTTGGATTATTAAATACAAAACCTTTACCGTTTAAGCCTCCTGAAAATTCCAATATGGTCCCTGCTAAATATAAAAAAGATTTTTTTTCGACAGCGATGGTGATTTCGTTATCCACAAAAATTTTATCGTCTTCACCTTTATTTTTGTCAAATTTCAAATCATAGGACAATCCAGAGCATCCGCCACTTTTCACGCCTACTCTCACGTAGTCTACAGCAGCATCAAAACCATCGTCTTTCATCAAATCGATGATTTTCTTTTTGGCAGTATCAGAAACTTGTATCATTGTTATTTTGATTTTGTCTAAATTAACGACAAAGATATTACTTTTAATGCTTTTTGCCATGATTCATAACATTTTTATAACTAATGATACTATAGAAAAAGTCTATTTGATACCTTTGACGTTATAATTTATATTCAACTGGAAAGATATCAAATAGATTTTCTCCATATAAACATTTAATTATTTAAGTATTTAATTCAAATTACAATGAAATTATATCCTATAGAAACAGGAAATTTTAAACTTGATGGTGGAGCTATGTTTGGTGTGGTACCTAAAACCATATGGAACAAAACTAATCCTGCTGACGAAAATAACTTGATCGATATTGCCGCTCGCTGTTTGTTGATTGAAGATGGAAACCGATTAATTTTGATTGATACTGGAATGGGGAATAAACAATCGGATAAGTTTTTTGGGTATTATTCGCTTTGGGGGACACATTCTATGGATAAATCGTTGGCTCAATTCGGTTTTCATCGCGATGATATTACAGATGTTTTCATGACGCATTTGCATTTTGACCATTGTGGAGGAAGTGTTCAATGGAACAAAGACCGAACAGGCTATGAACCAGCTTTTAAAAATGCGAAATTCTGGAGTAACGAAAATCATTGGGAATGGGCTACAAAACCAAACGCTAGAGAAAAAGCTTCTTTTTTGTCTGAGAACATTTTACCAATGCAGGAAAGTGGGCAGTTGCATTTTATTGCTAAACCTGAAAGTGATTTTGGCATTTCAGAGGAGTTGGGATTCGGTATTTTTTATGCCGATGGTCATACCGAAAAACAAATGATTCCGCACATTCAGTACCAAGGCAAAACCATTGTTTTTTGTGCTGATTTATTAGCTACAGCTGGACACTTGCCTTTGCCATATGTGATGGGATATGACACCAGACCGTTATTGACGATGCCCGAGAAATCAAAATTCTTGAACGCCGCTGCCGATAATAACCATTATTTGTTTTTGGAACACGATGCGCATAATGAAATTATAACAGTACAACATACCGAAAAAGGAGTACGATTGAAAGAAGTATTCTCTTGTGGTGATATTTTTTAAGAGTAGATTATAATAATTCTAATAGAAAAGTCCCCATTTTCATCGATTTGAAATGGGGATTATTCTTTATTATTTCATCTGAGCAATTACGATGCTTAGAATTGAAAAAACACCTACACCCCACATCATTGGTGTCACTTCTTTAGTATTTTTGGTGAATAACGCCAAGATTATAAAGGAGGAAAAACCATAGGCAATTCCGTTGCTGATACTATAGGTTAGGGGCATCATTATCATGGTTAAAAATGCAGGTACGGCAATATATAAATCCGTAAAATTGATTCTGGATAGATGTTTGGACATATAGATTCCAACAAGGACTAGTGCTGGCGCTGTTGCATATGCTGGAACGATTGTTATTATAGGAGAGAAAAACAATGCTAAAAAGAAAAACAGTGCTACAAATACCGAACTTAATCCTGTTTTGGCTCCATTGGCAATTCCTGTGGCCGATTCAATAAAAACAACGGTATTACTTGTTCCCAAAATACCGCTGAACATTGTTGCAATACCATCGGCTTCCAATACTTTTTTGAGGTGTGGCATTTTGCCCTTTTTACCAACGAGATTTGCTTCATAAGAACAGGCAATCGCCGTTCCAATAGAATCAAATAAACTTACAAAAAGAAAAGAAAAAATAGCGGAAGCAAAACTTAGTTTTAAAACCCCCAAGATATTTAGTTGTCCAAAAATGGGCGTAATAGATGGCGGTAATGAAAATAGGTGAGTTGGTAAGTGAACAGAGGGATCAAATGCAATTCCTAAACAAGTTCCGAAAATGATTCCAATTAAGATGGCACCTTTTACTTTGTATATTTCTAAAATTATGGTTATAAATAAAGTGATCAAACCAATTACAACAGCAGGCGTAAATTTACCCAATGTGACCAAAGTGTCAGGGTGAGCAACAATAAGACCTAGTTGTTTGAATCCGATAAAAGCAATAAAAAAACCAACACCACATCCCATGGCCACCTGCAAGGAGGGAGGAATAGCTTCTACAATTTTATGCCGAATTCCAAAAAATGAGATAATTGTAAAAAATACTCCCGAAAGAAAAACAACACCCAATGCATCTTGCCAAGAAACGCCTTGTCCCAAAACTAGGGTAAAGGCAAACATAGCGTTTAATCCCATTCCTGGTGCCATGGCGAAAGGGACTTTGGCCCAAATCCCAACCAATAAAGTACCAAAAATAGCTGCAATACAAGTAACCGAAATAAGCGCTTCTTTTGGCATCCCTGTCATTGATAGTATGTTTGGGTTTACAAAAATGATATACGCCATTGACAAAAAAGTAACCAAACCACCTAGAGCTTCTTGCTTTACAGAAGTTTCTCGTTCTTTTATTTTGAAATATTGAAGTATTTTATTCATTTGGTTTTTTATTTATTACTATTGAACCAGCGTTCTGTTTTTTTCGAAGAACTCAAATTTACGATAAAAAACAAAACCCCCATTTTCAAAATGAATGAAAATGGGGGTTTTCTATAGTATGGATGAGAATTAATTCGTTTTAAACTTCCAAACTTGTCCAACAGTTTCTCCTCCTTTATTGTCTTTGACAACTACTTTCCAAAAATATTCTTTGGCAGGTTCTAGAGTTACATCTTTAGTTTTTACGGATTCATTATCTACTATTTTTACAGTAGGGGGATTGGTAGTACCAAAATACACATCATAAGTCAAAACATCAGTTGCATCTACATCGGAAGCATTCCATTTTAAAGCAGCTGTTGTTGTGCTCAAAACGGTGTTTAAAGCTGGTTCTACTAATTCTGGAGAAAACGGCAAGTGGTTCACTACCGCATCACCCGCAGTATAAAATTTGTATTTAGCCGAATAATCACTTGACAATCCTTTGCTGTCGGTAGCTTTAATTCTCCAATAATACGCTGTGTTCTTTTCTAATGCAATCGTTTGGTTTGCAGTTGATGCCTCAGTCGTTTTTATAATTTGTGCAAATGTATTGTCTTTAGCGACTTGAATTTGATAGACTATAGCGTCTTTGTTTGCATCCGTAGCAGCATTCCATTGAAAAGCAACCGTATTATCTACGCATAATTTGTTGTCTGTTGGAGTAACCAATGTTGGTATTGTTGGAGCAACATTTTTAACTTCTGGAGTGGGTGCAGGATCATCTCCACCTCCACCTCCACAAGAAATAAATAGTAATCCAACGATTGATAGGTATATAAGATTCTTCATTTTTTTAGTTTTTTATAATTTTTAGATATTCTGGGGTGTCTAATTCAATTTTGGCAACATAAACGCCTGCAGGTTGATTTTCAAGGGTTAGTTGTGCTTTCCCGTTTTCTACAGTATAGGTTTTCGTTGAAACCATTTGACCATCCAAAGTGTATAAGGTTATAACCACTTCTTTCTTAGTACTTGGCAATTCAATTTCAAAACTTCCTGAAGTTGGATTTGGGTATGCAGAAATCACTCCATTTAAACGAGCCATATCTTTAGCATAAATTCCTTCACAGGCTTTGGCGGTTTTTACTTGTAATAAACCTCCTTTTTTGGCATCTACAGTAAAGTTAGAATCAGTGGTTTCAAATTGCTCGACACCATCTACAAAAACGGTATAAGGAGCTGTTCCTTCAGTAATTTCTATAGAAACTTTATTAGCTGCAACACTCGATTTTCCGGTTATGGTTGCTCCTTTAGGGATGGTTATTGAGAAGCTTTGTTCAAAAGTTTCTCCTGGGATTGTAATGATTACTGTATAAGTTCCTGGAGCTAAATTAGGGACTTTTAAACTGTTATTGGTAAAAGTATAAGAGCCTGCATTGATTTTAGCTTTATATCCAAAAGTTGCAGTGGCAGTTATGTTAATTTCTCCATTATTTGAGTTAAGGCAGGTCTCTCCTTTTGATTCAACGTTGAAATTGTTTGTCGGTAAAGTTAATCCGTTACATTCCGTATTGAATTTTGCCCAAGTGTCCTTGCTGTCTCCCCAGTTTTTATTAGAATATGTTACATCATCAACTAGTATGCAGTAAAGGTTTTGATTTCCATAAAGCTTTATATTCGAATATATTAGCAAGGTGTTTTTTCCATTTTTCAGATTCAACGTTTGGAATCTGTTATCACTACAATCTAAATACGTCAGAGCTGTATTTTTGGACACATCCAAAGAGGTTAATTGATTATAATAACATCCGAATGCAGTCAAAGCTATATTTTTGGAAATATCTAGTGAGGTTAATTGATTTTTAGCACAACCAAAAGAAGTCAAAGCTACATTTTTAGAAACATCTATAGTCTTTAATTGATTGCCAGAACAAGCCAAATTAGTCAAAGATGTATTTTTAGAAACATCTAGAGTTGTTAATTGATTGCCATAACAACCCAAATAAGTTAAAGTTACATTTTTAGATACATCTAGTGTCTTTAATTGATTACTACCACAATCTAAAGAAGTTAATGTTATAAAATCTTGTATTCCTGTTAAGTCTTTAATGGAACTTGAGCTTACATCCAAAGAGGTTAGTGGAGCTATTCTAACGGTTTCTACTTTGCCATTTTTTCCATCGGTATCAATTCCTAAAGCGATTAACTTGTCTTCAAACTTTGAGTCTGGAATTAGAGTGTAAATCGTACAATCTAAGCTCAAACTTGCAGTTGCATCTTTAGTGATAGCCCAATTAGAAGCAGCAGCAACATCAGCTACCTGAATACAAATCAAGGAAGGAGAATTGGAGCAGTTTAGCGTTGTGATTGAAGCGTTTTTAGAAAGATCAATCTTAGTAAATAAATTACCTGAACAATTTAGAGTGGTCAAGGCTGTAAATCCTTCTATCCCTTTTAAGTTGGTAATAGCAGCATTAGAAACATCTAATGAAGTTAAAGTAGCAATACTAGTATTTAATACAACACCGTTTTTACCATCAGTATCAACACCTAATGCAATTAGTTTGTCTTCAAATTTGACATCTGGAATTTGAGTAACTGTCGAGCAGTCATAAGGAGAATAAAATGCGAAAGTATCTTTATTCTCCCAATTGCTGTTTGAGTAGGCAACATCATCAACAACAATGCAATTTAAATTTGGATTTTCATAAAAGCTTATGTGAGAATTTTTCAACAAAATGTTTTTACCGTTTTTTAGATTCAAAGTTGTCAATTTATTTGAAGAGCAAATAAAATTAATCAAAGAAACATTTTTAGAAACATCCAGTGTAGTTAATTGATTGGAGTAACAACCGAAACCAGTCAAAGCTACATTTTTGGAAACATCCAGAGTGGTTAATTGATTTTTGGAACAATAGAAATAATTCAAGGCGACATTTTTGGAAACATCCAGAGTGGTTAATTGATTGTTGTCACAATAGAAACTACTTAAAGCCAAATTTTTGGAAACATCTAGAGTGGTTAATTGATTGTAGTAACAATCTAAATATTTCAAAGCCAAATTTTTAGAAATATCCAGAGCAGTTAATTGATTGGAATAACATTTTAAAGCAGTCAAAGACACAAAATCCTGTATTCCTGTCAAATCAGTAATCGAACTTGAAGAAACATCTAATGAAGTCAAAGAGGCAATACTCTCTGTTGCTACTTTTCCATTTTTACCGTCTCTATCTATATTTAAAGCAATTAACTTGTCTTCAAACTTGGAGTCTGGAATTAGAGCGTAAATCGTACAATCTAAGCTCAAACTTGCAGTTGCATCTTTAGTGATAGCCCAATTAGAAGCAGCAGCAACATCAGCTACCTGAATACAAATCAAGGAAGGAGAATTGGAGCAGTTTAGCGTTGTGATTGAAGCGTTTTTAGAAAGATCAATCTTAGTAAATAAATTACCTGAACAATTTAGAGTGGTCAAGGCTGTAAATCCTTCTATCCCTTTTAAGTTGGTAATAGCAGCATTAGAAACATCTAATGAAGTTAAAGTAGCAATACTAGTATTTAATACAACACCGTTTTTACCATCAGTATCAACACCTAATGCAATTAGTTTTTCTTCAAAATTTGCATCTGGAATTTGAGTTATTGAGCTACAATCATAAGGAGCGTAAAAAGCGGTTGCATCTTTTTTATTCCCCCAATTGGTGTTAGCATAAGCAACATCATCAACAACAATACATTTTAAGTCAGGATTTGACGAAAGTTCTATATTTGCATTGGTTAACAAAGTGTTTTTCCCGTTTTTAAGATTTAAACTAGTGAATTTATTATTGTAGCAATAGAATGTTTTCAAAGCTACATTTTTGGACACGTCCAAAGTGGTTAATTGATTGCTAAAACAATACAAAGTAATCAAAACTACATTTTTGGACACGTCCAAAGTCTTTAATTGATTGCTATAACAAGACAAAGAAGTCAAAGCTACATTTTTGGACACGTCCAAAGTGGTTAATTGATTGTTGTAACTTTCCAAAGTAGTCAAAGCTATATTTTTGGAAACATCCAAAGTAGTTAATTTATTATAACCAATGTATAATGTTTTCAAAGCGACATTTTGAGAAACATTTAATGTAGTCAATTGATTATTGTAACTATTCAAATAAGTTAAAGCTGTATTTTGGGAAACATCCAAAGTAGTTAATTGATTGTTGTTACATTGCAAAGTAGTCAAAGCTTTGAAATCCTGAATACCAGTTAAGTTAGTAATTGAGCTTGAAGAAACATCTAATGATGTCAATTTGTTAACATTGTTTGTTAACACTTTCCCATCCGCAACACCAGAGTCAATCCCCAAAGTAATCAATTTATTTTCAAAATTCACATCCGGAATTAGTGTGTATTGTTGTACCGCACAAGAAGTATTGTAACTGGCAGTTGCATCTTTTATACTTGCCCAATTGCTGGTTGAGAAAGTAGCATTGTCAACCTGAATACAAGTTAAACCTGAATTAAATTTAAAGGTAGAAAATGTGCTGAAATTTGTATTATTACCGTTTTTCAAATTAAGACTTGTTAGTTGGTTTGAAGAACAGTCTAAAAAAGTTAAAGCAGTATTTGCAGAAATATCTAAGGTTTTCAAACTGTTTCCCTGACAATTTAAACTTTCCAAAAGGTTGTTTGAAGAAACATCAAGTGTCGTTAAGGTGCTAAAATTACAGTTCAAAAAAGTTAAAGCTTTATTATTAGTAACATTTATACCATTTGCAAAAGGGTTTGCACTACAATTGATCCCAGTTAGTGCAGTATTATTTGAGACATTAAGACTGGTTAGTTTATTATCATAACAATTTAAAGTGGTTAAGGATAAATTCGAAGTAAGATTTAAATTTGTTATTGCATTGATTGCACAATTTAAACTGGTTAAAGCGGTGTTGTTGGCAACATTAAGGCTAGTCAATTTATTGGTAAAACAATTTAAATTGGTAAGAGCAATATTGCTTGACACGTTAAGACTTGTTAAATTGTTGTAAGAACAATTTAAAGAAGTCAAGGCAACAAAATCTTCAATTCCTGTTAAATCATTAATATTGAGTCCACTCATATTAATTGTTTTAAGAGATGAAATTGCAGAAGTCAACACTTTTCCATCTGCTACACCTGAGTCAATTCCTTCATTTATTAGGAATTTCTCAAAATTCACATCGGGAATAGTAGTGTATTGAGCATAAGTATTTAATGATGCTAAAAATAGCAAAATAAGTAATTTTGTTTTCATAGGTTATAACGCTTTGAGGTTGGCGCGAATGTACGGTAATTCCTTTTAATTTATAAGAACTTTTTTAAAAAATAGACAAAAGTCTAATATGACTGTCGAATAGCCAAATTATTACATTTTAACAAATATATTCTAATAAAATTAAGACTGTTTCAGGGTGCTTCCTAAAATTAAGTTAACAATTGCATAATATCTAATTCACTTCCACTATTTTTGAAGTGTATTACAAAAACAAGAAACTACAATCCATGAAAAAAATAAATCTTACAGCTTTAACTCTTCTAGCCGCATTGACTTTAAGCCTTTCTGCCAATGCACAAACAGCCACAAACTATACTGCCAAAAAAGGAAAACTTAGTGAACCTGAATTGCAAAGATGGTCGCATTTGGATTTGGCCAAAGACAGTATTCCAGGGATGAGTGTAGACAAAGCCTATGCCGAATTGCTAAAAGGAAAGAAAAATGTAAAAGTAATTGTAGCTGTTGTAGATTCGGGTGTAGACATTGATCACGAAGATCTAAAAGACGTAATTTGGACCAATAAAAAAGAGATTGCCGGAAACGGAATTGATGATGATAAAAACGGTTTTATAGATGACATTCATGGTTGGAATTTTCTAGGTGATGCGCTACACGAAAGCCTCGAAATGACGAGAATCGTAAAAAAAGCAGATGATGGATCTGCTACTTATAAAAATGCTTTGGTAGCATATAATTTGAAATATGACAAAGCAATGAAGGATAAACAACAAATTGATTTCTTACTTAGTGTGGATAAATCCATTCAGGAAAATCTAAAAAAAGAAGTTTATACTATTGAAGATTTGAACGGAATTGACACTACTGATCCTGAATTGGGAAGGAACAAAATGATAATGACTCAAATCATGACTGATGCTGGCCCAACTTTTAGAACCGAATTAAACGAATATGGAAAATACGTTTACAATCAACTGAATTACAATTTAAACAAAGAGTATGACGGCCGCAAAGTGGTTGGAGATAATCCGGAAGATATAAAAAACACAAAATACGGTAACAATATAGTTTATGGCCCAGACAAAGAAGAGGCCGATCACGGAACTCACGTTGCGGGTATTATTGCGCAAGTGAGAGGCAATAATCTTGGAGGGGACGGAATTGCCAATAATGTTGCTATTATGGCGGTGAGAGCTGTGCCAGATGGTGATGAATACGACAAAGATATTGCTCTAGCAATCCGTTATGCTGTAGATAATGGAGCAAAAGTAATCAATGGTAGTTTTGGAAAAAGTTATTCTCCACACAAACAATGGGTATACGATGCTATAAAGTATGCTGAAAAGAAAGATGTACTTTTTGTTCATGCTGCAGGAAATGATGGAGAAAATATTGATTTGGATCAAAATGCCAATTTCCCAAATGACTCTGATGATAATAAAATAGAATTTGTTTCGAATGTGTTAACAATAGGAGCTTTAAACAATCAATATGGAGAAGGTGTAATTGCTGATTTTTCAAATTATGGCACTTTTAATGTAGATGTTTTTGCACCGGGAAACCAAATATATGCTACAATTCCAAACAACAAATATAAATATTTGCAAGGAACTTCAATGGCTTCGCCAAATGCAGCTGGAGTAGCCGCCTTGATTCGTTCGTATTATCCGAAATTATCAGCCAAACAAGTAAAACAAATCTTGATGGAATCTGGAACACCACTTCCTGCTAAAGTAATTTTGGGCGAAAACCCTAATCCTGCTCAAGAGCCTATTGCTGTTGCATCATCCCAATCATCAAAATCGGCAAGAATGGTTAATGCATACAATGCCTTATTGATGGCAGAAAAAATGACTAAGAAGTAATTTTCACTTTTAATTATACAATGGAAGAGACTATTACTCTTCCATTTTTTATTTTTATATACTATGCGCAAACTTTTTTTATTCCTACTCTTTTCGGTTAGTATCGGAAATTTATTCGCCCAAAACACTGGGTATTGGCAACAACATGTCGATTATAAAATGGACGTCACTATGGATGTCAAAACATATCAATACAAAGGGAAACAAGAATTGGTTTATACCAATAACTCTTCAGATACGTTGAGAAGCGTGTATTACCATTTGTACAATAATGCTTTTCAACCCGGAAGCGAAATGGATGCTCGATTGCAAACCATCAAAGATCCTGATGGACGTATGGTCACCAAAATAAAAGTCGATGGCAAAGATGTAAAAGAAAGCCGAATCAAAAACCTAAAACCCAACGAAATTGGATATTTGAAGATTTCTAATTTCAAACAAGATGGCGTTACCGCTGTTGCAAAAGAAGTGGGAACAATTCTTGAAGTGACTTTGGCCAAGCCCATTTTACCTAATTCAAAATCTACTTTTACACTTGATTTTGATGGTCAGGTTCCCGTGCAAATTCGTCGTTCAGGACGAAATAATACTGAGGGAGTTGAATTGTCGATGGCGCAGTGGTACCCAAAAATGGCAGAGTTTGATTTTGAAGGATGGCATGCCGATCCCTACATCGCTCGAGAATTTCATGGTGTTTGGGGGAATTTTGATGTAAAAATCACCATCGACAAGGATTATCTTTTGGGAGGTTCTGGTTATTTGCAAAACCCAAATGAAATAGGGTATGGGTATCAAGATGCTGGAGTTACAGTAGTTTATCCAAAAAAAACAAAAACGTTGACTTGGCATTTTATTGCACCAATGGTACATGATTTCACTTGGGCGGCCGATAAAAATTACCAACACGATATTGTCAAAGGGCCTAATAATGTAGATCTGCATTTTATCTATAAAAATACTCCCGCAGTTGTAGAAAACTGGAAAAAACTAGAGCCTTTGATGTCTCGAGTTATGGATTTTTACAATAAGAATGTGGGTAATTATCCATACAAACAATATTCATTCATACAAGGTGGTGATGGCGGAATGGAGTATGCTATGTGTACTTTAATGCTGGGAAATGGTACAACCGAAGGAATGTTAGGAACTGCCACTCATGAAATGGGACATTCTTGGTTTCAACATATTTTGGCGTCCAATGAATCCAAACACCCTTGGATGGATGAAGGCTTTACAACCTATATCGAAGATTTGGCTCTAAATGATTTAAAAGACAAAAAAGAAGAAAACCCATTCAAAGGCAATTATGCGGCCTATTATAAATTAGTAGAATCTGGAAAAGAACAACCACTTTCTACACACGGAGATCGTTATGATGAAAACCGTCCGTATAGTATTGCTTCCTATGTAAAAGGGAGTATATTTTTGTCTCAACTCGAGTACGTAATTGGTCAAGAAAATTTAAGAAATACTCTCAAAAAATATTTTCAAGATTTCAAATTCAAACACCCATCTCCAAACGATATCAAGAGAACGGCTGAACGTGTTTCGGGAGCCAACCTCGATTGGTATTTGGTCGATTGGACGCAAACCTTAAACACAATCGACTACGGTATCAAAGACGTAAAAGAAAATGCAGATAAAACAACTGTAACTCTGGAACGAATTGGTCGTATGCCAATGCCTATCGATGTATTGGTCGAATATGCGGATGGCACCAAAGAAAGTTTCTACATTCCGTTACGCATGATGAGTTTTGAAAAAGCAAACCCAATGCCAGCCATCACTAGAACGGTACTCAACGATTGGGCTTGGGCATATCCAACATTTGAATTTAATATTGCAAAACCAAAAGCAAGTATTAAGAAAATTACCATTGACCCAAGTGGTTTAATGGCAGATATCAAACAAACCAATAATAGTTACGATCTAAAGTAATTTTTAGGTTTACATACCAAAGGCTCTTTTAAAAGGTAACGTTTTTAAAAGAGCCTTTTTTTATCTAGAATTAGTAGGGGGTGCCCCCGTTGCGTAAAGGGGCGTACTTAGGGTGCCGCTTATACCGCCCCTTTGCGCAACGGCGTCGGGCTCTCCACGCTACTTTGGTAGCTAGTTTCTATCCCTCACCCAATTCTAACACCATTAGAGAAAACATAGAAACCTAGGTTTTTTTAAACGTTTCAATCTTTATAATTATAAATTTTATTAGTAAATTTACGATATAAAGTAATTTTAATTACTGTAAAATAAAGAGTCCTAGACTTTTTTTATTAGTAAACATAAGAAAAAAAAGGGAATAATTTAACAGGCATACCTTTGTCAAAGTCTGAAACTTTGACAAAGGTTCAAACTAAAACAATTTGAGAACAATTAGAAATAGAGTTGTCGCGAACCCACTTTTGTCAAAGTTCTAAACTTTGACAAAGGTTCACAAAATAGCAATATGATAGCTGTTGGAATTTCAGATGTCGCTTTCACCTTTGTCAAAGTCTGAAACTTTGACAAAGGTTCAAAGTAAAACAAATTGAGAACAATTAGAAATACAGTTGTCGCGAACCCACCTTTGTCAAAGTTCAAAACTTTGACAAAGGTTCACAAAAAAAATGAAATAGAATGGATATAAGAATTCAAAAGTTAGAACCTGATTGCTTCTATCATATTTATAATCGAGGGATTAATGGCTGTACCATTTTTGAAAATCTAGACAATTATCTTTTTTTTCTAAAACAATTTTCAAAATATGTAATTCCTCTTTGCGATATTTATGCCTATTGTTTGATGCCAAATCATTTTCATTTCGTATTAAAAATAAAATCCAATGAAGAATTATTGATTTTCGCAGAAAACGAGTTGAAATTGACTAATGTAAAAAAAGAGGGTTTGCATGCCATACAGAATGTGGTTAGTAAACAAATAAGTAAATTTATAAGTTCGTATAGTCAATCTTATAATAGTGCACATAGTAGACATGGGGCATTATTAGAATCTCCTTTTAAACGAAAAAAAATTCATTCAGAAGAATATTTAAGAAATTTAATTCTTTATGTCCATCAGAATCCCACCGATTTAAATGAAGATTTTAAAATGTACAAATTCTCTTCTTATGTAGCAATGTTATCCAATGCTAAAACGAATTTAAAAAGAACTGAAGTTATAGAATTATTTAATGATTTAGATAATTTTATTTTCTGTCATAACAATCCATTTGTAAGTTTTGAGTTTTAAATGGATGTTACATTCAGGAAGCTACCTTTGTCAAAGTCTGAAACTTTGACAAAGGTTGACAGTAAAACAATTTGAGAACAACTAGAACTTCAGTTGTTGTGGCCCCACCTTTGTCAAAGTTCAAAACTTTGACAAAGGTTCACCTTAAATAACATGATAGCATTAAGTATTTCAGATGTCAATTTCACATTTGTCAAAGTCTGAAACTTTGACAAAGGTTCACAAAGGTCTTTATCTATTCCTCTTTTTCATGTAAATGCCTAATAATTTCAGCAATAAGTCCTGTCCATCCTGTTTGATGATTGGCACCTAAACCTTTGCCGGTATCACCATCAAAATATTCAAAAAACAAATGATTTTTATTAAAAAGGGTATCCTTTTGAAATTTTTCATATTCGCCATACATCGGAATCTTTTTGTTCGTATCTGGGATAAATAGCGCTAATAAACGTTTGGCTACACCCTCTGCGGCTTCTCTCAAATTTACCGAATTTCCGGATTCACTTGGGAATTCTACCTTGAAGTCTTTTCCATAATAACCATGAAATTTATCTAAAGAGTCAAGTATTAAATAATTCATAGGGAACCAAATAGGACCTCTCCAATTCGAATTTCCACCAAACATATCTCCAGTGGCTTCTGCTGGGGTATAATCTACTTGAATGATTCCACCATCATGTTTGAATACATAGGGGTGGTCTTTATGGTATTTGGATAAAGAACGTACCCCAAAATCAGATAAAAATTCCTTTTCGTCAAACATACGTTTAAGGATCATCTTCATTCTATGTCCTCTAAGGGTTGATAGTAAACGAGTTTCACCTTTACCAGGATTGTACCAACTTGATACGAGACCAGCCAAGTCTGGACGATTTTTCAAAACCCATTCTACACGACGTTTAAAAACCGGTAATTTTTCTAATAAATCGGCGTTTAAAACCTCTACAGCAAATAGAGGAATCAACCCAACCATTGATCGAATTTTCAGCGATTCTGCATCTCCATTTGGTTTGTGTAGCATATCGTAATAAAACTCATCTTCTTCATCCCAAAGACTTACTTTATTTTCTCCCAAAGATTGCATCGCCCCAGAAATATGAAGGAAATGCTCAAAAAACTTGGAAGCCATATCTTGATAAACGGGGTTTTTCAAAGAAATTTCACAGGCAATTCGCAACATATTCAGGCAGTACATGGCCATCCAACCAGTACCATCGGCTTGTTCTAAGTGACCTCCTGTTGGCAAATCGGCGGAGCGGTCAAACACACCAATATTATCCATTCCAAGGAATCCACCACCAAAAATATTATTGCCATTTTCATCTTTAAGATTCACCCACCAAGTAAAGTTGAGCAGCAATTTATGAAAAACACGTTCCAAGAAAACGGTATCACCAACACCTCCATTGGCTTCTTTGTCAATTTCGTATACCTTCCAAGTGGCCCATGCGTGAACAGGAGGATTCACATCCGAAAACGACCATTCATAAGCTGGGATTTGCCCGTTGGGATGCATATAATATTCCCGAAGGATAACCATCAATTGTCGTTTAGCAAAGTCAGGATCTAATCGTGCCAGTGGCAAGGTATGAAAAGCCAAATCCCAAGCTGCAAACCATGGATATTCCCATTTGTCGGGCATGGAAAGTATGTTTGAAGTGTACAAATGTTTCCAAGAACTGTTTCGTCCTTCTTTTCTATTGGCATCTGGCCTAGGAGTAGATGGATCTCCTTTTAGCCATTCGTGTACATTATAATAATACCATTGTTTGGTCCACAGCATTCCAGCATAAGCTTGACGTTGTATAGATTTTAATTTTTCGTCGGCAATATCTTTTTGTAATGGGGCGTAAAATTCATCTGCTTCTAGAAGTCTTTTTTCAAATAGAACATCAAAATCTTCGAATGGTTTTTCTGGTGATGTATTTGTAAAACGAAGGCGGTATTCTTTTTTACCATTAGCAGGTATAACATCATCATAATGAACAGATGCTTTTGTGCCAACGGCTTCTGGATTTACACTTGTACGTTTTTGATTGACTATATAATCATTGATCCCGTCTTTGGCATAAGGAGATTGTTTAGGAGACTTATATAATTTCTCAAAATTAGTTTCATTGTCACAAAACAAAATTTCTTTAGCATCTTCTGCATACAAGTTAAAGTGTCCTACCAAGCGATGGTTGACTTCTATAACTGATTTTCCAATTCCGGTTAAAGTAGGTTTGTGTTTGTAATTATCATAGCCCCAACTCCACGTATTTCGGAACCAAATGGTTGGCAATACAGTTAGGGGTGCAGGCGTTTTGGAGCGATTCTCTACAGTTATTTTGATGAGTATGTCTTGCTCATCGGCTTTGGCATAGGCAATTGTGATATCAAAATAATCATTGTTGTCAAAAATTCCAGTGTCTAACAATTCATATTCAGGTTCTAATCTGGATCTCTTTTTGCTCTCTTTGATTAATTTTTCATAGGGAAATGAAGAATGAGGATACTTATAAAGCATCTTTTGATAGGAATGCGTAGGAGTAGAATCTTGATAGAAATAAATTTCTTTTACATCTTCACCGTGATTTGACTCGGCTGGTGTTAAACCAAAAAAGCGTTCTTTTAAAATACGATCATTATGATTCCAGAAGGCCAAAGCAAAACAAATGTGTTGTTTATTGTCTGAAATTCCTCCAATACCCTCTTCTCCCCATCTGTATGCTTTGGAGCGTGCCATATCATGTGTTACACTTCCCCAGGCATACCCACTTTGTGAGTAATCCTCGCGAACTGTTCCCCATTGTCTTTCAGTTAGGTACGGCCCCCATTTTTTCCAACCTTTATTGTCAATTCTGGATTGTAAACGAATTTTTTCTGCGTTTTTTTCTATTTCTTTTTCTTCAACTCTTTCTGACATTCCCTTTCTGTATTGATTCTAGTGTGCAATTTATATAAATCGCATTTAAAAAGTGGTATATAATTATTAAAAATAGAGAGATAAAATTAACGAAATGGCATTAATGGTTTGTTTTATTATTTTATTTACAGAATTGCCTTAGGTATTGAATTTACTGTAGTTTTTTTAATATAATTTTTTACAATTCTCTTCGTTTCCAGATAGAAGATATTTTTGTCTTTGCTCTTTTTTCTAAAAAATTTAAGCTTCAAATGGTTTGTTTCTGAGTAGTAATTTTTTTGAGTTTAATCAGTTCTTGGCTAACAGTTTAGAATAGGTTACAATAGCGTATTGTAATATAAATGGAAAATTGTTTTTTCTAACGAAAAATAGTTTGATAGCACTGATGCCGAGTGAGGGATAGAGCAAGGCGCCAAAGCGCTCGTGATAGTCCGACCGCGATTTGTAAAGGGGGCGAATAAGCGTTGTCTAAAGTTGGCCCCCTTTGCAAATCGGGGGCACTCCCAAATGGGTTTTGACAAACTGATGAAGTAAGTGTTGGGTGTTTTATTGTATATCGGTATTGTATTGAGGACTTAGATTTTTTAACATATCTACGGTCATCATTTCGAGATCAAATTCGTGATTCCAACCCCAATCTTCTCGGGCACGACTGTCATCGATGCTCGCAGGCCAGCTGTCGGCGATTTTTTGACGAAAGTCGGGTGCATAAGTAACTTCAAGTTCTGGAATGTGTTTTTTGATTTCGGCAGCGATTTCGGTTGGGGTGAAACTGATAGCAGCCAAATTATACGAAGAACGGATCTTGATTTGTTCAGCAGGTGCTTTCATAATGTTGATGGTGGCGGCAATGGCATCATCCATGTACATCATAGGCATTTTGGTTTCAGAGGTCAAGAAACACTCGTATTTGCCTTCGCTTAAGGCTTTGTGGTAAATGTCAACGGCGTAATCGGTAGTTCCTCCGCCAGGTAAAGTAGTCCAACTGATAAGACCTGGGTAGCGAACACTTCTCACATCGACACCAAAAATGTTATGGTAGTATTCGCACCATCTTTCACCCGCTTGTTTGCTGATTCCATAAACTGTGGAAGGTTCCATGATGGTGTATTGTGGTGTATTTTCTTTGGGTGTTGTTGGTCCAAAAACGGCGATACTCGAAGGCCAGAATATCTTTTTGATTTTTCCGGCTTTGGCCAAATTCAAAACGTGAAACAACGAATTCATATTCAAATCCCAAGCAAAAGCAGGATTTTTTTCGGCAGTTGCAGAGAGCAGTGCAGCCATCAAATAGACATCGGTGATTTGGTGGATTTCGACTAAATGTTCGATTTGGTTAAAATCTAATGCATTGACTACTTCAAAAGGACCTGAATTGACCACGTCATTATTCAGTTTTCGTATATCCGAAGCTATAACATTATCGACACCATAAAGGGCCCTAAGTTGATGAGTCAGTTCGGTACCAATTTGCCCGCAAGCGCCTATTATTAATATTTTTGGATTCATGGTGTGTAGTTTTGAAATGCAAATATAGCGATTTCGCAAATTATCAAGAATAAAGATAATAAATTTTATGAATGTTGTAAAAATAAAGGCTGAATTACCGAAAGGTCATAATTCTGGTTGTTGTCATTTTGTGACTGAGGCTGTAATTGTATGGGTTAATAAATGATCAAAGATTGCTTCGCCTATCCGTTATCACTCGGGTCGCTGATTTTTTTCGAAAAAGCTGATTTTTGAAACTTTAATAGATACTAATTGACGCTAATTCCGCTGAAAGTAGTTAAGTCACAATATAAAGTCACATTAAAATTTGCGAATCAGTTGTAAAAATGACCCGTGTATTTGCCCATATTGCCCTTTATTTTAAGATTGCCATTGTACAATTTACTTTGTAACTTTGTGCTTCAAACAATGAAGAAATGAAGAATAAATTAACGCTACTTTTTTTGGTGCTTATGATGCAGTTTTCGTGTAAAAATGACAACGAAGAGCGACTTGCCGATAACCTGAGGGACGCAAAAAAGAAAGAATTAATTTTTACAACTATTAACAAAGGGTGGAATTTTTTTGACAAACCTATCAATACTGTCTCTGAAACCAATATGGCTACTTGGCCAGCTTGGAGGGATTTTATGAATGAATTGGCTATTAAACCCAAGAAAACCATTACTGCTTTTCAAAGAAAGTCAAAAACTTTATCTACCAAAGTGATGGCTCTGAATATCAATATCCCCACACAATTTGACACGCCACAAATAAGAAGCAGAATTGCGACATTGACAACTCAAGTTCGAATGTTGGATTTGTACATTAATCTTGATAAAGTTTCGGACAAAAAAGTAACAAAGCTTGTTGCAGAAATAAATATTGAGCTAGTTTCATTGCAAAGACAAATGGATAAGGTAATTGAGAAGAGCAAAATTCCATTAGAAGTTGGAGAATCAGAGATGCTAATGATGTTGGATACCGCAAGAGCTATTCCGTCTGGAAGGCCAATGATTCCAGGTAATCCTGGAGGAGCAACTAGTCCAAAAAACCCTAACGAAGCACACGTTGAGTAAAGCAACTATATATTCGGTTTATGATTCTTCTCCCAAAACGGCTCAAATTGTAGCGCACTTACAGGAAAATAATTCTGTAAAAATGCAATTGGATGGTTTGATTGGGTCGGCAGTTTCTTTTGTCATACAGTCTATTTTTAAGAATGCAGAACTTCCTTTTTTAATCGTTTTTAATAATAAAGAAGAAGCAGCCTATTATTTGAACGATTTGGAACAAATGATTGGTGAACAGGATGTGTTGTTTTATCCCGGATCTTTTCGTCGTCCGTATCAAATTGAAGAAACGGACAATGCTAATGTTCTGCTTCGCTCCGAAGTACTTAACAGAATCAATTCTCGTAAAAAACCTGCTGTAATTGTAACGTATCCAGAAGCACTTTTTGAAAAAGTTGTTACGAGACAAAATTTGGATAAAAATACTTTGAAAGTTACTGTTGGCGATAAAATTTCGATTGATTTCCTAAATGAGGTTTTGTTTGAATATGAATTCAAACGAGTTGATTTTATTACAGAACCAGGTGAGTTCTCTGTTCGTGGTGGAATAGTCGATGTGTTTTCATTTTCGAATGACAATCCATACCGGATAGAATTTTTTGGAAATGAAGTCGAAAGCATCCGAAGTTTTGATGTGGGTACTCAGTTATCATTAGAAAAAAAGAAAAAAATTACCATTATCCCAAATGTTGAGAATAAAGTTTTTCAGGAAAATAGAGAGAGTTTTCTAGACTACATAAACGAAAAAACCGTTTTGTTTTTTCAAAATACAGAGAATCTTTTATACGAATTGGACAAGCAATTTGGCAGAGCCGAAGAAGCATTTGAAAAATTGTCCAAGGATATCAAACATGCCACACCAGAACAATTGTTTCTGAACCAAAAAACATTTCTAAAACGAGCATTGGATTTTTCAGTTGTTGAATTCAATTCCAAGCCTGTTTTTAAAATTCAGAAGAAATTCGAATTTCACATTCAGCCGCAACCATCTTTCAACAAACAATTTGATTTGTTGTTGAATAACTTGAGTGAAAATCAATTTAATGGGTTCAAAAATTATTTGTTATGTTCGAATGAGGCGCAGGCCAAACGCTTCCATGATATATTTGAGACGTTAGACGAAACCAATTCGGAGAATATACGTAAACAATATAAAACCATCGTATTGCCTTTGTATCAAGGTTTCATCGATCCCGAAAACCAGATTTGCTGTTATACCGATCATCAAATTTTTGAACGTTATCATAAATTTAGCATTAAAAATGGCTATTCTAAAAAGCAAAATTTAACTTTAAAAGAACTGACAACTTTGTCCGTAGGCGATTATGTGACGCATATTGACCACGGAATCGGTAAGTTTGGTGGACTGCAAAAAATACAAGTCGAAGGCAAAACACAAGAAGCGATTAAGCTCGTGTATGCCGATAATGATATCGTGTATGTGAGCATTCACTCGCTACATAAAATCTCAAAATACAACGGAAAAGACGGAACGCCTCCCAAAATATACAAACTAGGTTCGAATGCTTGGAAGACTTTAAAGCAAAAAACCAAAGCTAGAGTCAAGAACATTGCATTCAATTTGATTCAATTGTATGCCAAACGAAGATTGGAAAAAGGATATCAATTTGCTCCCGATAGTTACTTGCAAAACGAATTGGAAAGTTCTTTTATCTATGAAGATACCCCAGATCAGATCAAATCGACACAGGAAGTCAAAGCCGATATGGAGAGCGAGCGCCCTATGGATCGCTTGGTTTGTGGAGACGTAGGATTTGGCAAAACGGAAGTCGCTATTCGTGCCGCTTTCAAGGCAGTGGATAATTCGAAACAAGTGGCGGTTTTGGTTCCAACCACTATTTTGGCATACCAACACTACCGCACTTTTAGCGAAAGATTGAAAGATATGCCGGTTTCTATTGGTTACTTAAACCGTTTTAGAACTGCCAAACAAAAAGCAGAAACCCTTAAACAATTGGCCGAAGGCAAACTCGACATTGTGATCGGAACACACCAATTGGTCAACAAAAATGTAGTTTTCAAAGACCTCGGATTATTGATTGTCGATGAGGAACAAAAGTTTGGTGTTAATGTAAAAGACAAACTCAAAACCATAGCGGCCAATGTTGATACCTTGACTTTGACCGCGACTCCTATTCCGAGAACTTTACAGTTTTCGTTGATGGCAGCACGAGATTTATCGGTTATTACAACACCGCCACCAAACAGATATCCTATAGAAACCAATGTGGTGAGTTTTAATGAAGAATTGATTCGAGATGCGATTTCGTATGAAATTCAGCGAAACGGACAGGTTTTCTTTATCAATAATAGAATCGAAAATATTAAGGAATTTGCCGGAATGATTCAGCGCTTGGTGCCCAACGCCCGAGTAGGGATTGGTCACGGGCAAATGGAAGGCGCGAAGCTAGAAGAATTAATGCTGGCGTTTATGAACGGAGAATTTGATGTTTTGGTAGCCACGACTATTATCGAAAGTGGATTGGACGTTCCGAATGCAAATACCATTTTTATCAATAACGCTAATAATTTTGGTCTGTCGGATTTACATCAAATGCGAGGTCGAGTAGGGCGTAGCAATAAAAAAGCGTTTTGTTATTTTATCTGTCCGCCGTATTCGCACATGACTGAAGATGCTAGAAAACGAATTCAGGCTTTGGAACAATTCAGCGAGTTGGGAAGCGGTTTGAACATTGCCATGAAAGATCTTGAAATTCGTGGAGCAGGAGATTTGTTGGGAGGAGAACAAAGTGGTTTTATCAACGACATAGGTTTTGATACCTACCAAAAAATCATGAACGAGGCCATCGAAGAATTAAAGGAAAATGAATTCAAGGATTTATATCCCGAAGAAAGCAATATAGAAACCAAGGAATATGTAAAAGACCTGCAAATCGACACTGATTTTGAGTTGTTGTTTTCAGACGAATACATCAATAATGTCACAGAGCGTTTGAGTTTGTACAACGAATTGGGAGCCGTCAAAAACGAAGAAGAATTGATTGTTTTTCAAAATAAACTAATTGACCGTTTTGGTCCAATGCCACCAAGAGCGCTTGCCTTAATGAACAGTATCCGCATCAAATGGATTGCAACTCGCGTGGGTATCGAAAAGCTGGTAATGAAAAAAGGCAAGATGATTGGTTATTTTGTTTCGGATCAGCAATCGGATTATTACCATTCGGCACGTTTCCATAAAGTGATTCAGTTTGTGCAAAAAAACAGCAGTATTTGTGTCATGAAAGAAAAACAAACGCCAGCAGGTTTACGATTGTTACTGACTTTTGATAATGCCAAAACAACCCGAAGATGTTTGGAGTTGATGGAGTTGTTAGGGGGGGAGTAAAGTAAAAAAACTTCTGGTTTTTTAAAGAAGATGAGGCACTATTTTATTTTGTATATTTGATTTTTACAAATTCATTTCCAATGAAATCAAAATCAATCGAAGAGTTTTACCAAGATATTGTTAGAGATTCCGATATTAAACCAAGCTCGTTATTACCCAGTGGCATCCAAAAAGAAATTGGACATTTTAATGTTTTTAATATTCAAGAACTTTTTGAAAAGATGAAGCAAAAACCGGTTATGCCTTATGACCGAAGAGCTTATTTTAAAATAAGTTTGATACAGGGCAAAAACAGAGTGGAGTATGCCGATCGTGTAATTGATATTGAAGAAAACGCACTTCTATTCGCCACTCCCAAAATCCCATATCATTATGTGCCACAGGATACAAAGCAGGCGGGTCATTTTTGTGTTTTTACCACTGAGTTCTTGACCAAAGACAAGAGTGGAATTGATTTGGATAAATTACCAATTTTTCAAACGGACGGCTATCCTGTTTTTCAGCTTACGAAAGAGGAAACAATTGCAATAGATCTTATTTTTAAAAAGATACACAGCGAAATCAATTCGGATTATGTGTATAAATACGATTTGATTCGGAACTATGTAGCGGAACTAATTCACTTTGGACAAAAGTTACAACCTGTAACGGCGCTATATTCCAAGCACAATTCGGCAGCCAGAGTTTCTTCTTTATTTGCCGAATTACTCGAAAGGCAATTTCCAATTGAATCGCCTCACCAGCGGTTGGAATTGAAATCGGCCAAAGATTTTGCTACGCGTTTGTCCATTCATGTCAATCATCTCAATAAAGTTTTAAAAGAAAACACAGGTAAAACCACCACCGAATTGATCAGCGACAGATTGATTCATGAAGCCAAAATTCTATTGAAACAAACCGACTGGAATATCTCGGAAATTGCCTATTCTCTCGGATTTGAAGAGTTGGCTCATTTTTCTAATTTTTTCAAGAAACAAACGGCACTGACTCCCTTATCTTTTCGAGATTAAATAGCCTGATTTGAATTTTGCAAATTATCGATTGATTTTTGCAATTCTGGAGCTTACCCTCTGTTCTAATTTTGTCCCATCAATTTAAAACAAAATAAAGATGGAAATTAAAAAAAGTAAAATAGCATTTGTTACAGGAGGAAGCCGCGGTCTAGGAAAAGACATGGCTTTGAATCTAGCTCAAAAAGGGATGGACGTCATTTTAACTTTCAATAGCCAAAAAGAAGAAGCTGAAGAAGTAGTATCCGAAATCGAAAAATTAGGACAAAAAGCAGCCGCCATTCAATTGAATGTTGCTGAGGTGAATAGTTTTGATCTTTTTTTTCAAAAAGTTTCAGCAACTTTAAAAAACACTTTCAATACCGATAAAATCGATTTTTTAATCAACAATGCGGGAGTTGGTCTTCACGAAAGTTTTTCGACAACCACTGCAGCACAATTTGATGATTTGGTTAATATTCAATTCAAAGGCCCCTTTTTTCTAACCCAAAAAGCATTGGAAATATTGAACGATGGCGGCGGAATTGTAAATATTTCATCGGGATTGACTCGTTTTTCATTTCCGGGATATTCAACGTATGCGAGTATGAAAGGTGCAATGGAGACATTGACGAAATACCAAGCAATAGAATTGGGAGCTAGAAAAATTAGAGTGAATGTTGTGGCACCTGGAGCGATAGAAACCGATTTTGGTGGTGGGGTGGTTCGAGACAATGAACAACTAAATCAGTTAGTTGCTTCATTGACCGCTTTAGGTCGTGCTGGTTTGCCAGATGATATTGGAAGCGTTGTTGCCTTTTTGTGTACTGATGATGCCAAATGGGTAAATGGACAGCGCATTGAAGTTTCGGGAGGGATGAATTTGTAATTATCTAAGAAGTAAATTTCAGGTACAGATTTCACTAATTTTCACAAATTACTTAGTGGAAATTAATGAAATCTGTACTTGCTTTTTTTACCTAGTCACTTCCTCAATTAAATAAAAAATAGATTTAAAATCAATTCCACTCATTTTTTCAAAACCAATTTCACAGGTTCTACTGGTAGAATATCCTTCTTTGCAATTGGTAGGAATTTGAGTTTTTAAATCTCGCAAACCATGTTCGTTCAATTCTGGAACTAGAAAACCTCTATCTCCAGCAAAACCACAACAATTGCTGTCAATAATGGTTACATTATTGGCACACAAATTGGATAAGGCAAGGAGTTGGTCCATCTTCCCGATTTTTTTAACAGAGCAAACTGGAAAAACAACTACAGCATCTTTTTTGTTTTTTATAGTCAAAAGGGGCATTACATAATCCAACATAAATTCAATAGGATCTACTATTTTTAAGTCGCTTTTAAACTCTTCTTTCGAATGGTAAAAACAAGGACTCATGTCATACAAAATGGGATGTTTTCCGTTTTCTGAAACTTTGAGTAGGTCTTTTTCTAAAGCTTCTGATTGGGCATGATTGGCTTCGTCAAAACCTTTGCTGGAAAATGGCATTCCACAACAATGCGTGTCTAAAGCTTCAGGATAAATTATAGTAAAACCTGCACGGACCAATAATTGATGAGTAAGGGAAGTCAATTGAAGATCATCCGAATCCTGGAAACTGTTTTTACCCATGCTTCTGTTGATGCAGGAAGGAAAGTAAACGACTTTTAAATCAGTAGTTGTATTCATTTTAATGCTTTTGATTTAAGTTTATTTTATGGGCTCCTTTTGGCATTTCGGGAATCCATTTCGGAAGTTTTCCAAAGGTAATAAAGTGAGCTGCGTTCGATAATGCAGTCATAATAGTGGTTCCAAGAATGGTATGAAAAACCGAAATTATCTTCAATCCAATTCTCAAAATCGCCGTAGTTCCCGCCATGTGAGAACCAATATAAGCAGCCACTTTTTTATCGTTTGAATCCAACTCGGAGGCACGCCATTCTTTTACAAATTTACCGGTATCGATATGAACGGGACATGCCAATGCACAAAGCCCATCGGTTGCACAAGTCTCATCCAGTTGGTATGTGACATCTTTTCGAATGTCGGCCAATCGCTGTGGATTATCCTTTGTACTTTCCAATCTGCTGATTTCTCTGGCAATCACAATGCGTTGTCGTGGGGATAAAGTCAGTCCTTCGGATACACAATGCGGCTCACAAAATCCGCACTCCATACACTTGTCAATAATAGTATTGGATTCGGGGAGTGGTTTTAAATTTTTGAGATGCGCTTTAGGATCGGGATTGATTAATACGTCGGGATTTATTTTATTGTGAGGGTCAAAGATAGTCTTGATGCGTTTCATGATTTCGTAAGCCGCAGTACCCCATTCTTTTTCTACAAAAGGAGCCATGTTTCGTCCTGTTCCATGTTCTGCTTTTAAGGAACCATTAAAACGATCGACTACCAAAACGGCTAATTCGGACATTAGTTTTTCATAACGATCGACTTCGGTTTGGTTCGAAAAGTCCTGAGAAAAAACAAAATGAAGATTTCCTTCCAAGGCATGACCAAATAAAACCGCATCGTGGTATTCGTATTTTTTAAACAAATCTTTCAGTGCTAAGCAGGCATCAGCTAGTTGAGGTAGTGGGAAAGCTACGTCTTCAATAATAACTGACGTTCCATTTTTTCTGAGTCCGCCAACTGTTGGCAACAATCCTTTTCGGGCTTTCCAATTGAAATAATATTGCTTGGGATTTGAAGTAAATTCATATTCCGAAAAAGTGGGAATAGATTCAATTTCTGAACGAACTTTTAGTTGTTTTATCAACATGTTATCCAGATCGTTATCCCGGCATTCGACTAATAAAGCACATGCCGATTCTGGTAATGTTTTAAAATAGTCAGGCGCATCATCGTCATTTTCTACAGAACGAATGGATTCCCTATCCAGTAATTCAACCGCAGCAACGGGAGCAGATTTTAATAAAATAGTAGCATTACAAGCATCCTGTATTGTATTAAAAATGAGTAAGGAACAGGATTTGTGTTTTTCGTCTATAACCGTTTTGAAAGTTACATTCGAAATAAAAGCCAGCGTACCTTCAGACCCTACCATTAAATGCTTTATAATCTCAATCGGGTCTTGATAATCGACCAAGGCATTGATGCTATAACCGGTAGTATTTTTTATTTTGAATTTATTTTTGATGAGGTGATACAGCGTTTCGTTACTTTTGATTGTATCTCTGAGATTTTCAATTTCTTGAATTAAAACGATTTTATTTTTTGTAAAAGCATTTACACTCTCCTCATTTGCAGTGTCTAGAATGGTTCCGTCATTCAATACAATTCGGATATCAGCTATGGTTTGATAGGAATTTTGGGCTGTCCCACAACACATTCCACTGGCATTATTGGCAACAATTCCGCCTATCATTGCAGCCCCGATTGAGGCAGGATCAGGACCAATTTTCAACCCATGAGGCGCTAAATAATTATTGGCTTTGGCTCCAATAATTCCGGGCTCCAATTTTATTTTAGTATTACTATCCAAAAGTTCAAAACTTTTCCAACCGTGCGTGGCTACAACCAAAACAGAATCCGTAATGGCCTGTCCGGATAAACTAGTTCCTGCCGCACGAAAAGTTAATGCGATATCAAGTGATTTGGCTTGTTTTATAATCTCGATTACTTCGGACTCAGTGTGGGCCAGAATTACAATTTTTGGGATCAGTCTGTAAAAACTAGCATCGGTTCCATAGGCAAGTGTTTGCAACGGATTGGTTAAAATACGTTTGGGATCAATAGTGGCTGATAGTAGGTCTTTTAACTTTTGATAAGAAGGAGCTAACATGGTGATTGTGTTTATAAATAGACTGATTTTATTGCACAGAGGCGTACTCCACACTTTTTGTGATAAAAATGTAAATTTAGGAATTAGCGAATGTTATATCAGGATTTGAACAAAAAAAAACGAAGCAATAAGCTTCGTTTTCAATTATAAGAACTAATTTTTAATTTTTCAAGTCTTTAATCACTTTAAAAGCAACATCTACTTCATTTTCACTAACCAAAATAGTAAACTCATTCGAAGTCGAAATTACCTCATTGATAATAATTCCTTCCCATGCCAAACGTTGAAATATGAAATAATAAATTCCAGGAACAACAATGTTTTCTTTTGGTAATTTTACGGTTATAGAAGCTAAATTATCCAGTTTTTGGATCATTTTTTCAGCAGTAAAATGTTTTTCAACCAAATGATTTACACTATTACTAACCACAATATTAGTCTCGTTTACTCCTTTGGACGAAGTGTAAAAAATATCAGGTAACGAATTGATATCCGTAATTAAGTCAGCTTGTTTGTTCAAAACAGTATCCGAAACGGCAAAGGTATAATCGGTCAAAGCCGAACGAACGGTAATTTCACCAATGTTTTTTATTACTTTATTAATTTTATGATTCAATCGAAAGTCCAACTCTTCAGTCAATCGTTTCAATGCCATTACAACGGCTCCTTGTTTTACCTCTTTTCCAAATTCACTTTCCAATTCGGTCATGATATTTCGGGACAAAGAGGTCAAATTAATAATGCCAAGTGACAATGCGTTCAACAAAAAAGGCTTTGTTTTGATGTAATTTTCAACAATAGATGAAACTGTTTTCATAATGTATAGTGGTTTTTACGTAGTTAGTACTTAGTTTTTGTATCTAATTTTATTGCAAATATACATAAAAAACAATTTGTTACAAATATAACATTGTTAAATTTCTTTAAAAGTGATAAAAAGCATCTATAAGGTGTTCAATTGCAAAGGATTTCCCTTCTTTATTGATGGCAATAATATCAAAACGGACATCAATATCCAAATCTCTTTCAATTACGTAGGCATCTACGGCTTTTACTAAGAGTTGAATTTTTTTTGGCTTTACAAAATCTTGAGGCAAACCAAAATCCAATGACGAACGGGTTTTTACTTCTACAATGGCAAGTGTATTTTCGATTTGGGCAATAATATCAATTTCGGCTTTCTGAAACGTCCAATTGGTTTCCAAAATAGTATATCCATTTTTCCGAAGATATTCTACTGCAAGATCTTCTCCCAGCTTTCCCAGTTCATTGTGTTCTGCCATTTTTAAAGTTAGAAATTATTGATATGAAGTTATAAAATAAAAAAAAGAGTAAAATTATTTATTTTTTGAAGCAGAAAGATTAGGCATTTTTGTTAGCATCGTCCCGCTTTTCGTTACAATCTCCCGAAGAAAAATCGGGAGGATTTTCACTGCAATCGGGGCTAGAAGCAAGCATTTTGTCTTTTTTGCCATCATTTAAAAAAAAGAAAATAGTAGTATTCAATTTCAGGCAATTATAAAATTGCTTTATTCACTACAATTCCCCCTTTCGAGGGTTATGGAGCTTCAAAAATCACCGTATTGCAATTTTCATTCACATTCATAGTCACAATGTTGCCCATAATCAAGGCTCTATTGTCGTGAACATGTCCTGCCGGAAAATTGTAGAGTATTGGAATATTATATTTTTGGGTCACATCTTGAACAATTTCCATCGCATTTTTTCCCCACGGAATATCATTGTCTTTCATTTTGGTCATTCCACCCACAATGATTCCTTTGATACTTTCGAGGCAGCCATTGCGTTTCAAGTTCATCATCATTCGGTCAATATGATAGAGATATTCGTCCAAATCTTCAATAAACAAAATTTTATCAGTACAATCAATAGCCGATTTAGAACCTAACAAACTGTATAAAATCGATAAATTACCACCTACCAATTCTCCGGTTGCTTTACCAAAACGATTCATCGGGAACGGGTCAATTTTATATCCCAAAGGATCACCAAACAAAGCTGTTCTCAAACTAGAGATCGATTCGGGAGCTGTTCTTTCAACACTTACCGGCATCGTGCCGTGAATGGATTTGTAGCCCATGGTATTGAGATGATTGTGCAAAACCGTTACATCACTAAAACCAATAACCCATTTTGGGTGCTGTTTGAATTTGGTAAAATCCAGTAAATCAATCATTCGAACCGTACCATAACCGCCACGTGCGCACCAAATTGCTTTGATATTTGGGTTGTCCAATTGCTGTTGAAAATCGGCAGCACGTTGTTCATCTGTTCCTGCCAATTGATTTAAATCCAAGCCAATAGTACTCCCGATAACGACTTCCAAACCCCAAGAATGCAGTAAGTCAATTGTAGGTTTCAAATTGTCATCGACGTTTTTTCGGGCTGTTGCCACAATAGCAATGGTGTCTCCTTTTTGCAAATAGGGTGGTGTAATCATGATAGTTTGAGCTTGACTGTTTGTAGATTGTAAAATAAAAATAAGCAATAGAAATTGATACAAAACACATTTGTTTGTCATAAATAGAAATGGATTAGTACGCATGCTTAATTTTTTGGGATAAAATATTTTTTATAAAAGACAAAAACAAATATAGACAATTCTAAAACAAACTCAATAATTGTAATCAATTTACTATTTTTACAATAGTCAATCTAAATTTTATACCTTAACTAATGATAAGAGCAACCGTTTCATTCTTATTTGTATTTCTTTTTTTATACAAAGGTAATGCACAGAACAAAACATTTGTGATTCATACCGTTGCCTTTTATAATTTTGAAAACTGTTTTGACACCATAAATGATCCCATTACCAATGACGAGGATTGGACTCCAACAGGAAATCAACATTGGAATACCAAAAAATACCATCAAAAATTAGAAAACTTAGCTCGCGTTTTATCCGAAATTGGAACCTCCGAAAATCCAAATTCCCCAACATTCATAGGCGGTGCCGAAATAGAAAATCAAGATGTTTTGGAAGATTTAATCAAGCAACCCAAACTGATCGACAAGGATTATGGAATCATTCATTTTGATTCTCCCGATAAAAGAGGGATTGATGTTGCGTTACTGTATCAAAAAAAACAGTTTCAGCCCACCAGTTATTTGAACATTCCATTGTATGTATATAAAGGAGAACAACCGATTAAAGAAGAAGCAAAAACAGATTCATCTGAGAATGTAGAAACCGAAGACGTTATCCAAGTCAGTGCTAAAAACCATCGGGTTTACACTAGAGATCAATTGCTGGTAACTGGTTTTCTAAATGGAGAAGAAATTCACATTATTGTCAATCACTGGCCGTCGCGATCTGGAGGTGAAAAGAAATCGAGTCCATTTCGAGAAGCTGCAGGAGCTTTGAACCGAAAAATTATTGATTCTCTGCAACGCATCAATCCAAATGCGAAGATAATTACCATGGGCGATTTAAACGACAGTCCTTTTAATAATAGTGTAAAAAAAGCATTGGGCGCCAAAGGCAAAGTCCAAGATGTTGATTCATTTGGAATTTACAACCCTTTTGAAGAAATGGCCAACAAAGGACTCGGAACAATTGCTTTTCGGGATTCTTGGGATATTTTTGACCAAGTCATGGTTTCGGGTTCGCTGTTGCAAAAGGATTACAGTTCTTTTCAATATTGGAAAGCGGGAATTTACAATAAACCTTTTTTAATCCAGAAAAGCGGTAAATACAAAGGGTATCCGTTACGGCATTCCCTTACCGAAATTGGTTTCAGCGACCACTTTCCAGTTTATATTTATTTGATAAAAGAGAAAAAATGAAGTTTTTTAAAGTAAGAGACCTAACAGGTTTTAAAAACCTGTTAGGTCTAGCGGAAGTAAATTTTATAAATTCAAAACTATAATTCAAAACGTTCTCCTTGTTCGGGAAACACTAATTGCACTCCTAAATCATTTTGTTTTTGCAATTGTTCTTTGATTTTTACCCTGTTTTTGGTTGGCGGTTTCAAATGAGTAATGATAATTTTAAAATTCTTCAAAGAACCTTTTCCGCTAAAATCTTCCAGTTTGTGCAATTCTGCCATTAAATAATTGGGCGTTAAATGTCCAAATAGAGAAGAGTCTGGTTGTTCATTTGGAAATGAAACTTCAATGAAAATAGCTCTCAACTGTTTGCTTTGAATCAGCGAAGAAATTGTTTTCCATAATTCACTTAAAGTATTGTTTTTTTCAACCAAATCTGGACCTGTATCCCCCAAATACAAAACAGCATCTTTTCCGTTTTGAATCAAAAAGGCAGTGCTCTCAAAAGGATTTCCGTGACTTAATGGAAAAGCTTTTACAGTCATTTTGGTATTGGTAATTTTGGTTTCCTCCCCGAGATTAAGCGTTTGAAAATGGTATTTTTTCAATTGAAAACCGGGACCTTCGTCTCCAAAATTGGCCCAAGTCTCTCCATTAAAATAATGGTTTTCCATCATTTCCATGCATTTCTTTGTGGCGTAAACCGTTTTGGAAGAATCGGCTGGAGAGTTGATAATCAAACCCGATACATGATCCAAGTGGGCATGAGAAATACAATATCCTTTAATGTATTTTCGCAAAACTTCACTTGCCGAAACTTTGAAAACTTTGTTCGAAATGGCTTTTTCAATACCAGCATTTATAGTTCCGGCATCGAGACAAATGTAATCATGGGTATTTATGGGAGCAACCAAATAGGCCGAAAGATTTGTTTCGTCTATTCCGCCTTTTACGCCTAAAGGAACGATATCAAATGCTGCTTTTTGAGCAAACAATTGAATGGATATCAAAAATAAACCAATAAAGTATCGATTAATAGAAGTCATGTTTGAAGCTGTTTTAAATTTAATTTCAGTTTATAAAATTACTTCCTTCTTTTTTAATGAATGTGTTTTTTTTGTCAAATATGACAACAACCGATTAAAAATGCTATAATTTTACTATTCGTGAATCTAAAGGTTGGATGTTTATAAAGAGGTAGGTTTTGTGCCAATTTTGATTTTAACATCAAAAGAGTATCAATATTGACCTTAAAATAATATCTTTACGCAAAAATATAACAATTTTAACTAAAAAAGTTACAATGACAACAATAGCAGATCAATTTGGGATGAAAGAGGCATTAGCGCAATTGGGAGTTAAAGCCATAAACGAAGGAACTTCAACAGGGATTAATCATTTTTCAAACGGAGCAATTCTTGAAAGTTTTTCGCCCGTAGATGGTCAATTAATTGCTTCTGTAAAAATGAGTACACCAGCAGATTACGAAAAAGTAATGCAAACGGCTACCGAAGCTTTCAAAACATTTCGATTGATGCCAGCACCGCAACGTGGCGAAATTGTACGTCAGTTTGGAGATAAATTGCGTCAAAATAAAGAAGCTTTAGGGAAATTGGTTTCTTACGAGATGGGAAAATCATTGCAAGAAGGATATGGTGAAGTACAGGAAATGATTGACATCTGCGATTTTGCAGTTGGATTGTCACGTCAATTGCACGGATTGACAATGCACTCCGAACGTCCAGGTCACCGAATGTATGAGCAATACCATTCTTTGGGGGTTGTGGGAATCATTTCAGCTTTCAATTTTCCAGTAGCGGTTTGGGCTTGGAATACAGCATTAGCTTGGATTTGTGGTGATGTTTGCGTTTGGAAACCATCAGAGAAAACACCATTGTGTGGAATTGCATGTCAAAATATTATTGCTGAAGTCATCAAAGAAAATAACCTTCCAGAAGGGATTTCTTGTTTGATCAACGGAGATTATACGATTGGTCAATTAATGACTGCCGACAAACGTGTGCCTTTAATTTCGGCTACCGGTTCTACTCGTATGGGTAAAATTGTAGCACAAACTGTTGCAGGTCGTTTAGGAAGATCATTATTAGAATTAGGTGGTAACAATGCAATCATTGTAACGCCAGATGCCGATATCAAAATGACCGTTATCGGTGCTGTTTTTGGAGCCGTTGGAACTGCAGGGCAAAGATGTACATCTACTCGTCGTTTAATCATTCACGAAAGTATTTATGATAAAGTAAAAGATGCCGTAGTATCTGCTTACGGACAATTGAGAATTGGAAATCCATTGGACGAGAAAAATCACGTAGGTCCGTTAATTGACAAACAAGCTGTTGAAATGTACAATTCTGCATTAACAAAAGTGGTTGCCGAAGGAGGAAAAATCCTTGTTGAAGGAGGCGTTCTTGCTGGCGAAGGCTACGAAAGCGGTTGTTATGTAAAACCTGCAATAGCCGAAGCGCAAAATTCATTCGAAATTGTACAGCACGAAACGTTTGCTCCCGTTTTATACTTAATTAAATATTCTGGAACTATAGAGAATGCAATTGATGTTCAAAACGGAGTGGCTCAAGGATTATCTTCTGCAATTATGACCAACAATTTGCGTGAAGCAGAACATTTTTTATCTGTAGTAGGATCGGATTGTGGAATTGCCAATGTAAATATAGGAACTTCAGGAGCCGAAATTGGTGGTGCTTTTGGTGGAGAAAAAGAAACAGGTGGCGGTAGAGAATCTGGGTCTGATGCTTGGAAAGTGTATATGCGTCGTCAAACCAATACCATCAACTACACTACAAGTTTGCCTTTGGCACAAGGAATCAAATTTGATTTGTAATCTTTTGTTTAAAAAATAAGTTATCAAAACCGCTTTTTCTGATTTAGATAAAGCGGTTTTTTTATATTTTAGACAAAAAATAACAGATGACCAATTTAGAAGCAACATTTACAGATATTTCGGATTGGCAAAAGAATATTTATTATAGTACGGGAGGAACAAGAAGTAAAAAAATAGTAATTCACCCCTTTACAAATGATGAATATTTTTTTAAAGGATCTAAAATTAATAAAATTAATGAAGAAACTTTGTATCCGACAGAATTTTGGTCAGAAATTGTTTCATCTAAAATTGGACAATTTCTAGGTTTTCCTATGTTAGATTATAATGTAGCTTATGATAAAAATGACCGACAAAAAATAGGATGCATATCAAAATCTATGGTTTTAAATTCGGAAAATAATCTCACGGAAGGCATAACATATTTGACAGGATATGATTCGAAATATAATCCTGAGAAGGATCAAAATAAATATACATTTCAATTTATTCAAAATGCTTTAATCGATTTTAATTTTACGGACTACATTAAAAACATAATTGAAATTATCATTTTAGATTCAATTATTGGTAACTCTGATAGACACCAAGAGAATTGGGGGATAATAATGTACTATAGAAGTTCAATAGACAAAATTAATGAAGAGTTATTAAATCCAAAAGTGAAATTTTGGAGTAAAATAGATATGAAATTTAAGCGTTTTGTAAATGAATTTTTTATTTTATTGCATAAAGAAGAAAGGCAGATTAGTAAAACGAATTTAAAGCTTCATTCTAATACTACTCTTCATAAATTTGCACCAATTTATGATAGCGGTTGTTGCTTAGGTAGAGAACATACCGATGAAAAAGTTTTAAAAATGATCAATGATCAACAAATGATTCAAGCATATATTCGAAAAGGGGAATCAGAGATTCATTGGGAAGGTTATCTAAAAAAGAGAAAGCATTTTGAACTTATACAATTGTTGATAGAAAACTATCCAACTGAAACTAAAAAGCTTATAGTTAGAGTCGAAAAAAAATATAAATCTGATTCAATTAAAGAGATAATTGATAATATTGATATAAATGTTCCAACGGATTTAATTAACTTTAAATTATCGGAAACAAGAAAAAAATTGATGTTTAAATTGGTAACTTTGCGCATCGAAAAACTAATCCAATATTTATGAAAGCAATAGGAAACATACACCTTATCTGGAGACCAGGTAAAGGCAGTAGAAGAATTTCTGTTGGTACTATTAAAAAAAGTACCTTAGAGGGAATCCGCTTTCAATATAATCAAGAAGGCGTTGCAGAAGCAAAGAAGTTAGGATTTGTTCATTATGAAGGTTTTCCGGACACTGATAAGGTTTATACAGAAAAGGTGATTGAAATTTTTGGTCAAAGATTAATGCGTAGTGAAAGACCAGATTTACAGGATTTTTATAATTTTTGGAATGTTGATTTAAGCAAGAAAGAAGATAAATTTTATATGTTGGCTTTTACCCAAGGTTTATTGCCAACCGATAATTTTGAGTTTTTGGCTAATTTTAACCCTATTGATGATTTATCTTTTGTGACTGAGATAACTAATTTGGCAGAGGCTCAAATACCTTCGGATAAAATTCATATAGGAGATGTTTTAAGATATGAATTAGAGCCAAATAATTTGTATGATAAAAAAGCTGTAAAAGTTTTTAAAGGAGAATCATATCTCGGCCATATCAAATTAATCCATTGTAAAGTTTTTCATAAAACAACAAAACAATTTAATTTAATTGTACAAGGAATTGAAAAAAATGGTGTTATAAAAAGAATTTTTGTAAAAGCAAGTTTGTAAAAATCAACTACACTACAAGTTTACCTTTGGCACAAGGAATCAAATTTGATTTGTAGTACCTATAATTTTTTGAATCTCATTAGGGGTTTATAAAAAAAGAGCCGTCTAAATTTTTACTTTTAGACGGCTCTTTTATTGGTTTTACTTTTTTATAATTTAAAACTTAATCTTCCAAAATAGTAAGCACCTGTTGTACCCATTTGTACTGGAGCATATTTAAATACTCCAAAATAACTGTTTTCATAAACTTGTCTGTCTGGGAAAACATCAAATAAATTATTAGCACCTAAAACAAATTGGATTTTAGGAGTTATTTTATAGGCCACTGATAGGTCGGTTACTGTTTTTCCTTTGTGGGTTTGAGAAATTCCAAAAGGAAATCCGTTTCGAATAACTTCTCCAAAATAAGTATTTCTTACTAAAAAGTTGAATTTATTTATGGCGTAATTTAAAGATAGTGTTCCTTTGTTTTTTGGGGTGTTGGTTTCTATCAAACTTCTTTCCTGAGGACCATAATACACATCTTCTTGACCAATGAAGATAGAAGGAATATTATTTAATTTATCATCTACTTTATTTTCGTTGAAGTTGTATAATAACGAAACGGTAAGGTTTCCATTTCCTATATTCATGTCATAATCTGCCACAAAATCGATACCTTTAGTTGTAGTATTAATGGCATTGGTAAAGAAACGACCCGTTTGTGCACCATACGTTTCAAATAATGCTTGTAGTTCTGGAACTGGATCGCCATAAGGATCATTCCCTAAATTTCCAGTTAGGATAATTCTATTGTCGATTTTAATTTGATAGGCATCAACTGTAAAATGTAAATTTTTTAGTGGAGAATATACAATTCCAAAACTGTAATTTTTAGAAGTTTCTTCTTTTAATTCAGGAATTCCAAGTTGTTTGGCAATATCACTATCGTTTCTAAAAATACCCGAATTTAAATTTTTTCCATCTACAATATCAGTTGCAATATTATTGAAATATTGTTGTTGTAATGATGGAGCTCTAAATCCTGTACTTATAGACGCACGGACAAAAAAGGTATCCGTAATTTTATATCTAGAAGATAGTTTTCCATTAAACGTATTTCCAAAATCAGAATAATTTTCAAAACGTCCTGCAACGCCTACCAAAAATTTATCTGAAAAATCTACTTCAACATCAGTGTAGATACTCAAGTTATTTCTCTTTTGGTTTACCTCATTCAAAGGAGAAAATCCTGGGAAAGATTGTGCACCACCATTAATATAAGAAGCCTCTTCGCCTTTATTAATTTGGAATTTTTCTGTACGGTATTCTGTTCCAAAAGCAAATCTCAATTCGTTAAAAATAGTTTTAAACGTACGAGAAATATCGGCATTCAAAGTGTTTTGTAAAAAAGAGTGATTTCCGGCATTAAAATCAGTTGGACTATTTACGCCTAAAGAAAAATTATTGGTATTAGACACTTCATATTTAAATACATTTTGACCTACAGTATTACTAACGTCTAATTTCCAATCTGAAAATTTAAATCTCAAACCCGAAATCAATGAGGCATCAGAGATGTCCGATTTTAATTCTGGTTGAAAGCCAAAAGGGAATAATTCTGGCACAACATTTTCGGTCTCACTTGGTAAACGTCTAAATCCAAAACCAGTACCATTTCTTTGGCTAAAACCACCTGAAGCGTAAAATTCGATATTTTGGTTTAAAGGAATCATTGAATTTACAAATCCTTGTATGTTTTGTATTTTGGCATCACCAATTTGAAAATTAAAATCATCACGAGAAAGACCTGAAGCCGCAAGTAAATCATCATCTATTTGGCGTGCATTTGGATTACTGAAATCGTATGCAAAATAATTATCATAAGCTGATTGATCAAAAATAATTAAATTATGATTTTGAGAACGATTGGTTTTTTCACGATTGTTAAATTCGGCTGTTAGATTGATAAAACCTCCTTTATCACCCAATTTATGACCGTAATTCAAATTCAAGTTGGTTGTTTGTCCATCGTTTCGAGAAGTTTGCCCATAAGTAGTATTGACTTCCAAACCTGAATTTTCTTTTAAAACTAAATTAATAACTCCTGCAATTGCATCGGAGCCATATTGTGCAGCAGATCCATCACGAAGTACCTCAATACGTTTTATCGCAGATGCCGGAATGGCACTTAAATCAGTTCCTACAGATCCATTACCTGTTGTATTTTGATAATTGACTAATGACGTAGTGTGCCTTCTTTTACCATTTATCAAAACCAAAGTTTGATCTGGACCTAAACCTCGTAACGACGCAGGGTCAATATGTTCGGTTCCATCAGAAGAGGATTGACGATTCGAATTAAAAGCAGGAATCATATACGTTAAGATGTCGTTTATGCTTGTTTGTGGCGTAACGTTTCTAATTTTCGCTAAATTCACGACATCAATGGGAACTGTAGTTTCGAGCTTACTTTTATTCGGGTTTCGGCTACCAACTATTACAATCTCATCAAGCGTATTGTCTTGTGCAATCAGTTGAATTTCGGTATTATCACCTTTAACTTCAACATGTTTCGAGTTGTAACCAATCAAAGAAACTATTAAAACGGCAGTGTTTGTTGGTGCCGTAATAGTGAATTTTCCAAACGCATCACTTGAAGCGCTAGTGTTAGTTCCTTTGACAACAATTGTTGCCGATTCTAATGGATTTCCTTTTTCATTCGTCAGAATTCCGGATATAACATGGGTCTGACCGTAGAATTGTGCGCTGAAGAAAAATAGTAATAAAGGAATAATAGTTTTAGTAATTTTTTCCATACTTTTTTGTTATTGATTTTAATTAATTTAAAAACATAAACCCTCTGTTTTTGGCAGAGGGTTTATTGTCTATTTTAATGATTTAAAATGATGCAATACGATTACTCTGCAGAAGTTCCCCACATCATCATACAAATATTACATATTAGTAATTTCATTTTTTTTCGATTTTTTTCTGCTACAAATTAAATGTTTTTTTTTATTTAAAAAAAACAAACAGCAATAAAAATAGTGGTAGTTACAAAGTTGAGTTAATTGTAAACGCTAAGTAAAATCGCTTTTTTCAAATTTTTGAAATTGAGAATTCACTCAAAATAGAATATATTTGCAAAAATTATAAAGTATAAAAATATGAAATTACGTTTTCTAATCCTTTTGTGTGCCTTTTCTTTTTATGGTTTTTCACAAAACAATGTACTGGTTTTCCAGTCGGATTTTGGCACAAAAGATGGAGCAGTTTCTGCTATGAAAGGAGTTGCCTTAGGGGTTTCTACAGATATCAAAATATTTGATTTGACACATGAAATACCTGCATTTAATATTTGGGAAGCATCATATCGTCTATCTCAGACGGCTCAATATTATCCAGCAGGAACCGTTTTTGTTTCTGTTTGTGATCCTGGAGTTGGTACTTCAAGACACTCCGTAGTTCTGCTTACAAAATCAGGACATTATTTTGTTACGCCAGATAATGGTACTTTGACTTTGATTTCAGAACAATTAGGAATACAAGAAATTAGAGAAATTGATGAAGTTAAAAACCGTCGTAAAAATTCGAATGAATCTTATACTTTTCACGGTCGTGATGTATATGCTTACACGGGTGCAAGACTGGCTTCCAAAGCAATCAAGTTTGAAGAAGTTGGGCCTAAATTGCCAAATGAGGTTGTAAAAATACCATACCAAAAACCTGTTTTTGAAAATGGAATTATTAAAGGCGGTATTCCAATTTTAGATATTCAATATGGCAATGTTTGGACAAACATCGATAAAAAAACTTTTGAGAACCTAAATTTAAAATCGGGTGATTTTGTAAAAGTGCAACTATTTAAAGGAACCGAAAAAGTATACGACAATCAATTACAGTTGGTGAATACTTTTGGACAAGTTGCTGTTAACAATGACATTTGCTACTTTAATAGTCTTTTGAATTTTTCATTAGCCGTAAACCAAGGTAGTTTTTCTGAAAAACATAAAATTTATAGTGGATCAGAATGGAGTATCATTATAAGTAAATAATTGATATTGTATCTGTTTATATGAAAATTAATTTCCAATAAAAAAGCGTCTTGTTTTAATCAACAAGACGCTTTTTCTTTTACTATAAATTCAGCTTACATACTAAATGAAGCACCAATATTGAATGTGAATTGATTGTTTAAATTTTCAAATCCTGAAGCATCCGTATTGTATTTTGCAATTGGGAACCCAGCTTCGGTAAAAAGTCCAAATCCTTCTGTAAAGAAATATCGTGCTCCAATATGTGCACCAAAGTTTTTTAGACCTAAATTCAAACCTGGATAAATGTCTAATTTTTCGTCAATGTTAAGGACACTTCCTAAGTTAGCATTGATTCTAAATTTGGCATCAAAACGATCGTGAAATTCAGGTGTTTGTCCTAAAACTTCATCTACATTCAATAAGTATGAACCAACTAAGCCATACGATAAGTTTTCACCTAATCCAAAATCAGTTGAAATTTGAATTCCAGTTCCACCATTTTGAAGGTTTGCTCCAACATTAAATCTAGCATCTCCTTTTCCTTTAAAGGCTTGTTGTGCATTGGTTAAACCAAAAGTAACCAATGCTAAAAGTGTTATAATTTTTTTCATAAATATAAAAATAGGTAATAAATTTTTACAAATATAGTATTTACATTTTATTTCTACCTTTCTCGTTCGGATATAAAGTTGGTAAAAGTTCACTTTGCCAAAATTCTTTGGTGTCCACATCCATTATCGTTAATGGCCCTTTGAAAGCTGCACTAGTGTCAATATTCCAGATATTGGCTTTTTGAACGGGAGTGGTTTGACCAATTCGTGAAACAGGAGTATGGCCAATATAGATCTCTTTGTATAATGTGAATCGTTTGGGATAGTACAAATGATCTGGTTTCATATTTGGATCCAATGCCAATGCAGTTTCCCAAAGTGTTCGATCCCAGTAAAATAATTTAGGGAAATATTCGAATATAACTCCGTTCATATTAGTAAATCCAGCATGGATAAACATCCTATTTTGCTCGTCTAAATAATAATTCTCCAATGATTCTAAGAATTTTACATGCTTATTTTTGGTTTCACCATTCACATTTTGATATGCCAAAACAGTAGCTTCTCCGCCATGTTGGTACCATTGTTCATTGTCTTTGCTGTCTTTGAGCCATTCTCGTAACAATTCGTCATGATTTCCTCTTATGCAAACAATGTCGTGTGTTTTTTTTAATTCAATCAAAAAATCGATTACTTGTGGTGATTGACTCCACCCATCTACATAATCTCCCAAGAAAATAAGTTTGTCTTTCGGGCTTACATTAGCTCTCTCCATTATTTGGTGCAATGCTCTCAAGCCACCATGTATATCTCCTATTACTAATGTTCTCATTTTATGCGGTATTTGTTTTTTTGCAAAAATAAGGGAAAAGAAGTGTGTTTTCTACTTTTTTTAATAGAGATGATGCAAGTGACTTCATTTTAATAATTTTAAGTTTTTATTAAGAATAAATCCGTTGAATTGCTTGTTATATCCGTTGAATTCTAAGCTTGTATGGCGTTATGGTATATTATTTTTAAGTACATTTGACTTTCAAAAATATCACTGTTTTTAGTGATTGCTCAGTATAAAGAATCATTGTAATTTTACTTAAAATTTATAAAATGAACGCACTTCTTACCTTATTGCTATTAATGACCAATTTTATTTGCCAAGTTATAAATGAAATAGTGGTTTGGATAACAGGATTATTCAGTTAAGCAATTCAGCTATTTTTTATTGAACATCATATTTCATTTTTCTTAATATGCGGAGCGCTTCTTTAAAAGAAAGGTAAACTTGTGAAAACGGTTTTAATACTAGTTTTGCATCAATTAGTTTTTGCTTGGCATCTTCAAAACCATTGAGGTAGCATATCATAAAAGTAGAGGGCAAATTATTCAAATCTTTTCTTTCCCGATCCGATAATTTAATATTTTTTTCAAGTTTTCCTAGTAAGGCTAAATTTGAATTGTAGATATGGTATAGCATTTTTTTGTTATATTCCGGCGGCTCAAAAAGTATTTTTCGATCAATGTTATAATAGCCATTTTCCTGAAAACGGATGGTTTGTTGTTCAAGTGGGTAATAACTGGTTCTATCGTTCAAACCTAACGGTACATATTCAACAATGGTAAAACTATCGTCATCATAACTAATTTCAACGACATCTTGAGCCGAATAAAACAGCTTAACTTGTTCGTTAATTAATTCAATATCCACTCGGGACAAATAGGTTTTGTTTCTTGATTTTTTTGTAATTCCAGCCCAGCACATTACAAATAGTTCTTTAAAAACTTTATATTTTGGACTCATGTCTTTGTGGCGAAAATTCATAAAATCAATTACGCCATCCAGTGTATATTTGATACTGTTTCTCGAATTGTTTTCGATGCCAATAACGGTTTCAATATTCTGAAAATTCTTCTCAATTTCTCCTTTCGCTGGCATTGTATTACTGCCTTGTCTGATAAAAACACTATTGATAGGAATGGTATGAATTCCTTTTTTAAAATAGGATGTTTTATTATTGGGTTTTATCGTTACAAGGCCAACTACTTTGTCCTTGGGTAAATTAGGGAAAGGGACATTTTCGTATTGAATTTTGGGTGGATTTTCAAGAAAAGCATTCACTAAATTTTGAATTCTGCTATCATCAAAAAAATCATCTCCAACAATTTGATTGTTCTCATCTTCTACACCCACAACGATGTATGAATTATTGGTCGGATTCGAATTCGATAAGGCACAAATGTGCTTCAAAAATTTGGCTTTTCCTTCTCTTGAGTGCAAATTCAACTGCCTTTTTTTATCATAGAAACTGCTCTCATCGTTGTGAGCCAGTAAGTTTTTGATAAGAATACGCTTATTGATCATTTGAACTTAGCAATTTTTATGAATACTTTAAATCTTCTAATTTATTAATGAACCATTCTATTTTGCAACTGAATATTAAAAATAGCTATGGAACTTCATTTCCAGTACTCGCTGTCCAAAGTGCAAACCAATCCTGCAAATCCATTTCAACGGTTGTGGCTTTCATCAAAAGCGAAAGTCTCTTTTTGTCTGAGGTGCCACAAACGGGTAAGATTCCTGCAGGATGTTTTATGATCCATGCCAATAAAATGATATCCTCAGACACATTATATTTAGCAGCCAATTCATGAGTTACTTTCTTAATACGTTGTGATTGTTCATTCTCATTTCGAAAAACGGTTCCAAGTGGTGACCAGCACATAGGCGTGATTCGGTTGGTTTGCATGTGATCCAAACTGCCATCGAGCATTGGTTCTAAATGGGTAATTGAAAACTCAATTTGATTGTAATTAATTTTTGTTTTTGTTTCAATCAAATTGCTTTGACTTGGTGTAAAATTTGAAACACCAAAATCTAATATTTTCCCCTCAATTTTAAGCTTTTCAACGGCTTCGGCAATTTCATCTGCTTGTATCAGTGGACTTGGTCTATGCAATAACAAAAGATCCAAATAATCCGTTTGCAAATTTTTTAAAGATAGCTCTGCTGAGGCTATGATATATGCTTTTGAATATTGATAATGTTTGATAGTATTTTTTCTGCTTTCAGAGACCATTTGGATCCCACATTTAGAAATCAATTGGATGTCTTTACGGTTGATTTTACTTTCGTTAAATGCTTTTCCAAAGGCTTTTTCTGTAGTATATACCCCATAAATATCGGCATGATCAAAGGTTGAAATGCCATTTTCAAGGCATATATTCATTAATTCTATCATTTGTTCAGTGGTGCAGTTTTTGCCCCAAACTCCCCAAGTCATTGTGCCTGCAATAATTTTTGAAAAAGGTATTTTGCTCATGGTTTCATTTTTAGATTACCCCTTGAAAATTAGGGGTTTATTTAACTAATTTGAAGTTAATTTTTTTTAGTTCTTAAAAATAGACAAATACAATCATAATTCGTCCTTAAAATTAGGGGATTTGTCGAAGTTTTAACCATTCTTTAACATCTTACTTCTAAAAAAAAATTCAATTTGCACCATCAAACAAAACAGACAATAAAACAAGGGTTTAAAAATAACAATATGGAAGAAAATACAGCGACTTTAGACATTAGAGCAATCAATGAAAAAATCGAAAGAGAAAGTGCTTTTATTGACCTTCTCACTATGGAGATGAATAAAGTTATTGTGGGACAAAAACACATGGTCGAAAGATTATTAATTGGACTTTTGGGTCAGGGACATATTCTGTTAGAAGGTGTGCCCGGATTAGCAAAAACTTTAGCGATTAATACCCTTTCTCAAGCCATTCAAGGTTCTTTTAGCCGAATCCAGTTTACTCCCGATTTATTACCTGCGGATGTTGTAGGGACGATGATCTATAATATTAAGCAAAATGAGTTCTCTATCAAAAAAGGACCAATTTTTGCTAATTTCGTTCTTGCCGATGAGATTAACCGTGCGCCAGCCAAAGTGCAATCAGCATTATTAGAGGCCATGCAAGAAAAACAAGTAACTATTGGTGATACTACATTTAAATTGGACCGACCATTTTTAGTATTGGCAACTCAAAACCCTATTGAACAAGAAGGAACCTATCAATTGCCGGAAGCGCAAGTCGATCGTTTTATGTTAAAAACGGTTATCGATTATCCGAAGATGGAAGACGAGCGTTTAGTTATTCGTCAAAACCTCAAAGGGAGTTATGATAAAGTAAATCCGGTAGTTTCTGTAGAACAAATTTTACGCGCTCAGGAAGCAGTTCGAGAAGTTTACATGGATGAAAAAATAGAGAAATACATATTGGATATTATTTTTGCAACTCGTTATCCCGAGAAATACAAATTAGCTGATTTAAAACCTTTGATCAGTTTTGGAGCATCACCGCGTGGAAGTATTAATCTGGCTACCGCTGCAAAATGTTATGCATTTATCAAGCGTCGCGGGTATGTAATTCCAGAAGATGTTCGTGCTGTAGTTCATGATATTTTGCGCCATAGAATTGGAATCACTTATGAAGCCGAAGCCGAAAACATTACATCGGTAGACATCATAAATAAAATCATAAACGAAATCGAAGTACCATAAGAAAGTTTTCAGTGTTCAGTTTTTTAGTATTCAGTCAGGCTTGTTTCAAAAAGTGTGGTTGTAAAAAGATTTTAATTTTAAAGACTTTGGAGAATAAACTTATAATAAAAAATTTGCTGAATTCAATTTACTGAATACTTATTGTTGATCGCTAAAAAACTGAACACTGTTCACTGAACACTGATCACTAAAGAAAAATGGATACAAAAGAGCTTTTAAAAAAAGTACGTAAAATAGAAATCAAAACCCGAAGATTGAGTGATCATATCTTTTCGGGAGAATACCATACATCGTTTAAAGGGCGCGGAATGACCTTTAGCGAGGTTCGTCAATATCAATTTGGAGATGATATTCGTGCCATCGATTGGAACGTAACTGCGCGTTATAACGAAGCACATGTCAAAGTTTTTGAAGAAGAAAGAGAATTGACCATGATGTTAATGGTCGATATTTCGGGTTCTGAAAGTTTTGGTTCCAAAAATCAATTCAAGAAAGAAATTGTTACCGAAATAGCTGCAACAATGGCATTTTCGGCTACTCAAAACAATGACAAAATAGGATTGATTTTGTTTTCAGACCAAATAGAATTGTATATTCCACCCAAGAAAGGTAGATCTCACGTATTGCGTATCATTCGAGAATTGATAGAATTTGAGCCTAAAAGTTATAAAACCGATATTGCTCAAGCTTTAAAATTTTTATCGGGTACCCAAAAAAAGAAAGCGATTGTATTTGTTATTTCGGATTTTATGTCGGGAGATTATGAACAAACGTTGAAAATCGCTTCTAAGAAACACGACATTACGGGTATTCGAGTGTATGACATTCGAGAAGAAAAAATGCCCAATCTAGGAATGGTTTCAATGACCGATGCAGAAACAGGACAAACAAAATTGATTAATACAGGTTCAAAATCCGTGCGTATGAATTATGAAAAATACTATCATGATAATGTACACTATTTTAAAGAAACTTTCAGTAAATCAGGTTCAGGTGTTGTAAATACTAGAGTGGATGAAAGTTATGTAACCAAATTATTAGGCTATTTTAAATCCCGATAAAGATTTCAGATTTTTGATTAACTATTTATAAGTATAAAAACAGCAAAAACAACTTTGAAATAATATTTTTTTGGATTGAAAATAATCTTTTATTTATAGAGAAATCGTAAATCAAAAATCGTTAACCTTCAATCAAAAATCAAAATTTCCCAAAATCAATGCTTAAAAAATTAATAATATTCTTACTGCTGATTTCGACTTCTATTTTTGCACAGCAAAAAGTAGTTACCAGTATTGATACCACAAAAAACAAAATTGGAGCTGAGTTTAAATTGACTTTAAAAACTTCGGTAGATACGTTGTCTAAAGTGGTTTTCCCAAGACTAAAAAATATTGGTGCGCTCGAGGTAATTCATTCCTATCCAATTGATACTATTAAAAAAGACGATCGGTACGAATTAATCAAAAAATACGGTTTGACTCAATTTGATTCCGGAAGATATACGATTCCAAGCTTCAAAATTCTGATAAACAATAAAGCTTTTTTGACTGATTCTATAAAAGTTGAGGTGGCTAATGTTCAAGTAGATACATTAAAACAAAAAATGTATGACATTAAAGACATTGTAAAAGCCGAAGATTCATTGGGAGATTGGTGGAAATATCTTTTGGGAATTTTATTAATATTAGGAATTGGAGGTTTTATTTATTGGTATGTCAAAATTCGTCAAAAGAAAAAAATTGAAGAAGAAATCTATAAAACTCCCATAGAAAAAGCGACCAGTTTACTCAATACTTTAGAGAAAAAAGAACTTTGGCAGCATGGTGAAGTAAAAGCATATTACAGTGAATTGACGGATATTGCCCGAAATTATATTGAAGAAGCTATTGAAATTCCTGCCATGGAAAGCACTACTTCTGAATTGATTGCAGGACTAAAAGCGGCATCGTTAAAAAAGAAAATGAAGCTCTCTCAAGAAACAATTGAGAATTTATTCACTGTTTTAAAACAAGCCGATTTAGTGAAATTTGCTAAATCAAAACCATTAGAATTCGAAATTACTGAGGATAGGAATAAAATTCAAAGAGCAATTCTAACACTTGATGAAGCGATTCCTGTTGAAGTGCCTGTGGATGAAGATTTGATTTTGAACGAAGCTCAGAAGCAGAAACAAATCAAAACAATGTTAAGGAAGAAAAGAAATCAACGAATTGCAATTTCGGTGGCTTCTGTGCTTTTCCTGCTTTTTGCTACAGCAACTTATTTTATTGCAACCAAAGGATTTGATTTTGTAAAAGATAATATTCTAGGCCATCCAACCAAAGAATTATTAGAAGGGGAATGGGTAAAAAGTGAGTACGGAAATCCAGGGGTAATTATTGAAACACCAAAAGTGTTGAAACGAATGGATTTGACCAAAACATTACCCAAAGAGGGAATGGCTTTGATAAAAGAGATGCAATCTTTCGGATACGGGAGTTTATTGGATAATTTTTATATCATGGTGTCAACTATAAAATACAAACAAGAAGGTGCTTTAGATTTGTCTAAATCTATAGAAAGTTCTTTAAAAGCATTAGAATCACAAGGTGCTCAAAACATGATTGTCAAGCAAGAAGATTTTCAAACGGCTAACGGGATTACTGGTAAAAAAGGATTTGGTACTTTCTCAAGAATAGATGGAAACAGTCAGAGCAGTACTAAAATTTATTATGAAATCCTTCTATTCGGACAAGCTGGAGGATTACAACAAATTTTGATTTTGCACGAAGAAGGAGATCGTTATGCAACAGAATTAACAGACCGTATTTTGAACGCTGTAGAACTTAAAACAACTAGTAACTAATGGAAAAAATAACCTTTTTAAATCCAGAATTTTTTTGGTTGTTTCTTTTGCTTCCATTTGCTATTGCTTGGTTATATTGGAAAAAAAATCAACAAACGGCTACTTTAAAAATAAGTTCGCTTCAAGGATTCAAAGGAACAGAATCAGTACTCGCAAAGTTAAAACCCGTTTTGAATGTGATGCGAATAGTTGCATTGGCTTCATTAATTATAGCAATGGCAAGACCAAGAACGGTAGACATTAGCAATAAAACCAAAACGACAAAAGGAATCGATATTGTGGTTGCGGTCGATGTGTCAGGAAGTATGCTAGCCAAGGATTTGAAACCAAATCGAATGGAAGCACTAAAAAGAGTTGCAGCCGATTTTGTTGAAGAAAGGCCCAATGATAGAATTGGATTGGTAGTTTATGCTTCTGAAGCCTATACAAAATCACCCGTTACAAGTGACAAAGCTGTAATTCAAGATGCCATTCGAAGTATAAAATATGACAATGTTTTGCAAGATGGAACTGGAATTGGAATGGGACTAGCAACAGCGGTTAATCGTTTAAAAGACAGTAAGGCCAAAAGCAAAGTGGTAATTTTATTGACAGATGGTGTAAATAATGCTGGATTTATCGAACCAGAAACCGCATCAGATATCGCTCAACAGTATGGCATAAAAGTCTATACAATTGGAATAGGAACTAATGGAATGGCGGAATTCCCATACGCGATTGCACCAAATGGTCAATTTCTATTTCAAATGATGAAGGTAGAAATTGATGAACAATTAATGAAGAATATTGCCAGGAAAACTGGAGGTAAATATTTCAGAGCAACCAGTAATGATAAATTGGCTGAAATTTACAATGAAATCAATAAACTCGAAACCACAGAAATTGAAGAATTGAAGTTCTATGATTATGACGAAAAATTCAGACCTTTTGTTTTACTTGCAGGGTTTTTATTGCTATTGGAAATAGGGTTTCGCAATACAGTTTACAGAAGTTTTATATAAGCCCCTAACCCCCGATTCAGGAATTTGGAGCAACTAAATTAAATAGAAAAAAATATCAAAATTTAGATTTATAATTTTAGAATAAAAATCTAAAATCTAAATTCAGACCCGAGCCAAAGGCGAATTGGCGAAGCAAATCTAAAATTAAAAATGGAATTAGACGAACAAAATTATTTATACCTTCTTTTTATATTACCGCTTGTGGTGGTGGTTTTTCTATTTAATTTATATTGGAAAAGAAAAAAACAACGCGAGTTTGGAGATTTAGAAATCATTAAAAGATTAAGTCCTGAACGTTCTATTTTTAAGCCTGTTTTGAAATTGGGTGTACTGATTTTAGCTTTGATCGCTTTAATTGTTGGATTAGTAAATCCGAAGATAGGAACCAAAGTAGAAACGGTTAAAAGAGAAGGAATTGATATTGTTTTTGCAATGGATGTTTCCAAAAGTATGCTTTGTGAAGATGTTGCTCCAAGCCGATTGGATAAAAGCAAACAAATCGTATCTCAAATCATCAATCAATTAGGAAGCGACAGAATAGGAATTGTTGCTTATGCAGGTAGTGCATTTCCGGTATTGCCAATTACAACTGATTATAGTGTTGCCAAAATGTTCTTGCAAAGCATGGGTCCAGGATTGGTTTCGTCTCAGGGAACTTCACTAGATGAGGCCATTAAATTATCGGGTACTTATTTTGATGATAAAAGTAAGACCAGCAAATTAATGATTATGATTTCTGATGGTGAAGACCATTCTGAAGGAGCCGAAGCAGCCGCTGAAGAAGCAAAAAAACTAGGAATGAAAATCGTTACCATAGGTTTGGGCACCGAAAAAGGAGGGACTATTCCTTTAAAAAAAAATGGTATTGTTGAAAGTTACCAAAGAGATAATGCAGGTGAAATTGTAATTACTAAATTGAATCCAAATAGTTTAGCGACTATTGCCAAAATTACCGGTGGAGGTTATGTCAACGGAAACAATACCAAAGAAGTATTGGAATACATAAAAGCAACCCTGGATAAAATACAAAAAACCGAATTTGAAGCCACGGAAATGGCCGATTTTCAATCGCAATTTCAATGGTTTTTAGGATTGGGGTTTGTGCTGTTATTTTTGGATATTTTCTTTTTAGAGAGAAAAACCCAATGGGTCAAAAAATTAGATTTATTTAACGAGAATAAATAAAGTATCAAAAGAGCATTAACGAAAATTGAAGTTTTTTAAAATACGTTGAAAGGAACATAAATAGAAATGAAAAATAAAATCATATACATATTACTATTACTTTTTGCTTTTGGCGCCAATGCCCAAGAGAAAGATAAAATATTGCCTAATGCAAATGAAGAATATACAGCTAAAAATTATGCAGAGTCTGAAGCAAATTATAGAATTTCACATTCAAAATTCCCCAATCGAACAGTGGCTCCATATAATTTAGGAAATGCAATATACAGGCAAAATCAATTTTCAGAATCCAAATTTGCGTATGCAAATGCGTTAAAGAATTTAAAAACAAGATCCCAAAAGCATAAGGCATTTCATAATTTGGGTAATGTTTATATGAAAGAGAAGGATTATACTCAAGCAGTAGAAGCTTATAAAAACGCATTGCGCAATAACCCAGAAGATGATGAAACTAGATATAATTATGCTTTGGCCAAAAAAATGCTAAAGGATAATCCTCCTCCAAAAGACGATAAAAAGAAAGACAAGAATAAGGACAAAGATAAAAATAAAGACAAAAAAGACGACAAGAATAAAGATAAGGACAAAAAAGACGATAAGAAAGACGGCGATAAAGACAAGGACAAAGACAAAAAAGACGGTAAACCAAAAGATGATCAAGGGCAACCTAAACCAAAACCTGGAGGAATTTCAAAACAACGAACCGAAAATTTATTGGATGCTGTAAATAATGAGGAAAAGAAAATTCAAGATAAAGTAAATGCCAAAAAAGTAAAAGGTTCACCTGTGAAAACGGAGAAAGATTGGTAGTTTTTTATAATAGGAATTGACATGAGATATTTTAAATTGATACAAATAAAACAGTAACGATTAAACCAGTAATGAAAAGATTTTTAATTCTATTACTATTATGTTTTCAAGGACTTATGGCTCAAGTTCAATTTGAGGCAAGAGTTAGCAAAACGACGCTTGGACTCAACGAGAGACTTCGTATCGATTTTGTAATGAATATTGATGGCGATAATTTTGTACAACCTTCTTTTGAAGGTTTCCGAATTATTGCAGGACCGAGTCAACAAGTGAGTCAATCATGGATTAATGGAAAAACATCTTTCGAGAAAAGTTATTCCTATTATTTGTTGCCCAATCAAAAAGGAAATTTGGTCATCAAACAAGCTATGATTGAATATAATGGGCAGATTTACAAAACACAACCTATAAAAATCAATGTTACAGCAGCAACGGAGCAACCAAGAGATCCAAACGATTCTCAAATTTCTGCCGATGACAATCTGTATTTAATTGCTAATATTTCGAATACCAATCCCTATATTAATCAACCTATTACAGTAGTATATAAATTGTATTTTAGTTATAATATTGGAATTAACAATTGGAATGAACTCAGTAAACCCAAATACAATGATTTTTGGAGCCAAAACATTGACATTAAACAATTAGTTGGCGAGGAAGGAATGTTTAAAGGGGAAAAATACCGTTTTGTAGTATTAAAAAAAGTTATTTTATATCCACAAAAGTCTGGTAAACTAGTCATAGAGCCTTTGTCGTTAGACATAAGCGTAAAATTACCAACCAATCGAAGAGATATGTTTGGTCGGGTATTATTAGTCGATGGGAATAAGAGAGTTTCAGCAGGAGCTAAAACTATTAGTGTAAAACCTTTGCCAGAAGCAGGAAAACCAGCCGATTTTACAGGAGCTGTGGGTAAATTTGATTTTAAAGCAATACCATCCAAAACAACTTTAAAAAATGGCGAAAGCTTGGATTTAACTTTGAGCGTTACAGGTACTGGAAATTTAAAATTATTTACTTTACCAAAACCCGAAGTACCAAATGCATTAGAAATGTATGATGCGGTTCATGATGAAAAAGTAAACACACCACTGTCTGGAATGAATGGCAAAATCTCAGATTCTTATACTATTATTCCACAATACAAAGGGGATTATGTTATAAAACCAATGCAATTTTCATACTTTGATTTGAGTTCAGGAACTTATAAAACCATTAGTTCAAAAGAAATTAAAATTAATGTTCTAGATGGTCCTACCCAAACTGCCGAGGCTCCTTCTAATGCCAATGTAGGTAAAAATAAAATTGAAAAAATTGAGCAGTTTAAATTTATTGACTTAAAAACAGAACTTCTAGCAAGAAAACAGCCTGAATTTTTTGGTTCTACGTCATTTTACACCTTGTTGTTTTTGCCCTTTTTAATACTTCCTTTGATTGTTTTATTCAAAAAGAAAAAAGAAGCAATTGATAGTGATGTTTTTGGAAACCGAATTAAAATGAACAATAAATTGGCTAAGAAATATTTATCAGAAGCCAAAAAGCAAATTAATAACAAAGCCCCTTTCTATGTAGCTTTAGAAAAAGCAATGCATAATTTCCTGAAAGCCAAGTTGCATATCGAAACTTCAGAAATGAGTAAAGATAATATTCAGGAATTATTATTGTCTAGAAAAGCCAATCCAGAAGTAGTAAATAGTTTTATTGCACTTACCGAAAACTGTGAGATAGCCCGATATGCGCCATCATCGAGTGCAACGATTCAACATGATTTTGATAAAGCGGTAACTATTATTTCCGAATTAGAAAAACAGATTTAACACCTAAGAAACTTAGAATCTCAGCAAATTAGAATCTTAGCATCTTAAAAAAAATGAAAATGAAAAATATTTTTTATATACTATTATTAATCTCGCAAGTTTTCTTTGCACAAACGGGTTTCGAAAAAGGAAATAATTTGTACCAAAACGGGAAATATGATTTAGCGGCCAAAGCTTATGAATCAGTTTTAAATGACAATAAGGAATCTGTTGAATTGTATTTTAATTTGGGGAATTGTTATTATAAATTGCACCAAACCGCTCTTGCAATTTATAACTATGAGAAAGCTTTAGTTCTAGATCCTAGCAACCCAGCCGTTTTAAACAATATTAAATTTGCCCAAAAGCAAACCATAGATGAGATTAAAGTAGTCCCAAAAGTGGGTTTTGCAAAGTTGCTTCGTGATTTTACGGGTATTTATCCTTTCGAAACTTGGGCTTGGATTTCAATAAGCTTCTCAATGTTGGTATTGGTTTTTTTTATAGGCTATTATTTTTCACAAAACGTAGTGATGAAAAGAGTTTTCTTTTTTGGAATGTTTGTAATTCTATTGCTTGTTGTGATGAGTATTTCGGCTGCCTTTTTTGAGAAAAGCCATTTTGATAATGAAAAACCAGCTATCGTTTTTGCAGAATCATCCGATGTAAGAAGTGAACCTCAAAAGGCTGGTTCAGTCATTTTTGTTTTACACGAAGGAACCAAAGTATATGTAGAAGAAACGCTAGGCAACTGGAAAAAAATTCAATTGACTGATGGAACCGAAGGTTGGATTGATAGCGGAGCCATTAAGGAAGTGAAGTAGTAGTCAGTATTCTGTCTCCGATCTAAAAAAATGATAAGACTGTCCAGAAAGTGTACCCAATATATTTTTATGCTATTGATAACACTGAATCTCATAGGTTTTATATGCATTATAAAATAAATCTGTGTAAATCTTTTGAATCTGTGATCTACTTTTTCGTTTTGGGATTAGTCACGGATACTGATAAAAAATTATTATATAAAAGAATAGCCCGCAGTTTTTCGACTATGGGCTATCTTATTTTAAGAATGCATTCAACTGATTGAACGGAAAAAGATAATCCTTTCGACTAAAATCGGATTACTGAAAACTTCGAACGCTACTTCCTCGCTTTGTCATACCATTTTTCGATAGAAGGAAAAATATATCCAGCTACTTTTTGTATCGGGTTAAAGAAAATCGATTTGTCAAGGGTCTCTTTTTTGGCTAAATAATTATGGTAATTCATTTTTTCGAAAATTGTTAGAAATATACTCATGATTAAAACAGTTTTCAATACTCTAAAAAAACCACCACCTAGACTGTTTATCCAGCCCAGAAAAGCAAAATCGGCAATATTGGTCAGGAATTTGCCCAACATATAAATCCCAATTACAACCACAATAAAAGTCAAAATAAAGGCAAAAATTTGTACCGTGTAAGGATTCCAATGCAGCCAATTCGATAAAAAATCTTTGACAATTGAAGAAAATTTAATAGCAATGTATATTCCTAATATTAGTGAAAGCAAAGAAGCCAATTCTACAAAAAGTCCGTTTCTAATTCCTTTGTAAAATGAATAACACAAGAACCCACCAAGAATAATATCAAAAAAACTCATTTTTTTTATTTTAAAATTTAAAAGCGTAAAGATAAAAGAATTGTTCGGTAACCATTGTCAAATTTCAAGTTCTTATCTTTGCTGGAAATAATTTTAGATTTTAGATTGACTCAATCATCTCATAAGAATTCTAAAATCTAAATTCTAAAATAAAAAAAAAAAATGTCAAGAGACACACAACTGAAAGAACGCTGGGAACGGCTTGTCGATATACTTTCCAATCAATTTTCGCAAGGAGAAGATTTAGATTTGGATGCTATTATTTATTTAATTGGAGTACAGGAACTCGGGAAGGTTCATCGTGAATACAAAAAAGATGAAAAACTCAATTTGATGCACATTGCCATTTGCCGCTTATTGGAACCGTACGGATTTTATGAATTTGAATTTTTTGACGAAGACGGCTGGCCACATTATAAAGTAAAAGAAGAATTACCTCCTTTGAAAGCGGGGGAACAATCCGTTTTGATGAAAGAAGCAATTGTTAATTATTTCTTGGAAAGAGAATTGATTGATTAGGAATTAGTTGTAAGTGATTAGAAATTAGCTTTATTGTTAATTTTTTTTAGACTTATCACTAATTACTTTTCACGAATCACTAAAAAAAGCTAAATTTGCACTCTCAATTACGGATCGAAAATGATAGACAAGATAAAAGAATATATTGGCGAAGCACAGGCCTTCTCTACACAAAATCCTGCAGAATTAGAAGCATTTAGAATAAAATTCTTAGGAACTAAAGGATTGTTGAAAGACCTTTTTGCCGAATTCAAAAATGTACCAAATGACAAAAAAAAGGAATTTGGACAAGTGATTAATTTACTCAAAACTTCTGCCGAAGATAAAGTAAAATCAATCCTAGAAACATTAGAAAACAAAGAAGAAAGTAAAGGGTTTTATGGCGATTTAACTCGTACAGCCGAACCTACAATTATTGGTTCTCGTCACCCAATTTCATTGGTAAAAAACCAAATTATTGATGTCTTTTCAAACATTGGATTCAACGTTTCCGAAGGACCAGAAATTGAGGACGATTGGCATAATTTTACGGCATTAAACTTGCCAGAATACCATCCGGCGCGTGATATGCAGGATACTTTTTTCATACAAACCAACCCAGATATTTTGTTGCGTACGCACACTTCATCCGTGCAAGTGCGTTACATGGAGAACAATAAACCGCCTATTCGAACTATTTCTCCAGGGAGAGTTTTTCGTAATGAAGCTGTTTCTTCCCGTTCACACTGTATCTTTCACCAAGTGGAAGGATTGTATATTGACAAAGACGTGTCTTTTGCCGACTTGAAACAAACCCTTTTGTATTTCACCAAAGAGATGTTTGGGAAATCAAAAATTCGTTTGCGTCCATCCTATTTTCCATTTACGGAACCAAGTGCGGAGGTCGATATTTATTGGGGACTTAAGACCGAAACCGATTATCGTATCACCAAAGGAACAGGTTGGTTGGAAATTATGGGTTGCGGAATGGTAGATCCTAACGTACTTAAAAATTGCGACATCAATCCAGACGAATACAACGGTTTTGCATTCGGAATGGGAATTGAAAGAATTGCGATGTTGTTGTATCAAATTGGTGATATCCGTATGTTTTATGAAAATGACGTACGTTTCTTAGAGCAATTCAAATCAAGTATATAAAGATTTTAGATTAACGATTTTTATTATCATAATCCAGAAAAGGAGCTATTTCCAGCTGTCCACAATATCTTTTATGCCGAACACCGGCATAAAAGGATATTTGCTCCCATCTGGGCTAGGGAATTCCGTAATCAATATATTTAGTGGAATAGATTATCCTGCAAGGTTTTTTTAACCTTGTAGGAATTACATAAAAGACAAACACCTACAAGGTCTGGAAAAAGACCTTGCAGGAAAGCAAAAAACAAAACATACAAGCGTTTTTTAATTTTAGAAGTTTAAATCTAAAATCTAAAATCGTTAATCTGTAATCAAAGATCAAATGAAATCTGACATCACCATCCCCGAAGTAGAAAACGTATTCCTTGCTGCCGTTCAAGAATGGAGCGATGATTTTATGGAGAAAGTATGGTATGCCTATTTGATAAATGACAGTGATTTTCAATTGGACAGCGTAATGGTAGTTTCTAAAGCTTTTGGTACGATTGACGGAGAAATGAAAAAAACATCACTTTTGCGTCACGCTTTTATAGAAGTTCCAGCAGTCTCGGTAGTAAAAATCGAAATGATTGAAAAAAGTGTTTTGGCACTCAACAATGAGTTTATGGTGACTTATTTCATCGGCAACACCTTATACGATAAAAAATTTATTTTCAAAGCCAATTCTATCAATGAAACTGCAGTAGAAGAAGTACCTCTTTTATTCGTAGATGGAGTGGTAGTGTATTAAAAAACAGCGCTTTATATTCTAAAATTTAATAAAACTTTCCAAAATATGGAAAGTTTTTTGTTTTAAAAAAGTTGGCAGTCCTTGAAAACACTATAAATGGTAATTTAGGCACAAGTATTGATTTTGATTTTTCGTAAAATCAAATATCATGAAAAAAACTTTATTTTATTTTTTACTTCTCTTCTTAACGACAAGTAAAATATTGGCTACGGGCGAACCGTCTACGTATTTTCAAATTTATCTTTCTCCAAACAACGATGCTGTAAAGAGGGACGTTTGTCTAATAGTCACGGCTATTTATGATGACACCCAATTTGAAATTATTGATGATGGAGCTGATGGTGACACCGATGATAGTAAGACGGGTGTATTGAAAGCTGGACAAAGTTACATTCTGTACATCAAAGACAACGGTATCAATGATGATGCCCGTTATGCTTCTGGCGGAGTTCTAAAATGGGATGGAGATTATTTTATTATTAAATCAAATAAATTAGTCTACGCTTCCCAAAGTACCAATAGCGATTGGCAACACGATTGGGTTCCTAGTGTCGATAAAAGTTCAATTGGACAAAAATTCATAGTTTATGCTCCAATGATTAGTTCTTCAAATCGGGATATTAATGTGTTTGCTTATCAGGATAATACAGAGGTTCAGTTTCATAAAATTTCTACACAAGCCAAAACCAATACCGGATTTACGGATGTAAACTCAGAAAATCCAATTCTAATTTTCAGTAAGAATTTAAACATAGGGCAAGACCTTATTTACAGTTCCGCCGAAGGGAAGAATGTTATGATATCTGGCGAAACGTATGTTGTTACTTCCAATAAACCCATTACGGTTCAATACGGAGCATTATTTCAAAACGAAAGAGATGGGGGTGGTTATGTACCTACATCTAATGGTAGTTCCTCAGGTGAATTGCTGTATTTTGGAGTGCCTTATCAATCTGGGGGTGAACAAGAAATCCGAATTGTAAGTTGGGATGATTCGAATGCCATAAAATTGGATCGATACTCCAATGGGAATTGGGTTGCTGTCAAAAGTTTCACCCTAAATAAATCAAAAGCAGGGGACTGGGTTGGAAGAACAGATGGAAATGTTTCATACAATACCGTTTTTAGAATCAGTTGCAGTCCAGGTAAAAAAGTATCTGTTTTTGAAGGGAATTGGTTTGAAACGGGTTCTCCAGGAACTTCCGATATGGCTACTATGGTTTCTTCAGACAATGGAACTTCGGCTGGAAAAAATTTCTTGGCCTACATTCCGCCACCAGGCAACGAAGCAAATGCAGTCGATCCTTTTACAGGCTTAAAATTTGGAGGTCAATTTTCGCATTTGTACTTGTTTTCAAAAAATGGTGCAACGGTAACAATAAAAGATGCCAATAGCGACGGGAAAAAGTTCAAGAAAACCTATACAATTCTTCCAGAACGTTATGCCGATTGCTCCATAAGTTTAGCGGAATGGAAGGCAATTTATAACGGTACAGGAACCAATTCGGGTCCGGATAAACCCTATTTATCCGTGACCAGTGATGCTGATATTTCTGTAATGAATAGTAATTTCAACGACAATTGGATGTGCTATACCGGAAGTTCTCTTGGTCATTCGTTTACCCAAACGGGTTTCATAAATGACAATACTTTGATTCCTACTGAAAAGGCAAAAGCGGTTTCTGTCATTACTACGACTTCAGAAGTTACAGAACCATTAATTGAAGTTATTGTTCAAGATGGATTAAAAGTGATTGATTCTAGAATAATTGATTCAAATAATCAAAGCACAATTGGAGAAATTCAAGAACTTACCGACAAAACTAAAGTAGTATTTAACGACCTTAAAACCTTAGAACCTAACGCTGTTTACTCAGTTGAAACTACTGTTGTTGCTACAGTCGGGGCAAATAATGGGGAGATTTTAAGTCAAACTATTAATGCAACAATTGAAACCATTATTACAGGAAAAATAAATAATGAAATTCAACAATCTACTATTGCAAATTCTATTTCTGTAAATACAAGAAACACTTCAAAATTGATTTTTTCTCATTTTGAAGATACCGTTTTCAATTTGAATGCAACAAATTCATGGACATTAAGTTGGGTGGACATTAATTCAGATGGTTGGGACGATTTGTTTGTAACTGATACAGATTTAACGGCTCCCAATTCCATTTTCATGAATAACAAAAAAGGAGGTTTCACAACAGGACAAGTACTACCAGAAGCGGGAATTTCTATGAGTAATACTTGGTCAGATACAGATAATGATGGAGACCCAGATTTATTGGTATTGAACAATACAAGAACTTCAAATAGTTTTTATAGAAATGATAAAGGGACTCTTGTTTTAGACAACACAAAAGCATTTACTAAAGACGTTTCTTATTATCACGGCGGTACTTTTGCAGATTATGATAATGACAACAAAGTCGATTTGTTTATGTGCAATTATTTTCCAACGAAATACAATGAATTGCATAAAAATAATGTCAATGGAACTTTTAGTAAAGTCACCACCGAAGCAATCCCTCTAGAAGCCAATTCTTCTTTGGGACCAACATGGGCAGATTATGATCAAGATGGTTTTATGGATTTATTTGTTCCTAATGGAATTGGGAAAAATAATTCTTTATTTCATAATGATGGAAACGGAACATTTTCAAAAGCTAATAATGTTATTAATGCCGAGGGCGGAAAATCTGTAGGAAGCTGTTGGGGTGATATAGACAATGACGGTGATTTGGATTTGTTTGTAACCAACTCAAATAGTACTACTAATTTTTTATATAAAAATAACGGAAAAGGAAGTTTTGAAAAAATTTCAAATTCGGTTGTAAATCAAGGAGGAAGCTCACACGGTTGTAGCTTTGCTGATATTGATAATGATGGTGATTTGGATTTGTTTGTAACCAATGATAAAAGTCGAAAATATCTGTATTTTAATGACGGCAAAGGAAATTTCACTGAAGATCAAAGTGAAATGATTACGTTTAATTTTGGATTATCATTTGGCCATTCTTGGAGTGATTTTGATCATGATGGTGATTTAGATTTAGCCGTCGCCACACATTCGAATCAAAAAAACCACATTTTTGTAAACAACGGAAATGCCAACAATTGGGTAGAATTCAAATTAAAAGCGACAGTTAGTAACGGATCTTCAATTGGAGCCAAAATTAGTACTCATACTACAAATGGTATACAATATAGAGAAATAAACAGTCAAAGCGGTTTTGGAGGACAGAGTTCTTATAACCAGCATTTTGGTTTGGGAGCTACAACTGTCATAGATTCAGTTGAAGTAAAATGGCCAAGCGGAATAAGACAAATAGTAAAAAATGTAGCTATCAATTCAATAGTTGAAATTACGGAACCGTATCAGCAAAAAGTAAATGGTTTGGTTTATTTTGACACAAATAATGACGGACAAAAACAAGCAGAAGAACCAATTATTACTCGGGCAGGTATAAAAATCATGCCAATGGATAGTAAAGTTTATTCAGATGTCAATGGGTTATTTAGCTTTTTTAGTACGGATAAAAAATGTAATCTAAGCATACTTGAAGAAAATGGTTTGTCTGCTTCAGTAACCGCAAAAGAAATAGATCTTACAACTTACAATGTTGCAGATGTAATAGAAATTCCTGCGATTCCAGTTTGTAGCACTTCAGATTTGAAATTGAGTATGGGAGGAACTGCGATACGAAAAGGATATTCTAATGGACAATTTAATATTGTAGCAACAAACCAAACCAGAAATGTTGCACAAAACTTTACAGTGAATTTTGTAGCACCATCAGCTATTACAATTCAAAACCCATCGATACCGTATTCTCAACAGCAATCCTTTGTCGAAAACGGGATTACTTATAATAGATATTCATGGTCCATAAGTAATTTGAATGCGTTCGAAAACAAAACAATTTCATTCTCTCATGGCAATGATGCTTCGGTTCAAATCGGGAATACATTTGTATTTAAAGGAGAGATTCTTTCGCCGGATACGGATTGTACACCATTAAATAATCTTGTTGAACAAACCTATTTGGTTTATGGAGCCATCGATCCAAATGATATTTTGGTTTCTCCAAAAGGATATGGAGAAGAAGGATATATTTTGTCAGACCAAGTTTTAAATTATACCATTCGATTTGAGAATGTTGGAAATTTCCCTGCTCAAAAAGTGATTATAGTAGATGAATTGTCTGCCGAATTGGATATTAATTCCTTAAAAGTGATGGCATCAAGTCATGAAAATGTAAAAACTGAAATTGTAGGCAGAGAAGTGAAATTTACTTGGGATCCAATCAATTTGCCTTCTTCAATAGAAAACAGTTCAGAGGGGCAAGGTTATATTTCGTTTTCTGTGCAACCAATAGCGGGATTGAATTCGGAGACTAAGATTGTAAATACGGCAAGTATTCAATTTGATCAAGATGCTGCATTGGCAACAAACAAAGTTATCAATACGATTCAATCCAAAACGGTTGAGAATGATTTGGTAGTAGTCAAAATGTATCCAAATCCAGTCAATGATGTTGTATTTGTAAGCCTAAGACATGAAAAAGGAAATGAATTTACAACAAAATTAATTTCTAAAGTTTCAATAATAACAATGCAAGGAATCACCGTTTTAGAAAAGAAATTTGAAAACGAGACCGAGATTAGAATGGATTTGCCTTTGGAATTACATGGTTTCTATTTTGTAAAAATAATGGATTCTGAGGGTCAAAGTCATGTTGAAAAAATGATTGTCAAGGATCGTTTTTGATGTATCCCAAAACGACAAAAGGCCCTATTTAAAAATTTTAAATAGGGCCTTTTTATGTTTATTAAAATAGGTGTTAATCCAATTCCTCAGTCAATTTTTTAAATACCGTTTTAGCTTCTTTTCCTTCATATAAAATAGCATAAACAGCATCGATTATTGGTGTTTTGGCTCCATAACCTTGGTTGAGTTTATAAGCACTTTTTACGGCATAATAGCCTTCGGCAACCATACTCATTTCCATTTGTGCCGATTTTACTGTGTATCCTTTTCCAATCATATTACCAAACATTCTATTTCTCGAAAAAACAGAATAACCCGTAACCAATAAATCGCCCAAATAAGCCGAATCATTGATATTTCGCTTCATTTTATGCACTTTCTTGATGAATTTTTTCATCTCCCGAATTGCATTACTCATGATAACCGATTGAAAATTATCACCATAACCTAATCCATGTGCAATACCAGCGGCAATGGCGTAAATGTTTTTAAGCATTGCGGCATATTCGGTTCCGATAATGTCATCAGTAATTTTTGCTTTGATATAATTACCTGATAAATTTTTGGCAACAATCGAAGCTTTTGCAGGATCGCCACAAGCAATGGTTAAGTAAGATAGTCTTTCCAAAGCAACTTCTTCTGCGTGACAAGGACCGGTAATTACACCAATATTGTAATACGGAATGTCATATTGAAAATGAAAATGTTCACCAACAATCAAACTGGTTTCAGGAACAATTCCTTTTATGGCAGAAAAAATTATTTTGTCTTTTAGGGAAACAGTTAATTTTGCTAATTCACCATCTAAGAAAGCAGACGGTATAGCAAAAATAATATAATCTGCGTATGCAACCGCTTCGTTTATATCATTGGTAAGTTTGAGTTTTGCGTTGTCAAACTCAACAGAACTTAAATAATTTGGATTGTGTTTGTGTGTTTTAATGTGTTCTATTGCAGCATCATTTCGCATATACCATGCAATCTCAGGAAGATTTACGCACAACATTTTTGCTATAGCAGTTGCCCAGCTCCCACCACCAATTACTGCAAATTTTAAATTATCGGCCATTTTTTTATTAAATTTAATCAAAAGTACTTAAAAATATACCAATAATACAAATTAATTTTTTTTGCGAAGCCTAGAATTTAGGGGGCTATATAAATATTTTATTAAAAAATTAAAATATTTATATTTTTTTTAGATTTTACACAATATAAATACAATACTTACGTTGTAAGTGATTATAAATAAATTGTTTAGAATTTTAAATATGAAAATTGAGTTAGTTAGTTTTGTTTTAGTATTTTAAAAAGGCGTTCTTGTTGGTTAAGTGAACGCCTTTTTTTTATGTATTATTTTATTGTAGCAATTAATAACTCATCGTTACAATTTCTTTCACTTTTTCTAAAGTAATATTTTGCTTTTCTCCTAGAGCTTTCCAGCCTCTTTTCTCAAAACGGTCCACTATAAAATCAGCTGTTTTTTCGATATTTTCTGCATTTTCAGATAACAAGGTTTTCATTCCCATTGTATGAAAGAAAGCTACAGTTTTATCTATGGCAGCCAAAGCAATTTCTTCTTCAGTACCCGTTAAATTGAATACGCGTTTTCCGTATTGTGCTAATTTTCGTTTTTTAGTTTCAAACATAACTTTGTATAAGTTTGGTCCTATAATAGCCAATGTACGGGCATGGTCAATTCCGTAAAGTGCTGTCAATTCATGACCAATCATGTGAGTAGCCCAATCACTTGGAACTCCTTTTTGTATCAAACCGTTCAATGCCATCGTACAACTCCACATAAAATTAGAAGCCAAAGCATAATCGGTTGGTTTTTCTACTACATCTGGTCCTATTTGAAGTAAGGTTTGCAAAATACTTTCCGCAATTCGATCTTGCAGATATCCTTCGTGTACATACGTTAGATATTGTTCGAGAACGTGTGTATACGCATCTACAACTCCATTTTGCAATTGTCTTTTTGGTAAAGAAGCAATTACCGTTGGATCACAAATTGAAAACTTTGGAAATAAAGCCGCACCTCCAAAATCTAATTTTTCTTGAGTAGCAGCAATAGTTACCACGGATCCCGAATTCATTTCACTTCCCGTTGCAGGCAAAGTTAATACGGTACCAAACGGAATTACATTTGATCCTTCTTTAAAAATAATTCTCTTTTTAAGAATATCAATTGGGTCTCCTTCAAAAGGAACGGCTGCCGAAATAAATTTTACTCCGTCAATAACGCTTCCGCCACCAACAGCTAGAATAAAATCAATTTTTTGTTCTCTGATGATTGCAACGGCTTTCATCAAAGTCTCAAAATGTGGATTGGCTTCAATTCCTCCAAATTCAACAATTTCATATCCTTCCAAACTTTTGCGAACTTGCTCGTGGATTCCATTTTTAAAAATACTTCCTCCACCATATGCAAGAAGAATTTTTGCATTGGCAGGAATCAGTGTTGGTAATTTTTCTATTTGTCCTTTTCCAAAAACCAATTTGGTAGGATTGTATAATTCGAAATTTAACATGATGTTTTTTTTAAGAGATACTAAGTTACTGAGAAGCTAAGAAACTAAGTTTTTTAAATCTTAGCAGCTTAGCTTCTTGGCATCTTAGCAACTTTAATTATTTTTTTGAATTCAATTGAGCTAATAATTTTTCAGCAACTAATTTTGACGAAGCAGGATTTTGACCCGTAATTAGTAAACCATCTTCTACTGCATAAGGATGCCAATCGGCTACTTTGCTATAAGTTGCGCCATTGGTTTGTAATGCATCTTCTAATAAGAATGGAACAATTTTAGTTAATCCAACTGCTTCTTCTTCGGTATTAGCGAATCCAGTTACTTTTTTTCCTTTCACCAAAAATTGGCCATTTACCTTTACATTTTTCAAAGCTGCTGGTGCATGACAAACAAAAGCAACTGGTTTTTTATGAGTATAAAAATCTGAAATCAAAGCAATAGAAGTTGCATTCTCAACCAAATCCCAAAGTGGACCGTGACCTCCTGGGTAAAAAACCGCATCATAATCAGCTTGATTTACGTCTGCTAATTTTTTGGTATTTTTTAGTTTTTCCAATAAAACGGTGTCAGCATCAAATCGTTTGGTGTCTTCGGTTGCCGATGCTGGATCAGCACTTTTTGGGTCAATTGGAGGTTGTCCTCCCTTTGGAGTGGCAATGTCTATTGCTACACCTTGGTCCAACAATGCATAATAAGGAGCAGCCAATTCTTCTGTCCAAAATCCTGTTTTTTCTCCTGTGTTACCCAATTGATCATGACTTGTAACTACAAATAATACTTTTTTCATCTTTTTGTTATTTTGTTTTTGTGCTGTTGCTATAAAGCAACTTACGGTTAATGCTAGAATTGTTAATACGGTTATTTTCCTCATGACTGATTTTTTGATACTGCAAATTTATGGCGAATATGGTATTAGTAAAAATAATTTAAATTATGTTTGTGATAAATATATTTATATCATGGTTAATCTAGAGTGGTACCGAACGTTTAAATCGGTGTATAAAAACGGAAATTTTTCTTTGGCTGCCAAAGAATTATTTATCAGTCAACCAGCAGTAAGTCAGCAAATAGTGATGTTGGAGGCACATGTGGGTTACAAACTTTTCAATCGAAAGTCCAAGGGGGTTGAACCGACAGAATATGCTAAGTTACTCAATAATTTAATCATTGATGCCTTAGATCGACTGGAAAATGTAGAAAATGGTTTTCGAGCTAAGGCTTTCAATGCCAATCGTTTATTGTCGGTCGGTATTTCCAGACATTTAATGAGCAGTATTGGGAGCGCATTGATTGCCAAATTTGATTTTATCGATTTTACATTCCATACTAATGATGCGCTGTTTGATTTGGTGAATTCCAAAAAACTTGATTTTGCTATAGTAACCAAGAAATTTGACACTTTTGATACGCTTCAAAAAAAGGTGGGTGAAATCAAACAAATTATCGTGGGTTCAAACAATATTGATCTTTCGAGCATCCAACAAAATTGTAAGATCAATGATTATGTTTCCGTTGAAAATTGGCTTAACGATCAAAAATGGTACAGTCATGATGCTGGAATTCCGCATATTAAATTATTTTGGTTGCATGTTTTTGCCAAAAAAAGACCTTCGATGGTAGCCAATTATATTATTCCATCCGAATATGAAATGCTTGAAATCCTCAGCAAAAACACAGGTGTTGCAGTTACCTGGAATATCAATGCGAAAAATTTGATCCAAGAAAATAAATTGCAATTGATCTGGGACAGCAAAGAAATGCCCACTACCGATATGTTTTTATTGTCGGGAAAAAATGATAATTTGAGTGCTATTTTTCAGGATATTGAAACTGAATTAAAAGCAGTTTTAATCTAACTACTTTCTATAAAAATTATTATGATCAATATATTCCCAAACTTTATGAGGTAAAAGAGGCTGAACATTTTTTCCTCTCTTAACATTTTCTCGAATAAAAGTCGAAGATATTTCCACAACAGGAGCATCTATCATGTGTACTTTGGGATGGTTTTTCAAATCCGAATTTTGATGCACTAGCTCGTCTTTAAGGCTTGTGTCAGTTTCGGAAGAAATGCGGGGATATACATAAATATCATGGTGTGCCATAATCACTTCAAAGTTTTTCCATTTGTGTAATGACTTTAAATTGTCTTCTCCCATAATCAAGGAAAACTGGTGATCTGGATGTTTTTCCTGTAAATGTGCTAAAGTATGAACGGTATAGTTGGGTTGTGATAATTTGAACTCTATGTCCGAAGGTTTTATTTTAGGAAAATCTTCGGTGGCAAGATGCACCATTTGTAAACGGTGATAGTCATCGAGTAAAGTGCTTTTCTTTTTCAGTGGATTGTGTGGCGTAACCACCATCCAGACCTGATCCAAATCGGCATGTTCGGCCATGTGATTGGCAATGATAAGATGCCCAACATGAATGGGATTAAACGTTCCGAAATAAAGTCCGATTTTCATGAGTTTAATTGAAAGATTTAAGAATTGAAAGATTTAAAAATTACGAAAAGTGAATTTAATTTTTAAATCTTTCAATTTTTAAATTTATTTGTTTACAAAATTCTTCACCAATTGATACGCTTCTTCCAGAGCAACTGGTAAATCATAATTTTTGATAATTACATCAAATTGTGGCGCAGTAGCCAGTTCTACTGAAGCTTTTGCAATACGCATATTGATTTTGTCATCACTTTCGGTAGAGCGCTCCTTTAATCTTCTTTTGAGTTCATCAACACTTGGAGGTTTAACAAAAACAGCCAAAGTTTCCTCAGGAAATTTATGCTTGATGCGTAATCCGCCTGCAACGTCAATATCAAAAATCACGTTTTTTCCTTTGGCCCAAATGCGTTCTACTTCGCTTTTTAATGTACCGTAGAAATTATCTCTGTAGACTTCTTCCCATTCTACAAAATCTTCGGCCTTGATGTGTTTTTTAAACTCTTCCAAAGACATAAAGTAATAATCCTTGCCATTTACTTCTTCGCCACGTGCTTCCCGTGTAGCTGCCGAAATCGAAAATTCTAAATTCAAATCTTCTTTTCCTAATAAATGTCTAACTATGGTTGTTTTTCCTGATCCCGATGGTGCCGAGAATACGATTAATTTTCCTTTCTTCATTGCTTTATGCTTTTCTTGCAAGGTTTTTTTGAACCTTGTAGGTATGGTTTTAAAATAGGAAACCTACAAGGATTAAAAAAAAAACTTGCAGGTTAACTTTATAGTACATTCAATACTTGTTCTTTAATTTTTTCCAATTCGTCTTTCATCTGAACCACTAATTTTTGCATCTGCGCATGGTTCGATTTCGATCCCATAGTGTTGATTTCACGACCCATTTCTTGGGTAATGAATCCTAGTTTTCTACCGTTGGCTTCGGTTCCGTTGATAGTTTCCAGGAAATAATCCAAATGATTGGTCAAACGTACTTTCTCTTCGGTGATGTCCAGTTTCTCTAGATAGTAAATCAATTCTTGCTCAAAACGGTTTTCATCTACATTGACTTTCAATTCTGTTATGGCAGTTTGCAAACGGTCTTTTATCGCTTGAACACGCTCAGGATCCAGTGCCAAAGCTTCGGTCATATATTGACGAATATTCCCGATACGCAATTGAAATTCGTTTTCTAGAGATTGACCTTCGTCTTTACGGAAATTCAAAATATTTTGTAACGCTTCTTCGATTACGGTTTGAATTTGTACCCAGTCATTTTCGTCGATTTCCTCGCGTTCAATTTTCATGGTGTCAGGCATGCGCACGGCCATTTTCATCAACTCGGTTTCATCGGCATTGGCATATACTTCTCTCAATTGATTGATGTATGCTTTTACGATAGGCACATTAACCTTGGTCGAAGTTTGTTCAGCGGTACTTTCGATAAAAATAGAAAAATCTACTTTACCTCTTTCTAGTTTCAGTGCGATTTGGTTGCGTAAACCCAATTCCATTTCGCGATATAGAGAAGGCATTCGTACATTTAAATCCAAACCTTTACTGTTTAAAGATTTTACTTCTACTGTAATTTTTTTGGAAGGTAATTGCAAAGTAGCTTTACCAAAACCAGTCATCGATTGTATCATATTGTTTTCTAAAAGTGTGTAAAGATAATAAAAAAAGCCCCCTAACCCCCGAAGGGGGAATTAAGAAGTCTTGAAATTCCCCCTTCGGGGGTTAGGGGGCTTCTGTGTTACCAAATAAACTCCAGTAAATATTAATAGAGCGGAACCGATCTTAACTAAACTCAAGGTGTCTTTACCTAAACTAATGGCAAAAATGGTGGCAAATAAGGGTTGCAAGTAAATGAAAACGGCTACTGTGGTTGGTTTTAATTCTTTCATCGAAAGTAAATTTAACAAATAAGTTAAGAAGGTAGAAATTACGACCACAAAACCTATTTTCCAGTAAATAGCTGTTGGAACAATAGTCCAATCAACAGTTGAAAATTGACTCCATCCAAAAGGCAAAACCATTACAAAACCAAATAAATAAATCCATTTTACAAATGTAAAAGCACTGTATTTATTCATTAATTTCTTTACTATAATCAGATAGAATCCATATGAAATAGCATTGACCAAAACCAGAAAGTTGCCCAATCCAGATTGCGAAGTATCGCCAATGGATTTTCCATAAAGTATAAGAGATGCCGTTCCGATCAAACCAAGAACAATTCCCAATACCATTCTTTTTTTCATGCGTTCCTTTATAATAATGGCCGAAAGTACCAAGACAATCATTGGTGTAGAAACCATAATGACCGCGGCCGAAATAGGAGAGGTTAAGCTTAACCCTTTGAAAAAAGTCAGCATATTAAAGGCAACTCCAAAAAATGCAGCAGCAATTATTCGAGGAAAATCATTCAGTGCAATTTTTTCTTTAGGCATAAAAAGCCAAACCAACCAAAACAAAAGCATGGAACCTCCAGCGCGCATAAGGATGAATCCGTAGGCATCGATGTATTTTGGCATTACATCTTTGGCAATGGTAAAAGTGATGCCGTAAATTATAGAAACTATAGTGGCGCCAATTAAGGCAAGATTTCTTTTAGACATTACTAAATTTGGGGTTTTGATTATTTTAAATCTCCATCTATTTCGAAGAAGAGTTGAGGTTGGGTCTTTTAATCTAAATCTAGACTTTTTATCAAATCCCGAATAACAGCATCAGAAATTGAAGTGTGCTCGGATTTGTCGTAAATAGAAAGTAAATAAACCGTTTCTTCTTGAATATAAATATAAGAAATTACTCTAGCACCACCACTTTTACCTTTCCCTTTGGAAGCAATTGCCATTCGGATTTTATAGCAATTTTGAAGAATTTCATCACCCCTTTTGGGGTTTGATTCCAAGTCGTCCAAAAGTTTTTCATAGTCTTTTGGAATTGAGCGATGTTTTTTTGACAATGATTTTAGTTCTTTATCAAATGTTGGGATAGCGATTATTTTATAGCTCATCTAGCAACTCTCTTGCGGGTTTTCCTTTTAGTTTACCAGCTTTTATCAACTTCATTTCTTCAACAGCTTGGCGGATGTTGTTTAGGATTTCTTCTTCGGTTTGTTCTGGTTCATCCCAAGTTTCCAGATCTTTATACTTTGCTTTCATCTGTTTCCATTCTTTTATAGGAATAAAAACTCCCGCAGCTTTTCCTTTTTCGTTTTGAATGATTTGTAAACTCATGACATTGAAATTTAGAGTGTAAAGATAAAGAAAAAAGTGTTCAGTGTTCAGTCGTAATTTAGAGTTAAGTCACTGTATATTGTTTTGACCCCAGAGTAATCCTTTCTTTTTTACACCAAGGCTTTCATTACTTGAAGTATATTTTGTTGTGTATTGCCAATGTATATTTTTTCATTAATGATAAAAACTGGACGACTCAAGAAGGTATAATGCTCTAGTATGAATTTTTTGTAATCGGCTTCGGTAAGGGATTTGTTTTTTAAATCCATCGATTTATACAATTGTGCTTTTTTACTAAACAAGGCTTCGTAACTCCCTGAAAGGCGATGCATTTCCTCTAGTTCTTCAATAGTAATAGGGTTTTGTTTGATGTCATGAAAAACCAAATCATGATCTTTTGGTAGTGATTTTATAATTTTGCGGCAGGTGTCACAAGAAGCGAGATAGTATATTTTATTCATTTTTTTCTTTTTTCTGAATGCAAAGGAAATCATTTGACACTTAAAATGTTTAATTTTATGCAAAAATTACAATCATGCAAGATACATTTGAAGTAAACAGAACAGGCAGAAAAATGTTGAGTTCTTATTTTGAAAATTACACATTAGAACAACTGAATAAAATTCCAGATGGATTCAGTAATAATTTAATTTGGAATTTAGGTCATATTGTGGTGACGCAACAATTATTAGTTTATAAATTATCAGGTTTGCCAATGGCGGTGTCTGATGAGATGGTTGAAAAATATCGTAAGGGTACCAAACCGGAACACGATGTGACACAAGAAGAAGCCAATCAAATCCAAGCATTGTTATTTCAAACAATAGACCAATTAGAAGTTGATTATAAAAACGGAATTTTTGTGAATTATCAAGAATATCCAACTTCTACGGGGTATATTTTAAAAAGCACAAAAGGAGCAATTGAATTTAATAACTTTCACGAAGGCTTGCATATTGGAATTATGATGAGCATCAGAAAGTTTATTTAACTTTGCAGGTCAATTTATAAAAAAGAGGTTAGCTAAGAACTAACTAAAAAACAAAAATCCAAATGAAATTCAATACCAAAGTTATTCATGGTGGACAACATCATGATCCAAGTACAGGAGCGGTAATGCCTCCAGTATACCAAACCTCGACCTTTGTACAAACAAGTCCAGGAAAGCCTTTAAATCCAGATTACGAATACAGTAGAGCCGCAAATCCTACACGTACAGCGCTTGAGAATGCTTTGGCGAGTATCGAAAACGGAACACGCGGATTGGCTTTTTCATCAGGATTGGCCGCTACGGATTGTATTTTAAGATCGTTTAAAGCGGGTGACGAAATCATCGCTATGGATGATTTATACGGTGGTACCTACAGAATGTTTACCCGTATTTATAAAGATAGCGGAATTGTATTTCATTTTGTCGATATGAATGATTTGGATAAATTCAAGAAGTTGATTACTAAGAAAACCAAAATGGTTTGGGTAGAAACACCAACAAACCCTTTAATGAAATTGGCCGACATTCAAGAAATTGCCAAAATTACCAAAGCGCATAATATCCTTTTTGCTGTTGATAATACTTTTGCAACACCTTATCTACAAAAGCCTTTGGACTTAGGAGCTGATATTGTTATGCATTCGGCCACTAAATATTTAGGAGGGCATTCAGATGTAATTGCTGGTGCTTTGATTGTAAAAGACGAAGCTTTGGGAGACCAATTGCATTTTCAGCAATTTGCTACGGGAGCGACCTTGGGGCCAATGGATAGTTTTTTGGTACTTAGAGGTATAAAAACCCTGCATTTAAGAGTGCAAAGGCACTGTGAAAATGGCGCTAAAGTGGTTGAATTTTTGAGTAATCACTCCAAAATAAAAACAGTTTATTACCCAGGATTGCCGAGTCATCCACATCATGAAATCGCGATAAAACAAATGAGCGGTTTTGGAGGAATGGTTTCGTTTACATTTGTTTCAGGTAAAAAAGAAGAAGCAATTGATTTTCTAGAAAGACTAAAAGTATTCACTCTAGCAGAATCTTTGGGTGGAGTTGAATCCTTGGCCAATCATCCAGCACTAATGACGCATGCATCAATTCCGGAGGACAAAAGAAAAGCAATTGGAATCACAGACGATTTGGTACGATTGAGTGTTGGTATCGAAGATGCTGATGATTTGATTGCCGACTTGATTCAGGCATTAGAATAAAGGTGTAAAAAAAATCCCAATTTTATTAAACGAATAAAATTGGGATTTTTTTTGAACTATTTTGTCTAGTATTCTAAATAATAGATATAACCCACACCAACAAATGTTAGCCAGTCATTTTGTTTATTTTCTAGATACAATTCTTTATTTGGATTAAGACCATCAACCCAATCTGAATTGAAATATTGAACTCTTAGATCAAGTACAAGATCCGACATTCTATTTAATTTATATCGTGTTCCGATATTTACAGTTTCCGAAAGAACGGCTTTACTTTCATTAGAAAAGCCATGAGGACGACCTTCAGATGGAACCAAATATTTAGGGTGAGTAGTAGTCGCATTTCCTAATTCTCCCATAGTCGATGTCGCAGTCGCTGTATAATAGCTCATTTGAGCTCCCAATCCTATATAAGGCGCGAAACTTCCAATTGTATTTTCAAAATCATGAATATGCAAAGGGAAATATTCCAGTTGGAAACCTAAATTAATTAATTGAGTAGTACCTCTCATCGCTTCGAGCTGCTTGGATCCAATGGAATTTTTTTTGATCCATTCGCCATAGTGCTTCAAACTTGATTTGCTATAAGATAATTCGGATCTTAATTTGAAATGTTCTTTAAAATAGATGTTCTCATTGTCGTTGTACGAGAAGTTCATATAATCGACAATTGCAATACCAAAGCCCATATTGTTTAAATTGGTTTGGGTATTGTCACGTTGCCCATAATCGGACCGGAATTCGACGCGGCCAGTAATTACTCCAACTTCGTGTACAATTCCAGATTGGGGGAAAGCTGGAACGATACATCCAAATAGGATAATGATTACTAATAGTTTGTGTTTGATCATAGTAGGTTATTTTTCAAAATGGCGCAAAGATATAAAAACTATGTGCACTCAAATTATTATTCTCAAATATTTAAAAAACAGTAGGTTTTTATCGATTCATTACGAAAACTACATCGATTTCGTAAAATACATGGGCCATATATTGAATTTATTATAAATGATTAATAAAAAGATAATTTTGTAGTAAATGATCAAAAAAAAAGTTAAAATATTTAAAGAAGATGTATCTTTGCAAAACTAACGGAAGCGTTTTTTGAAACGTTTATAATTTAATAATCATGTCACAAAGTATTACAGATTTTATCGAATTAGTTGCCAAAAGAAATCCGAACGAGCCGGAATTTATGCAAGCTGTTACAGAAGTTGCTGAAACAGTAATTCCTTTTATCGAAGAAAACAAGAAATACCAAAACAAAATGCTTTTGGAAAGAATGGTCGAATCAGATCGAATCATAATGTTTCGAGTAGTTTGGACAGACGATAAAGGTGATACACAAGTTAATAGAGGATACCGTATTCAAATGAACTCGGCTATCGGACCATATAAAGGAGGAATCCGTTTTCATCCATCAGTAAATTTAAGTATTTTGAAATTCTTGGCTTTCGAGCAAACGTTCAAAAACAGCTTGACTACATTGCCAATGGGTGGTGGAAAAGGTGGAGCCGATTTTGATCCAAAAGGAAAATCAGATAATGAAGTAATGCGTTTTTGTCAAGCCTTTATGACTGAATTGTCGAAACACATTGGTGCCAACACCGATGTACCTGCAGGAGATATCGGAGTGGGTGGAAGAGAAGTTGGATACATGTTTGGTCAATACAAAAGACTTAGAAACGAATTTACTGGAGTTTTAACCGGTAAAGGAATTTCGTTTGGAGGTTCATTAATCCGTCCAGAAGCTACAGGATACGGAGATGTATATTTTGCACAAAGTATGTTGGCTACCAAAGGAGAAAGTTTTGCTGGTAAAACAGTTGTAATCTCAGGTTCTGGAAACGTAGCACAATATGCTGCTGAAAAAGCAACTCAATTGGGTGGTAAAGTAGTAACAATGTCTGATTCTGCTGGATATATCTACGATGCAGACGGAATTGATGCTACCAAATTAGCACACGTAATGGAAATCAAAAATGAGTTAAGAGGAAGAATTAGCGATTATGTTGCCAAATATCCAAATGCCAAATATGTAGCAGGTAAGCGTCCATGGGAAGTAAAATGTGATGTAGCCTTGCCATGTGCGACTCAAAATGAGTTAAACGAAGACGAAGCCAAAACTCTTGTGGCCAACGGATGTATCTGTGTTGCCGAAGGAGCAAATATGCCTTCTACGCCAGAAGCAGTTCACGTTTTTCAAAAAGCAAAAATCTTATTCGCTCCAGGAAAAGCATCAAATGCTGGTGGAGTTGCAACTTCAGGACTTGAAATGTCACAAAACTCATTGCGTTTAAACTGGACTTCAGAAGAAGTAGACGAAAAACTAAAAACCATCATGAAAGACATTCACGCATCTTGTGTGAAATACGGTTCGGATGCCGCAGGTTATGTAGACTACGTAAGAGGAGCCAACATCGCAGGATTTGTAAAAGTTGCCGATGCTATGCTTGCTCAAGGAGTAGTATAATTTTTGACTTCAGAATATAAATATATTGAAATGCCTTTTTTCTGTAAAGATTAAAGGCATTTTTTTGTGCTTATAGCGAACTGAATTCAAAAATTGTTAATCATAACTCTGCAGTCTAAAATCTAAAATTTCTGGGCGAAACCCCATTATAGTAAGTGGGCAACTTTAGACCCCGCTTATTCGCCCACTTTCCATAATGCGGTCGGGCTCTCCACGCTACTTCGGTAGCTAGTTCCTATCCCTTTCGCGAACACCACAACTTCAAGGAAAACGAGATATTTATATTTTTTTAAGACCAAAAGTAAAATCACATATTCAAAAATTTTTCAAGAAATTATAAGTATTATTGAATATATTTGAGAACAGTACAGGTAAGTTATGAAGATGTATGTGTTCATTCAGTTTTCGGTGGATTTAATTAATCCCAACCTCTTTTTGCAGCACTAGATAGTTACTGCAATTGTATAAATAAATAAATTACACTAATGGAATACCACTTTAGAAAAGCCAAAATAGCTGAAATCCCTTCAATATGGGCTATTTTGCAATTGGCTATAGAAAGGAGAAAAAAGGACGGAAGTAATCAATGGCAGGATGGTTATCCAAACCCCGATGTGGTACAAAAAGATATTGAAAAAGAGACAGGATTTGTATTGACCGATGGAGAAACAATAGTTGGTTATTGCGCCATATTGATCAATGATGAACCTGAATATGCAAAAATTGAAGGAAAGTGGTTGACCAATGATGATTTTGTTGTGTTTCATCGTGTGGCTATTTCCGAGGCTTATTTAGGGAAAGGTTGTGCCCAAAAAATGATGGAACATATAGAAGACTTTGCTCGCCAGAATAATATTTATAGTATAAAAGCAGACACAAATTTTGACAACTTTGCCATGATTAAAATTTTCGAAAAGTTGGGTTACACTTTTTGTGGCCACGTTTATTTCCGAGGTGGACAAAGAAAAGCATACGAAAAAATGTTAGTTAAATTTTTCTAAGATTGGATAGGTACAAAATCTCCTAAAACCATCAGCAGTCATTTTTTAAACGGAGACTCCTCAATAGGAAAAATATCACAAAGATGCGCAAAGGATTCGCAAAGACACGCAAAGGGAAATCGAATTCATTGAATGGAGCTTAAAAAACTTTGTGATTCTTCGTGTGACTCTGCGTAATAATGTCTAATGCTGAATCCGGGTTAAACTAATGCGTTTAACCGAGAATCATTATTCCAGAATCTTTATTTCTTTCCTTTGTACTATATTTGTGAATCAATATCCATTCCATGCAAAAAAGGCTTTTATACCTACTTTTTTTATTCGTATTACAAAACACTTTTGCCCAAAGTAATTTGTCTTGGCAAGGCTATTTTTCTTTTACCCAAATCAAAGCATTATCTCAATCGCCAACTGCTATTTATGCTGCTTCCGAGAATGTACTGTTTTCCAAAGACAGCAATACAAATAGCATAAAAACCACCACAACTGTTGATGGACTTTCAGGTGAAACCATTACAGCACTTTATTACAGTCCAACTTTTAACAAAACGATTGTTGGCTATCAGAATGGATTGCTCATGGTCATCAACGAAGCCGATGGATCGATGCTCAAAGTGGTCGATATTATTAATAAAAATTTACCTGCCAACATTAAGCGAATCAATAACTTTGATGAATTTAATGGAATTGTTTATGTTGCAACAGACTTTGGAATCGTGCAATTCAATTTGGCCACGTCCAAGTTTGGAGACACCTATTTTATTGGTGACAATGGATCCGAAATAAAGGTAACTCAAACTACAGTTTTCAATGGAGTTATTTTTGCTTCCACTTCGAGCGGAATTCGAAAAGGGGATACCGCCAATCCTAATTTAATCGATTTCAAACAATGGCAAGTGACAACCGCAGGTGATTGGTCAGGGATCACTGCTTTTGGCACCGATTTATATGCAGTAAATTCAGTAGGTTACGTTCATAAATACGATTCGGGTTCCAATACGTTTATTGGTTTTTTGCCATTGGCGGAAGTAATCACTAATTTTCGTTCTACTACCGATTACTTTATCATAACGACAGCCTATAACATCTTTATTTATAACAATCAAATGGTATTGCAACGGCAAATTAACAGAAACCAAATTTCAGAAATAAATTCAAGTTTTAGCAGTACAACGATAATAAAGGATACGATTTATATTGGTACAACCGCAAACGGATTGATTACGACTTCGCTTTTGTCCACATCAACCTATGAAAATATAACACCAATTGGGCCTTCCCGCAACAATATTTTCTCGTTGCAAGTGACTCCAACACAACTTTGGACTGTATATGGTGATTATGATGTTTTTTACAATCCTTATCCATTGGATGATTTTGGAATCAGTAAATACAGTACTTCGGGTTGGTTGAATATTCCTTATGATTCAGTTTTTGGAGCCAAATCGATGACCCGAATTGCAATCAATCCAACCAATGAGAATAATGTGTACGCCAGTTCATTTTTCTCGGGTTTGTTAAAAATTGAAAATGATATCCCAACAATTTTATACAATAAATCCAATAGTAGTTTAGAATCATTAGCTATCAGTCCGCCAGATCCTAATTATATTGATATCAGGATCAATGGTTCTGCCTTTGATAAATCGGGTAATTTATGGGTGACGAATTGCAGGGTTGCCAATGGTTTAAAAATGCTTAGCTCTAGTGGGCAATGGAAAAGTTATGCCATGGATAAAATATTATCGGACTTTAATAGCAATGATTTTGCCACTATGGTCATCGATAAATATGGTACAAAATGGATGGCAACCAATAAAAACGGTATAATCGGATTTAATGAAAGCAGCAATACCTTCAAGAAAATCACTTTTGGCACAGACCAAGGAAATTTACCGATTCAAGATGTTCGAGCAGTTGCTGTAGACACCAAAAACCAACTTTGGATAGGAACAACAAAAGGGTTAAGGGTTTTATCAAACGTAAATAGTTTTCAAACCGAGAGCCAGTTGACAACCCAAAGCATTATTATTTTGGAAGATAATTTGGCTCAAGAATTGTTATACGAACAATTTATAACCGACATAGAAGTTGATGGAGCGAATTATAAATGGATAGGAACTGCCGATGCAGGTGTATTTATGGTGTCACCCAATGGTCAGGAAACCAAGTACCATTTTACGACAGACAATTCGCCATTACCGAGTAATGTAATAAACGATATTAGTATCAACAGCAGTACAGGAGCCGTTTTTATAGCGACTTCCAAAGGATTGATTTCTTTCAAAGGAATTGCAACAACGGCCAGTAATGACCTGAGTAATGTATATGTGTATCCCAATCCCGTTCGCCCTGAATATGAAGGTACTGTAAAAATTAACGGATTACTCAATAAAGCCAATGTAAAAATTACAGACGTGGCAGGCAATCTGGTTTATGAAGCGACTACCGAAGGTGGAACTTTAGAATGGGACACAACTGCTTTTGGAAAATACAAAGTAGCATCGGGAGTATATATGATTTTTGTTTCTGCTCAAGATGGCGTAGAAACCAAAGTCAAAAAAGTGATGATTATAAGGTAGTGTTCAGTGTTCAGTTTTTTAGTGATCAGTGAGCCGTATAACTGATAACGTATAACACATAACCCAACAAAATGCTAGTTAAAACCAAAGCCATAGTCATTTCGTCTTTAAAATTTCAAGAGAAAAGCTTGATTGTAAAATGTTTTACCTTATCGAGCGGACTGAAATCTTATTTTGTTCGGGATGCTTTTTCGTCTCGAAAGGCGAGTCAAAAAATGGCCTATTTTCAACCTTTGACGATCATCGAAATTGAAGCGGTTCATAAAAACAAAGGGACTTTAGAAAACTTCAAAGAAGTAAAAATTTCGTCTCCTTTTCATTCCATCCATTCCGATATTTACAAAAGTACCATGGTGATGTTTCTTTCCGAAATTTTAAACCATTCAATACATGAGGAAGAAAAAAACGAATCCTTGTTTACTTTTCTAGAAACAGCTTTGCATTGGTTGGACCAACACGATGAAATTGCCAATTTTCATTTGATTCTAATGCTGGAAACCTCAAAGTACCTTGGTTTTTATCCAGACACTTCGGATATGGATATGCCTTTTTTCGAAATGACCGAAGGAGTTTTCGCTCCTTTTCATGCCATTAGTTCCCTTAGTGAACATGAAAGCCAATTGTTTAAAAAACTAATTCAATTGAAATTCGACACCGACCAAAAAACGTTTCATGTCATAGAAAGACAATTGCTTTTGAAAATTTTAATCGATTATTACAGTTTTCATCTCGACGGATTCAAAAGACCAAAATCTTTGGATGTTTTGAAAGAAGTTTTTTCTTGATTGTTTAAGTTTTATGCAGTTCATTTTATAGTTGAATTGAAAGTAAAAAAGATAAGTACTTAAGAAGTTATAAGTATAAGAAAATAGTTTATTTTCGCTTTCTAATTCTTACATATTTGGTTTATGCGACTTTTTTCTTTAAGATTATTTTTTGTCATTTTTATTTGTTTCTCTATGCAATCGCAAACTTTGCGAACCAGCAATATAATCGTTGATATCTCGACTAAGTTACCTTTGGGGAATGTAAATATATTTAATGAGAGTGATAATTCTGCAACGAATGAAGATGGTTTATTTTCTTTTGTTTCTGGCAATAACGAAATCAATTTTAATTTACTAGGCTACATTCCGATTAAAACAACTTTTGAAGAAATAAAAAAGCTGGACACCATTTTTATGCAGGCTAAAACGTTTGAATTGAAGGAAGTTGTTGTGTCTAACCTAGATCCATTTATGAAAAAAGTATATGATAAAATGGGTGAAAATTCTATTCCAAATTACACCTCAAACTTTTTTTTAAGAAATGTTTTAAAGAACGACAATACAATTGTTAAGTTACAAGATGTTTACGGTAAAAGAAATAAAAACAACAGCCAAAAAGACAAGACAAAGATTGATATTTTGAATATGAGGAAAATAAGCCTTTTTGAGAAAAAAAACCGTGTAGATTTAAAATTTCCTGATTTTAATGAATTTTTCACGCCACCATTTCCTGCAATTGATAAATGCACTTTTGAGGAAGTAGTTTATAATGATAGTAACTATAAAAAAATTGAATTTGAGGCAAATGAGAAAGATGGATGGGGACAAATTATGAAAGGGTACTTTATTATTAATCGTAATGATTATGCAATAATTGAATTCTATATTTCAATGCTTGATAATTCGGAGGTAGTACCGTATAAAAAAATAATGCTTTTGGGAACACAATACAGGACAGTAAAATATAATAGACTTATACAGTTTGCCAAAAGCGCAACTTTAAATAAATATTATTTGAGTAATTCCAAACTTGATAGCGAAGTAGAAGTGCTAGCCGATAAAAAAATAGAGAAAACATTTTATTATAAGCTTGCGATGGATTATTTCACAACAAACAGTCCAACAAATGAAAATATAAATTCAAATTTTTCTGTTGACCAAGATCTATTCAAAGCGAAATTCTCTTATTCAGAAGATTTTTGGAGTAATCAAAATCAATTGCCTCTGACAAATGAATTAAAATATTTTTTGAAACGAGTTTCTGAAAGTAAAGAGAAGAAAAAAGAATTTGAGATAATTGGAAATTTTTAAAAAAACGTCACTAAATTAATAGATTATTTTAAAATCTTTGGATGTTTTGAAAGAAGTTTTTTCTTAAAATAAATATAAAATTATATATTTGCTTTCAATCAAAATGCATTACTTTTTTTGTGAATTTATTGCATTTTAATAGAAAAAACAAACCAAAAGTTATTTAAAAAAACCAACAAAATGAAAAAAATGAAGTTTTCAATGTTGCTGATTCTATTTGTCAGCATATCGGTGTTTTCACAAAGAAGTTTCGATGAAGTTATTAAGACAGATAGCAATATCTCAGATTTGGTCCAAAACGAAATTACTGGAATTATTGTGTTTAAAGGAAGTGGAAAAATTAGCGGGATAGATGCTGAAACCAAAAAAGTAGTATGGACATTAACCAAAGAGGATTATGGAAATCCATCAACTATGGAAATTTTAGGGGATGGCGATTTTGACAAGATGTTTAAAGAAAAAAAAGAATTAAAAAGTGTTCCTAATAGCCCTTATGTAGAAGCTTATATCAATTCTAAATTCTTAATCATAAACACTGATACTGGAAAAATAGTTTACAATTCATCCAATGAATCTTTTTGGGTTGTACAATCTGATTTTCTTCCTGAAACGAATGAATATTTGATCACTGTAAGAGAAAAAGGGAATATGAATATTGCCTTAATAGATATGTCAACAGGAAGTATCAAGTGGAAAACTGCTGTTGATAAAGCAAAATCTATATTTAGTTTGTCTCTAAAATCAATTATCAATAAAGCTCAGGTAAATGGAGCTACAATTTATTACCTATTATACGGAAAACTATATTCTTTTAATAGAGAATCAGGAAAATTAAATTGGCAAGCCGAAGAAGAATATACTAAATTTTTCCCAACTCAAAACGATAATAATATTGTTGTAATTAATTCTGCTGGAACATTTTCATCAAAAGAGTACCTAAATGTTTTGAGTACTGAAACTGGAAAAAGTATCTGGAAAGAGTCTATAAAAACAAAATATGTAGTTTATCTTGAAGATTGGGGAACCAAATTATTGATAGCGCATTTCGGAGGATTTAACTTTTTCGACCTAAAAACAGGTGAAAAAATATGGAAAAAAGATGCTCGTGGAGATGGATTGAAAAAAGTGATTCCTATCGATAAAGACTTTTTGTATGTTGCCGAAAATGAAATGATGTTGATCAACAAAGACGGAGAAAAACTTTGGAAAAACTTTATTGAAATTGCAGATGACAAAGAAGATCCTATTTTCTACTTAGGAAAAGTGGGAGAAAAAGTAATGTATCTTACTGGAACTTATGGGAATATGGTAGATTACAAAACGGGTAAAAAATTATGGAAACGTAACATACAGTTTAATAAAGATCGTCCAGTTTTACCAACTTTTGATGAATTAACCAATTCGTACTTAGTATATAATGACGAGAAATTATACAAATTCAATCCAACAATTGATGATAAACCAGAGCCCTTTGCAAAAGTGAATATCAAAAGAGAGAAAGAATTAAACAGTATCGAAATGTTTCCTTGGGGAGTTGCGCTTTCTGGACCTGTAGAAGTAATGGGTGTTGCACTTGATGGAACAATAAAATATCATGTTACGTACAGTCAACCGGGTGAAACTGGAAGACAGTTTATAAAAGGAGGTGCAATGTTAGCTAGTTTTGCATTGGGAGCCACATCTGTAGCCACAGGAATTCAAGGTTCTGAATGGACTATGACTACTCGTGATGCCGATGGTAACGAAACTACATCTGTAGTAAAACAAAAAGACAAAGCAAAACTAAATCAATCTGCTGCTGCTGCTGCTGGAGCTGGTGCAATGGCAATGGTAGCCGAAAAATTTGGATCTCGTTTTAATGCGATGAAACAAAATAAAGATTTTGCCTATATTTTTGCAAAAACCGAAACTGGTGAAAAAATGCTAGTAAAAGTTAGAAAATCAGACGGAGTTGAAGTTGATAAATTAATATTTAAAAACAATCACCCCGTTTATGAAATTGATCCAGCCACACAAAACATTTTTTATGTGTTAGATGATTCAATTGAAATTTTTAATAAGAAATAAAAACGTAAGAGCCATCAAAATTTACTTTGATGGCTTTTTTTTTACACATATGAAAAAAGCACTACTTATATTTTTATTATTTCTAGGATTTAACAGCATCAATGCACAGGATAAAGTTACCTCCAAAAAAGGTAAATTCTTTATACCTACTGTCCTTTATTCTCAATATCCTTGTTTAGACAATGCAATTACTCAAACTACTTTTTATCAAATAGATCCGGAATTAAAAACGGAAGAGCAAGTTCTGAAAAAAAACTATTTCAATATTGATGGTTATTTAAAAGATCCTTCAAATGGGAAGTTAAAAATTTACATCACTATTCCTCTTCCAAAATATACCGTTACCCAAATGGATAGTGTTTACAATAGCAAAACCAAAGATTGGAATTATTATCCATATTCTAAATTTGATGTAAAAATTAATATTGAAGTGAAATGTGCCGATAAATTAATTTATTCCAATGAATTTGTAAGTTCTGAGAAAAACGTTTTTCAAGGGAATTATAAAAAAAGTGAAGCCACAGAAGCCGTATCCAACAATAGAAAAATAATGAGTCATTCGGATATTAAAAATGACTTCAGTATTGAGGAATTAGGAATGGATGTGGTCATTTATGCAACAATGGATCGTATTCAAAATTTATTAAATTATAAATTGGGATATTCAAGTGAAGAAAGAAAAGAAAAGTTTGAGTTTATGACCTCCAAGTCGCATCCTGAATACCAACAAATGCTAGCATATGAGAATGAGATTACCCAGCAAATGAATAAAGTGACTTTAGAAAACGGTTTAAATGCCAAAGCATTAATGCCTCATTTGCAGTATTTGGAAAGTCTTTTGACTAAATACCCTCAAGTTCCTGAAAATGAAAACATTCGATTTATAGTCTCTTATGATTTGGCTTTGACGTATTTGCTTTTAGAAAATAAAGAGAAAGCATTGTATTTTGCTGATGTTTTAATAAAAAACGACAAACAAAGTTCGAAAGGAACAAATATTATAGATCGTGTCAATAAAGCTAACTTTGTTGATAAAATAGTCAGAACACATACCAATCGTTTTGTTGAATTAAAAAAATTAGGTTTTAAAATTAAGGAAGAAAAGGAAGAAGCTCGACTTGCTTTTTTTGAGCGAATAATTCAAGAAGATGCCGATTGGGAACAAGAGAAAATAGACAGACGAAACGCTATTGAGAAAAGTATTTCGGAAAGAATGAATATACTTGACTCTGTTTATTTTCAAAAAAATTCTGAATTATTGAGCAAAATCATAAATAGTTTGGGAGGAAATGAAGCTATAAAGAAAATAGAAAAAACACATATTTTATCGAAATTAAAATTAGATGATAATAACATGCCTCAAACGGAAGAAAAGTGGTCAACGGCAACAAATTATCTTTTAAAGAAAAAAACACCCAATAATTATTTTGAAATTGTGAATGGACCAGAATCATGGATGCATGACGATTTGGATAACAGTACCGAAAAATGGAAAAAAATAAATAGTTCCGATTATTCCAATATTGTTACCAATCTAGATCCACTAAATTTGTTGACCTCATTTCGTATTGACTTATGGAATAAGTTTGATTTAGTTGCGGATGAAATGGCAGACGGGAGATCGTGTTATCACCTTACTTATTTTGAGAAAACACTGAATTCCAGTAACCGAATGGTTCCTAAAGCTGAATACAATCTCTATGTAGACAAGGAAAATTTCACCATTGTTTCTTTTGAAAAAACAGAATATTTCAAGGGTAACAAAAGTTCATTTGAACGTAAAATATTTCAAGATTACAGAGAAATTGTAGCGTTAAATAACGGAAAAATTCCACATAAAATTCTGAATGAAATAGAAGATTATTATGGAGAAACCTCCTATCAAGAACTTAGAGAAAAAGTAGAGGTAAATCCTGTTTTTGGCAATAGGATTTTTATGAAAGAAGTTTATTTTGGTGGATTTAAATAAAACTAAATTTTTAAAAACCCGAACTGAAATTGTATTTAGTCGGGTTTTTTTATGCAAATTAAAATCTCTTTGCACACCAAAGTCGTTATAAAGGAAAATCAATTTTGGGTTTTTAAAAGTCCTTTTTCGATTCATGACCTTGTTTCCGTTATGGAAACTGTCAGAATCAGTATTATTTTCAATAGTTTCAAGCACTTCAGTGTGAAGGATAGTTTTTTTTACGTTGGAAATTAATTCAAAAAACAAAAAAAGCAATATGTAACTTTTGCCCATGTCTTTGTCTTTTTATTTTAAAATTTCTTACTTTCGCACCACGATTAAGAAAAGGATAAAATGAGCACAAAATTTACTGAATACAAAGGACTTGACTTGCCAACAGTGGCGTCAGAAGTACTGGATTTTTGGAAGGAAAAAAACATCTTTGAAAAAAGTGTAACCACTCGCGAAGGAAAAGAACCTTTCGTGTTTTTTGAAGGTCCTCCTTCGGCTAACGGATTACCAGGAATTCACCACGTAATGGCACGTGCGATTAAAGATATTTTTTGCAGATATAAAACCCAAAAAGGGTTCCAAGTAAAGCGTAAAGCAGGTTGGGATACCCACGGATTGCCTGTAGAATTGGGTACAGAGGCAGCACTTGGAATTACCAAAGAAGATATTGGAAAAAAAATAACCGTAGCCGAGTATAACGAAGCGTGTAAAAAAACCGTAATGCGTTATACCGATGTATGGAATGACTTGACCGAAAAAATGGGATATTGGGTCGATATGGAAGATCCGTATGTGACTTACAAATCCAAATACATGGAATCGGTTTGGTGGTTGTTGAAACAAATCTACAATAAGGATTTGATGTATAAAGGGTACACCATTCAGCCGTATTCTCCAAAAGCAGGAACTGGTTTGAGTTCTCATGAAGTGAACCAGCCTGGAAGTTACAGAGATGTAACTGATACTACAGTTGTGGCACAATTTAAAAGCCCCCTAACCCCCGAAGGGGGAAATGAGGAGAACTCAATTTTAAAAGCATTCGGTCTTAGCTCCCCTCTTTCGGAGGGGCTGGGGGAGGCTTTTTTCTTAGCATGGACCACTACACCATGGACATTACCAAGTAATACTGCCTTGACTGTTGGTCCTCGAATAGAATATGTTTTGGTAAAAACATTCAATCAATATACTTTTCGTCCATCGAATGTGATTTTGGCTAAAAATTTGGTTGGGAAACAATTTGGCAAAGGATTTTTCGAAAGTAGTGAACCATCCGATTTTGAAAATTTCAAAGAAGGAGACAAAAAAATACCATTTCTAATCCTTGCCGAATGCAAAGGAGCTGATTTAGTTGGAATTCGTTACGAACAATTAATGCAATATGCATTGCCTTACCAAAATCCAGAGAATGCTTTTAGAGTAATTTCAGGAGATTTCGTAACCACCGAAGACGGAACCGGAATTGTGCACACTGCCCCAACTTTTGGAGCCGATGATGCCAAAGTAGCCAAAGAAGCTACACCAGAAGTTCCGCCAATGTTGGTATTGGATGAAAATGAAAATCCAGTTCCATTAGTCGATTTACAAGGAAGGTTCACCTCACACATGGGAGAATTTGGCGGTAAATATGTTAAGAACGAATATTATACTAATGGTGATGTGCCAGAACGTTCTATCGATGTAGAAATTGCCATTCGATTAAAAGAAGAAAACAAAGCATTCAAAGTAGAAAAATACGTGCACAGTTATCCACATTGCTGGAGAACCGACACGCCAATTTTATATTATCCTTTGGATTCTTGGTTTATAAAAATTACCGAGGTCAGAGACCGTATGTTCGACCTGAACGAAACCATCAATTGGAAGCCGAAAGCTACAGGAGAAGGTCGTTTTGGGAATTGGTTGAAAAACGCCAACGATTGGAATCTATCCCGTTCTCGTTTTTGGGGGATTCCATTGCCTATTTGGAGAACCGAAGACGGAACCGAAGAAATGCTAATAGGATCCGTAGAAGAATTATACAACGAAATCGAAAAAGCAATTCAGGCTGGTGTTCAAGTTGAGAATCCTTTTAAGGAATTTCAGATTGGAAACATGTCCGAAGAAAATTATGATTTGATTGATTTGCATAAAAATGTTGTCGATGAAATTACCTTGGTTTCTGCTTCTGGAAAAGCAATGAAGCGTGAGGCTGATTTGATAGATGTTTGGTTTGACTCAGGTGCCATGCCGTATGCGCAATGGCATTATCCTTTTGAAAACAAAGATAAAATAGACGAAAACAAAGATTTTCCAGCCAATTTTATTGCCGAAGGTGTGGATCAAACCCGTGGTTGGTTTTATACACTACACGCTATCGGAACTTTGGTTTTTGATAAAATAGCGTATAAAAATGTAGTTTCCAACGGTTTAGTGTTAGATAAAAACGGACAAAAAATGTCCAAACGTTTAGGAAATGCCGCAGATCCTTTCGAAACCTTAAAAGAATACGGTCCAGATGCTACGCGTTGGTACATGATATCGAATGCCAATCCTTGGGACAATTTAAAATTCGATTTAGAAGGAATTGCTGAGGTGCGTCGTAAGTTCTTTGGGACTTTATACAATACCTATTCATTCTTCAGTTTGTATGCCAATATTGATGGTTTTAAATACGCAGAAGCTGAGATTCCTGTAAACGAAAGACCGGAAATTGATCAATGGATTATTTCAGAATTAAATACTTTGATTGCAGCCGTTGATAGCTATTATGACGATTATGAACCTACAAAAGCGGCTCGTGCGATATCCGAATTTGTACAAGAGAACTTGAGTAACTGGTACGTTCGTTTGTGTCGTCGCCGTTTCTGGAAAGGAGACTATGCACAAGATAAAATTGCAGCTTATCAAACACTTTATACCTGTTTGTTAACCATAAGTAAATTAGGTGCACCAATTGCTCCTTTCTTTATGGATAAACTTTACAAAGATTTAACAGGAGCTACACAGAGCGAAAATTTTGAGTCTGTACATTTGGCACTGTTTCCAGTTTCAGTTGAAAAGTATGTTAATAAAATGTTAGAGAGCAAAATGCAGAAAGCACAGACGATTTCGTCACTGGTTTTGTCACTCAGAAAAAAGGAGATGATCAAGGTACGCCAACCATTGCAAAAGGTAATGATTCCAGTACTTGACGTGAATCAAAGACTCGAAATTGAAGCCGTTTCAGACCTCATAAAAGCAGAAGTAAATGTGAAAGAAATCGTACTTTTGGACGATGCTTCGGGAATTTTGATCAAACAAATAAAACCAAATTTCAAAGCTTTAGGGCCTCGATTTGGAAAAGATATGGGATTGATTTCCAAAGAGATACAAAATTTATCTACGGAACAAATCTCACAATTTGACAAGGAAGGATCTTTAACTATTGTAATTGCGGGAAATAGTGTAATTTTATCACTAGAAGATGTTGAAATATCCTCTCAAGATATCGAAGGATGGTTAGTCGCTAATTCAAACGGAATAACAGTTGCGTTAGATATTACGATTTCTCCCGAGTTGAAACAAGAAGGAATTGCAAGAGAATTGGTCAACAGAATTCAGAATATCCGTAAAGATGCAGGTTTTGAAGTAACGGATAAAATTAAAGTGCATTTGCAAAAGAATGATACTTTGGAAACAGCAGTAAAGGCCAACGAAGACTATATAAAATCGGAAACATTGACAGAAGTGCTTGTTTTTGAAGAGAATATAGCTCAGGGCACGGAAATTGAGTTTGATGGAATAACAACAAATATAATCATAACAAAAAATTAGTATTATGGTAGATGAAATTGCAAGATACTCTGACGCTGATTTGGCAGAGTTTAAGGAGATCATTCAAAACAAAATCGAAAAGGCTCAAGCCGATTTGGATTTGATAAAAAGTGCCTATATGAATGACCTTAACAATGGAACGGATGATACATCTCCCACTTTTAAAGCATTTGAAGAAGGTAGCGAAATCATGTCTAAAGAAGCTAACTCTCAATTGGCCATTCGTCAAGAAAAGTTTATTCGTGATTTGAAAAACGCACTTTTCCGTGTTGAAAATAAAACATACGGAGTTTGTAGAATTACAGGAAAATTAATCGGAAAGGAAAGATTAAAAATCGTTCCTCATGCCACAATGAGCATCGAAGCCAAAAATTTACAACGATAAATTTCTTTTCATAAAATAATTAACGCTCCTTTGGGAGCGTTTTTTTTGATTAAATTAGTACTTTTACGCCATTAAATTTTCAAAAATGTCATTATTCAAAGCATACTTTCTCATCATTATTATATTATTAGTTGATCAATTTTCTAAAATTTATATAAAAACAAATTTTATTTTAGGCGAAGAAGTCCATGTCTTCAATTGGTTTCAAATTCATTTCATCGAAAATGAAGGGATGGCTTGGGGCACCAAAATACCGGGGGAATACGGAAAATTAATTTTAACCGTTTTTAGACTGTTTGCCGTTGTCGGAATTGGATATTGGTTGTGGGACGCCGTAGAGAAAAACAGCTCTAATTATCTCATAGTTGCCATCGCTTTAATACTTGCCGGCGCATTCGGGAACATCATCGACTCTGTTTTTTATGGCGTGATTTTTGACGACAGCCACCAGCAATTAGCCACTATATTTTCAGACAAACCCTATGGCACATGGCTCAACGGTCAAGTAGTCGATATGTTTTATTTTCCATTCATAAAAGACTATCCAATGCCAGAATGGGTTCCATATTTTGGTGGACGAAATTTCACTTTTTTCAATGCCATTTTCAACGTTGCCGATATGGCCATTTCAACTGGAGTTGGAATTTTAATCGCTTTCAACAAAAAAGCATTTCATAAAAGTCATTAGTATTTATATCCCATTTCTTTTCAGAAGAATTTGGGCAAGACCACAATAAAAAATGGGGCTACTTTGCATACGTGCTAGTGGCCCCATTTTTTATTGCGGTCGGGCTGTATGCGCTACTTCGGTAGCCAGCGTCCATCCCTCTTGCGGTCGTAAACCAAGATCATTTGTTTAATAAGAATCCTTTTGATTTTAAACCATTAAGGCATTAAGAGTAATTAAGCTTCAAAACTTAATTGCTCTTAATGCCTTTTAATTTTTGCTTCATATTCTAAAACGCCCAAACTCCATTTGGAGTCACACAAAAATCCAGTAACACATCATTCTCAAAAACATCCGAAATGAGTTCTTCGGGTGCAAAGAACGAAAGACCAATTTTAATGGTTTCTGGTTTGCAGTCGGTCAAGAATTTATCATAGAAACCTTTGCCGTAACCTACACGGTTTCCCTTTTTGTCAAAAGCCAAAAGCGGGACAAAAACAACATCAATTTTTGTAGTAGGAACTTCTAGACCATCAACAGGTTCGGGAATGTTGTACTTGTTTTTCTTTATTTTGGTATTGTCTGTCAAAAGAAAATGAGTCATTTCTCTAGTTTCAAAATCACTTTTTGAAATCACAATTTCTTTGTCTTTTCCAGCCAGTAGGTGAAGAATAAATTCAGTATTGATTTCCTTTTGCTCTTCAATAGGTAAAAAAATGTGGAAATAGGTTTTCTCCCAAATAAGTAGTTTGATAATTTCATTGGCAATAGCCAAACTCTTTTCTTCAATTTCAATTTCAGAAAGGTGGTTGCGTAAGGCCTTATATTTCGCTCGTAATTCTTTTTTTAGCATAAAGTGATTCTTTTAGATCGGTGATAAAAGTACTCAAATGATCTACTTCTACGTGATCCATAATCACAATTTTATACCAGGAATTATCACCATTGTGTTTTTGAGGAACCAAATCGAATTTTTTGACCAAACTTTCTTCGATAAATTGCGCTTGAATGGTTACAATATTCATAAACGGTTCTCTAAAATACCCTACTTTCAATTCGTCCAATTGATCACAGAGCCACTGTGTTCTCATTTGTAAAATTCGAACTTTTTCACACCATCCAAAAGGTCCATAAGTAAACAAAATCATCCAAACTGCAACTGCATTGGCTCCCGATCGACTGCCACAAAGGGTTAAGTCCATTCCTTCTACATACTCAGCTTCTTTGGTCAAAACGTTTTCTATTAAGCCTTTTCGGCATAAAAATATTCCGGTTCCATAAGGAGCTTGGAGCATTTTATGTGCATCAATGGTTATTGAACTAATTTTTGGATTTTCAAAATTCAGATCACTTTCTTTATTGCTAAAAGGGTAGATAAAACCTCCGTAAGCACCATCAACATGGATTTTATACAGTAAATTGTGTTTTTCCAGTATATGGATATAATCGTTAGGATCATCAATAGCACCAAACATAGTAGTTCCCATATTTGATATTACGATAAAATATTTCTTTCCTTTTTCCTTGGCTTTTATAATGATATTTTCCAATTGAAACGTGTCAATTTCACGGGTATTAAAATCAACAGGGACTTTCAGCCAATCCAACATTAGTATATTGGCAGCTTTTGGAATAGAGTAGTGGGTATCTTCAGAGGCAAGTATGGCAATTTCTTGAGGATTTGCGCCAAGTTTATAGTTGAAATAATTGCGATACATCCAAATGGCTTGAATGTTGGCTTCAGTTCCACCTGGAGAAATGTAGCCGTCAAAGGAATTGGGTTGCGCTTTAAAAACATCTACGGCGAGTACATTCAAGACCTCACGTTCCATCTCTTGAGTGCCTTTAAAAGCTTTTTCTGACGTGCCTAATGTGTGGCATCCTATATGATTAGGATTGGCTACATAGGTTTTCAGAGTTGGAGCGTCTTTTAAGAAGGAAGCTTCCTCATTGTAGACTTTACTGTCGAGTTTTGAGGCGGGATATCCTAAAGAAGTATCTAAAGAAAAATTTACATTCTCTTCTAGGGCTTTTTCAATGCGGGCTTTTTTCTCTTTTTGAGATAATTTTTTCCAATACAACATAATCGCTATAATTTGTCCAAAATTACAAGTATAGAATTTTAGAAAATATGATAAATGTTAGTTTTTGGTTTTCAGATTTTTAAAAGACTAATTCTTGATTGTCTTCAGCAGTATTCGAAAGGTGATAAATGGCATCTCCTTGATATACAATTGGTGAGTGGTTGGCATTGAGTACATAACCGTCGTTTGGTGCTTTTATTTTTCGTTCAAATTTTCCAAAAGGGTCAGTTATCATGCCTAATACGGTTCCTTTTTTGACAAATTGCCCTACCAAATTTTGATCAATTAACAAACCTGAACATTTGGCTCTTAACCATCCTGATTTTTCAATATATATAGTTGGTTTTTTTTGGATTGGTACATCATGTTTTGGATCGAGCATGTCTAAATGGTTCAAAAGTCGCTTGATTCCATTGATTCCTTCTTGTGCAACATCGTGATTAATATCTAAAGATTTTCCACCTTCAAAGAGCAACATTTTTACATTCAGTTTCTCGCTGGAACTTCTAAAAGAGCCTGCAATATTTTTTGAAAATAAGGTAAAAGGCGCATTAAAAGCATCGGCCAATATTTTTACATTAGGGTTATTTGGTGTAAGCCTAATTTGTGGCGCGTTAAATCGGCTGGCACCGCCCGCATGAAAGTCGACGGCATAATCTACAAGCGGCATGATGTCGGTGATGATATGATAGGCAAATCGGCTGGCTAATGATCCTTTTTTGCTGCCAGGAAAGACCCGATTCAAATCCCTTCCATCGGGGAAATCTCGAGATCGATTGATGAATCCGTATATATTTATAATGGGAATGCAAATGATGGTGCCTTTTTTGGGTTTGTTTATTTTTTTACTAATGAGTTGTCTTACGATTTCGATGCCATTAAATTCGTCTCCATGAATTCCTCCAGAAAAGAGAACAACAGGACCAGCAATTTTGGAACGTTTAATAATTATCGGAATTGTTAATTTTGTTGTGGTATGTAGTCGAGCTATTTCCAGTTGGATGGTTTTACTTTCGCCAGGCAAAACACTTTCGCCAAAAATTACTAAAGGTTTATAATCTTTCATGGTTTAAAAATAAAAGCTAAATATAGAAATTATTTATTTGGTATTAAAAATTTGATTTTGGTTTACGTCAATGTTATTTGTAAATTTGAAAAAATGAAGAATTGAGATTTGTCTACTGCAATCTATTAATTATCAGAAGTTTTAAAAAAAAATGACCAATCCTAATTTAGCCCTGCAAATACAAACCCTACCTGACGGTCCTGGTGTATATCAATATTACGATAAAGAAGGGAAAATTTTATATGTAGGTAAAGCTAAGAATTTAAAAAAACGAGTTTCTTCTTATTTTAATAAAATTCACGATACTGCGAAAACCAATGTATTGGTCAAGAAAATTGTTACTATCAAGCATATCGTGGTTCCTACGGAAACAGATGCTCTTTTGCTAGAAAACAATTTGATAAAAACCTTGCAACCCAGATACAATGTGTTATTGCGTGATGATAAAAGTTACCCTTGGCTGTGTATCAAGAAAGAGCCTTTTGCGCGCATTTTTGCCACCCGAAGAATGGTAAAAGACGGGTCAGAATATTTTGGGCCTTACACCAGTTTTAAGACCGTACACACTATTTTAGATTTGATAAAAGAATTGTATCCCTTGCGGACTTGTAATTATGATTTAAGTAAAAATAATATTGACAGCGGTAAATTTAAAGTCTGTTTAGAATACCATATTGGCAATTGCAAAGGCCCTTGCGAAGGGTTTGAAACATTAGAAAATTATCAAAAACAAGTCGATGCGATTCGGGAAATTTTAAAAGGGAATTTCAAGGAAAGCATGAAAGATTTCAAACGTCTCATGACCAGTTTGGCACAAGACATGCATTTTGAAGAAGCCCAAAAAATAAAAGAAAAAATAGAAGTGCTCGAGAATTACCAATCTCGTTCTACAATTGTAAATCCGAAGATAACCAATATTGATGTTTTTTCTATCGTTTCTGATGAAAGTGCGGCTTTTGTCAACTTTTTGCAAATTTCTCATGGTTCCATTATTCGATCGCACACGATGGAAATTAAAAAGAAGCTTGAAGAAACAGATGAGGAATTATTAGAATTGGCTATAATCGAATTGCGGGAGCGCTTTCAATTATTGTCCAAAGAAGTGATTGTTCCTTTTGAAGTAGATTTGGGACCAACATTAAAAATTACAGTACCACAACTGGGAGACAAAAAACAGATACTTGATTTATCCATTCGAAATGCTAAGTTTTATAGAATAGAACAACTCAAACAATTGCAAATTGTAGATCCAGATCGCCATACCAATAGAATTATGGCACAAATGAAAAGTGATTTGCGTTTGCCAGTGGAGCCGAGACATATAGAATGTTTTGACAACTCTAATATTCAAGGAACCAATCCCGTGGCGGCTTGTGTGGTTTTCAAAGATGGGAAAGCAAGCAAAAAGGATTACAGACATTTTAATATAAAAACGGTAGTGGGTCCAGATGATTTTGCTTCGATGGAAGAAATCGTTTATCGCCGTTACAAAAGATTGTTGGACGAAAACGAGCCTTTGCCCAATCTAATTATTATTGACGGAGGAAAAGGGCAATTGTCATCAGCATTAAAGAGTATTGACGCTTTGGGACTTCGCGGTAAAATTGCTATTATCGGAATTGCCAAAAGGCTAGAAGAATTGTTTTATCCTGGAGATTCTATTCCATTATATCTGGATAAAAAGTCTGAAACACTGAAAGTCATTCAACAATTGCGTAATGAAGCCCACCGTTTTGGAATTACATTTCACCGCGACAAAAGAAGTAAAGCGGCATTGAATTCTTCTATAGAAAGTATTCCAGGAATTGGCGAAAAAACAATGCTTACGTTAATTCAACATTTTAAAAGTGTTAAAAGATTGAAACTGGCAACCGAAAAAGAAATTTCGGACGTTATAGGAGTATCAAAAGCCAAAAAAATTACCGACTTTTACAACACAAAGTAACCTGCCCTTATGTATAGAATAGTGTTTTTTATTATTTTATTTTTTTCTTGTTTGAATTCATTTTCTCAAGACACTGTAAAAAAACCTAAAATAGGTTTGGTGTTGAGTGGAGGTGGAGCCAAGGGACTAGCGCATATCGGAGTTTTAAATGTGCTTGAGGATGCTGGAATTAAGTTGGATTATATAGGTGGAACCAGTATGGGGGCTGTTATTGGAGGTCTTTACGCAATGGGATACAATGCCAAACAGATTGATTCTATAATTGATGTGACCAATTTTAGTAATGTTATAAATGATTTTATTCCACGTTCTTCTAAAAATTTTTATGAAAAAAGGAATGATGAATTATATGCATTGACGCTTCCATTTAATAAGTTTAGTATTGGTACGCCTGAAGCATTGTCCAAGGGGATGTATAATTTTAATATGTTAAGCCGATTGACCTTGCCAGTGCGTCATGTTAGGGATTTTAAAACCCTTCCTATTCCTTTTTTGTGTGTTGGAACTAATATTGCAATAGGAGAACAAGTGGTGTTTGATAAAGGAGTTTTGGCACAAGCAATAACAGGAAGTTCATCCTTGCCTTCGGTATTTTCACCAGTGATAATTGATAATAATCTTATTGTGGATGGTGGCGTGATAAATAATTATCCGATAGATGAAGTTCGAAAAATGGGAGCTGATATTATAATTGGTGTAGATGTTCAATCCGGTTTACTTAGTAAAGACGAATTAAAAAGTGCTTCAAAAATTTTCTTTCAAATCACCAATTTGCAAATGATTGAAAGGATGAAATTAAATGCAAATTTAACAGATGTTTATATCAAACCCGATGTAAAAAATTACGGAGTGGTTACTTTTGATAAAGCTACAGAAATAATAAAAAAAGGAGAAGATGCCACATTTGCTGTTTATGAAAAAATAGATCTTTTGGCAGATAAAACAAACCCGTATCATAAACCTAAATTAAAGATCGAAACCGATAGTTTGACTATTGTTGATATCAAAGTAAATGAATTGATAAATTATTCTAGGGATTATGTTATCGGTAAATTAAATTTTAAACCAGGTGCCAAAATAAGTTTCAAAAACTTAGAAACAGGAATTAATAATCTGAATGCCACTCAAAACTTTAGTGCGGTGAGTTATTATTTTGAAAAAAATGGTATGTATGATGATTTGATTCTGACATTGACCGAAAGTCCTGTAAAAACTAATTTAAAATTTGGATTGCATTATGACGGTTTGTTCAAAAGTGCTATTTTGGCTAATGTTACCAATAAAAAAACATTTTTTAAAAATGACTTTTTATCAGTGGATTTGGTAGTGGGGGATAATGTGAGGTATTATTTTGACTATTATATTGATAATGGATTTCAATTGAGTTATGGTTTCAATTCCCATTTAAGCCGATTTAATAAAAATATTCCGGTAAAAGTGATAACTTTTAATAAAAAAGCCTCAAATTCTATAAATGTTGATTATGTGGATTTGTCTAATCAAGTGTATATTCAATCGGTATTTGCCCAAAAATTTCTTATTGGTATTGGAGCTGAATTTCAGTATTTAAATATTACCTCAGAAACACTAGAATTGAATTCTACAATTACAAAAAGTGATTATACCAGTGCATTTGGCTATATAAAATACGATAGTTACGATAATAAATACTTCCCGAAAAAAGGGTGGTATTTTTCAGGTAATTCCCAATTTTATATGTTTTCATCTGAAAAGTCAGAAACGTTTGAGCCCTTTTCTATTTTGAGTGCTGAAGCTGGTATTGCTCGTACAATTTTTAAAAACACCACCATAAAATTTCAAGCCGAAGCAGGAGCTTCAATAGGGAATAAAAGCTTGCCCTATTTTGATTTCATGTTAGGAGGTTATGGATTTAATGGGACGAATAATTTCAAGTATTTTTATGGTTATGATTATTTGAGTCTTTCGGGAAATAGTTATTTGGAAACGACAATTGCCTTGGATTTTGAAGTATTCAAAAAGAATCATCTCAACTTTTCAGCCAATTTTGCCAATTTAGAAGATGATTTATATGATTCCTTAGATTGGATTTCTTGGCCCAAATACTCAGGCTATGCGCTTGGTTATGGTTTAGAAACCATTATTGGTCCTGTGGAAATAAAATATTCATGGTCACCAGAAATGTCAAAATCATATCTTTGGTTTACGGTTGGATTTATTTTTTAATTTGTGTTTTTTATTAATAAAAATTACGATATTTGTAATTATGAAAACAAATTGGATCGGTTTATTAGAGTATCTTCAATTCTTAATCAAAAGAAATCCAGAGTGATTCTTTGGGTTTTATACCTATTGTAGGATCATAGAATAAGATGCTTTTATGATGTTTAGCAATGCATTTGCAATGCAAAAGGCAACTTTTATATGGACTATTGCTTTAAAGAATTGTTTACTATCTAATCTAATTGTTATGCCAATATATCACAAACTAGGAAATATTCCTCCTAAAAGACACACCCAATTCGAAAATCCAAATGGAGGTTTGTTCTTTGAGCAACTCTTTGGTACCGAAGGTTTTCACGGACATTCTTCATTGTCCTATCACATTCACAGACCTACTCAGGTCAAAGAAATACTAAAATCATATTCGGTTGAACCCAAAATTGCAATTGGGAAAAACATAAAATCATTATTGCTCAAAGGCTTCGATCTAAAACCCGAAGATGATTTCCTAGACAGCCGTAAAGCCATGTTGGTTAATAAAGATTGTACTATTGGGCTGGCAGCGCCAAGAAAATCATTGACAACCTATTTCTATAAAAATGCCGATGCAGATGAGATGCTATTCATTCACAAAGGAAAAGGAAAACTCCGTACCATGTTAGGAAATATCCCTTTTGAGTATGGTGATTATTTGATTATTCCACGTGGTATTATTTATCAAATCGAGTTTGAAACCGAAGAAAATCGCTTATTTTATGTAGAGTCTTATGCTCCTTTTTATACTCCAAAACGATATAAAAATGATTCTGGACAACACTTAGAACATTCTCCATTTTGCGAGCGTGATTTTATTTTGCCAACCGAATTAGAATCGCATGACGAAAAAGGAGATTTCGTTATCAAGATGAAAAAAGAAGGGATGATGCACGAAGTGGTGTATGCCACTCACCCTTTTGACGTAGTGGGTTGGGACGGCTACAATTTTCCGTACGGTTTCAGCATTCACAATTTCGAACCTATTACAGGTCGTGTGCATTTGCCACCTCCTATTCACCAAACTTTCGAAACTAGCACTTTTGTGGTCTGTTCTTTCGTTCCAAGATTGTACGATTACCATCCAAAAGCCATTCCGGCACCTTACAATCATAGTAATATTGACAGCGACGAAGTGTTGTATTATGTAGACGGTGATTTCATGAGCCGCAACAATATTGAGCAAGGACATATTACTTTACACCCAAAAGGGATTCCACACGGCCCAGCTCCTGGCGCTATGGAACGTAGTATCGGACACAAAGAAACGCAGGAATTGGCCGTAATGGTTGACACCTTCCGACCACTTATGGTGACCGAAGAAGCAATGGGAATAGACGATGGACAGTATTATAAATCTTGGGTAGATGCCCCCTAGCCCCCAAAGGGGGAATTGTAACTTCTCAACACTAAATAGAACGTAAAGTATAAATTGTTAACTAAAATCCTATTTACCCCTAATAGGAATTCCCCCTTCGGGGGCTAGGGGGCTTATCATGGCAAAAGAAGTAAAATCAGTAGAATACGGATTAGAGAAGATATTTGAGGGAGCGCAAGATTTCCTTCCATTACTAGGAACCGATTATGTCGAATTCTACGTAGGTAACGCAAAACAATCGGCACATTATTACAAAACCGCTTTTGGTTATCAATCATTGGCCTATGCTGGACTGGAAACAGGCGTAAAAGACAGAACATCTTATGTCTTAAAACAAGACAAAATCCGAATTGTTTTAACCACTCCCTTAACACAAGATTCGCCACTACACGACCATTTAAAAAAACACGGTGACGGAGTAAAAGTTGCCGCACTTTGGGTAGAAGATGCAAGAAGTGCCTACGAAGAAACCATGAAACGTGGCGCTCGTTCTTTTATGGAGCCAACGGTGGAACAAGATGAATTTGGTGAAGTAATTCGCTCTGGAATTTATACCTATGGCGAAACTGTGCATATTTTTGTAGAACGAAAAAACTACAACGGCGTTTTCTTACCAGGCTACAAGGAATGGAAATCCGATTACAATCCAGAACCAACAGGTTTGAAATACATTGATCACATGGTAGGAAATGTGGGTTGGAACGAAATGAACACTTGGGTAAAATTCTATGAAGACGTCATGGGATTTGTGAATTTCCTTTCTTTTGATGACAAACAAATCAATACCGAATATTCGGCTTTGATGAGTAAAGTAATGTCAAACGGAAACGGAAGAATCAAATTCCCAATAAACGAACCAGCTGAAGGAAAGAAAAAATCACAAATTGAAGAATATTTGGATTTTTATGGTGGACCTGGAATTCAGCATATTGCTATTGCAACTGATGATATTATTAAAACAGTGTCAGAGCTAAAAGCAAGAGGAGTTGAGTTTTTGTCTGCTCCACCTCATACCTATTATCAAGCTATTCCAGAACGATTGGGAGTGCATATGGAAATGATGAAAGAAGATTTGAACGAAATTGAAAAATTAGCCATTATGGTCGATGCCGATGAGGATGGTTATTTGTTGCAGATTTTTACCAAACCCGTTCAAGATCGTCCAACTTTATTTTTTGAAATAATTCAAAGAATGGGAGCCAAAGGGTTTGGTGCTGGGAACTTTAAAGCGCTTTTTGAGTCCATAGAACGAGAGCAGCAATTACGAGGTACATTATAAAATTTAGTTATTTTTGCGGTATCAATAAAAATAATAGTTAATTAACCCTTAAAATTGCAAATGTTGTGTTAAACTTGACTTTTCGCTAAGAAAACCTTGATTTATACAATACCTTTGCACTCGCAAATCAGGAAGGGGTGGTTTCCTTCTTAGTTTCATATAAATTTTCATAATTTATAGTTTTTTGGTTAGTTAATAGCATAAAAACTCAGTCATTAATTTGACTGAGTTTTTTTGTTTTAATACATTTGAGGTTATTTTAGTTATAATGTATCGAATCTATGAAAAAAATTATAATTTTCTCGTTGTTGCTTTTCACTTTAGGTTTCGATACACAAAAAGATGAAGCTTTTTCATCAGGTGAATATCTAAAGTTTAGAGTGCATTATGGAATCATAAATGCCGGCTATGCCACAATCGAAGTTAAAGATGCTACGCTAAACGATCAGGCTGTTTTTCATGTTATAGGGAAAGGGTATTCTACTGGTATGACCAAATTCTTTTTTAATGTAGAAGATATTTATGAAAGTTACATTGATAAGAGTACAAGGAATCCCTATCGATTTGTTCGAAAAATCAACGAAGGAGGGTATACCAAAAACCAGGAAGGTTTTTTTAATCAAAAGACCAATAAAGTTTTGGTAAAAGATTACAAGCATAAAACCGAAAAAACTTTTGACTTTCCCAAAAACGTTCAGGACATACTTTCTTCCTTTTATTATTTACGAAATTATCCCAATGTTAATAAAATTAAGATTGGAGAGTCGGTCATTATCGATATGTTTTTTGACAATGAGACTACAAAATTTAAGTTAAAATTCATCGGGAGAGAAGATATTAAAACTAAATTTGGTGTTGTATCCACTATGATTTTTAGACCTTTGGTGCAGTCTGGACGGATTTTTAAGGAAGAAGAAAGTTTAACAATTTGGATTTCAGATGACTATAATAAAATACCTATTCGGATAAAAGCAAACCTTTTGGTAGGATCACTCAAAGCCGATTTGGAGGAATACAAAGGATTGAATAATCCGTTTAAAATTAAATCAAAATGACAATTAATGATACCACAGCATCAATTTTGGATGAAATTGATCATAAATTTCAAGCTATAAATCAAAAAACAGATACGCATCTTGAAGGACTACTTTGGTCCAAACCTATAACCTATTGGGATTACATTCAAACAGATGCTTTATTGAATTTGCAAATTCAAAGAACGACTTTGCCCGACGAAATGGTTTTTATTATGTACCACCAGGTCAATGAATTGCTTTTTAAAATGATACTTTGGGAAATGCATCAAATCTCTTATGCCGAAAAATTAACAACAGAGTTTTTCACAGAACGGTTAATGAGAATAAGCCGTTATTTTGATATGTTGACCACTTCTTTTGATATAATGGGAGACGGTATGGAAGTAGAACAGTATATGAAATTTAGAAATACGCTTACACCTGCAAGTGGTTTTCAAAGTGCACAATATAGAATGATTGAGATTGCTTCGACCGATTTAATCAACCTTATCGATTACCGTTTTCGAGCTACCATAGACAGAAATACACCATATGAGCATGCCCTAGACCACATGTATTGGCAAGCAGCAGGGAAAGATCATGAAACAGGTGAAAAGTCTTATTTGCTTTTGGAATTTGAGCGTAAATACAAAACTGCATTCATAACTCAAATGCAGGAATATAACACCATCAATCTTTGGCAAAAATTTAAACAATTGCCAGATGCTGATCGTGAAAATCCAGATTTGGTAAAAGCAATGCGTCATTATGATCATACAGTAAACATTACATGGGTGATGGGGCACCTCAATGCAGCCAGAAAATATATAGACAATGGTAAAGGTGATGGAGAAGCAACCGGGGGAAGTGACTGGAAAAAATACATGCATCCCAGATACCAAAGAAGAATTTTCTTCCCGGAATTATGGAGCGAGGAAGAATTGAGGAATTGGGGAATTGAAAACTTAAATTAAAAGTAAGCAAAGTTTGAAAAAGATAATTCTAATTTTAGTACTATTGTTTTCCATCATATCCTGTAATAGGAAAGAAGAAATTATGGAAAACCAAGTAATTCCAAAATCCAAAAAGAGTGATTTTGGATTCAAGTTTTCTGATTTTAATGTTGTCCAAGATTCTGTAAAATCAGGAGATACTTTTGGTAGTATTTTGCAAAGGCAAAATATTGGCAATAAAAAAGTATTCGATATTGTAGCGCAAGTAAAAGATACTTTTGATGTTCGAACCATAAGATTAAACAAACAGTACACCCTACTTCGTTCAAAAAACAAAACTAATACGCTGGCTGTTTTTATATACCAACCGGATGCATTAAATTATTACGTAGTGGATTTGAGAGATTCGATAGCAAAAGCCTATAAAAAAACAAAACCTTTGACATTAAAAAGGAGAACTATAGGCGGGATTTTAAAGGGTTCGCTTTCGGAAACATTAGAGTCTGCAAATGTGGAAGGAGCATTAGCTACTAGGATTTCAAAGATATTTGCTTGGTCTATCGATTTTTTTAAAGTAAAAAAAGGAGATCGATTTGGTCTGACTTTTACCGAGAGGTACATCAATGATTCTATTTATGATGGTGTAGACAGTCTTGAAGCCGCTTTTTTTGAATATAAAGGAAAAATTATTTATGCTTTTCCATTTGAACAAAATCCTGGTTCAGGTAAAATGGATTATTATGACGAAGATGGTAAAACGCTAAAGAATTTTTTTCTTAAAACACCTATAAAATTTAGCCATATTACTTCTCATTTTTCGATGAATCGTTTTCATCCCGTACAACAAATTTGGAAAGCACACAAAGGGACAGATTATGCCGCACCAACGGGTACTCCAATTTCTACTACAGCTGCAGGTATTGTTGAGCAAACGGGCTATACTGCGGGTAATGGGAATTTTGTAAAAGTAAAACACAATAAAACCTATTCTACTCAGTATTTACATATGTCTCGAATACTGGTTAGAAGAGGGCAGCATGTAAACCAAGGGCAAACTATAGGACTGGTTGGAAGTACAGGATTGGCTTCAGGTCCACATGTGTGTTATCGTTTTTGGAAAAATGGTGTTCAAGTAGATGCCCTGCGTTTAAAATTACCAAATGGAGAACCAATGAGCTCAAAAAATAAAGAGCGGTTTTTAAAGAAAATAGAGCCATTGAAGTTCGAATTGGATAGTGTGTCGAATTTATAAGTATTAATAATAAAGAATCTATTCTAAGTTGTGTTTTTTAGATAGGATATTAAATAAATTTTGTTGCAGATTTCTCAAGTTATTACAGTTTATTTTGTGATTTTTTGAGAAATCTGTTTTCTTTTTTCAACAAGGTTGTTTTTAAAGCATTTCTGTTTTTTTTAACTATTTAATAGTTATATAATGTCCTGATTTTAGTCCATTCAAACTTATTTCAGTAAATTTGCACAATTATAAAAAACTAGAATAAATGGCTTTAAATACAATAAACCCAACTGAAACTTCTGCTTGGAAAAAACTTCAAGCACACTATACTGAAATGCAAAAGGCTTCAATGGCAGCAATGTTCCAAGCCGACCCGTCAAGAACTGAAAAGTTCCATTTGAAATGGAACGATTTTTTAGTAGATTATTCCAAAAATAGAATCAATCAAGAAACTCTAAATTTGTTAGTTGAATTGGCTAATGAAACAGGTTTGAAAAATGCAATCACCGATTATTTTGAAGGAGCTATAATAAATCAAACAGAAAATCGCGCTGTTTTGCATACTGCTTTGCGTGCCCCAGTAACGGCTGTAATAAATGTAGATGGTGTTAATGTAATGCCAGAAGTATATGAAGTAAAAAGTAAAGTAAAAACGTTTACAAACGAAGTAACCTTAGGACAAAGAACAGGATACACCGGAAAACCATTTACAGATATCGTTAATATAGGTATAGGTGGCTCCGATTTGGGACCTGTTATGGCTGTTGAAGCTTTACAATATTATAAAAACCATTTGAAGGTTCATTTTGTGTCCAATGTTGATGGAGATCACGTTAATGAAATTATAAAAAAGCTAAATCCAGAAACAACATTATTTGTTATTGTTTCTAAAACATTTACTACTCAAGAAACCTTAACCAATTCTGAAACGATCAAAGCTTGGTTTTTGAAATCAGCAAAACAGGAAGATGTTGCCAAACATTTTGTGGCGGTTTCAACCAATTTACAAAAAGTAACCGAATTTGGTATTAATCCAGACAATGTGTTTCCAATGTGGGACTGGGTTGGAGGTCGTTTTTCTCTTTGGAGTGCAGTTGGACTTTCTATTAGTTTGGCGGTTGGTTTTGATAACTTCAACGATTTGTTAAGTGGTGCTAATGAAATGGATGAACATTTCAAAACTGCAGATTTTGATAAAAATATTCCTGTAACACTTGCTTTATTAAGTGTTTGGTATAATAATTTCTTTGGTGCCGAAAGTGAAGCTTTGATTCCTTATACACAATATTTGCAAAAACTTGCACCTTATTTACAACAAGGAACGATGGAGAGCAATGGCAAAAGTGTAGGTCGTGACGGAAAACCGGTAAATTATGAAACGGGAACCATTATTTGGGGAGAACCAGGTACAAATGCTCAACATGCATTCTTTCAATTAATTCATCAAGGAACCAAATTGATTCCTTCTGATTTTATTGGATTTGTAAAACCTTTATATGGAGATGAAGATCATCATGATAAATTGATGTCCAATTTTTTTGCTCAAACTGAAGCTTTGATGAACGGAAAATCTCAAGAACAAGTACAAGCTGAATTTGACAAACAAGGATTAAGTGCTGAGAAAGCAAGTGAACTTTTGCCTTTCAAAGTTTTCTCTGGAAACAAACCAACTAATACGATTTTGATTCAAAAATTGACTCCCAAATCATTAGGTTCATTAATAGCAATGTATGAACATAAAATATTTGTGCAAGGAATTATTTGGAACATATTTAGTTTTGATCAATGGGGTGTAGAACTTGGAAAACAATTGGCGAATTCAATTTTAGACGAGATTAACACCAAACAGGTAAAAAATCACGATAGTTCAACTCAATTTTTATTGAATCATTTTTTAGAAAATAAATAGATTTATTAAGAAATATAATAATTACAAAAGCCTTGATATCTGAAAATCAAGGCTTTTTTTTAGTCTAAAAACGAATAAAGTTTTCAAGTATTCAAAGTAATAATATTGTTTTGCAAAATTTTGTTATCATATTCATATTTTTTAATTCTAAATTAAGAATAAATCGCAAAAAATTAATTAATAAACGTAAATATGTTTATTTAGTATGCGTGTATTGTAAAAGGAGCATTTTCTTAATACAATGTTAACATTTATTGATTCAAATGTTATAATTTTGCCAAACTAAACAAACAAAATAATATGAAAAAAATCACCTTTATTTTTATTTTTTTTCTGTCGGTTATTGGTTACTCTCAGGTAACTACTTCAGGAATTTCAGGAACAGTGAAGTCTGTTACTGGCGAGAACATAGCGGGAGCGTCGGTGCAAGTGATTCACTTACCTACTGGAACAAAGTATAATGCAATTACAAATTATACAGGCGGTTACTCAGTTCAGGCTATACGTCCAGGAGGGCCATATACTGTTAAGTTTACTTTCATTGGTACAAGATCAAGTGAAATTACAGATATTACAGCTCCATTAGGAAGTACAGTTACTGTAAACACAGTTCTTGAAGACGAAACAAGTCAGTTAAAAGAAGTTGTTGTTTCTTCTTCAAAATCAAATGGTGCTTTTTCTAAAGGAAAAACAGGAGCTTCGCAACAGTTCTCCAATAGACAAATTAATGCTGTACCAGTTATTGGAGCTCGATCTATTAATGCTATTACTAAATACAATGCCAATGCTGGAAGCGGTGGTACTTTTGGAGGACAAGATTCAAGATTAAACAACTTTACTATTGATGGTTCTGTTTTTAATAATGGTTTTGGTTTAGGAAATGATGCACAAGCGGGAGGTAGAACGGGTTCTACTGCAATCTCTCTAGATGCTATTGAACAATTACAAGTAAACATTGCTCCTTTTGATGTACGTCAAACTGGTTTTACAGGATCTGGAATCAACGCGGTAACTCGTAGTGGAACAAACGAAGTTGAAGGATCAGTCTATAACTCATTCAGAAGTAATAAAGAAAGTTTTGTTGGAACTAAGGCAGGTGAAGTAAAAATTGTACCAGCTACTTTTGATGAAACAATTTGGGGGGCTAGAATTGGTGCTCCAATTATAAAAGACAAATTATTCTTTTTTGGTAATTTTGAAACGATTGAAAATACAAGTCCTGCAACGACTTGGACGTCTACAAATTCTCCAAATGGAGGTGCACAAGTATCTATTCCTACATTTGATGAAATGCAAACTCTTTCTACTTTTATGAAAGATAAATTCAATTATACTACAGGGCCTTGGGAGAACTATGACGCAAAAAAAGAGTCTAAAAAATTCCTTGGTAGAGTAGATTGGAACATCAATGATGATCATAAATTATCGGTACGTTATGTACATAGTGATTCTTCCTCTGATGAAGTTACATCATCATCGAACTCTTTAGGATTTGGGGGTAGAACAAAAAATGTAAATTCGATGTCTTTTAAAAACAGTGGCTATGTAATTGAAGACAATACTAGGTCTATCGTTGTACAATTGGACTCTAAACTGTCTGATACATGGAGCAATAACTTTATTGCTGGTTATGATAAACAAATCGAAGACAGATCCCTACAAGGAGGAGGTTTGTTCCCAACAATTGACATCAAAAATGGAACGCCTAGTACTGTTGGTAATTTAAACTTTATTTCTGTAGGTTTGGATCCATTTACTCAAGGAAATAAATTGAGATATTCTACTTTGCATTTTACAGACAATGTAACTAAAACTTTTGGAAAACATAGTTTGTTGTTTGGTGCCAATTATGAGCATTTTAAATCAGAAAATTTATTTTTCTCTGGATCAAACGGAGTTTATATTTTTAATTCTTTGGATGAATTTTATAAAGCTGCCAATGAATCTTTAATTTTACTAGGAGCACCTTCTGTAACCAATTTGCCAGTTCGAACTCAATTTCGATATTCAGCATTGGATGGAGGTGTAGAGCCTATGCAAATAATGGAATCTGATAAGATAGATTTATATGCACAAGATGATTTTAAAGTAAATGAAAATTTCAGAGTTATTTTTGGTTTACGAGCTACATCTGTTTCATTTAAAGATACAGCAATAGAAAATAAAGCTATTACAGGCATGACTTTTGCAAATGGAGAAAAATTTAACACAGGTGATATGCCTGATACACAATATTTATTTGAGCCTAGACTAGGTTTCAACTTGGATGTTGCTGGTGATTCAAAAACTCAAGTGAGAGGGGGAACAGGAATTTTTACCGGAAGACCTCCTTATGTGTTTTTGTCTAATGCTATTGGAAACAATGGGGTCCTGACTGGATTTGTTGACGCAAGTGATGTAGCAGTTGCTACTGGTGGATATGGATTTACTGCTAATCCTTCACAATATTTTACACCTGCAACACCTACTTTGCCATCTACATTTGATTTAGCATTTACTGCTAAAGACTATAAATTTCCTCAAGTTTGGAAAACGACTATTGCTGTAGATCAAAAATTACCTTTTGGTTTTGTAGGAACTGTAGAAGGAATTTTTAGCAAAAACATCAATGAAGTAGGGTACTATAATGCGAATTTAGCCAATCCAGTTGGAAAAATTGCTGGGCCAGATAACAGACCCTTATATGCAGGTAATGATAATGGTGTTCGTATAAATAATACTGTTTCAAATGCTATAGTGTTGACAAACACGAATCAAGGGTATTTTTATTCTACTACTTTTAAATTAGAATATCCATATAGTAAAGGATTGTGGGGTTCATTTTCTTATACACATTCTGCAGCTTATGATTTGCTTTCAGCTGGTTCTATCGCTTCTGGTTCTTGGACAGGTGCAAAGTCTATTAATGGAAACAATGATTTGGCTTTAAGTCTATCTAATAATAATACTCCTCATCGTTATGTTGGTATTATTGGATACAAAATTGACTATGGCACAAAGTATGGTGGATCTACTTCTATAAATTTAGGTTATATTGGAGAACAAGCCAGCCCATTTACTTATGCCTATGGAGGAGATTTAAATGGAGATAGAGTAAATGGGAATGATTTACTTTTTGTTCCTCTTAAAGCTACAGACATAAGATTTAGTCCAATTACTCAAAATATAGCTGGAACTTCAGTAGTACTGTATACTGAAGCGCAACAACAAGAGGCTTTTGATAAATTTATAGATCAAGATTCTTATTTATCTAAAAGAAGAGGGCAATATGTAGAAAGAAACTCTAATATCTTACCAATGTTGCATAAAATAGATCTTTCTGTTACACAAGATTTCTTCGTGAATATCGCTGGCAAAAGAAACAGTTTTCAGTTTAGAGCAGATATCTTAAACTTTACAAATTTCTTGAACAGAAATTGGGGTATTTCTCAACGAGCTACTGCATCAAATATATTGAGTGTAGCTCAAGCACCAAGTGGAGCTAATGGTAATATTCCTTTTTATACTATGGCTCTTCAAACAGATAATGAAGGAAAAAGATTTTTAGCTAGAGACACTTTTCAAAAAAATGCATCTATATTTGATGTTTGGCAAGCTCAATTTACCTTAAGATATACTTTCGGGAAATAATATTTATTAAAAACTAGACGAATACTTTATAAACAGAAAAACAAAAATTATGAAATTTAAAAATCAAATCCTATATTTTGTTGCCGTTTTATCGGTTGCATTAATGACTTTTTCTTGTACTAATGATGATAACAAAGATGTAGTAAAACTTCCTTCTATAGTTGATATTGCAAAAGCAGATCCTGCTAATTTTAGTATATTAGTAGATGCATTAAATAAAACTGGATTAGCAACTACATTAAGTAATCCGGGTTCTTATACTGTTTTTGCTCCTACAAATGCTGCTTTTACAGCTGCAGGGGTTACAAGTGCGTCTATTATTGCTCTTGACCCAGTTGTTAATGCTCAACAAATTGCTGATTTAAAATTATCTCTTCAAAATCACATTATAGGAGTAGGAACAAGATCGGCAGATTTAGTTGCCACAGCTTCTTTTAAAACTTTTGGATATTATAGAAATAATCCTTTGGCTTTTACAGGTGCTAACTTGAATATGACTATTAGTAAAACTGGAACAGATATTTTAATAAATGCCGGGGAAACAAATGGAGGTGCCAAAATAACTAGTGTAGATATTGAGGCTAGTAATGGAATAGTTCACGTAATTAATAGCGTATTAAAATTACCAACAATAGTAAATCAAATTATTTCAACCCCAAGTTTATCATCTTTATTAGGAGTTGTAAGTAGCCCTGCTCAAGCAAGTGTATTAGCAATTTTAACAAATGCAACATTTACATCCACTGGCGCTGTTACGGTATATGCTCCAAATAATGATGCTTTTACAACTGCATTGGGAACAGGTGGTTATTTAGTTGGAAAAACAGATGCTGAAATTACAAATATCTTAAAATATCATTTACAAACAGGAAATAATACAGCAAGTTCTGCAACCTCTTATACTTCTTCAACGGCTTTTGCAGACGTTAAGGTTAATACTTTATTTAGTACTCCTGCACCTGCTAAAACATTTACTATTACCAAAGGAACAGTTAAAATTACAGATTTAGTTACTCCCGTAGTTAATGGAAATATTAAAGTTATAAATATTCAAGGTACTAATGGTGTTATTCAAATAATTGATAAAGTATTACAACCAATGTAGAATATATTTTTTTTCTAAAAAACCCAGAAATTTTTTCTGGGTTTTTTTATGACTTTTTTGCTTATATTTGTTTAAATTAAAAAACTATTTATGTACACTATTTTACAAAAATTTCACTCTGGCTGGGCATATATTGCATTGTTAGTTCTTGTTATTGCTGTTGTTAATGCTTTAATTGGATTGGCTACTAAAAAAGAATTTACGGCCAAAGACAGAAAAATTGCGCTGTTTGGTTTAATTGGAATACACACACAATTGTTGTTTGGTATAATTTTATACTTTGTATCTCCACTAGGACTTGCCTCTTTTGGGCTAATGTCTGATAAAGCTTTACGTTTGACTTCATTGGAGCATCCGTTAATCAATCTAATCGCAATTGCCTTAATTACAATCGGTTGGTCAAAACATAAAAAATTAACTACAAGTGAATCAAAATTCAAAACCTTCTCTATATTTTACGGTCTAGGGTTGTTATTGGTATTAAGTAGAATTCCTTGGTCGCTATGGTTTAAAAACTAATGAAAAGTCCTGAAAAGGACTTTTTTTACCCATAATTTTTTTTATAAATCAGAGTTTCACCTAATAAACTATAAATGAAAAAAATAATCACATTGTTGTTTTTACTTGCCAATATTGGTCTAGTAAGCAGTCAAAGTTCCATTATAAACAGCAAAAAATTTACCATTAATAAAGACACCGTAAAAAAATCAACAAAGGTTGTACTAAAAGATGTTGAGCCAATTGCTGTCGCCCCAGACTCAGCAATTATCGAAACTGGTAAATTTGTTTTCTTCAAAAAAAATGCACATGCTTCCTATTACCATGATAAATTTAATGGAAAGAGAACAGCAAGTGGCAAACGTTTTGATAATCAAAAATTAACTGCAGCTCATAGGAAATTCCCTTTCGGAACCAAACTAAAAATCACCAATGAAGCCAATGGAAAATCCGTTATTGTAGAAGTGATTGACAGAGGCCCTTTTGCCAGAGGAAGAGAAATTGACTTAAGTAAAAAAGCTTTTATGGATATTACATCCAACAAAAGGAGTGGCGCTGTTAATGTAAAAATTGAGGAATTGAGAAAATAATTGCTTTTTTAGGAACTAGTAACAAAATATTACTCAAACAATTACCAACTCTTAAAAGGATTCTTACTCAAATAAGCATTGTAGTATCTGTTGTCATTAGTGACTTCTTCTCCCAGCCAAATTGGTTTTTCAAAGGATTCTTCTTCTGACTGTAATTCAATTTCAGCCATAATCAATCCTTCATTTTCGCCATAGAACTCATCTACTTCAAAAATATGATGGCCCGTTTTGATTTCAAAGCGGGTTTTGTCTATTACGCCCTTTTCACATAAAAGCAATAATTTCTCGGCTTCATCAACAGGGATCTCTTTTTCCCATTCAAATCTGGACATGCCTGATTCGTTTGATATTCCTTTTATAGTCAAAAAACCTTTGTTGCCTTTCACACGAACGCGAACCGTTCTTTCAGGAATGGAGCTTAAATAGCCTTGCTTTATTCTGTTTTGATTGAAAGCCACTTCTTTGAAAGCTTTCGAAGTAACCAAAAATTTTCTTTCTATTTCTACCATTTATTTGAAGTATAAGGAGCTTTTTCCAGCTGTACACTATATTCCCAATTAACAAAAACTACGACAAAAAAGTTTTGTTTTTCTAAATCGGGAGATGCCGTTTCCATCTGGGCTAGTCAGTGCATCAAAGATATTCATTTATTTTTTAACAGTTCCGTTGTTCCATTTTTTTCAAAACGTTTTTAAATTTGTAAAATGCTCGAACCACCTCCATATAGAAAAATCATACACATTGACATGGATGCTTTCTATGCTTCAGTCGAGCAAATGGACAACCCTGATTTAAAAGGAAAACCTATAGCAGTAGGCGGTGCCGAAAATCGAGGTGTCGTTTCTGCGGCTAGTTATGAGGCTAGAAAATTTGGTGTTCGTTCAGCTTTGAGTGGAGTTTTGGCTAAAAAAAATTGCCCAGAACTTATTTTTGTAAGCCCTCGTTTTGACCGATACAAGGAAATATCCAAAAAAATCCATAAAATATTTCGAGATTATACAGATTTGATTGAGCCTCTATCTTTAGACGAAGCTTATCTGGATGTTACTCAAAACAAGAAAGGAAATCCTAGCGCCAGTTTATTGGCACATGAAATTCGCCAAAGAATTTTTAATGAAGTTGGGCTTACGGCTTCGGCTGGAATTTCGGTCAATAAGTTTGTCGCCAAAATTGCCAGTGATTACAATAAACCCAATGGTCAAAAAACGGTAAATCCTGACGAAGTTATTCCTTTTCTGGAGCAATTACCCATTCAAAAATTCTATGGAGTGGGGAAGGTAACAACCGAAAAAATGTTTCAACTTGGGATTTTTACAGGCTTAGATTTAAAAACAAAATCAATCGAGTTCCTTGATAAACATTTTGGAAAGTCTGGCGGTTTCTATTACAATGTAGTGCGGGGCATTCACAACAGTGAAGTAAAATCAAATCGGATTACAAAATCAGTGGCAGCAGAACATACTTTTGATATCAATCTTTCTTCTGAAATATTTATGATTGAGAAACTTGAAAAAATTGCGGCCGAATTAGAACGCCGTTTAAAAAAACACCAAATTTCAGGCAAAACGATTACGTTGAAAATAAAATACAGCGATTTTACTCAACAAACACGAAGTAAAACAATGCCTTATTTTATTTCGAATAAATCGCTTATTCTGGAAATTGTAAAGGAGTTATTGTACCAAGAAAAGATGAAAGACTCTGTTCGACTTCTTGGAATTTCCTTAAGTAATTTGAATACAGAAATTAAAAAAACAATTGTCGTACAGCTTAAATTTGATTTTTGATCAATAAAACTTTGGTTCAACAATAGTTAAACCCTAACGAATTGTATTGTGTTCTTTGTATTGTTTTTATATTTGAACCTTAAAATCAATATTATGGCAACTCAAAATGACAATAATAATCCTAAAGCAAAGTATCTCTGCTCCTTAAAGTGGAATGCCATTCCTTTAATTTCTTGGGGTTTTAGTGCTACTTATAAAACGGAACTAAAAAATGTAGTTTTGGATTATAATAAAATCGCGATAATTTCCAATTCAAAAAAATGGAAAAATGCAGATTGGGATTTCAAAAATAAATTGGAAGAAAAGGTTATTTTGATCACAGATGCCAATTTGAATATTGTTTTTGCATCACATAGTTTGCATAAAATGAATGGATATAGAGAGCAGGAAGTGCTTGGAAAAAGTCCAAAAATGTTTCAGGGCAAAGCAACTGTTATGACAACCTCCCTTGAAATCAGAGAGGCAATTACACTACAAAAACCATTCGTTAAACAAGTTTTAAATTATAAAAAAAGCGGAGAACTATATTATTGCAATATTGAAGGTTTTCCCATTTTTAATAAAAAAGGAGAGTTAGTAAACTTCATAGCATTTGAGCAGGCTGCTTAACTTATAAAAGATACTTATTTAGAATACTATTGTTGTTGCTGCTGATGTTGTTCTATATAGCTTATTTGTTCCTTAACTTCCTGTGGAATTTCTTCAAGAAGAACATCGTTTATTTCTTCATAATGTCTGCCGTCTTCATAGCCTATTGATACACATACAGAGAGCGTTTGTCTTGCAAGTCCTTTAAAAGTTCCTTTAATTGGGGTGCAATCATAAAAATTTCTTCCTACAGCCAATTTTACATGATTGTCCATTGTCCATATATTATTGGTGGGATCTAAACCTAACCAGCCTTGCGAAGGGGTGTAAATTTCGACCCAGGCGTGTGTCGCTCCTTCGCCCCTTAATCCGCTTTCGTAGGGGCAAATGTATCCACTCACATATCTGGCAGGAATGCCAACAGTACGAACTAGTTGCAACAATACATGCGCAAAATCTTGGCATACTCCCTTTTTAAGGGTTAGAATTTCATCAATTGTAGTTTCGATATTCGTAATTCCTTTAGTGTAAGTAAAGTTATCGAATATGTACTGATTGCATAATTGTGCAATTTCTATAATAGGTTTATTGGTTACATCTATTGATGCCAAAATGGTTTTTATCTCCTCTTGTTTTACAATAACCTCTGGATAACTAAGTCTTAATAAGGTTATGTTTTCACTTTTTTCTTTCTCAATGTCTTTTATGGTATTACTGTCAAAAGCGGGTATTTTTAGAGAATGATTCACTTGAACAGTCATTCTGGATTCAATGACCATTTCTTCATGTGCCTCAAGATTGTTAAAATTGGCAACTTTATTACCGTAGTAGTCATGATAATATTCTACTTCTGGATTATGAGTGATTAAAAGTTGGTAATCGATGACGTCTTGATTGCTAAAATTATGAGGAAATAGGCGTAACTCGTTTATACTTTCTTTTATTGGCCAGTTGTATTGGTATTTTGTAATGTGAACTATTTTGAATATTGCCATAAGTTATTAGGTGTAGGAAAAAAATAATTTTGAGAAGTCAACTGAAAACTGATTTAATTGTGTTTTTGTAGTTTCCAGAACCTCTTCTAACTGTGTGCCAGTTAGGTGATGATAGTCTGTAAAGTCAACATAACTTTTTAATCTTCCAAATTGATTGTATAATTTTCGAGCTTCACTTATTTCACTGTCTTTAACGAGGCAATCCAAATATTTATTAATTAAATCTAACGTATAGATTACAGAATGGGCAAAATCGCGATTGAAAATCACATGTTGAACTATTTTTCTGTTGTGTTTAAGGTTGCTGTAACTTTTTAGATATAATTCATATCCAGATAATGAAAGTAATAATCTTCTCCAGTACATTACATCTTCATTTCCTTCCAAATTGTATTGAATCGGTGCATAATAGGCTTGAGTCATTGAGATGGTTTGTAAGCATCTCTCAATTAGTTTTCCAATATTCGAAAAACTCCATCCAAGTCCTCTTGGCATAGTAACGTGTAATATACCATTATAGAGCAAGAGGTCTTTATTGAGTTTATTTACAATTTGTAAAGCATCTGAAGTTTCTAGTTTTTTGGGAAGATCTGGGGAATTCATAAAGTGATACAATGAATTGATATGTTCCCAAAGCTCTTTGGTTATTTTGTCTTGAGATCCTCTCGCATTTTCCCGAGCTTTTAAAATCAAATTTTTTACCGAATTGTGGTTTAAGCTATCGCAAATAATGTATTTCAAAACAAAGTTAGTATCGTATTGAAATTCGTTTATCTGACTGCATGTTAGGTCAGTGTAGTATTTTAACAGCGGTTTGTAGCCTTGGCAATCCTCGGTTTCTTTGTCGAATGACAATATGTAACTGGTATTAAGAGTTAGCAGCATGCCATCGGTTCTTTCCATATATCTGTTGAGCCAAAACATTCCGTCTGCAACTCGACTTAGCATATTTGCTTTCATTTGATCCGATTTATAAAATGTAAAAAAACTTTGTTTAGTAATAGATTTGGGATAGCTTTTCAATCCTAATTATTGGGGCGTGACTCTGTTGAGCAAAGGGGCTTACATACAGTGCCGCTTATACAGCCCCTTTACTCAACAGAGTCGGGCTATCACGAGCGCACGGCGCCTTGCTCTATCCCTCACGCAAAATGACGTTAAGTTTAGATATTTTAGATTAAGGATTGCCGATTTTTTATGACAGAGCTTGTCTTGCTAAATATTTGATTGTCAATTTCACAACCATTTTTATATCTGTTGTCAAAAAGCGTAAATCAAAAATCTGCTATCATTTTATCCTTAACTTTATCAAATTGCCTCGGTAAACCCCATAAATCATCAGCTCCTAAATAGTTGCGAGTTCATAATGATTGGAGAATAGTGCCTAAATGATGCTCTATTTTAACATTTGTAGATAATAGGCTCCACAATTGATTCTATTATAGATTCTATAATAGCAGCTTGATTTTCAATTTGACTTAACATGTTTGTTTCCATTTTGTTTGATTTATAAATTGATAATAGTAGTTTTTTAATTTATGTAAAAATTGCATTATAGAATTTTCTTCTGATTTACTTTTTGGCCTTTCCAAAATTGGTTCAAGAGTTGTTTTAGACGGTTTTCTTTTTTCTTTTTTTGGGATAATTTCAATATTGGATTCTAAATTCGGGATTTCTGGTTCTGCTGATATTGTTATTTTTTGGATTATCGGTTCTTCTGAAATCTCTGCTATAAGTTCATTTGGTTTCGCTTCGTTTAAATGGATTAAAACCATTTCTGGTAAAAAAGCAAACATTGGTTTGTCGTTTTTTTCTGAGTTTAAGATTTTCTTTTTCATTTTGATTCATTTTAAAATTTAAAACGAAATTACTTTATGATCCAAGTGTCTTTGCTTCCTCCACCCTGAGAAGAGTTTACAACCAATGAACCTTTTGTTAGTGCGACTCGAGTAAGTCCTCCAGGTACTATTTCTACTCCATTGGGTCCACATAAAGCATAAGGTCTTAGATCAACATGGCGTAATTTCAATTGGCCATCTATTAAGCAGGGAACGGTGCTGAGTTGAATGATAGGTTGTGCGATAAAATTTCTGGGGTTGGCAAGAATGGCTGTTTTGCCATTTTCAAGTTCTTCTTGAGAAGCTTTGTTTCCCATAATCATTCCGTAACCGCCGCTTCCATTGGTTTCTTTGATTACCATATTTTCCATATCGGCAAATACCAATTCTCTTTCTTCTTTGTTTTCCATTTGGTATGTTGGAACATTTTTAAGTATGGGTTCTTCGTTAAGGTAATATTTTATCATATCAGGAACGTAAGCATAGACCGCTTTGTCATCGGCAACTCCATTACCTACAGCATTGACTAATGCTACGTTGCCGTGGCGATAGGCGCTAATAAGTCCGGGTACGCCCAGTGTGCTTTCGGGTTTAAAAACCAATGGATCGAGATAATCATCATCTAAACGTCGGTAAATTACATCCACTTGATGCAGTCCCGAAGTGGTTTTCATATACACTTTGTTATTATTTACTACCAAATCTCTTCCTTCTACAAGCGGAATTCCCATTTGGCGGGCCAAGAAAGTATGCTCGTAGTAAGCCGAATTATAGACGCCCGGTGTAAGTAAAACCACGTTAGGATTGGATATATTTCGGGGAGATAGCGATACTAGTATATTATGAAATATCATTGGATAGTTTCCTACCATGCTTACTTTGTTGGAGGTAAGCATGTCTGGAAAAATTCGTTTGGTAATTTCGCGATTCTCCAACATGTAACTCACACCGCTGGGACATCTCAAGTTGTCTTCAAGAACGTAAAATTCACCTTTTGCACCACGAATTAAATCAATTCCAGCAATATGTACATGAATGTTATGAGGTACTTTTATTCCATGAACTTCCTGTATATAATGCGGGCAAGAGGCTACTAATGCAGCAGGAATTATTCCATCTTTTATTATGTGCTGTCCATTATAGACATCTTCCAGAAATAGATTAAGGGCTTTTAGGCGTTGTTTAATCCCCGTTTCTACTTCGCTCCATTCGGCTTTTGTTATGATTCTTGGAATGATATCAAAAGGGAATATTCTTTCTATCCCTTGATCATCATCACTATATACTGTAAATGTAATGCCCTGGTTCATGAACAAATCCGAAGCCTGAATTTGTTTGTCGTTTAGGTTTTCTGGATTTAATCTTTGTAAGGTTTGAAGAACTTGAGCATAGGAATCTCTCACGCCTTCATTGGAGAACATTTCATCCCATCCTTTTGGGTTTAGTTTTGGCATCACTTTCATCATATTTCTCAGTATTAAATAATTAATAAGTATGATTCAAAATGGCTTTTAGAGCTTAATTTTGAACTAAAATATTAAATTATTATCACCAAAAAATACAATGTTGTGATTATTTGGTAATTTATATGACTTTCTTTTTGAGGGAATCATTTTTTGTCAATTCTAATTTTTTTGATTGAATTTTTTTTTGATTTCGCATTTGGAAAATGGAATTTATTGACAACACCCTTGTTTAGTGATGGGTGTTATAAAGTTTATATCGAAAATTACTTGAAAATTTCAATTTGTTTTTCAATATTTAGTGTTTGTGCTTTGTTTTTATAGGGAGTCTGAGGAAATGACTCTCAATCTTATGCGTTTTTATGAAATTCAAGTCTCATATCAAAATTAGAAGTGAATCCAATATAGAAACGTTTTTGACTTGATCCGTTTTAGTGGATCAAGAACAAAACCTGGGGAGAAATAATTAAAAAGTCTGATATTTGCAAAAAACTAGTAGAGAATTGGAATCGTATATAGAACTATTGAAATTAATATTACCTGAGTTTTTGATTGAGAATTTTAATCTAACCTCATTCAAGAATTCAGAAGAAAATCTGCATTTGTATTTTGAAGAAAAAGCGACTACTCCCAAAGAATTTACTGCTGTAGAATTGATCTCCAAAGGCTTTCTGGACGAGGTCACTATTCAGGATTTCCCTCTAAGAGGTAAGTTAGTATATTTGCATATCAAAAGACGTCGTTGGACCAATAAGACCACAAGAGAAATTATTAAAAGAGATTGGACTTTAGTTGCTAAAGGAACCCGCATGACTCATGAGTTTGCGGCTTTTTTAAAAGAAATTAATAGATAATAGCGCTACCGATTGTCATACCATTGGAGGCTTCTTTGGAGTCAACGGCAAAAAACTTCAAAGACAATATAAAAAACACCTGAGTTCCTTCAACACTTGGGCTCCACGAGAACACGCCCATCAATGGATTCTTTACCCTGAAAATATGGGGACTCATTTATCAATTGACGAAGTAGCTTTATCTCAAGGAGAACTTTATACTATTGTAACCAACAAGCAATCCAAAGGCAAAAAAGGATCCTTAGTTGCTATTGTTGCAGGAACAAAGGCAGATCAAGTCATAGAACATATCAGTAAGATTGATTATAAAAAAAGAAGCTGTGTCAAAGAAATAACACTTGACATGGCTAATTCCATGAAGTTAATTTCAAAGCGTTGCTTCCCAAAAGCAGTACAAGTAACCGATAGATTTCATGTTCAAAAATTAGCATTGGAAGCCTTACAAGAGATTAGGATCAAACATCGATGGGAAGCTATGGATTTTGAAAATCAGTTGATAATACAAGCAAAAAAAGAGAATAGAACCTATATTCCAGAGCTCTTACCTAACGGAGACTCTGTAAAACAATTACTAGCCAGAAGTAGATATATACTTTATAAATCTCGTGAAAAATGGACGATAAATCAGAGAGAAAGAGCTAAAATGTTATTTGACCTATATCCAGACATTAAAAAAGCCTATAACCTAAGCCAACAACTTCGAGGTATTTACAATAATAACAATGATAAAAACATTGCAATGACCAAACTAGCACATTGGTATAGAAATGTGGAGGAATCCGGATTTAAAAACTTTAATATCCTGCTCAATACTATAACTTTTAATTACCAGTCAATTTTGAACTATTTTGATAATAGAAGCACAAATGCTTCTGCAGAATCTTTCAATGCAAAAATAAAAGCTTTTAGAAGTCAATTTAGAGGAGTAAGAAAAATAGATTTCTTCTTATTTAGATTATCCAATCTTTTTGCTTAATCCCCAACTTTTGTACCTGATCCGTTTTAGTTTTGCTGAATATAGAATGTAAACACAATTTATAGTTTTGGATTTTATGCAAAAAAAAAAGACCATCATTGCTGATAGTCTTTTTAATAATGCTCCCTCTCTTGGGCTCGAACCAAGGACCCTCTGATTAACAGTCAGATGCTCTAACCAACTGAGCTAAGAAGGAAAGTGTGATTCACTTTTGAAGCGGTGCAAAGATATAATTTTATTTGAATGTGGCAAACATTTTTTTTAAATTTTTAAAAACCTTTTGAGGTGTTGGATTTGCTGTATTTTAAATAGAAAAAAGGGTGTTATTTTTAATAAATTATGTTTCTCATTAGCTTTTAATTTTTTTATTGATCGTAATGGAATCTTTCGTTTGGTTTCTTGTTGAACTCTTGATGCTTGTGTAGATTTTATGGGTGGTGTTTGTTCTAAATTGTTCTAAAATGTTTTATTTTTTATAGCTTAAGAAAAGGAGTTATTTATAGAAAGGAAAACTTTGCCTGATAATTAGTTTTGCGGAATATAGAATGTAAACGCAATTCATAGATTTGGGTTTTATGCAAAAAAAAAGCCTCACATTTCTGTAAGGCTTTCTGCTTATTGCTCCCTCTCTTGGGCTCGAACCAAGGACCCTCTGATTAACAGTCAGATGCTCTAACCAACTGAGCTAAGAAGGAAAGTGTGTTCACTTTTAAAGCGGTGCAAATATATGACTTTATTTAAATGTAGCAAATAAAAAAGGCAAAAAAAACATTCTTTTTTACTTGCCCACAATAGCTTTGTAGATGTCATTTCCATTGGCAAAAAGCAACAGACTGATAAGTAATACGAAACCAACCATTTGAGCATTCTCTAAGAATTTATCACTTGGTTTTTTACCGCTTACAATTTCAAATAATAAAAACATTACGTGACCACCATCAAGTGCCGGAATAGGCAATAAGTTCATTACACCAAGCATAATCGATAAAATCGCTGTGATGCTCCAGAAAGTTTCCCAGCTCCAATAACTTGGAAAAATATCAAATATTGCTTTAAAACCACCTACTTGTTTGTAGGCTTTGGTTTCAGGATTGAAAATCATTTTTAATTGTTTTCCATAACCTACTAATTGATCTTTCCCTTTTTGAATGCCAAAAGGAATCGATTCCATAAAACTGTATTTTTGATGTGTAATGGTATAATAGCCAAGTTTTTCTAAAGAGTCAAGACCTAAACCACCAAGTTGTACTCCTAGTTTTCCTTCGCCATTTATTTTTACTTGAACAGGAACTTGTTTTTCTTCTCTTAGAACAATTGCAGTAACTGTTTTATTTTTGTTGTTTTCTAAAATTACTTTGGCTTGATCAATATACTTAGTGGTTTGACCATTTAATTTCAAAAGAATGTCTTTTGCTTTAAGCTCTTTGTTTAAAGATTCATCAGGAATGTTTCCAATAACAAATGGGCTTCTGATAGTTAGTAAAGAAGATTTTTCAAATTTAGACAGTTGATCTATAAAATCATTTGGCATTTTTATCGTTTGTAGTGTGCCATTTCGTTCAACAACTACTTCTTTTGCCATAACCACTTTTGAGTTCATCTCCTTGTCAAAGCGTACTATTTTTTCACCATCAACAGCGATTATTTTATCACCAGTTTTAAAACCAGCATTAATCATCGCTTGGTTTTCTATCAAAACACCATCTTTCAAATCTGAATTAGCAATATAGGAATCCCCATATACAAAAGCCATACCAATATATATGATGAAAGCTAGTATAAAGTTGACCGTTACACCACCCAACATAATAATCAAACGTTGCCAAGCCGGTTTGGATCTAAACTCCCAAGGTTGCGCAGGTAATGCCATTTGCTCCTTGTCCATACTTTCATCAATCATTCCGGATATTTTTACATAACCACCAAGAGGCAACCAGCCAATACCATATTCGGTTTCACCAATTTTCTTTTTTAGAAGGGAATATTTTACGTCAAAAAATAAATAAAATTTCTCGACTCTGGTTTTGAATAATTTTGCAGGAATGAAATGTCCTAATTCGTGAAGTATAATAAGTAATGATAAGCTCAATAAAAATTGAGAAAGCTTGATAACTATTTCCATTTTTTAATTTTCGGTTCTTTAATGACTGACAAAAGTACTATTTTCTATTTTATTATTTACGGTATATTTTTGGGTATCGTTTTAAATGTTTGTTAATTAATTCATTTTTCATTTTTATTTTCGTGTTAGTACGATAACTTTACTAGATATAAATCTAGTTTTAATTCAAAATGGTTAAAACATTAATATACTTATATATATGTCTTCACAATTATTTTCTCGTCTACAAATAAAAAGTATTGTTTTCAAAAATAGAATCACAATTTCCCCTATGTGTCAATATTCTGCACAAGATGGTTTTGCAAATGATTGGCATTTGGTACATCTTGGAAGCCGCGCTGCAGGTGGTGCTGGTTTAATCATTCAGGAAGCTACTGCTGTTTCTGCCGAGGGAAGAATTTCTCCAGGTGATTTAGGGTTGTGGAGTGATGACCACATCAAGAAATTACAGGCTATCACCAAATTTATCATTAGTCAGAATTCGGTTCCCGGAATACAATTAGCTCATGCGGGTAGGAAAGCCAGTGTCTCGTCTCCTTGGTACGGCAATAAAAAATTGACTCAAAATCAAGGCGGATGGGAAACGGTTGCGCCAAGTGCGATTGGGTATCATGACAATGAGCAGGCTCCTGTAGCCTTGGATAAAATTGGAATTCAGAAAGTTATTGCTGATTTTAAATTAGCTACGCGAAGAGCGGAGCAAGCAGGGTATCAAGTTCTTGAAATTCATGCTGCCCACGGATATTTATTGCATCAATTTTTATCTCCTTTGTCTAATACACGTACCGATGAATATGGTGGCTCTTTTGAAAACCGTATTCGGTTGCTTCTGGAAGTATTGCAAGCCGTACAGTCTGAATGGTCAAAAGTATTTCCTTTGATGGTTAGAATCTCAGCTACAGATTGGGCTGATGAAGGTTGGAATGCTGAAGAATCAGTTCAACTTTCTAAAATTCTAAAAGAAAAAGGTGTTGATTTAATTGATGTTTCTTCAGGCGGATTGGTATCGCATCAACAAATTCCTTTGGGGCCTAATTATCAGGTACATTTTGCCGAAAAAATCAAAAAAGAAACAGGGGTTTTGACTGGAGCGGTTGGTTTAATAACCACTTCTCAACAAGCCGAAGCTATTGTGGCGAGCGGGAAGGCTGATCTTGTTTTCTTTGCTAGAGAATCGCTTAGAAATCCAAATTTGGGATTGACTTTTGCGCAAGAATTAGGTGTTGATGTTCAATGGCCAAAACAATACGATAGAGCCAAAACGAGATAAATTATTTTCTATTCAATTTTCCTGCAAGGTTTTTTTTGACCTTGTAGGTGCTAAATTAATTATACCTACAAGGTTTTTGGAAACCTCGCAGGATTGTAAAATACCATAAAAAATATGCAAAAAATAAAAGCTGCATTACTGTCTTACGGGATGTCTGGAAAAGTTTTTCACGCTCCTTTTTTGGAATTTCATCCTGGATTTGAATTGGTTGGTTCTTGGGAGAGAAGCAAACATTTAATTCAATTGGATTATCCAAATGTAAAAAGCTATCCAACTCTTGCGACATTACTTCAGGACGATATAGATTTGGTCATTGTAAATACGCCGGTAGGAACTCATTTTGAATATGCGAAGCAAGTTTTACTTGCTGGGAAACACGCTATAGTAGAAAAAGCGTTTACGACAACAGTTGCTGAAGCTCAGGAATTAGTGAATTTGGCCAAAGAAAAAGGATTAAAACTTTCGGTTTTCCAAAATCGAAGATGGGACAGTGATTTTAAAACGGTACAAAAAGTGGTTACCGATAAAGTGTTGGGCGAATTAGTGGAAGCCGAGTTTCATTTTGATCGTTACAATCCGTTTTTGAGTCCGAAGGGGCATAAAGAAACGGTTAATTCTGGTGCCGGCATTCTAAAGGATTTAGGACCGCATATAATTGATCAGGCATTGTCTTTATTTGGATTCCCCCAAAGTGTTTTTGCTGATATTAGAATCACACGCGAGCATTCTTTGGTCGATGATTGGATAGATATTTTGTTTTATTATTCGGATTTTAGAGTGCGATTGAAAGCTGGTTTTTTTGTTCGTGAAGCAAACCCTGCGTATGTTATTCACGGTAAAAAAGGGTCTTTCCTGAAACCACGTGGTGATGTGCAAGAAGACGAATTAAAGCTCGGAAAGAAACCAAACCTTGATTCATGGGGGAAAGAAGTTTCTGGTAACGAAGGATTGTTGCATACGGAGATTGATGGGAAAATTATTAAAGATAAAATTCCAACGCTGCAGGGAAATTATTATGACTTTTTTGATGGTGTTTATCAGTCGATTGTGAATGATACCAAAGAACCAGTTACTGCTCAAGAAGGTTTGCAGGTAATGCAAATAATAGAAGCTGCTATTGAAAGTAATGCTCAAGGGAAAATTATTGCGTTGTAAGGAATGATGTTTTTAATACTCAATATCTCGTTTTGCAGTTTGGGTGAGGGATAGCGCCAAGTTACCGAAGTAACGGCAATAGCCCGACCCCGTTGAGTAAAGGAGCGGAATAAGCGGTACTAAAAATTAGCTCCTTTGCTCAACGGGGGCACCCCCACACGAGCTTTTGCGAACTGACGAAGTAAATGATTTTTACTTTGGATAGAATTGGATTTATTTTCTAACAATAACGTTATAAATAATACTTACTGATGGGTTTGCGTCTTTGAAATGTTTCTTTTTGTATTTTTGATGACCACAATCCCAAAAACAAACATTTTGACAGATTTAGATCTTATTGGTAGTTCTCAGCCCAAAGGCAAATACAAGAAAACATATAAGGATGCAAAAGCCTCTTATTTATTTAGAATTCGTGGAGCAGTTTCTATGTTTTATTTTGCTATGGGATTGTGTTTCGCTACTTGGGCAAGTAGAATTCCAACAATCAAATCGGATCTGCATTTAAGTGATGGTCAATTAGGAACCATTCTGTTTGCTTTGCCTGTTGGTCAGTTATCAATGATGTATTTTTCTGGTAAATTAGTAACTCGTTTTGGTAGTCATCGTATTTTACTTTTTTCTATTTTGATGTATGCGATTAGTTTGACTAATTTGGGATTGGCACAAAATGCATGGCAACTTGCTCTTGGATTGTACTTTTTTGGAGTTTTTAGTAACCTAACGAACATTTCTGTAAACACACAGGGGGTTTATACCGAAGGACTTTTTAAAAGAACCATTATGTCTTCCTTTCATGGAATGTGGAGTATGGCTGGATTTACTGGTGCATTGGTAGGATTGGGAATGTTAGCATTAGGTCTTAGTACGTATTCTCATTTTCTTATTGTTGCTTTCATTGCTTTTTTGTTGATAGTATTCAATTTTAAATTCTTAATTAAAGCCAAAGAAACTATTAAAACAGAGAAGAAAAAGGGATTCCGAAAACCAGATACGACTTTAGTTTTACTTGGTATTATTGGATTTTGTAGTATGGCTAGCGAAGGAATCATGTTTGATTGGAGTGGCGTATTCTTTAAAGATATAGTCAAAGTTCCTGGAGCTTTAGTGATTTTAGGGTACACCTCTTTTATGATTATGATGGCCAGCGGTCGTTTTTTTGGAGACAAATTAATCAATAAATTTGGACGAAAAACGGTAATGCAAATTAGTGGAATTATGATTTCATCCGGTTTTTTTACAGCGGTTATATTTCCATATTTGATACCTTCAATGATTGCTTTTATGGTTATTGGTTTAGGGGTTTCAACAATAGTTCCTACTCTCTATAGTATTGCAGGGAAACATCCAACGATACCTACTGGTGAAGCTTTAACAGCTGTTTCTAGTGTAAGTTTTCTTGGCTTTCTGATGGGACCACCTATGATAGGATATATTGCAGAAGCTTCTAGTTTGCGTTATTCCTTTGCTTTTATTGGCATTTTTGGTGTTTTCATTGCATTTATGGTAAGCAGAATTAAGACAATTAATTAAAAAACAAAGAAAATAATTACTTTTTACATACAACTTAATAGTTTTTTACTTAAGTTTATCGCTTGAATTTCAATCGGATGTTATTTTTTTGATTGAAAATTCAAAATACCACATTTTTTCCAAAACTTTTTTTTCTTTTTGGTTCTACCACGAATTGTGTGGGGTTTTTAAATTTAAGATTAAATTTAAAACTCTAAGCCATTAAGGAATTAAGATTCATCAAGGTTACAATGGCTTAATGAATCTTAATTCCTTAATGGTTTATTATTTATCAAAATTTATTTTGATAAAAGTCTCTATTTGATAAAACCCACACAGTTGAGGTTAGAACCTACTTTTTTAAACGAATCTAATTCTTGGATGCGCCACTTGCTGTATCCAAATAAGTTTACAAAATAAGTATGGGTAAATCTTTGTTAGGAATGCTTTTTTTATTGAAAATTACTTTTGTGTTTTCACAAAAACCAACTGGAATTAAAGGGAAAATTATTGATGCTAAAACTCAAAAACCATTAGAAAATGTAGTGGTTACGATTGAAAATACGCAGTTGATGCAACTCACAACAACTGATGGTATTTTTAGTTTTTATGCAGTAGTCCCCGGAAATCAATTGTTGCTTTTGCACAGTCAAGGGTTTAAGGATATGATACTGCCAGTTGTTATTATCAAAGATGAAATGGTAGATTTGGGTGCTATTCCATTAGAAGACAATCAAACTTCAGAACAACAAACAGGAATAATTACACTTCTTGAAAGTGATTTGAGTGATGATAATAGTGGTTCCGAAAGCACTTCGGGGCTTTTACAATCTTCCAGAGATGCTTTTCAGCAAGCCGCAGCTTTCAATTGGGGACAGGCGCGTTTTAGGATTCGCGGGTTAGACAGTCAATATGCAACGACCATGATTAATGGGGTTACGATGAACAAACTCTTCGACGGCAGACCACAATGGGGTGATTGGGGTGGTTTAAATAATGTGGTTCGGAATCAGGAATTTACCGTGGGTTCTTTTCCCTCAGATTATGCTTTTGGAGGGATTTTGGGTACTCAAGAAATTAATACGCGTGCTTCGATTTATAAGCCAGGTATGATTTTATCTTTTACAGGAACCAATACCAATTATTCTTGGCGAATGGTAGGGACTTATGCTTCTGGAATGAATAGCAAAGGGTGGGCATTTGTGGTTTCAGCAGGAACTCGCTGGGCTGAGGAAGGGTATTTTGAAGGAACTAATTATAATGCCTTAGCAGGTTTTATAAGTGTAGAAAAGAAAATAAACGACCATCATTCGTTGAATTTTTCTGGGTTCTACACACCCAATTCACGAGCCAAAAATTCACCAAATACCGCTGAAGTCACCGAATTAACTAGCTACAACTACAACTCGTATTGGGGTTGGCATGAAGGAAAAAAGCGAAATACCAGAATTAAAACTATCGAAGAACCCATCTTGATGCTGAATCATTTTTATACAATAAATGATTTCACAACTCTGCATTCAAGTTTGACGTATCAATTTGGAAAAATCACCAACAGCAATATTGATTACCAAAATGGTAATAGTCCAGATCCCACTTATTATAGAAAAATGCCGAGTTATTACAGTTCACTCTATGCGCCGGATGATGGTGCGTTTTCGGGAGCGTTTACACCTGATTTTGTGAATGCAGACAAAAGTAGAGAACAGTTTCTAGCCAATAATCAAATCGATTGGAAGGCGATGTATTTTGCCAATCAATCTCCAATTATAGATGCAAACGGTCAAATAACAGGTTACGCTCCCACCAAAAGTAATTATGTTTTGTACGAAGATCGAACGGATGACCAGACTTTGACGGCCACTTCTACTTTTAATACACAAATAAGTGACAATCTTTTCTTGACAGCCGGTGGTTTTTACAGCCATTTAAAATCACATAATTACCAACAATTAACGGACTTACTAGGAGGTTTGTATTTTGACGATTTAGATGTTTTTTATAATGGAAATCAAGCGCAATCCGATTTGAATCATCCCGATAGACAGGTTGTGGTAGGAGATGCTTATGGTTACAACTTTAATTACAATGCGAATACTTTAAACCTTTTTACCAACTTTAAATTCACTTATGATGAGGTTGATTTTTATTTGGCTCAAAATTTTATAAGCACCAATTATCAAAGAGAAGGCTTGTACCAAAACGGAATTTATTCAACCAATTCTTTCGGGAAAAGTGAGAAAGTTCAATTTGAAAATTTTGGTTTTAAAGGTGGAATTCTTTTTAAGATTTCGGGGAAACAACAGTTAAGTTTTAACGGTGCCTACCTTTCTAATGCACCAACTATCAGGAATACATTTCCAAATTCGAGATTGAACAATTCGGTTGTTTCTGGTTTAGAAAGTGAAAATATAAGCAGTTTGGATGCGAGTTATTTTTACAGGACTCCAAAATGGCAAACCCGTCTCACTCTTTTTTATGCCAAAATAATGAACATCACTCAAACTTCGTTCTTTTATGCCGAGGGAATTTTTGATGATGGAGCAGGATATGCCAATACAGACGCTTTTGTGAGTCAGACTTTGAAACATTTGGATAAGAAAAATTTAGGTGTGGAATTCAGTTTTCAATACCAATTAAGCCCAACACTAATGGCAAATTTCTCGGCTGGATATGGTCAATATACAATTGACAGCAACCCGAATGTTACGATTACCAATGATGCTCAGGCAACTTCTGAAAATCCAAATCCAGTATTTGATTTTGGAACTGCATCCTTAAAAAATTACCATCTAGCGGGAATGCCTCAGCAAGCTTTTGCTTTAGGAATCGAGTACAGAGATCCAAAATATTGGTGGATTGGTGCCAACTTCAATTATTTGGCTGACAGTTTTATAGATATTTCTCCTATTTCCAGAACGGTAACTTTTTATAAAAATCCTGCTAGTGGTTTTAATTTTCCAGAAGCCTCAGAAGAAAGAGCGAGGGAATTATTAAAACAAGAAGCATTTGATCCAACAACTTTGTTAAATATTTCAGGCGGAAAATCATGGAAAATAAAAGGAAAGAATATTGGAATTTTTGCTACAGTAAATAATGTTTTGGATCTAACGTATAAAACTGGAGGGTATGAGCAAGCTCGAAATGCCAATTTCAGACAACTCAATCAAGATGTTTCTAGTGGAACTCCCAATTTTGGAAACAAATATTTTTACGGTTATGGGAGAACGTATTTTGTAAACCTGTACATCAATTTATAAATTTTAAAATAAAAGAATATGAACTTAAAATTCTATACTGTTTTTTTAGGAATTACATTGACTTTTGGCAGTTGTGCTACAGAAGAATTTGATATACTAAAATTAACTTGCACCCAACCCGATTTGAAAGTAAACCGGACCGTTGAAGAAGTTCGAGCCGTTACAGGTTCCATTGTAACACAATATACGTACGATGATATTATTGAAGCGTATGTGATTTCGAGCGATGAGGCTGGAAATTTTTTTAAGACCATTTCGTTTCAAACTTTGGCTACAGCCGCAACCCCAGCAGTAGGTTTTAGTGTTCCTGTAGATGCTTCGAACACTTATATTGATTTTAGATTGGGTAATAAAGTCTATATCAAAATGAAAGATCAATATACGGATGTTAATTTTGGAGGGATGCGAATAGGAAGCATTTACGTCAATACGTACAATGAAGGAGGTGTGGGTAGAATTTCTCCAAATGATTATAAAAAAGTACTGAACGCTTCTTGCACAATGGTGAGTGAGGAACTTTTAGTGCGTCCTGTTTCTATTCCTGATTTGTTGCAGGATGCCAATATAAATACCTTGGTAGAATTGTCTGATGTGCAATTTACTTCTGATGCCATTGGACGCCATTATTACGAAGAATCGAACGATGTTGGAGGAGCAACCAATTGGAGTTTGAAGGATAAATTAGGAAATCAACTGTTATTTAGAACCAGTAGTTTTGCTGATTTTGCAGATAAAATTGTTCCCGACGGAAGTGGAAAAGTACGAGGCGTTTTGACCAAGTTTGGGTCAGATTATCAATTGTTGGCACGATCTGAAAACGATGTAAAGTTTACAGGAACGGCTGCAGTTCCGTTCTTTGCAGAAAATTTCCAAAGTGTGGAAACCAATACCAAACTCAATCTTTCAGGTTGGACAAATTTGGTGCAAAAAGGAACAAAATTTTGGTTGGGAACCGTGTATGCAGGCAATGGTTATGCCGAATTCAATACTACAGGAACCAAAGTAGTATCCAATATTGCATGGCTGATTTCTCCAAAAATTGATATGGATTTGCATACCAAAGAAGTACTCACTTTTAGATCGGCGCAACATCACTTAGATGTGGATTCGCCATTAAATTCAATCGAAGTTTATGTTTCCCAAAATTTTGATGGTTTGAATATTGACAAAGCCACTTGGATTTCGCTAAAAGTTATATTGCCTAAACAAGCTACGCCTTGGTATCAGTTTGTGGGTTCTGGAGGAGTAGATTTGTCATCCTATACCGGAAAAATAAACATTGCTTTCAAGTACACAGGTTCTGGAAAAAACCTTGCTTTGGATGGCGCTTTTCAAATAGATGATGTTCAGATTTATGGAGATAAATAATATAAACTTTAAAATTTTAAACCATTAAGAAATTAAGGCTCATTAAGTTTTTAATCCTTAATGAAGCTTAATGTCTTAATGGTTCACTTTTTTTAATCCGTTCGGATTAGGAAAAAATTATTTCTTATTTTGAATGATGCTTATTGCGTAACCGCCTCCAGCTGCACTTAGTTGAGAAAGTTTAGAAGTATTGGTTACCTGTATTTTTCGAACGGTATAAGCCTGTGGATTTGTTTTGTAATTAGCGTCTTTTCCATCAGCATAAATCGTGGCTGTGTATTTTTTTCCTTTTTCTAAAAATGATAAATTGATACTTGAAGTACGAGGTTCGTATCCATTTACATTCCCAACAAACCAGTTGTTGGTTCCTTTTGCTTTTCGGGCTACGGTAATATATTGTCCTGGCTCCGCTTCCAGATAATTACTTTCGCTCCAATCTACCGCTACATCTTTAATAAACTGGAATGCATCTGGAAATTTATTGTAGTGTTCAGGAAAATCGGCAGCCATCTGCAACGGGCTGTAAAGGGTTACATATAAAGCCAATTGATTGGCAATCGTGCTGTTTACGTGCGATTTATTGTTGGGACTAAATTTACTTAAATCCATTTCAAAAATACCGGGAGTATAATCCATTGGGCCACCAATTAATCGAGTAAAAGGCAATAATGTTACATGGTTTGGTTTGGATCCAGCAAAAGCTTGATATTCTGTTCCTCGAGCAGATTCGTTGCCAATTAGGTTTGGGTAAGTTCTGCAAATACCCGTTGGGCGAACTGCTTCATGGGCATTAACCATAATTTTATAATCAGCTGCTTTTTCTAAGGCATATTGATAATGGTTTATCATAAATTGATTGTAATGATTGTCTCCATTAGAGATGATGCTCCCTACATAACCACTTTTTACCGCATCGTATCCATTGTCTTTCATAAATTGGTACGCTTGATCCATATGACGTTCATAGTTTCGAACAGATCCAGAGGTTTCATGGTGCATAATCATTTTCACCCCTTTGGATTTTGCATATTCTTGTATACCTTTTACATCAAAATCTGGGTAAGGCGTTACAAAGTCAAAAACATAATCTTTAGAATGACCAAACCAATCTTCCCAACCTTCGTTCCAGCCTTCAACCAATACAGCACCAAATCCATTAGCAGCAGCAAAATCAATGTATTTTTTCACATTGGCATTATTAGCGCCGTGTGTTCCGTTTGGTTTTGCTTTAGAATAATCAGTAACACCCAATTGTACCGAGGGAAATTCATCGGTGTACGACCAGGAACTTTTTCCGCTAATCATTTCCCACCAAACACCAACATATTTTATGGGTTTAATCCAAGAAGTATCTTCGATTTTACAAGGGTCATTCAAGTTTAAAGTCATTTTGGAAGCCAGAATTTCTCGAGCATCATCACTCACGATAATGGTACGCCATGGAGAATGTGTGGGAGCTTGAATGTTCCCTTTATCTCCTTTTTCATCAGGAGTTAACCAAGATTCGAAAACCATATTTTTATCATCTAGATTCAAGTGCATACAGGAATAATTAATCAACGCCGCTTCATGTAAATTGATATATATTCCATTTGCTGTTTTCAGCATTAGAGAAGTTTGAACGCCAGTTGGAGAAAAGGAGGTTTGCGATAAATTACTGGTTTTTGCTTTTTCAGTTAATCCTCTAATTTCAGATAATTTCGAAATGGTGTAATCGTATTCTTGGGTGTCATAATCTCCCGGAATCCAATAAGCAGTATGGTCTCCCGTCATAGCAAATTGTGTTCTTTCTTCTTTTATAACAAAATATACCAAGTTTTTTTGGGTTGGAAATTCATATCGAAAACCCAATCCATCATTAAACAATCGGAAACGGATGATGATTTGTCTATCTGTTTCTTTTTGGTTTAGTGTAACTGCCAGTTCGTTATATTGATTTCTAATATTTTCAACTTCGCCCCAAACGGGTTTCCAAGTTTCGTCAAAAGAGGTAGTTTTGGTATCAATTATAGTAAAATCATTCAACAACGATTTTTTGTCTTTTTTTAGCTCAAGTCCTAATTTACTTGATTTTATGACCTCTTTGTCTTTATAGTTTAAATGGTAACTTGGAGTTCCATCTTTCAGTAATGTAAATTCCATGGAGAATTTTCCATTAGGTGATTTCAACTGTTGGGAATTCGCAGACTGCAAAACCAAAAAGCAGAACAGAGCTGTATAAAGTAAATGTTTCATTTTAAAAAAATAATTAGAGGTTGATTTTTCGAATGGCTTTTACGAAAACGATTTATCAAGGTGCTAAAGGGAGATATCGTTTTCGTGAAAGTAAAAGTAGATGCTTTGTAGTTTAAAAAAATTTGTCACTTTAAAAAAGTAGATTGTGATTTTTAAAAATAACTTAAAAACACTAAAAATCAATACTTTAAAATTATTTTGATTTAAAAAAAAGTGGTAATGAAGTAAAAATATATTTTAAATTAGGATAAATTTAAATCTAATAAATTCTTACATGAAGCGTTTTATTTATTGCTTGTTCCAATTCGCATTACTTTTTCTTCAAATTCTTCTCTTGGCCCAGCCGATTTGTTTTTGAGTTGTGATCGGTAATTGTAAATGGTAGAAATGGAATAACGGAGAAAAACAGCAATTTTGGCGCTATCTTTTATCCCCAAACGAATGAGTGCAAAAATTCTCAACTCGGTATTGAGTTGTTCACCTTCCTTTAGTTGAATGGTTTCTTCTGAAATTAATAAAGTATTAAAATCACGAATAAAATTAGGGAAGAGTTGCAAAAAGGTTCGGTCAAAGTTGGTATAAAAGTCTTTCAGTTCATTTTCAATGTATTCTTTTGATTTTACTGCACTTACCAAATCTTTAATTTTTCCGGTAGTTGCCAATACATTTAGTTTTCGTTGGTATTCATCCAGTTTTCCTAAATAATCGGAACATTGATCCATATAGCGACCAATGTATATTTCCTTCAAAAAATTAGCTTCCGTCAAGGTGTTGTTCGAAAGATTTAATTTTTCATTAAATGTGTTCAGTTCATCGTTCAATTCTGAAAGTTTAGCATTAGCGAAGCTTAAATCTTTTTTTGCTGTTGACAATTTTTTCATTTGTTTGGATAATAAAAGCAAAAGTGCAAGCAAAATAAGCACCAAAATACCAGCACTAATTAGAAATAGAACCAATTGAAATCTGTTGGTTTCGTTTTGTTTCTGATAGGATTCACTGATAATAGGCAACATCTTAGATATTTCGTAAGTTCTCAAGCGGGCATTACAAAGAACAGCATCGTCGAGAGAACGTTTTATATAGGTATAAGCTCGTTCAATGTCACCCTCTTCATAAAGCAGGAACGCTAATGAACGTAATGAAATGTATTCTTTTTTGGCCAATTGCAAATCCGATAATGCCGAAATGCTAAGCCATTTTTTTTCTAGTTTTCTATCTTTTTTCTGCTTGTAGGCTTGTGAAATGATATAAGATATAATAGCCCGATTGGGGTCGTTTTGATGAATTTTTGAAAAAAAAGGAAGTAATAAATCTAGCGTTTCGTTCTGTTTGGCATGGTCTAAATACCAATCAGCCTTGGCGATAATGTATTCTACAGAATTTGTAGGGTAAAAAGTCACACAGGAATCTCGGTATTGTTTGGAAAGTAAAAGATATTTTTCTTTTTCTTGTTGCGAAGACGCATTATCAGCCATTTGTCCATAAAGGACTCTAGTCATACCATAAAAAGAACCTTTTAAATTGGGAGTTGATGTAATGTTTATAGCATTTAATACATCAAGACCTTCTTTGTACATGCCTAAGGTGCCCATTATGGCTACGAGATTCAATTTGGCCTGATTCAATTTTTCAGGCTCATTAAGATTTTTTGCTAATTGAAAATTATTTCTGGCATAAACCAAAGCAGAATCAGATTGATACGACTGGTAATCATTGTATAATTTTCTCGTTATATCATATTTTTGCTCTAGACTAGTAGTATGTTTTAAAAATGCTTTGAGCTGAGTAATCTCGTGTTCTTTCTTTTGGGTATAATACGTGTTGTTTTCTATGGTTTTGTCTATTTCAATCAATAATACATTTGAATTGTTTTGAGCAATTAAATGGAATGACATTAATAAAAAAATACAAAAGAATATAAAACGATTCATTGAGGGAAGATTTATTTCTTGTAAAAATAATTAAAAATTTAAATGCAAAAACCGTCTTGAATTTTTAAAATCAAGACGGTTTTACAATTTTTATGTACCAAAAGTTATTCTATTTCTGAAACTCTTAAGGTGTTTACCATTCCTTTGTCAGTAATCGGCATAGCGGCCAAGTTGATCAAGAAATCGCCTTTTTTTACATATCCTTTATCTTTAACAATATTGTTAACATCGGTTACAGTATCGTCAGTGCTTACAGATTTTTCATAATAGAATGATTTTACTCCCCATAATAGGTTAAGTTGAGTTAAAATTCTTTTATTAGATGTAAATACAAGAATATGTGCTGATGGTCTCCAAGCTGAAATTTGAAATGCAGTATATCCACTATTTGTTAATGTACAGATTGCCTTAGCTTTAATTACATTAGCCATAATCGCTGCATGCTGACAAACAGTTTTTGTTATAAAACGATTTGTTCTTACTTGTGGAGAATTTTGAGGTACTTGAATAAGCGGAGAATCTTCAACTGCTTCAATGATTTGAGTCATTTTTTGAATTACTTGAACTGGATAATTACCTGCTGCTGTTTCTCCAGAAAGCATTACTGCATCAGCTCCATCCATTACAGAGTTAGCTACGTCATTTACTTCAGCACGAGTAGGAGTCAAACTAGTGATCATTGTTTCCATCATTTGTGTGGCAACAATAACTGGAATTCTTGCAGTTTTTGCTCTTCGAATTAATTCTTTTTGAACTAATGGTACTTCATGTGCAGGAAGTTCAACTCCTAGATCCCCTCTAGCTACCATCAAAGCATCACAATAGGCAACAATTCTATCAATGTTTTCTAATGCTTCTGGCATTTCGATTTTTGCAATAATAGGAATTTTATGTTCAGAGTGTACAGCAATTAGGTCTTGTAAATCTTGTAAATCTCTTGGAGTTTTTACAAAAGAAAGAGCAATCCAATCTAATTTTTGTTCAATAGCAAATTTTGCATCAGCTACATCTTTCTCTGTCATTGCAGGCAAAGAAATTTTTGTATTTGGTAAATTAACTCCTTTCTTAGATTTTAATTCTCCTCCTTGGATAACACGTGCTATTACCTCTGTTTTTTTATCTGTCTCAACGATTTCGAAAATTAATTTTCCATCATCAAGTAATATTCTTTCGCCAGGATTTACGTCATTAGGAAAGTTTTTATATTTCATAAAAACTTTCTTAGATGTACCAAGAATGTCTTCTGCAGTGGTGAAAGTGATAAGATCTCCATCATTTACAACTACTCCGTCTTCCATTACTCCAACTCGAAGTTTTGGCCCTTGTAAATCTCCAAGAATTCCTGTAGTGTATCCAAATTCTTCGTTTATTCCACGAATAATGTTTATTTTATTTTTTACATCTTCATAATCAGCATGTGAAAAATTTACTCTAAATACATTTACACCTGCCTCAATCATGTCTTTTATGATTTCTCGTGTACTACATGCAGGCCCAAGTGTGGCTACAATTTTGGTTTTTTTGTTTGTAAGCATTTGTATTAAAAAATTAAATTGTTTTTAGATTTTATTTTATTAGTATCGACTATATATATTGTCGATATGTTTTCTATTGAATTCAATGTATTTTGTATTTTCAAAAGATTCAAACTCTCATCGGTGTTTTCTATTTTTAAAAAGTAATCTACTTTTTTAAATTCTGGAAGCATAAATACTTTTGTAGCAACTTCTATATTAACATTCGAAAATAAACTTTGGTTTTCTTCATTTTGTTGTTGAATGACTTCGTTTTTATTTTGTATCAAATCCCATGTGATTTCTTTCTTTTTTTCATAATAATGAAATCTAGAAAAATGAGCTTCTCCTTCTTTAACAGCAATCTGAATATCTTTTATAGATTTATTCAGATTTACATGAAGTCCTTGATTAATAAAATAAGCCAATCTGTAATCCTCTAATGTGGTGTGAATAGCAATTAAACTATAATCTATTTCGTCAAATTCGCCAAAATCTAGTTTATGAATTGCCATTTCATTAAAAAATAAGATGTAAAGATACTATTTCTAATTTAGCAAAAGGATGCTTGATGGCTAGGATTTTGATATTTTATTAACGAAAACGATGTAGTATTGATAATAGAATAGTTATTTTCTGTCAATTTTCTCTTGAAATGCAAAGTAAGCTCGTTGGGATGCTTTTTCTTCTGCTTTCTTTTTTGAAGTAGCTCTAGCTTTAGCAATGACTTTATCATCAATACTTAGTTTTACTCCAAATAACCGTTGCCCATCTATAGCATTGTCTTCAAAAATATCATAGTGAAACAGTTTTTTTTCTTTTTGACACCATTCTATTACGAGGCTTTTATAGCTGATTACTTTTCCTTCAAGACGAGCAATATCTACATATGGAATGATAACTCTCTTCTGAATGAATTTTTCGCAATATTCATATCCCCTATCTAAATAGATAGCACCAATTAAAGATTCAAATATGTTACCATGGATGTTTTCGCCAAAATGTTGTACAGGGACTTTACTTTCAACAAATTTTATCAAGTTCAAATCTTTTCCCAATTCATTTAAATGTTCTCTGCTGACAATTTTAGAACGCATCTTAGTCAAATATCCTTCATCTCCTAAAGGTGCTTCATTGAATAAATAAGCCGCAATTACTGCACTTAACATGGCATCACCTAAAAACTCAAGTCTTTCATAATTAATTGGATTTCCTTTTAAATCAAGGCGATTTGAGGAACGATGAGTGAATGCTTTTTTATAACATTCTAAGTTAACGGGATTGAAACCTAGAATGGGTTGAATAGCATCAAAAAAAATCCCGTCTTCAAGAGAACGGGATTTTGAGAATATTTTTCTAATTATACGCATTTATGATTTGTAATCTAATTTTTTAACTAATACGCATGCATTATGTCCGCCAAAACCAAAGGTATTACTCATTACCACATTCATCTCTCTTTTTTGAGCTACATTAAATGTAAAGTTTAATTTAGTGTCAATGTTTTCATCATCTGTAAAATGATTAATAGTTGGAGGGACGATACCATGTTTTAATGATAATATGGATGAAATGGTTTCTATAGCTCCAGCAGCACCTAGTAAATGCCCTGTCATTGATTTTGTGGAATTCAAATTCATGGTATAAGCATGTTCTCCAAATACATGTTGAATCGCTTTTGATTCTGCTAAATCTCCTAATGGAGTTGAAGTTCCGTGCATGTTTACACCATCAACATCGGTTGGTTGCAAACCAGAATCTCTTAAGCAGTTTAGCATTACATTTTTGGCGCCCAATCCTTCTGGATGTGGAGCAGTTATATGGTATGCATCTGCAGACATACCGCCACCACCAATTTCGCAATAAATTTTTGCGCCACGGGCTACAGCGTGTTCGTATTCTTCCAAAATTAATGCTCCAGCACCTTCTCCAAGTACAAAACCATCTCTGTCTTTGTCCATTGGTCTAGAAGCAGTTTTTGGATCATCATTTCTTGTAGATAAGGCATGCATTGCATTAAAACCTCCCATACCAGCAATTGTTACTGCGGCTTCTGAACCTCCAGTTACCATAATATCGGCATGACCCAAACGAATATAGTTGAAGGCGTCAATAATAGCATTTGTTGATGAAGCGCAAGCTGAAACGGTTGCAAAGTTAGGGCCTCTAAATCCATATTTTATAGAAATATGCCCACAAGCAATATCCGAAATCATTTTAGGTATAAAGAAAGGATTGAATTTTGGAGTTCCATCACCTGCAGCAAAATTTAGGACTTCAATTTGAAAAGTTTCTAATCCGCCAATTCCAGATCCCCAAATTACTCCAGCACGATCTTTGTCTATAGTGTCTAGATTAAAATTTGCATCTTTCATAGCTTCTTCAGATGAAACCATCGCATATTGCGCATATCGGTCCATTTTACGAGCTTCTTTGCGTTCTATAAAATCTTCAACATTGAAGTTTTTTAATTCGCAAGCAAAGTGAGTTCTGAATTTTGAAGCATCAAAGTAAGTTATCGGTGCAGCTCCACTGATACCGTTAATAAGTCCATTCCAATATTCTTCTATAGTATTTCCAATGGGAGTAAGAGCACCAAGGCCTGTTACAACAACTCTTCTTAAAACCATAACGTTTTTATTTTTGTTATCTTTTAACAAATAAAGCCCATGCTTTCTATACTAAAAAGAGTAACTAAAAGAGTCATGGGTATTATTATGTATGTAATTTGATTGAAATTCAATCGAAAAATTTTTTATTAAAATAAGAACACCCGATTCTTAAAATTTTAAATTTTTAGAAATCGGGTGTGTCATTATTATTTTTTAGCTTCCTCGATGTAAGAGATAGCTTGACCTACAGTAGCGATGTTTTCTGCTTGATCATCTGGAATTTGAATATCAAATTCTTTTTCGAATTCCATAATAAGCTCAACAGTGTCTAATGAGTCAGCTCCCAAATCATTAGTGAAGCTTGCTTCTGTTACAACTTCGTTTTCGTCAACACCTAATTTGTCTACGATAATCGCTTTTACTCTTGATGCAATGTCTGACATAATCTTTTAATTTTAGAATTTAATTTGTTGGCAAAAATAAAACAACTTTATTTTAAAACAACTATTTAGTTAATAAATATGACTACTAATTTATAAAATTTATTTCAACAAAGATTTCGCAAACCTATTTATTTTCGTTTTTTATTCCTTTTTTTGCATAAATTTATAAAAAATAATTATGAAAAAAATACTGATATTTGCTTCTGGATCGGGTACTAACGCTGAAAATATTATTAATTTTTTTGCAAAAAAATCTACAGGAACTGTAGTGGCAGTTTTTACAAATAATTCTACTGCGTCCGTTATTCAGAAAGCAAATAAGCTACAAGTTTCAACAGTAATTTTTTCAAAAGACGAGTTAAATTCAGGAATAGTATTACAAAAAGTTAATAACTTTGAGCCTGATTTAATTGTTTTAGCTGGTTTTTTATTAAAATTTCCTCAAAATTTGATCTTTGCTTACCCAAATAAGATTATAAATATACATCCTGCATTATTACCAAAGTTTGGTGGTAAAGGAATGTACGGTATGAATATTCACAAATCTGTAGTTGAAAATAATGAAAAAGAAACTGGAATAACCATTCATTATGTAAATGAAAATTATGATGAAGGAAATATTATATTTCAACAAAGTGTTTTGCTTGCTGATAATGAGACACCAGAATCAGTAGCTATAAAAATTCATACCCTGGAGCAAGAATATTTTCCTGAGGTTATTGAAAAACTTCTTACCGCTACTTCAAACCTCTAACTTGAAATCTCTGACTTTGAATTACGATGTACATATATATACGGATGGAGCTGCAAAAGGGAATCCTGGAAATGGCGGTTATGGTGTAGTCATGGAATGGGTTGGTAAACCTTATAAAAAAGAATTCTATGAGGGTTTTCGCTATACTACTAACAATAGAATGGAACTGTTAGGTGTTATTGTGGGTTTAGAAAAACTAAAAAATGATAATACGAGCGTTTTAGTAATCTCTGATTCTAAATATGTGGTAGATTCTGTGCAAAAAAAATGGGTTTTGGGATGGGAGAAAAAAGGTTTTGCAGATAGAAAAAATGCGGATTTATGGAAAAGATTTCTCATTGTTTATAGAAAACATAAAGTCGATTTTAAATGGATTAAAGGACATAATAATCACCCCCAAAATGAAAGGTGTGATGAATTGGCTGTTATGGCTTCTATGCAAAAAAGCCTTTCTGTTGATGCTTTTTATGAAAATGTAGAGGGAAAATTGTTGTGATTTGTTTGTGTTTTAATATATGATTGGGAACCAATTTTTTTTCAACAAAATTGCATTTCTAAATGCAAATTACTTATTGTTGTATATTTCAATTCTAATATAATTGTTACTATGAAAGTATCTAATTTAAGTTCAATGTACATTTTAGAATAAAATAATATTTGACTTGTTCTCTTTCTTTAAATGTACTAAATATTGATTTTTGTAGTAATTTCAAAAAGTACTTTTTTGTAGTCTTAATGTTTGCTTAAAGGATTATCTAGCAAGTGTTTGTAATTTGTATTCTACTAAGTTCTAATCTAACTTTGAATAATAAAATTTATTAAAATGAAAAAGTTAGTTTTTATTATCCTAGGGTTAGTTTTTTTTGGTTGCAAAAAAGAAACTAAAGAAGATTTCTCAATAAAGCCAATAATTGAGAAATCAGAACTCGCAAAAAAAGCAAATAATTTTTTTAAATCCATTTCAACTATAGAGCCTGTGACGATTGCTCAAAATAAAATTGATTTAGGGAAAAAGTTGTATTTTGATAAAGCTTTGTCAAAAAACGGAACTGTTAGCTGTAATTCATGTCATAATTTGGTAACTTATGGGGTTGATAACAAATCGTTTTCTCTTGGAGACACCAAACAATTAGGAGGAAGAAACTCTCCCTCGGTAATTTATGCTTCATTACATGCAATGCAATTTTGGGATGGTCGTGCCAAAGATGTTGAGGAACAAGCTGGAGGGCCGTTATTAAACCCAGTTGAACATGGAATTCCAAACGAAGCTTTTTTAGAAAAAAAGGTAAGAGATCTGCCTGAATATCAAGCCGCTTTTAAGATCGTTTTTCCAAATGATAAAGAACCCATAACTTTTGCAAATTTAACTAACGCTATTGGGGCATTTGAGCGCCAATTAAATCCAAAAAGTAAATTTGACGATTACTTAGATGGCAATGAAAAAGCCTTAAATGATCAAGAGAAAAAAGGATTAACTGCCTTTATCGACAATGGCTGTATTACTTGTCATAGTGGAGTTGCGGTAGGAGGTCAATTGATGCAAAAATTTGGAGTGTATGGCGATTATGCTAAATTGACACACAGCAAAAAAATAGATATGGGACTTTATGATAGAACTAAAAAAGAAGGGGACCAATTTATGTTTAAAACTCCAAGTTTAAGAAATAGCGAAAAGACGTATCCTTACTTTCATGACGGTTCTGTTGCTTCACTCAAGGAAGCTATAAAAGTAATGGGAAAAATTCAGCTCAATAAAGATCTTTCAGTTGCCGATATCAACGATATTGAGAAATTTTTGAAAGCTTTAACGGCTGATGTAGATGCCAAATACAAAGAATAATAAGGGTTTAAAGTTTTGATTTAATAAACATTATATACTAAAAAGTCTGAGATTTATTTTTCAGACTTTTTTTTTTATTTTTTTATTTTTAGAACTATTATTAGATCTTTACAGTAGTTGTGATTTAGTTTTAAAGAGCATCTTTTTTTTGTGAAAACTTTGAGAGCTTCATCCTTTGCAACTCTAAAACTTATAAACTATCTTTGCGCCTTAATTCGAATCACCTATATTGAAACTATTTATGAATAAATTATTGATTGTTGGAACAGTAGCTTTCGACGCCATTGAAACTCCTTTTGGGAAAACAGATAAAATTCTTGGTGGAGCAGCCACTTATATTGGTATCTCCGCTTCTTTTTTTAATGTAAAATCTGCTATAGTTTCTGTAGTTGGCGATGATTTTCCTCAAGAATATTTGGATTTATTAGTAGATAGAAATATTGATATTTCAGGGATAGAAGTTGTAAAAGGAGGTAAAACATTCTTTTGGAGTGGGTTGTATCATAATGATTTAAATTCTAGAGATACTTTGGTTACAGAACTTAATGTTTTGGCTGATTTTCAACCAAAAGTTCCTCAAGATTATAAAAACGCCGAAATTGTGATGTTAGGTAACTTGCATCCCTTAGTTCAAAGCAGTGTTTTAGATCAAATGGAAACCAAACCAAAATTAGTGGTTTTAGATACTATGAATTTCTGGATGGATTGCGCTTTGCCTGAATTATTGGAAATTATCAAGAGAGTAGATGTTATAACGATAAATGACGAAGAAGCACGTCAGCTTTCTGGAGAATATTCATTGGTTAAAGCAGCTGCCAAAATCCATAAAATGGGACCTAAATATGTGGTAATCAAAAAAGGAGAACATGGTGCGCTATTGTTTCATGGTGAAGAGATTTTCTTTGCTCCTGCATTGCCTTTAGAAGAAGTATTCGATCCAACAGGAGCTGGAGATACTTTTGCTGGTGGTTTCTCTGGATTTATTACACAAAGTGAAAATGTTTCTTTCGATAATTTGAAAAAAGCAATAATTTATGGTTCAAATTTAGCTTCTTTTAGTGTAGAAAAATTTGGAACGGAACGAATGATCGGCTTAACTGAAAATGAAGTGTTAACAAGGTTGAAGCAATTCAAAGCTCTGACCCATTTTGATATAGAATTATAATATCAAAAAGCCTCTAAAATGAGGCTTTTTTTAATTAGTACAGTCAATATTTATAAAATAACGTGCGAATTTGCATCGTTATATTAAGAGTATAAATAGACACACCATTAAATACCAATAACTACAAACAAAAAAACAATGAGCGACGCTTTAAAACACGAATGTGGGATAGCTTTAGTTAGACTTTTAAAACCTCTTGAATTCTATAAAGAAAAGTACGGCACTGCATTTTATGGTATCCAAAAAATGTATTTAATGATGGAGAAACAGCACAACCGTGGTCAAGATGGTGCTGGTTTTGCAAGTATAAAAATGGATGTAGAACCTGGTGAAAGATACATTAGTCGTGTACGATCCAATCATGCTCAGCCCATTCAAGATGTTTTTAAACAAATCAATGATCGTATAAATGAAGAAATGCTGGCTCATCCTGAATATGCAGATGATGTGCCAAAATTGAAGGCAAATATTCCATATATTGGAGAACTGTTCTTAGGCCACGTCCGTTATGGTACTTTTGGTAAAAACAGTATCGAAAGTGTTCATCCTTTTTTGCGTCAAAGCAATTGGATGCATCGAAATCTAATTTTGGCTGGAAATTTTAACATGACTAATGTTAAAGAGCTTTTTCAAAACCTTGTAGAATTAGGACAGCATCCCAAGGAAATGGCGGATACCGTTACAGTTATGGAAAAAATTGGTCATTTTTTGGACAAAGAAGTGATGCAATTGTACCAGGATTGTAAAACGGAGGGGCTGTCAAAAAGAGAAGCTTCGCCTGTTATTGCTGAACGATTGGATGTTGCCAAAATTTTAACCCGTTCTTCAAAAAATTTAGACGGAGGATATGCTATGGCTGGTCTTTTAGGGCATGGCGATGCGTTTGTGTTTAGAGATCCTGCAGGTATTCGACCAGCATATTATTATCAAGATGATGAAATTGTAGTAGTAGCATCCGAACGCCCTGTGATTCAAACTGTTTTCAATGTTCCTTTTGATAAAGTTAAGGAAGTAGAACCAGGTAGCGCTTTGATTATCAAAAAAAACGGAGACGTTTCTATGAAAGAAATCCTTACTCCTACTGTAAAAAAAGCGTGTTCTTTTGAACGCATCTATTTTTCTAGAGGAAGTGATGCCGAAATTTATCAAGAAAGAAAAAAATTAGGAAAACTTATTTTGCCAGCCGTTTTAGAATCGATAGATAATGATACTGATAATACCGTTTTCTCTTATATTCCAAATACAGCTGAAACTTCTTTTTACGGTTTAGTTGAAGCTGCTCAAGATTTTTTGAACCAAAGAAAGAAAAATTATATTCTTGAAAACAAGGAGGTACTGAATGCGGATTCTTTAGAAAAATTATTGTCTGTAAAAATCAGAACGGAAAAAGTAGCCATAAAAGATGCGAAATTAAGAACTTTTATCACCGAGGATAGTAGTAGAGATGATTTAGTGGCGCACGTCTATGATGTGACTTATGGAGTTATAAAGCCATCAGATAACCTTGTTATAATTGATGATAGTATTGTAAGAGGAACTACTCTTAAAATGAGTATTATCAAAATGATGGATCGTTTGAATCCTAAACGAATTGTTATTGTTTCTTCTGCTCCTCAAATCCGTTTTCCAGATTGTTACGGAATTGATATGGCAAAACTAGAAGGACTGGTAGCTTTTAAAGCAGCTTTAGAATTATTAAGAGAGCGAAATTTGTATCACATTGTAGACGAAGTATATGCAAAATGCAAAGCACAAGAGAACTACAATGATTCTGATGTTGTAAATTATGTTACCGCTATATACGAACCTTTTTCAGCTCAAGAAGTTTCGGATAAAATAGCTGAAATGCTTAGTTCTCCAGAAATTAAAGCAGAAGTGAAAATTATATTCCAAACGGTAGAGGATTTACATATTGCATGTCCAAAAAATCTTGGCGATTGGTATTTTACTGGAAATTATCCAACACCAGGAGGGAATCGTGTAGTAAATAGAGCTTTCATGAATTTCTATGAAGGCAAAGACGCAAGAGCATATTAATTAATTTTCCCGATAATCGATTATATGGGTACTTAGTCGGATTTATTTTTTAAATTTTATTTATAAAAGTACATTTGTTCTACCATGATTTAGTAGGTTAAGTTTATGGTAGATTTGGGGCAAAAAGGGTGAAAGTAAAATTTCACCTTTTTTATTGGAATAAAGTCAGGGTTTAGTTTTTTTGTTTCAATTTTCAGAAACTAAATTTTTTTAATTGTGCTGAAAATCAATATTTTAGTAGGTTATCGACTATTTGAGGAATTTATCGACTATATTTTTATTCATAAACTTATCATAGTATATTTGACTACCATGATTTTAGTAGGTTAAGTTTATGGTAGATTTGGGGCAAAAAGGGTGAAAGTAACATTTCACCTTTTTTATTGGACAATAGTCAAGATTTTAATGTTCAATAAAATTTTTAACCATAAAATAATTGCTAAATACACTATTAAAAGTATTGAAAATCAATTAGATAGCAAATAAACGAGTATTTAGGATGTTCATCGAATATATTTCTATTAGCAGTAATACTATCGTATATTTGACCACCATGATTTTAGTAGGTTAAGTTTATGGTAGATTTGGGGCAAAAAGGGTGAAAGTAACATTTCACCTTTTTTATTGGAATATAGTCACCTTTTAAATTCTATATGTTTGGCATCAATACCTATTAATTACAATAATAAGTGCTATAATGAATCTGTAAATCAGTTAATTATCAATTAAACGAGTATTTAGGATGTTCATCGAAAATAATTTTATAACAGTATATTTCAAATTATATTTGACTATCATAATTTTTAGTAGGTTAAGTTTATGGTAGATTTGGGGCAAAAAGGGTGAAAGTAACATTTCACCTTTTTTATTGGAATATAATCAAGATTTTAGTTCTATAAAATATTTTTTGAATTCTATAATTAAGAATATAATAACAAGTCAAATACTCTGAAAATCAATTATTTAGCATATAAACGAGTATTTAGGATGTTCATCGAAAATATTTTAAAATAAAGAATTACCATCGTACATTTGAGTACCATAATTTTTAGTAGGTTAAGTTTATGGTAGATTTGGGGCAAAAAGGGTGAAAGTAACATTTCACCTTTTTTATTGGAATAAAGTCAAAGCCCCATAACCCTTAAAGGAGGAATAAAAAGCAATTATAAGAACAAATTTTCGAGGATATTAAAAAAAAAGAGGTAAGTAAAAGATTTTTAAAATCCTTTTCTTACCTCTTTTTTTTATTCTATAATTCCCCCTTGAGGGCTAAGAGTCTTATTTTTCTAAAGCAAAACGTCTAGCCACTTCAGTCCAGTTAATTACATTAAAAAATGCTTCAATATAATCCGGTCTTCTGTTTTGGTAATGCAAGTAATAAGCATGTTCCCAAACGTCCATAGCAAGAATTGGAGTCCCTCCACATCCATTTTCTGGCATCAAGGGATTGTCTTGATTTGGAGTTCCGCAAACTTCAAGTTTACCTCCTTTTTGTACACACAACCATGCCCATCCAGAACCAAATTGTGTTGCACCAGCCTTCGAAAATTTCGCTTTAAATTCTTCAAAAGTACCAAAAGAACTTTCAATAGCGTCTAACAATTCACCAGTAGGCAAACCTCCACCATTTGGCGACATTACTGTCCAAAACAAATTGTGATTGTAAAATCCACCACCATTGTTACGAACCGCTGCATTCGTTTTATCTAGGTTAATTAAAATGTTTTCAATCGTTTTTCCTTCCAAATCAGTTCCAGCAATAGCTGCATTCAAATTGGTGGTATACGCATTGTGATGTTTTGTATAGTGAATTTCCATTGTACGAGCATCAATATGAGGTTCTAATGCGTCATACGCATAAGGTAATTGTGGTAATTCAAAAGCCATAATATAGTTGTTTAATGATTTATAAATATTTTATTCAAAATTAAACATTTAACTTTGGAATATATAATTCTATTTTGTTATAATTTCATCAAATAAAATGATAGTGTAATTCTTACTATAAAATCTCTAGTAATTAGGAGCTATTTCCTGCTGTACACTATATCTTTTTATCTCGTCCAAAAAAAAGACGAGATAAAAAGGATGCCGTTCCCATCAGGGCTAGGGCATTAGGCATTTTAGGAATCATTAGTAAAATTCAAAAATATAAATCGTTAATCCTCATTCAAAAATAAAAATGGAAAGACCTTCTTTCGCCATATACGATGCTTCCGCAGGTTCGGGAAAAACATACGCTCTTGTCAAAGAATACCTCAAAATTATTCTTACGGCAAACAAGAACGACGCTTACCGAAATATCCTTGCCATTACGTTTACCAACAAAGCGGTGCACGAAATGAAAAGCCGAATTGTAGGTAGTTTGTCCGAATTTGCCAAAGACGAACCCAATGCCAAAGCGTTGGAATTAATGCAGGATTTGGCAATAGATACGGCACTTTCAATCCTTCAAATTAAAACCAAATCCCAGCAAATCATCAAGCATATTATTCATAATTATGCTGCTTTTGATATATCCACGATTGATAAATTTACGCACAAAGTTATCCGCGCATTCGCACACGATTTAGGATTGCCCATGACTTTTGAGGTGACTTTGGATACCGAAAACCTTTTAATTGAAGCCGTAGATGCGATCATTGCACAAGCAGGTGAAGACGAAACTCTAACCAAATTGCTCATCGATTTCACGATGGAAAAAACCGATGATGATAAATCTTGGGACATCTCTCGCGAAATTCTGGAAACGGGAAAATTAGTGCTGAATGAAAATAGCCGAAACGAGATTGTCCATTTTCACGACAAATCGATCAGTGATTTTATAGCTGTAAAAGAAAAATTAGTTAAGGTCTGTGCAACTTTAGAAAAAGAAAATGCAACCCTTGCCGTAACTTCGTTGTCATTAATTGATAAAAATGGAATTGATTTAAAATCTTTTTCCAGAGGAACTTTTCCCAATCATCTTCAAAGTATTGCTGATGAAAAGTTCAATCCGAAAAATAAAATGTTTAGGGAGTTCGAAGACATTGCTATCAATAAAACAGCCAAAGACCGCGCTTTAATAGAAAATATCATCCCTGAATTACTACAAACTCTTGCTGAAATTTACAAGAACTTCGAAAAGCGAAATTTCTATAAGGCGTTTTTAAAAAACATAACCCCCTTATCTTTATTAAATACGGTAAGTAATGAATTGGCAAAAATTCAAAATGAACAAAATGTGCTTTCGATAACGGAGTTCAATGCGATTATTCATCGCGAAATACAAAATCAGCCAGCTCCTTTTATATATGAACGATTGGGCGAGCGCTACCGTCACTTTTTTATTGACGAATTTCAAGACACTTCCGAAATGCAATGGCAAAATCTGATTCCGCTTATTGATAATGCACTTTCGGGTCAAGATGATTCGGGTCAAAAAGGAACTTTAATGATTGTGGGCGACCCAAAACAGTCCATTTACCGCTGGCGTGGCGGAAAAGCAGAACAGTTTATTGAGTTGAGCAAAGACCAAAATCCTTTTAACAATCCCGATAAAAAACTCGAACATTTAGACAAAAATTATAGAAGTTTTTCGCAGGTAATCGAATTCAACAATGATTTCTTTCAATTGTTGTCGAATGAGTTTAACAATGCAGATTATAAAGATTTATACGAAAATCACAGCCATCAAAAGATAAATAATAAGGTAGGTGGTTATGTGAATATTTCTTTTTTGCCAGAAATTGAAACTTCAGATGAAGATGAAGAATCTCTAGATAAAGCCGATTTGTATGTTTTGGCTACTTTAGAGACCATTAAAAAAGTAACTAATGAAGGATTTGAATATAAAGATATTGTAATTCTAACTCGCAAAAGAAGTCAGGGAATTGCGGTTGCCAATTATTTAACGGAGCAAAGCATTCCGCTTTTGTCCTCCGAAACATTAATGATTCAAAACGCCACCGAAGTCCGATTGATTATTCATATTTTAAAATATTTAAAAAACAGTTCCGATTTAGAATCAAAGGCTAACTTTTTGCAATATTTGGCACAACACAAACAAAAGGAATTGCCTATTCATGACTTTATAGCCAAAGGAATGGAATTGAAAGAGGAACTGGCTTTTGAACAATGGTTGGAGAACTGCAATATTGAGCTTTCTTTTCAAAATATTAGAAAAAAATCATTGTATGAAGCGGTTGAGATTATTGTTTCAAAATTCCTAGCCTCCCCCGCACCCGAAGGGGGAGCTACTAAGATTGAGGAAATGCTTACGTCTAGTTTGTCAGCTCCCCCTTCGGGGGCGGGGGGGGCTTGTGGTGGGGCTTATGTTCAGTATTTTCTAGACATTGTTCTAGAACGCGATGTTCGTAATCAAGCAGGAATTTCAGATTTTCTCAATTATTGGGATAAAAACTCGGAGAAATTTAGTATTCCTTCTCCCGAAGGAACAAATGCGGTTCGAATAATGACCATTCATAAATCAAAAGGATTAGAATTTCCGGTGGTTATCATGCCTTTTGCCGAAGAAGATTACAACAGAAAACCAAAAGATAAATTATGGTTGAACTCGGAAGAGCAAGATTTTGATATGCCGAAAGTGCTAGTGGATAACAGTAGCGCTATTGAGGAATTTGGTTCAGAAGCTTCAGCGGTTTATAATTTAAAGAAACAAGAGGAATTGTTGGATAATATTAATGTGTTGTATGTGGCTTTGACCCGAGCTGAAGAGCAATTGTATATAATCTCTCAAAATCTAAAGCCAAGAAAAGATGGTGAATATCCAAGCAATATGGCTTCTTTTTTTATAAAATATTTGATTCAACAAGGACCTTACGATGAAAATCAATTGGAATATCCTTTTGGAAATCCTGCAAAGTTGTCTGCTAAAGAAAAACATATTGATACGACCAAGAATATCCCAGTTGTTTTGGAGGTATTGAATCCTAAAAATATAAAAATAGCACAAAAGGAAGCATTAATGTGGGGAACGCATCAGCAGGAAGCAATCGAATTTGGTAATGTAATTCACGAAATTCTTTCTTTTGTAGCGACAAAAAAGGATGTAGAACAAGCTATAAATAGAGCGCTAGAAAGTGGATTAATTTCGGCACTTCAAAAAGAAATTGTTTACAATGCTATAATTGAAATAGTAAATCATCAAGATTTAGGAATGCATTTTGCTGAAGGGAACGAGGTTTTGAATGAAAAAACGATTATTCAAAAAGAAGGAGGAACAATAAAACCGGACCGAATAGTGTTTAATAAAGCCAAAGAGGTTTTTTTATTGGATTATAAAACTGGGCTTTCTAGTCCAAAGTATAAATTTCAATTGGATAATTATCAAATGGCTATTGAGAAGATGGGCTACAAAGTGGTAAAAAAAGCTTTGGTATATATAGGAACCGAAATCGATGTAGTACATTTGTAAAAAATAAATTAATTGTCAAATAATAGAAGTTTGCAGTACTTTTGGGCTCTAAACTTTTAGCTTTTAAATCAAAATAAAATGTACGGTAAAATTCAACAACATTTACAATCTGAACTTCGAACTATTGAAGAAAACGGAATTTTCAAAAAAGAAAGAATAATTACTTCACCACAAGGAGCTGAAATCACTATTTCAACGGGAGAAACAGTTTTAAATTTTTGTGCCAATAATTATTTGGGACTTTCTTCACATCCAGAAGTAGTTCAGGCGGCCAAAGACGCTATGGATACTCATGGTTTCGGAATGTCATCGGTACGTTTCATTTGCGGAACTCAGGATATTCATAAAACCTTAGAAAAAAAGATAGCCGATTTTTACGGAACAGAAGATACTATATTATATGCTGCAGCTTTTGACGCCAATGGAGGCGTTTTTGAGCCTTTATTTGGAGAAAATGACGCCATTATATCGGATAGTTTAAATCATGCTTCTATTATAGACGGTGTTCGTTTGTGTAAAGCAGCTCGTTATCGCTATGAAAATAGCAATATGCAAGATTTAGAGCAGCAACTAATTAAAGCAAATGAGGCAGGAGCTCGTTTTAAAATAATAGTAACTGACGGTGTTTTCTCTATGGATGGAGTTGTAGCGCCATTAGATAAAATATGTGATCTTGCAGATAAGTATGATGCTTTAGTTATGGTGGATGAATGCCATGCTGCGGGATTTATAGGTGCTACAGGCAAAGGAACACTTGAAGCCAAAGGAGTTATGGGGCGTGTCGATATCATTACGGGGACACTAGGAAAAGCATTAGGAGGAGCAATGGGAGGTTATACTACCGCTAAAAAAGAAATAATTGAATTGTTACGTCAGCGTTCTAGACCTTATTTATTTTCGAATTCGTTGGCTCCGGCTATTGTAGGTGCATCTATTAAGGTTTTTGAATTGCTAGAAAAGGATACATCACTTAGAGATCAATTGGAATGGAATACTAATTATTTTAAAGCAGGGATGAAAGAGGCTGGTTTTGATATCGTAGAAGGAGATTCCGCAATCGTACCAGTTATGTTATATGATGCGAAATTAGCTCAAAATATGGCTAATGAGTTGTTGAAAGAAGGAGTTTATGTTATTGGTTTCTTTTTCCCAGTGGTGCCAAAGGATAAGGCTAGAATAAGAGTACAGTTATCAGCAGCTCACACAAAACAACATTTAGATAAGGCAATTAGTGCATTTGTAACTGTAGGCAAGAGACTTGCTGTAATATAATTGTTAAATTTTACAATTCCAAGGTGTATTATTTAACATTTTATTTTGATGTTACAGAAAATCATCCTACTTTTGTTTGAAATTAACTAATTGTAATTAAAATATCAAAGTATGAAACATCTTAACAAACTTTTAGTTGCTGGTATGATGGTGATGGGATTAAGCTCTCAGGCACAAGACAGTAACAATAAATGGGCTATCGGTTTCGGAGTAAACGCGATTGACTACAGATCTAGTGCTGGAGGTGACTTTATGAGTCATTTTGATCAGCCATTTAAAGTAAGCGACAACTGGAATATTCTTCCTTCAGTTTCTTACATCAACGTTTCAAGATACGTAGGAAGTGGTTTTATCGTGGGAGTTACAGGTTCTATCAACCAAGTAGATAAATTTGTTGTTCCAGTTCCTGGGCGTACACCAAATGGACCTAGTGATTTTATAGCTGTAAATCCTGGAGACTTAATGTACTACGGAGTAGATGCTACACTTACTTATAGTTTCATGGAATTATTAAAATCTAAAGTAATTGAGCCTACATTAAGTGTTGGTGGAGGTTATACTTTCTTAGGTGACGAAAGTTACGGAACTGTAAACCCAGGAGTTGGATTAAACTTTTGGTTTACTGAAAATGTAGGTCTTTCTTTATTAGGAGTTTACAAAAAATCTTTTGGAGACAGACAATATGCTGGTACAAATACTCCTGATGCTCCATCTTACACTCAATATTCTGCAGGACTTGTTTTCAAGTTTGGTGCTAAAGATACTGATGGTGATGGAATCTATGATAGAGATGACGCTTGTCCAGAAGTGGCAGGTTTAAAACAATTCAATGGTTGTCCTGACACAGATTCTGATGGTATTACAGATGCTTCAGATAAATGTCCTACAATTGCTGGTCCAGCTGAATTTCAAGGATGTCCTGATACAGACGGTGACGGTGTAGCAGATCCTGATGATGCTTGTCCTACTGTTGCAGGTTTGAAACAATTCCAAGGTTGTCCTGATACTGACGGAGATGGTATTACTGACGCTTCTGACAAATGTCCTACAGTAGCTGGTCCTGCTAGCAATAATGGATGTCCTCTTCCATTAGATGCTGATAAAGATGGTGTACCTGATACAGAGGATGATTGTCCTATCCTAGCTGGTCCTGCAAGCAACAAAGGTTGTCCTGAAGTAACTGAAGAAGTAGTTAAAGAATTAAGAGTTCAAGCTAGATCAATTTTCTTTGTAACTGGTAAAGCTACTTTAGATGCTGCTAAACCTGCAACTGCAACTAGTTTGGATGCTATCAAAGAAATTTTGAAAAACTATCCTAATGCTAGATTTGAAGTTAATGGACATACTGACAATGTTGGTAAACCAGCAATGAACAAAAAACTTTCTGAAGCTAGAGCAAAAGCAGTTGTTGATGCTTTAGTATCAAGAGGAATTAATCCAGCTAACTTGACTGCACAAGGTTTCGGAGATACTAAACCAGTAGCTTCAAACAAAACAGCAAAAGGAAAAGCTGCAAATAGAAGAACTGAAATTGTATATGTTGGTGGACCTTCTGGAATGAAAGTAAACCCATAATACTATTTAAATATTATTTTTCTAAAAAGCCGTTCTTAATTGAACGGCTTTTTTTATATTTATAAAATGAATACTATTTCTTTTTTAGATAAAATTGCAACTGTACTACTTACAGATTATAGAAATATACTAGCCGAGACGGTTATAGTTTTACCCAATAAGCGAGCCAAAATATTTCTTATTGAAGCTTTAAAAAACCAAACTGAGACAAATATATTTTCGCCTGAAATTATAAGTATAGAAGATTTTGTTCAAAACATTTCAGGAATAAGAACTATTGATCCTATAGAATTGTTATTTGAATTCTATGAAGTTTATTTGTCTATTACGGAAAAAAAGAATCAACAATCTTTTGAACTTTTTGCCAATTGGGGCAAAACCTTACTTCAGGATTTTAATGAAATCGATCGTTATTTATTAGACTCCAAACATGTCTTATCCTACTTGAAAGATATTGAAGATATTAAAAAGTGGGGAATTGAAGTTGAAAATAAAACTCAGTTACTCGAAAACTATATTGATTTTTGGAAATTATTGCCCAATTATTACCAATCTCTTTACGAACATTTGTTGAAAAAAGGAATCGGATATCAAGGATTGATATATAGAGAGGCCGTAAATAATATGTTGAATTTTTCAAAATTAATTCAAGGGAAACAATTTGTTTTTGCTGGTTTTAATGCATTGAATGCCGCAGAAGAAAAAATAATTCAACATCTTATTGCTAATGAGCAAGCTAAGATTTATTGGGATTCGGATCAAACTTTTCTTAACGATCCATATCATGATGCGGGCTTGTTTGTACGTCGTTTCAAAGAAAGTTGGAAACATTATAAATCACACCCCTTTGAATGGATAGTAGATGATTTTTCGGCAACCAAAAACATTCACGTTATTGGTACACCAAAAACGATTGGTCAAGCCAAAATTGCTGGGAGTATTATTGAAAAAATCAATATTGAAAATCCCAATACTCCATTAGATAAAGTGGCTATTGTATTAGGAGAAGAGAATTTATTGATTCCACTCTTGTATTCTCTTCCAAATTCTGTTGGTGCTTTGAATATTACGATGGGATATTCTAGTAAAAACAATCCAGCGCAAATATTGATCGCTAAATTGTTTAAAATGCACACCAATGCATTGTCTAGAAGCAATAGTAGTTACGTTTTTTATTACAAAGACGTTTTGGATATTCTTACCCATCCATTAATTGAGCCATATGCCAACACTAGTGCTTTGGTTAGCATTATCAATAAGAACAATTACACATTTATCAGTCATCATAAATTATTGGAATTAAATGATAATGCCAGTGATTTATTCTCGCTTGTTTTTCAAAAATGGGAAAGTGGTTCTATTGCTGTTTTAAAAATAATTTCGAGTTTGTTACTAAAGGTGAAGAGCAATTTGAGTGATGAAAATGAAGAGGAAAAAATAACTAAATCTTTTGTTTACGCCATTTTTAAAGTAATTAATAAGTTGATTAATTATTATTCTCAACACAAAGAAATTGATACAATTGATACTTTACATACCATTTACAAACAACTAATTGATCTGGCTGAAGTTTCTTTTGAAGGAGAACCTTTGAATGGACTTCAAATTATGGGTGTTCTCGAAAGTAGAGTATTGGATTTTGAAACGGTTATAATCACTTCTATGAACGAAGGGAAATTCCCTGCTGGGAAATCACAGAATTCTTTTATTCCTTATGATGTGAAACGCGAATTGGGATTGCCGACTTTTAAAGAGAAAGATGCCATTTACACCTATCACTTTTACCATTTGTTGCAACGCGCCAAAAACATTTATTTATTGTATAATACCGAAAGTGAAGGTCTTGATGCAGGAGAGAAAAGTCGTTTCATAACTCAACTAGAAGTAGAGAAACAACCCAAACACAATTTAACCCACGAAATTTACAATGCTGTTTTGCCTGAAACTGCTTATCAGCCAATGGTTATTCCGAAATCAGAGAAGGTGGTGATGAGGCTGAGAGAAATTGCTGAAAAAGGTTTTTCACCTTCGGCATTAACAAGTTATATTAGGAATCCGATTCAGTTTTATTTTCAAAAGATTTTGCGGATTAGTGAAGTCGAAGAGGTTGAAGAGAATATTGCTTTGAATACGTTAGGTACAATTATACACGAGACTTTACGGGTTTTATACGAACCTTTTATTGGTAAGTTTATTTCAGATACTGATATTCAAAATTGTATTAAGAAAATTGATTCCGAAGTTTTGATTCAATTTAAATTGGTTTACAAAGAAGGGGAAATCAAAAAAGGAAGGAACTTATTGGCTTTTGAAGTAGCAAAACGAAATGTTTTCAATTTCTTGAAAGTAGAATTAGAAAGTATTAAAAACGGAGATGCTATAAAGATTCTGGAACTTGAAAAAACGTTTGAAAGAATGGTGCAACATCCGAGTTTGCCTTTTCCTGTTTTGATTAGAGGAAATGTGGATCGAATTGAAGAACGCAACGGCATCATCAGAATCATTGATTACAAAACGGGTAAAGTGGAGAAATCCAGTGTCACTCTTAAATCTTGGAAAGGATTAACGGATGATATAAAAAATGATAAAATCATTCAGGTTTTGGCATACGCCTATATGTATGAGGAAAATGCAAAAGGCAAACCTATTGAGGCAGGAATCATTTCGTTCAAAAATCTAAAATCAGGTTTTTTGCCCTTTAATTTTAAAGAAGAAAAAGAGAGTGTTTCCATTATTAACAATGATATCCAATCCAATTATTTGGAGCAAATTGTTTTGTTACTGAATGAAATTTTGGATGTCACAATTCCTTTTGAGGAGAAAATTTTATAAAGGAATGAGTAGAAAATGGAACAACCTGTTTGCGTTTTTCAAAAGCACGCTTGTGATTAATTTTGCAGCTAGTTTTTTTGTCTTTCTTTTTGGTGGACTTATAGCTTTTAATTATTCGGTTCTGACTTTTGGTTTTGGTTTAAGTTTACTCTTTAAAGAAGTTAACTCCAAAAATGAATACGTGTTTTATTTCAATAATAAAATTTCTAAAATGCAGCTTTGGATGTATTCTTGGTGTTTTACTTTTGCTTTTTTAATTATTTCGGTTTGTATTTTTAATGTAATAAAAAGATTGTTTTGAAAAATCATTTATTAGAAATAGATAGTGTTCAGAAATCTTTTGACAACAAAAACATTTTGTCGGATGTTTATTTAAAATGCGAGACAAATGATATTATTGGACTTCTTGGCAGGAATGGTTCAGGTAAGTCAACTTTGCTAAAAATTATTTTTGGTATTGAATCTGCCGATTTTAAATTTGTTAGAATTGATGGTAATGTCAAAACAAAGACTAAGGATTTATTCGATGAAATTAGTTATCTGCCTCAAGATAATTGTATTCCGAAGGCATTTTCAGTTAAAAAAGCGATTCAACTTTCAGTTTCAAAAGAAAAGATTTCGGCGTTTTTTGCAGATGAAATGATTGAATCGATTTTAGATAAAGAGATTGCTCATTTGTCTGGTGGTGAATTACGCTATTTAGAAATTAAAATCATCCTCAATAATTCTTCAAAATTTGTCTTGTTGGATGAACCTTACAATGGTTTATCTCCTTTGTTAGTTTCTAAAGTGAATGAATTAATAGTTGCCAATTCAAAAAAGAAAGGGATTATTATTTCTGATCACAATTATGAAAACGTAATCAAAGTATCAAACAAATTGGTTTTGCTCAAAGAAGGCAAGGCGCATCATCTGCTTTGCAAAGAAGAATTAATTGAGAAAGGCTATTTGAAAGAAGGAATGCTTTAAATTTTTTTCAAAAAGTTTCCTAAAACAGTTAGTAATTCGGCTTGATTTTCAATAGAACTCATGTGTCCATCTTCAAAAGTAACCAATTCAACATCAGTTCCTTTTATTTGTTCGAGGTTTTCTTCGTAATTGAGAACGGGGTCTTTTTTTCCCAGAATCAATAATTTTGGATAAGTAGTGGTGTGTAAAAGAAATTCTCGGTCTTTTCGAACTTTCATTCCTTCCAATGAGGCGACAATTCCTTGCAAAGGGGTTTGTAGAGCTTGAATTTTGACTGCTTCAATTTCTTTGATAAGAATTTCACGGTTCTCTTCACTGAACAAATTGGCTATCGATAAGCGGATGAAGGTTTCGTAATCTTTTTTGACCGCTTTGATGGCTCGGTCTCTGTTTTTCTTTCTTTCGGGACTGTCTTCTTTGGAAGTAGAGTTTAGCAATACCAATCCTTTCATGTTTTCTGGATACAATTCGGCGAAAGCCAATGCCACGTAACCGCCCATAGAATGTCCTACAAGAATGGCTTTTCGAATTCGTAATTTGGATAAAACTTCATGAACCACATCGGCGTTTTCTTCCATGGTTTGTATGTAACCCAAACTTTCGGTTTTGCCGTGCCCCAATAAATCGATGGTTATGATTCGGTTTCTTTTGCTCAATTCGGTAACATAAGCATCCCACATGGTTTTGTTTTCTAGAAAACCGTGCAGCAAAACTACAGTCGTTCCTTTTCCGGAATCCGAATACGAAATTTGCGTGTTTTTGTAGAGAAGTGTTTCCAAAAGAGTGAAGATTATGTTGATAGTTTACAATTGCAAAATTAATTTTTTAAATTCCTAAATGCTACATTTGATGAAAGCATTTTATAAAATATGAACAGACTAGTAATTATTGGAAACGGTTTTGATTTGGCTCATGGATTGCCAACTAGATATAAAGATTTTATTGATGACTACTGGGAAAGTATTAAAGATACTAATCATAATGAGTTGGTTACATTTAATTTGGGTTGTTATGGTCAATTCAACGGTCATAAAAATCTAAATAATTTAATTGATTTGATTGCTAATATTAATAGTGATTTTAGAAGAGAAGGGATAGAGATATATAAATTTAAGGAGCATTTACAACCATTAACTGATAATAGAATTCAAATTTTGCAATATAAAAACAAATTATTTAAATTAATAAATGAAATTCCAATTGAAAATTGGGTCGATGTAGAAAATGAATATTACAAAGAATTAAAAAAAATACTCAAATCAAGTTCATTAAGTATTGAGTACAAAAAACGTTATGTAAAGAATCTAAATATAGAATTTGAACAAATTAAAAATTTATTTGAAATCTATTTGCAAGAAAGGGTTGTTGATAAATATGAATTAAATTTTACTAAGAATCAAAATGTTGATTGGATAAAGATTTATAATTATCTAAAACCAATTTCATTAATGAGTAATGAACATAATATTTTTAAAGAATTTATTAAAGCTGAAGATGTCAATGAAATAAAAAAGCATTTTAAAAAAGAAGGAAATGAAGAAATAGTAAATAATTTGTATTTTTTAAATTTCAATTATACTCCAATAGCAAGTATTTATTCTGCAATATTTGAAAAAGAAGATCGGATTGAAAGTGTTGTAAATTTCATTCATGGAGAGCTACAAAATGTAAGCAATAACAAAATAAATTTTGGTTTTGGAGACGAAATGGATGATGATTATAAACTAATTGAAAATATAGATGACAATGAATATTTGAAGAATTTTAAATCATTTCAATACTTGCAAAATTCTAATTACAATGATTTACTGAGGTATATTGACAGTGAAAAATTTCAAGTTTTGATTATGGGTCATTCTTGTGGTTTGTCGGACAGGACTTTATTAAATACTATTTTTGAACATAATAATTGTCGTTCAATAAAAGTATTTTATCATGAGAGAAAAGATGAGAATGGTAAAGTAATTAATGATAACTATACTGAAATTATTCAAAATATATCTAGACATTTCAATAAGAAGAAATTGATGAGAGAAAAAATCGTTAACAAAACACTTTGTCAACCTTTGCCCCAAATTAAGCTTCCATTAAAATAAAAAAACGGCTTCCATCACTGAAAGCCGTTTGTAATAACTATTTAGAGAAAGTTTAAAATCGATTATCCCCATCCAAAAGATTGCCAAGTCCGCCTAGCAAACTTCCTTCTTCGCGACTGTTACCGCCAGATCTTGGTGCCGAAGCAATGATTCTATCGGCCAATCTAGAGAAAGGTAATGATTGTATGTACACAGTTCCTGGACCTTTCAAGGTAGCGTAAAATAAACCTTCCCCGCCAAAAATGGAGTTCTTGATTCCGCCGATGAATTCAATATCATAATCAACATCTTTGGTAAATCCGATGATGCAACCTGTATCTACTTTTAGGACTTCGCCTGGAGCCAATTCTTTTTTGGCCATTGTTCCGCCAGAATGAACGAAGGCCATTCCGTCTCCTTCTATTTTTTGCATGATGAAACCTTCGCCTCCAAATAAACCACGACCCAGTTTTTGGGAGAATTCTATTCCGACAGAAACACCTTTGGCAGCGCACAAAAAGGAACTCTTTTGGCAGATAAATTTTCCTTGAAATTGTGTTAAATCAATTGGGAGAATTTTTCCGGGATAGGGAGAAGCAAATGAAACCTTACTTTTGGTACTGCCTTGATTTAAAAAAGCGGTCATGAATAAGCTTTCGCCTGTAAGAACTCTTTTTCCAGCATTTAGAAGTTTGCCAAATAATCCTGAACCTGATTGTTGTGCGGAACCATCTCCAAAAATGGTTTCCATTTGGATGTTGTTTTCCATCATCATAAAACTGCCAGCTTCGGCAATTACGATTTCTTGTGGATCTAATTCTATTTCGACATATTGCATTTCTTCGCCAAAAATCTGGTAATCTATTTCGTGTGCTTGCATGATTTCTAGAGTTTTAATTTTTTTAATGAGTCGGTTAGAGATTTAGAATGTTACAAACGGTTACCAAAATATGTGGTTTTACGCGCGAGGGATAGCAACGGAAAGCCCACAGTCCCGACTTTTTTCGGGACGAGGACTTGCAGTGAATAGCCCGACCCAACTGGAGTTTACGGAGGTTGGGACGCGCCCAAATTATGTAGGAACAAAAAAACGGCTTCCATTACTGAAAGCCGTTTAAGATAGTATAAAATATAGATTTAAGAATGCATCAAACTTTCGATTTCTTCTACTTCAATCGGGATATTTCGCATTAAGTTGAAAGGCTCGCCAGTTTCTTGAATGACTAAATTATCTTCAAGTCGAATACCGAAACCTTCGGCCGGGATGTAAATTCCTGGTTCAACGGTAAAGACCATGTTGGCTTTCATGGGTTCGTGCAATAATCCGTAATCATGCGTGTCTAAGCCCATGTGGTGTGAGGTTCCGTGCATGAAATATTTTTTGTATGCTGGCCATTCTGGGTTTTCATTTTGTACGTCAGCTTTGTCAATCAATCCTAGACCCAGTAATTCGGAAGTCATGATTTTGCCCACTTCTATATGGTATTGTTTCCAAAGTGTTCCAGGAGTCAGCATTTTGGAAGCTTCGTTTTTTACTCTCAAAACAGCATTGTACACCTCTTTTTGTCTGTCTGAATATCTTCCGGATACTGGAATTGTTCGGGTCATGTCGCTGGAATAGTTGGCGTATTCTGCTGCTACATCCAATAAAATCAAATCACCAGCTTTGCATTGTTGGTTGTTTTCGATGTAATGCAACACATTGGCATTATTTCCAGAAGCAATAATTGGGGTATATGCAAAACCTTTGGAACGGTTGCGGATGAACTCGTGAATTAATTCGGCTTCGATTTCATATTCGGTTACGTTTGGTTTTACGAAAGAAAGCAATCTTCGGAAACCTTTTTCGGTAATGTTGCAGGCATTCTGAATCAAATCTATTTCTTCAGTTTCTTTAACCGAACGGATGCGTTGCAAAATAGGGTTGCTTTTGGCCACTTGATGCGCAGGGTATTTGGCTTTCCACCATTTTACAAAGCGTGCTTCGCGGGTTTCAGTTTCTATAGCAGCGCGGTAATGTTCGTTGGTGTTGATGTACATGATGTCTGAATATGTCATCATTTCGTTTAAGATTTTTTCAAAATCTTGTAACCAATACACGGTTTTGATTCCTGAAACTTCAAAAGCACGTTCTTTGGTTAGTTTTTCACCTTCCCAAATTGCGATATGTTCGCTGGTTTCTTTTAGGAACAATATTTCTCTTTGATTTGCATAAGGCGCATCCGGAAAAAGTAATAAGATACTTTCTTCTTGATCTACACCCGATAAATAAAAGATATCACGATGTTGTGCAAACGGTAAAGTACTATCTGCAGAAACCGGATAAATATCATTGGAGTTGAATATAGCTACACTATTTGGCTTCATTTGAGCCGTGAATTTTGCTCTGTTTTTTATAAAAAGAGCACGATCTATTTGATGATATTTCATACGAATTTATTATTTGCTTTTTAATGAATATGGAATTGCCACTTTTTTTGGGAATTTGTGTTTTTTAATTGTGGCAATTTCATTCTAAAACGAATTATGGTATTGAATTATCAAAAATACTAACTTTAAGGATGTAATTAGGTATTGTTTTAGTTTTTTTAAGATATAAATTAAGGTTAGTTTTATAAAATAATGAAAATCTTTATGTTGTCATTTTTAGTGTTTTTTTTAAATATAAAAAGCACGAAGAAATGAGCGTATCTTCGTGCTTTTGAGAAAAGTATTTAAAATTAAAACTGGGCTGTCTCTGTAGAATCTTTCATGGCTGTAGTAGACGATTTTCCTGTAGTAACCGTGTTTTGTACTGCATCAAAATAAGAGGTTCCTACGAAATTTTGGTGTTTTACAGCTCTAAATCCATGTTGTTGTAATGCAAATTCTCTTTCTTGTAATTCAGAATAGCCTGCCATTCCTCTTTCTTTATAGGCTTTAGACAATTCGAACATACTGGTGTTTAAGGCATGGAAACCTGCCAAAGTGATGAATTGGAATTTGTAACCCATTGCCGCCAAGTCTTCTCTGAATGTTTCCATTTCGGCTACTGATAATTTGGCAGCCCAGTTGAAAGAGGGTGAGCAATTGTAAGCCAGCATTTTACCTGGAAATTCTTTATGAATGGCATCTGCAAAGCGTTTAGCATAAGCCAAATCAGGGTTGCTGGTTTCCATCCAAATCAAATCGGCATAAGGTGCGTAGCTTAATCCACGGTCAATTCCTTGTTCTACGCCACAGTTTACATAGAAAAATCCTTCGGCTGTTTTTTCTCCAGTGATGAATTTGGCATCTCTAGGATCAATATCACTGGTTAGTAAATTGGCAGCATCGGCATCAGTTCTAGCTACTACCAAAGTTGGAGTTCCCATAACATCGGCAGCCAAACGTGCAGCAATTAGTTTATTGATTGCTTCTTGAGTAGGTACCAAAACTTTTCCTCCTAAGTGACCACATTTTTTGGCAGAACTCAATTGATCTTCAAAGTGAACACCTGCAGCACCAGATTCGATCATAGATTTCATTAATTCGAATGCGTTTAAATTCCCACCAAAACCTGCTTCGGCATCGGCTACAATCGGAACTAAATAATCTTTTTTATCAGCAGTTCCATTCACTACTTGTATTTGATCGGCACGTAAAAGTGCGTTGTTGATTCTTTTTACTACCAAAGGAACGCTGTTGGCTGGATATAAAGATTGGTCTGGATACATTTCGCCAGCCACATTGGCATCGGCCGCTACTTGCCACCCGCTTAAATAAATGGCTTCAAGACCTGCTTCAACTTCTTGAATAGCTTGGTTTCCTGTAAGTGCGCCCAATCCTGCTACGAAATCTTGAGAATTTAGTTTGTCCCACAATTTGTTGGCACCAATTTTGGCAACACTATGCTCAATTTGGTAGGAGCCTTGCAATTTGATAACTTCTTCGGCGGTGTAAGGACGTTCTATTCCTTTCCATCTTGGGTTTGTAATCCAGTCAGTAACTAATTCTTGAATTCTTGTCTCGGTTGTTTTCATAATTTTAAGTTTAATAGCGTTTGTTGGTTATTTTTTTTGGTTTATTTTTTATTTTAAAATTGACATTGACATTTTACAGGTATTTATAACCGATAAGAGTAAGAAACTCGATAAAATTTTCATTTACAACCAAAGTATCTAGCAATTGTTCCGCTAAGTGATAATTTTGGGTTTCATGATTTTCGTCTCCTACACTTTTTTTAATTTTTTCAAATTCTTCCATGGCAATACGATGGTAATAATCTTCGGTCAATGTTTTTCCATTGTCTAAAATCACTTCATTTTGAAGCCATTGCCACAATTGAGATCTTGAAATTTCGGCAGTTGCAGCATCTTCCATTAAGTGGTGTAAGGCCGCAGCACCTTGTCCGTTAAGCCAAGAAGCAATGTATAAGACAGAAATGCTGATGTTTTTTCGAACCCCTTCTTCTGTTATTGTTCCTTTTGGGATAGCCAACAAATCTTCAGCGACCACATTTACATCCTCCCTGGTTACAAAGATTTGGTTGGGAGTAGGCATGTATTTGTCGAAAACAGATTTCGCTAAAGGCACTAAATCAGGATGGGCTACCCATGTACCATCATGTCCGTTTTTTACTTCTCTTCTTTTGTCGGTTACTACTTTGTCAAAAGCGATGTTGTTAGCTTCTATGTTATTTTTAATCGGAATTTGTGCTGCCATTCCTCCAATAGCATGTATGTTGCGTTTGTGACATTTTTGAATAACCAATAGCGAATAAGCACTCATAAATGGCGTAGTCATGGTTACTTGATCACGATTTGGAACGATGTAGGTTTTGTTTCTTCTTAGTTTTTTAATGAAAGAAAAAATATAATCCCAACGGCCACAATTTAGTCCTACGATATGATCTCTTAATTCGAATATGATTTCGTCCAATTGAAAACTAGCGGTAATTGTTTCAATCAAAACGGTCGCTTTGAAAGTGCCATTTTGTTCCCCCAAATATTCTTGGGCAAATTCGAATACTTCATTCCACCATCTTGCTTCTAAATAGTGTTCTAATTTTGGCAAGTAGAAATACGGAGCAGTTCCGTTTTTGGACAATTGTTCATGATTATGAAAAGCATAAAGACCGAAATCAAGTAAAGAGCCTGAAGTTTCCTCACCGTCAATTGTAATATTTTTTTCGTTCAAGTGTAATCCTCTGGGCCTTACAATTAAGATTGCCGTATTGTCATTTAGTTCATATTTTTTGTTTTTGGCTGTATCTTCAAGTGTAATAGTTTTGTTTACGGCATCTATGAGGTTTTGCTGTCCTTCCATCAAATTTTTCCAAGTAGGAGAAGTACTGTCTTCAAAATCAGCCATAAATGTATTGGCGCCAGAATTGAGTGCATTGATGACCATTTTGCGATCCACTGGTCCTGTAATTTCGACTCTTCTGTCTAATAAATCTCTAGGAGTTTTGGCGGCAATCCAATTGCTTTCTCTAATCATTCTTGTTTCGGTAGGGAATGAAGGCAAAGCACCTGCATCAAAGAGGACTTGTTGTTTTTTGCGGTCTTCTAATAACGAAAGTCTTTTGCTATTGAATTTTTCATGCAATTCTGTCAAGAATTCGATCGCTTCTTCCGTTAAAATTTCTGGATACTGTTGTGTGATTCCATTTGTGATTTGGAATTTTTTTTCTGTGGTTTCAGTTTGGTTTTTCATAACAAATTCATTTTGATACTGCAATACTACAAAAAGTTTTTTACAAAACAAGCGAACGTTCGCTAAAATTGAAAAATATTTTTTTTGAGGATTTTATTTTTTTAGTTTATCTTTGATTTTATGAATGTAGAAAAAGAGTATATCAAGTTGATTTTTGGCCTTAAACTCAAGCAGGCTCGAACAAATAAAGATTTATCATTATTTGGCTTGGCCAAAATAACGGAGCTGTCTAAGTCGTATTTGAATGAAATAGAAAAAGGAAAAAAATATCCAAAAACGGAAAAGATTATTCTTTTGGCAGAGAAATTAGATGTTTCTTACGATCATATGGTGTCCTTAAAACTCGATAATAATCTCGCTCCAATTGGAGAAATATTAAAATCGGGAATTTTAAAAGAGATTCCATTAGATTTATTTGGTATTCAAGAAGCCGATTTAATTGACATTATTGCCAATGCTCCTGCGAAAGTCAATGCCTTTATCAGTACCATTATTGAAATTGCACAACATTATAACTTAACCCGAGAAAGTTTTTTCTTGGCTTCCTTGCGCTCCTATCAAGAAGCGTATAATAATTACTTTGAAGATCTGGAAGAGAAAGTTTTGTTGTTTTGCAAAGCATTTCATATTACAAACACAACCAATATTTCAATTGATGAATTGTCTGCCATCTTAATTGAAGAATATGGATACTCTATAAAAGAAATTGTTTTTTCGGAACAAGAAGAATTGGGGGATTTGAGATCTATTTTTGTACCCAAAAGCAGGACTTTATTGCTTTCATTAGGAATTGACGATTCTCAAAAAGCGTTTATTTTGGCCAAAGAAATTGCATATAATTTTCTTGAAATAACAGAACGTTTGTATACTTTCAGTTGGATCAAATTTGATAATTTCGATCAGGTTCTCAATAATTTTTATGCTTCCTATTTTGCGGGAGCGTTGTTGTTACCAAGACAACATTTGATAGATGAGTTAAATGTGTTTTTATCCAACAGCAATCCAAAGCCTCAAGAAATGGTTCAATTGATGGGAAAATTCAATGTTTCTCCAGAATCTTTCTACCAACGATTGACCAATATACTGCCGAAAGATTTTCAAATAAAGAATCTCTTTTTTCTTCGCTTATCACATGATATTGGAACAGATACCTATCAAATTAAAAAAGAATTACACATTACCAATCAGCAAGAACCTCATGCCAATGAAATGAATGAGCATTATTGCAGAAGATGGGTTTCTATTAAAACAATAGTAGAATCTTTGAAGCAAAAGAAGGCACATTTTTTTGATGCTCAAATTTCTCGTTATGAAAATAGTAATAATGAGTACCTCGTTTTTTCGTCGGCAACACCGGATCCTTTTAAGAAAAATTGTTTGCGCAGTATTTCGGTTGGAATCTTAATTACACCTTCGGTTAAGAAGAAATTCAAATTCATCGAAGGCGATTCGGTAAAAAAACAATTAGTAGGGGTTACTTGCGAAACCTGTTCGGTTAAGGATTGTTTGGAAAGGGCTTCACCTCCAATTCATCTAGATCGCAAAATTAGAAACGAAAAGACGGATGTTACTGTTCAGGACTATATGGCTAAATATAGTTAAAGTAATTAGTATTTGCATGGATGCAATTCAATTTTAGATTTTTTTAAACCATCAAGAAATTAAGAATCATTTAGACCGAATGCTTAATGATTCTTAATTTTTTAATGGTTAAATTTTTGGACTAAAGCTTTTATTAGTAATGCTAAAGTTACTCAACCCATTTGTAATAGCGGGCTCCAATTAAATTTGGTATTTCGCTTTCAATTCGATCCAGAATCCATTCGTTTTTGGGTTCTTGAATGCTTTGTTTTTGTTCCTTTTTGTGTAATTTTTCATAAGTTTCAAAATCAATTTCAAAGCTATTTTCCAGTGTTTCAAAAAGAGAAACAGTAGCTAGAGCTGATTTCCATTCGGATTGAATAGTGCCTTCGAAAACTTTTGATTTAGAGCCACTTCCATAAGCAAGAAAGCCAAATTTTTCGGCTGCAATTTCTTTTTTGGAATCATAAAAATGCGCCAAAGTAGAAAGTAATCCCATAAAAATTGAACCAGTATATAAGTTTCCAATCAAAGAAGACGCGATTTCTGCAGGTTGTAATTTTTCGGAAACGAATGTTTTGTACTCCTCGGATTTGCTGATTTCTTTTAATTTGTTCTGGTATTCAGAAGCGGTTTCTTCTCCTGAAATAATCGGAGTTGAAGCGTCCAAAGCGTATATTTCAGACAACATTCTTCGGCCTTGAAAAGCGTAAGGCAAATGCATTACAATACTTTTCCAGGAATGGTAAATAGTATCTTGGGTGTTTTTTAATTTCTTGAATGAAAAATAAGCATCTCTAGTTCGATCCATATAGCACTGATTGGAGTATTGACCATCAAAAACGGGTTGGTCTTTGTGGATTTCAATTTCGCTTTCTAAATTGTCAAACCAAGATTCATTATTTGTATTTCCTGTGATCTGTTGTTTTGAAACTGTTCTGTATGGTTTGAAAAAATCAAAAACACCTTTTGTACTTACGCCCCAGTGATTTTCAAAAGTAATAATTCTTGGGTTTGAAGCAATCAGCATCGCCACTGCACCTGCGCCTTGTGTGTATTCGCCTGTAGAATTTAAGTCGTATTTGGCAAAATCAGTCGTAACAACTATCGCTTTTTTGGTTGGATTAAGTTGAACAAAATCAAGGCAGTTTTGCATCGCATCAACACCTCCAATGCAGGCAAAAGTAAAATCAACCACATCACATTCTGACAAAGTACCTTCTCCAAATTTTTGTTCCATCAGGGAAATCAAGAAAGAACTTATGGGTTTTGAACTGTCAATAGCACTTTCGGTACCAACGTATATTCGGGCAATATCTTCTAATTTTATGTTATTGTCTTGGACTAATTTTGTCAAGGCATTGGCTCCAAACACTACGGTATCTTGGTGCGCATCTGGCAAAGTCATTTTTAATAGGCCCAATCCTTTTTCGAGTTTCTCAGGTTCTATGTTTCTAGCAAGTGCTAATGTTTTTATGGGTAAGTGTAATTTGGCAACATCAAAAGCTATTGCATCAATTCCGATTTTCATCTTTAATTTTTTTGGCAAAATTATAACTCCACTTTTGAATATCTATTGTTTTGACATATAAAAAATGATGATTTGGTTGTTTTTATTTATTTGAACTCTAAAAGCTCATTTTTTAAGATTTTTGATAATTTTTATTCCCTTCCTAAAGTTTTTTTTGAGTTATTTATAAAGGATAAATTAGTGTTTTTTTAAGCTTTGTTTAATTAACATACGGATTTGCAAAGTGTTAAGCTTTGTTTTTTTTGCACTTGAAAATAGGCAGGTTAAACACTTTAAAATGATTATAAATAGAGCAGTAAAAAGGGTTAAAAGGTTGTGATTCTTTATTAATTAACCTAAATTTGTTCGACTTTTTAAAAAATAAAACATTTATATTATTATGGCAAAATCTGCAATATTGAAGTCGTCTATAGCTAAAAAAGTAGCTATGGCGCTTTCAGGACTTTTTTTGATTATGTTTCTATCGCTACACGTTTTTATTAATTTCGTTTCGGTTTTTAGTGCCGATGCTTTTAATGCGATGTCACATTTTATGGGTTACAATCCGTTAATCCAATTTGTAATGCAACCCATCTTGGTTGCTGGAGTAATTTTTCACTTTGTTATGGGATTCGTTCTTGAATTGAAAAACAGAAGTGCTAGACCTGTTGCTTATGCAAAATATGATGGTGCTGCAAACGCATCATGGGCTTCTAGAAATATGATTATTTCCGGTTTAGTTGTGTTGGCTTTTTTAGGTTTGCATTTCTATGACTTTTGGGTTCAAGAAATAGCATACAAATATTGTTTAGGGAATCCTATAGATGAAACTCGTTATTATGGCGAATTGGTTCATAAATTTGAAAGCCCAGTTCGTACAGGTTTATACAGTATTGCTTTCTTGTTATTATCCGTTCACCTTTGGCATGGATTTACTTCTTCTTTGCAATCAATAGGATTCGATAATAAAATCGGAAAATCACTGCATAAAATCTGCTATGCTTTTGCAATTATAGTTCCTTTTGGATTTATTTTCATTGCACTATTTCATCATTTTAATAATTAATATCACTCTATAATGAAATGAGTTTAATTTAATTTGGTTTCTTAAAATCAAATTAGTTAAGCAAATTACATAAGACCGATAAAAAAAATAAAGATCAACTTATGAAACTAGATTCTAAAATACCTGAAGGTCACATTTCACAAAAATGGACTGATTATAAAGATCACTTAAAGTTGGTTGCTCCAAACAACCGACCAAAAATAGATATTATCGTAGTAGGAACGGGATTGGCGGGTGCTTCAGCAGCAGCGTCTTTTGCCGAAATGGGTTATAATGTAAAAGCATTTTGTTATCAAGATTCTCCACGTCGTGCGCACTCAATCGCTGCGCAAGGAGGAATCAATGCTGCAAAAAATTATCAAAATGACGGTGATAGTACGTTCCGTTTATTTTATGATACAATCAAAGGAGGAGATTACAGAGCACGTGAAGCAAACGTTCACCGTTTAGCCGAAGTTTCTGGAAATATTATTGACCAATGTGTGGCTCAAGGTGTTCCTTTTGCTCGTGATTACGGTGGATATTTAGATAACCGTTCTTTTGGAGGAACTCAAGTACAACGTACTTTTTATGCAGCAGGTCAAACAGGTCAACAATTGTTATTGGGAGCGTATTCCTCTTTGTCTAGACAAATTGGTTTAGGTAAAGTTGATATGTACAACCGTCACGAAATGTTAGAATTGGTAAAAGTAAACGGTAAAGCTAGAGGTATCATTGCTCGTAACTTAATTACCGGTGAATTAGAAAGACATTCTGCTCATGCTGTAATTATTGCAACTGGAGGATATGGAAACGTTTACTTTCTTTCTACCAATGCAATGGGATCAAATGTAACTGCTGGTTGGAAAGTGCACAAACAAGGCGCTTTGTTTGCAAATCCTTGTTACGTTCAAATTCACCCAACTTGTATTCCTGTTCACGGTACCAATCAATCTAAATTAACTTTAATGTCTGAGTCCTTAAGAAACTCTGGACGTATTTGGGTACCAAAGAAAAAAGAAGATGCTGAAGCTATTCGTGCTGGTAAAATGAAACCAACTCAAATCGCAGAAGCAGATAGAGATTATTATTTAGAAAGAAAATATCCAGCATTTGGTAACTTAGTACCTCGTGATGTGGCTTCAAGAGCAGCAAAAGAAGTTTGCGACGCAGGTCATGGTATCGAAGCTAATGATACCAATGAAGGAGTTTATTTGGATTTCTCTACAGAAATTCAATCTAAAGGAAAACAAACGGCTTACGCCAAAGGAAATCATAATCCTTCTCAAGAAGAAATTCTTTCATTAGGAAAAAAATGGTTAGAGGAGAAATACGGTAACTTGTTTACAATGTACCAAAAAATCACGGATGAGAATCCTTATGAAACTCCAATGAAAATTTATCCTGCTGTTCACTATACCATGGGAGGTGTTTGGGTAGATTATAATTTACAATCAACTATTCCAGGTTGTTTCGTTGCAGGAGAAGCGAATTTCTCTGATCACGGAGCGAATCGTTTAGGAGCTTCTGCTTTGATGCAAGGATTAGCCGATGGGTATTTTGTATTGCCATACACTGTTTCAGATTATTTGGCAGATGATATTCGTACTGGAAAAATCTCTACAGATTTACCAGAATTCGTTGAAGCTGAAAAAAATGTAAAAGATTCAATTGATAAATTCTTATCTAATAATGGAACAAAAACGGTGGATCATTTCCACAAACGTTTAGGTTTAATTATGTGGAATAAAGTAGGAATGGGTCGTAATGAAAAAGGTTTGCAAGAAGCTATTACTGAAATTGCTGCTTTAAAAGAAGAATTCTACAAAGAGGTGTACGTTCCAGGAAGTGCAGATGAATTAAATCCAGAATTGGAAAAAGCACTTCGTGTTGCCGATTTCATTGAATTAGGACAATTAATGGCTATCGACGGATTACAACGTAAAGAGTCTTGTGGAGGTCACTTCCGTGAAGAATACCAAGATGCCGAAGGAGAAACACTTCGTGATGATGAAAACTTTAAATTTGTTGGTGCTTGGGAGTACAAAGGAGATGACATCAGCAAAGAAGAGCTTCACAAAGAAGAATTGAAATATGAATTTATCAAAATAGCCGCAAGAAATTACAAATAAAAAAATTATGAGTGCAGCAAAAAATATCAATATAACCCTTAAAATTTGGCGTCAAAAAAACTCCAAAGAAAAAGGGAGCATGGAAAGTTATAAATTAGATAATGTTTCTACTGCTAGTTCATTTTTGGAAATGTTAGACCAATTGAACGAACAATTAGTAAACGAAAGAAAAGAACCAATTGCCTTTGACCACGATTGTCGTGAAGGTATTTGCGGAATGTGTTCTTTATACATCAATGGGCGTGCTCACGGACCAGACACTGGGATCACAACTTGTCAATTGCACATGAGAATGTTCAATGACGGTGATACTATTGTAGTGGAACCATGGAGAAGTGTTGCTTTTCCGGTGATCAAAGATTTAGTGGTAGATAGAACTGCTTTTGAAAGAATTCAACAAGCTGGTGGATTCGTTTCAGTGAATACTTCTGGAAACACAATCGATGCCAATACTATTTTAGTACCCAAAGATGATGCAGACAAAGCTTTTGAAGCGGCAGCTTGTATCGGTTGTGGTGCTTGTGTAGCTACTTGTAAAAACGGATCAGCAATGTTATTTGTTGGAGCAAAAGTTTCGCAATATGCATTATTGCCACAAGGAAAAGTAGAAGCTACAAACCGTGTATTAAACATGGTACGTCAAATGGACGAAGAAGGTTTTGGTAACTGTACCAATACCGGAGCTTGTGAAATTGAATGTCCTAAGGGAATTTCATTGGAGAATATTGCTCGTATGAATAGAGAATATTTATCAGCAAGTTTGAAATAGTATTTCAATATAGTTTATATCAAAAACGTCCCAATTATTGGGACGTTTTTTTGTTTAATAAAACCTTTGTGAATCTCTTTTTATCTTTGTGTATCTTTGTGTAACAGCAAAGTATTCAAAATGAAAATCGCACTCGTACAATCGGCATTGTCCTGGGAAAACCCAGAAAAGAATCGAAAAAAACTTGGTGAGAAAATCAATGCTATTACCGAAAGTATTGATTTAATTATACTACCCGAAATGTTTACTTCGGGCTTCACCATGCAACCCAATATTGTTGCCGAAACGATGCAAGGAGAAACGATTATTTGGTTAAAACAGTTGGCAAAAGACAAAAATTGTGCCATTACAGGAAGTTTGGTTATTTCTGAAAATGGTAATTTCTATAACCGATTGGTCTTTGTTTTTCCAACAGGTGAAATTCAATTTTACAACAAAAAACACTTATTTACACTGGCAGGAGAAGATGAAGTTTATACTGCTGGTGACAAAAAATTAATTGTAGAATATAACGGATGGAAAATTTGTCCGTTAATTTGTTATGATTTACGTTTTCCTGTTTTTGCTAGAAACGTCGAAGAATATGATGTGTTGCTTTATGTTGCCAATTGGCCAAAAGTACGAATCAATGCTTGGGATGCTTTGCTAAAAGCACGTGCTATAGAAAACATGAGTTATGTCGTTGGAGTCAATAGAATTGGTGAAGATGCCAACAAATTTGAATATAATGGTCATTCCCAAGTAGTCAATTTCTTGGGAGAATATACGTTGGAACCGATAGAAACTAAAGGTGTTTTTATTGTCGAATTAAATAAAGCAGAGTTGTTATTAGCTAGAAAAAAATTTAGTTTTTTAAACGATCAAGATGCTTTTGTGTTAAAATGAACTAGATTTCTTTTTTTCTTTTTCTTTTTTCTTTTTCGGTTCTGGAGTATATGGAATACTCAAATCAAATGTTTGCGTGACATCCCAATTTGTTCTTACATCTACCTCCTTCGAAAGATAGATCACTTCTTCGGCCTGTTTTTTTTCAAGATAACTTCCAGTATCCCATTGTTTATTTTTATTGTCATCATAAATCGCTCGAAGGGTATATAAAAAAGGCTCAAGAAGATTGAATTCTATTTCTGTTTTACTGTCTGTATACTCAGTTGCTTTGACTATGGTGCCTTTTTCATCCGTCAATTGAATGATAACTGGGAAACGTTTTACGTTTTTCAAACTCAAAATAAGATTCCCGTAATCAGCACGATTTCTTGTACTGGTGCTAAATGATATGGTGTCATTTGTTTTTTCAAAAAAATCAGTAACAGCACCTGGCATCATTTTCAAATTGTATTTCTGTGCTTCTTCAATTTTAAAATCAATATATAATTCTTGAGTGTATTCATCATATGCTGTTGTAAAGTTGACTGCTGCCGAATCTTTATCAATAAGTTTTATTTTGGATTTATCAAATTTCACCAATGGTGTATTGGATTCCAATGTAAATCGGTCTCTAAAATTCAATACGCCACTTTGTACTGCTTTGAGTGTCAAAGTATCGTTTTTTTGTTTTTTGATTTTAAAAGTAAAATCCTTTTTGTAATTATCTTTTACAACATTTAAGGAAAGAGAATCGACTTTCAACGGTTTAAACCAGATTTGTAAAGAGTCTTTTTTGGCTATTTTTGTTACAATTGTTGGTAATATGTCGCCTTTGCTTTTTAATGTTATTTTAGGTTTCGTTTCTTGGGTATAATTCTTGCCTTCGTAGCCCATAATTAGTCTGTTTCCAGACGCTTGGGCGGGTTTTATAGCTTTAAATGGCAAATCTTCCTTGAATAATTCCAGTTCAAAAACAGTATCATTGGGGATGGTCACAATTTGTTTGTTAAACCCAATTCGATCTGATTTAGGATTGAATTTGTTATTTTTATTGTTGTCTTTCAAAGCAATCAGGAAATATTTACCCGCTTTTAGATTCTCCAGTCGAAACGTTTTTAAACTGTCTAAAGTATTGGTAACATATCTAGGGTTTTCTTTGTAAATAGTAGAATCATTAAATTTTTCATTAGCTTCATAAAGCATAATCGACACAAAAGAAGCAACTTCTTTATCGTAGGCATCTTTTACTTTTCCGCCCAGTGCCAATGAATCAATATAATCGCCTGTAGAAAACACATATTTGAATTGGTTGTACGGATTTCCCTCGTTATTATCAGCAATACTCTGTCCAAAATTCAAGCTATAAGTTGTATTAGGAAGTAAGGTGTCTTTTAATGTAATAGTAAGATTCTTTGTTGGAGTTGTCGGAATGATTAAGGGTTCATTCTTCATCGGAGGCGAAATAATCAACTGCTTGTTTAGATCTTTAAGTTTGATATTTTCATCAAAAACAAGTTTAATTTTATTGCCTTGAAATTTAATCGAATAATTTTCAGGAAAACTAGATTTCAAAGTTGGTGCAATAGTATCTTTTGCACCGCCAGTTATAGAACCCCTTTTTGCACAACTCATAAAAAAAAGCAAGAGTAAAAAAGGAATATATTTAAAAATGTTTTTGAACATAATACGTCGAAATTTGATTCTACAAAATAACAATTATATTTACTGTAATCGAAATATTTTGCCAATTATTAGGAGCTATTTCCTGCTGTACACTATATCTTTTTATGAGGTGAAGAAAAATCACCTCATAAAAAGGATGCCGTTTCCATCAGGGCTAGGGCTTTACGGTAAAACACCTATTTTGAAAACCAATCAGCCACAGACGAAATACTCACACTTTTTTCTTGTAAATTCGCTACAGCTACATTAGGAGTTTTGATACAATTACTAAACGATCCTAAAAATCTTTAAGGGTCTTTCTGAATACTTCGAGAATCTTTGTGAAATTATTAAACAAAAACGTTTGTCCAACATTTACGGGTCATTTCTCATGCTAATTCATTAAATTTGCAACCAAAATCGATCTTCAATGAGCAATATTAGAATCACCAAACAATTTAATTTTGAAACCGGTCACGCTTTATACGGTTATGACGGGAAATGTAAAAATGTTCACGGTCATAGTTACAAATTATCGGTTACAGTTATCGGTAAACCAATTACGGATCGGAATAATGTAAAGTATGGAATGGTCATTGATTTTTCGGATCTAAAAAAAATTGTCAAAGAAGAAATAGTCGATCAATTTGATCACGCTACCGTTTTCAATGAGACAACTCCTCATATCGAATTGGCAAACGAATTAAAAAATCGCGGACATCATGTAATATTGGTAGACTATCAACCCACAAGCGAAAACATGGTAGTCGATTTTTCTCAAAGAATTATTCGAAGATTACCTAAAAATATTCAATTATTTTCTTTGAAATTACAAGAAACCGAATCGTCATTTGCCGAGTGGTTTGCCAGCGACAATCAATAATATACACTTCATTTTCATGCAATTATCAAACCATAAAAAAATCTATTTCGCTTCCGATCAACATTTTGGAGCGCCAACTCCTGAACTTAGTTTTCCTAGAGAACAAAAGTTTGTAGCTTGGCTCGATGAAGTCAAACAGGATGCCGAAGCTATTTTTCTTTTAGGTGATTTATTTGATTTTTGGTTCGAGTATAAAACCGTTGTTCCCAAAGGCTTTGTTCGAATTTTAGGAAAATTGGCCGAAATTCGTGACAGCGGTATTCCTATTTATTTCTTTGTAGGCAACCACGATTTATGGATGTCCGATTATTTTGAAACAGAATTGAATATTCCTGTTTACCACGACAATCAAGAATATATTTTTGGAAATAAAACTTTTCTAATAGGGCATGGCGATGGAAAAGGACCAGGTGATATGGGATACAAACGCATGAAAAAAGTATTTACCAATCCCTTTTCAAAATGGCTTTTTAGATGGCTACACCCCGATATTGGAGTAAAATTGGCACAATACCTTTCAGTAAAAAACAAACTTATTTCTGGAGCTGAAGATGTTAAATTTTTAGGTGAAGAAAACGAATGGCTGATGCTTTATGCCAAACGAAAATTGGAAACAAAGCATTATAACTATTTTGTTTTTGGCCACCGTCACTTACCAATGATTAAATCAGTAGGCGAAAATTCTGAATACGTTAATCTTGGGGATTGGATCAGTTATTTTACCTACGGAGTTTTTGATGGAGAAACATTTGAGGTCAAAAAGTATTAATTACTCTTGTTTTTCATGGTCTTCCAGATCTTTTGTTAAATCTAAGTTTCTAAATTCGGGAGAAATAAATCCAGTAAATAATACAATAATTAATGTCATAGTTCCGCCAAAAACGACTGCTGTTACTGTTCCCATTAATTTGGCTGTCAATCCACTCTCAAAAGCACCCAATTCATTCGATGACCCTACGAAAATCGAGTTTACTGACGCTACACGCCCTCGCATGTGATCTGGAGTTTTGAGTTGCAAAATGGTTTGACGAATCACCATTGATATTCCATCTACAATCCCACTAAAGAATAATGCCAAAAGCGAAATCCAAAAGATTGTTGAAAGTCCGAAAATAATAATACAAACACCAAAAAGGAAAATAGCCGTTAGTAATTTCATTCCTGCATTTTTGTTCACAGGAACATAGGCTGTAAAAAACATAGTCAAAATGGCGCCAACCGCTGGTGCTGCTCTCAAGAAACCAAATCCTTCTGGTCCTACTTTTAAAATATCTAAAGCAAAAATAGGGAGTAGAGCAACTGCACCTCCAAACAAAACAGCAGCCATATCGAGTGTCAAAGCACTCAAAATGGTTTTGTTGTTATACACAAATTTAACTCCCTCAATCAAACTGTCCATTACAGGTTCTCCAATTTTTGGATTTAAAATAGGTTTTTTTTCAATTTGTGTTAGAAGAAGCGAAGCAAATACAGAGCATCCAAGAACGGTGCTCAAAGACCAATGAACCCCAATTAAATGAATAGAAAAGCCCGCAACGGCAGGTCCTACGACAGAACCAACTTGCCAAACCGAACTACTCCAAGTTGCAGCATTCGAGTATGCTTTTTTAGGAACGATCAATGCCAATAGCGAAAAAACGGTTGGTCCCAAAAAGGAACGAACAATTCCTCCTAAGAATACCAAGAAGTAAATGGTGTATAATACAATTGGGGTAGATAATCCTGTATTTACTATTGGCCAAGTGATTAAAAATAATCCTAAACTGATAACAGAGAAACCCAAAATGCACTTGAGTAAAAGTCCTTTTTTTTCATTTTGATCGACAAAGTGACCAGCAAATAATGAAACTGCGATAGCAGGAATAATCTCCATTAATCCAATAATTCCAAGGGATAAAGCACTTTTCGTCATTCTATATACTTCCCATTCAATAATGATAAACTGCATGGACCAAGCAAATACCATGGCGAAACGAATTAATAAAAAAGTATTAAATTCTTTATATCTCAAGGCTGCGTAAGGGTCGTTTTTTTTCATTTTAAATTATTTAATATCTTTTAATCGTAATTGAATGCTCACTTTGTCTTTCCATTCATTTTCATCGATGCAATATACGGCTTCAAATTCTTTTTGGTTGTCAGTAATTTCTTTTTTATTTCCTAGTCCAAAACCTATAGCTGTTAAGCCTTCGGAGTTGTTTTGTTTGACGAATAGTTTTAAATGCTCCTCATCAGAACCCAAAGTTTTAGCATAGCCAGTATCTTTTATTTTTTTGGTTAAAAAAACAGGAGTCATATTCAATGGACCAAATGGTTCGAATTGTTTTAAAATCCGAATTAATTTAGGAGAGATATCACCAAAACTAATTTCGGCATCAATAGCTATTTCCGGCGTTAATTGATCGGGCTGAATGGTTTTTTGTACTATTTTCTCAAATGCATTTTTAAAATTTTGGTAATTCTCTGCTTTCAAAGTCATTCCTGCAGCGTACATGTGTCCTCCAAATTGCTCTAAATGTTCGGAACAGGCTTCGAGAGCATTATACACATCAAAGCCTTTTACGGATCGTGCTGAAGCGGCATATTTGTCACCACTTTTTGTAAAAACTAGAGTGGGACGGTAGTAGGTTTCTATCAATCGCGAAGCTACAATCCCGATTACTCCTTTGTGCCAATCTTCTTGAAAAACGACTGATGTAAAGTTTTTTTCTTCTTGATTTTCGGTTATTTGCAATAGTGCTTCTTTGGTGATTTGCTTGTCTAAATCTTTTCGATCCGAATTGTATTGCTCAATTTCGGAGGCAAATTGTTGTGCTTGTTCAAAATTGAATTCAGTCAATAATTCAACTGCATGGTTGCCGTGTTTTATTCGCCCTGCGGCATTGATTCTTGGAGCAATTATAAATACAACATCTGTTATATCGAGTGTTTTCTTTTTTACTTGATGTACTAATGCCTTGATTCCAGGTCTTGGTTCTGCATTAATAACTTGAAGTCCAAAATAGGCCAAAACCCGATTCTCTCCGGTCATTGGGACAATATCTGCGGCAATTGCTGTAGCCACCAAGTCAAGGTACAATACGAGGTCTTCAATAGTTTGATCCCGGTTTGTTCCTAAGGCTTGAATGAGTTTGAATCCTACTCCGCATCCGCATAGCTCATCATAAGGATAATGACAATCTTCTCTTTTTGGATCCAAAACTGCAACTGCTTCTGGCAGTGTTTCTCCTGGTCTGTGGTGATCACAAATTATGAAATCGATGTTTCGTTCTTTTGCGTAAGCGACATGATCGATTGATTTTATACCACAATCCAGCGCTATAATTAGTGAAAAACCATTATCGTCTGCAAAGTCAATTCCTTTATACGAGATGCCATATCCTTCGGCATAGCGATCTGGAATATAGGTAGCAACGTTTGGGTAAAAGGTTCTTAAATAGGAAGAAACAAGTGACACCGCAGTGGTTCCATCGACATCATAATCGCCAAAAACGAGTATGTTTTCTTGATTTGCAATCGCTTTTTCAATGCGTTCGACGGCTTTATCCATGTCTTTCATCAAGAAAGGATCATGCAAATCATCTAAACTTGGTCTAAAAAAAAGACGAGCTTGCTCAAATGTTTCAATACCTCTTTGTATTAATAAAGCAGCAACAAATTTTTCAACATTCAACGCTTGGGCTAGATGCTCTATTTTTTCTTCAGTAGGTTTTGGCTTTAAAGTCCAACGCATTTTTTATGAAAATTTGATAGGTTAGGTGTAATAAAGAGATGTACTCCAGTAAGAATCTTTGGAATACGAATTTAAAATTTTTAAATTAAAACAGGGGCAAAATAGTTTTTTAATTTGTGGATAATAATGTTTAAAAATAAAAAGAAAATTGTATTTTTGATACAAATAAGCGTCGTTATAGTTTAATTTATGATATAATGGAACAAAAAAGTTACTATAAAAACTGGTATGCATTGACAGATAATGCAATTGTGGAGACCCTTTGCAAAAGCATAAAACAAATGCGTTTGAATAAAAACATTTCGCAGGAAGAACTTTCGGAAAAATCGGGTGTTAATAGAATTACCATAAGCAGAATGGAAACAGGAAAAGCAATCAATTTAATGACTTTGATACAGTTGCTGCGTGCTTTAGAAAAATTAGAATTATTAAATTACTTGAATGAAGAACCCGAAATAAGCCCGATAATGGTTATGGAAGCTCAAAGAAAGCTTCGTAAAAAAGCTTCGCCTACTTCAAGAAATTCGGATCCTAACTCCTATTAATTATGATTGCAATTGCCGATGTAAAAATTTGGAATCATAAAGTTGGGGTTGTTCTTTGGGATCAACAAAAGAATTATGGTGTTTTTGAATACGACAAACAGTTTTTTAAATTGGGATTGGATCTTTCTCCTTTAATGATGCCTATTGCAGACGCTCAAAGAGGTAGAAAAGTTTTTTCGTTTCCGTTATTAAATCCGGATACTTTTAAAGGATTGCCAGGATTATTGGCAGATAGTTTGCCGGATAAATTTGGTAATCAAATCATTGATGCTTGGCTGGCACAACAAGGTAAAAGCAGTGACGATTTTAATCCTGTGGATCGTCTTTGTTATATTGGCAAAAGAGGGATGGGCGCTTTGGAATTTGAACCTGCAAGTAATGCTACTGTTGAAAAATCGAATCCTATCGAAATTCAGGAATTGGTAAAATTTGCCAAGGAAGTTTTGGATACGCGCAGTGATTTCCATTCCAATATGGATTCCGAAAAGGGGTTTTCGGATATTTTGCAAGTGGGTAGTTCTGCGGGAGGAGCAAGAGCCAAAGCCATTATTGCGTACAATAAAACTTCGGGGGAAGTACGTTCGGGACAAGTTGATGGACTGGCAGGTTTTGATTATTGGCTGATTAAGTTTGATGGTGTTACCAATCATCAATTGGGAGATCCCAAAGGGTACGGAAATATTGAATATGCTTATTATTTGATGGCTATCGATGCCAGAATTGCTATGTCTGAGAGTAAATTGATGACCGAAAATAATCGTTCGCATTTTATGACTAAGCGGTTTGATAGGCAAAACAACCAAAAAATTCACATGCAAACGTTGTGCGGGATTGCTCATTTTGACTACAATCAACCACGGGCTTATTCTTATGAGCAGGCTTTTCAGGTAATGCGTCAAATGCGTTTGCCGTATTCGGATATGGAAGAATTGTACAGGCGTATGGTTTTTAATGTAATGTCCAGAAATCAAGACGATCATACCAAGAATATTTCTTTTTTGATGTTTCCAAATGGGGATTGGCAATTGTCTCCAGCCTATGATGTGACTTATGCTTACAACCCAGACAATTTTTGGTTAAAAGCGCATCAAATGAGTGTGAATGGAAAAAGAGAAAATATTTTATTGGAAGATCTTTTGGCAGTTGCCCAAAACATAAACCTTAAAAAGCCAAAACCAATAATTGAGTTGTGTAACGAAGTGCTTTCGAATTGGAAAGATTATGCATTTAAAGCAGGAATAGACCAAACACAGATAGAGCAAATTGGCAAACAAATTATGAATTATAAAATGTAGCATTTATGTTTCATTATAATCATAAATAAAACATAACGAAACACAAAAGCTACAAAAAGAATGTTTTATTTTTGCACTAATGCTACTCCTTCAAATTGAATTCCGTCCCAACCTGTTTTTATAAAGTTGCGAATGTTTTGATGATTGGTTCCGTTTGGATCTCCTAAAACTTCTTCAAAATAATAGTCTCCAAAACAAGCTAATGTTTCTGCAGCAGATAGTTTTTGCAATTGTGCAAAAGCAAATAATTTACAAGAACCTGAATTTTCTCCAGCATTATTAAGTTGTTCTCCGTTTTGAAAAGCGGTTGGTGTAAATGTGTAGTTTTCTTCTATTGTTGCAATAGTTTCTGCAAAGGTTATAGATTTTGGAATTTCTTTTAGTTTTTCTAAAAATATAGATATAGACATGTTGATGAATTTATATTAAAATTGAGAGGCAATAGTTTGAGCAGCGTTTATTGCGCCATCCATATAGCCTGGATTCTGTGTGGCCGTTTCAGAGCCTGAAATGTATAATTTATCTTCAAAAAATTTATTTTTATACATTGCATGCCCATTGTTTTGATGCGCCATTATTAATTGTTCATAGGGAAGAAAGGCAAGGGGCTCCTCTCTCCAAACTTTCTCATAGTAGGCAGTATAATTTTTCGCTTCCACACCAAAAAAGGCAATGAGTTGTTGAATTACTTTTTCTTTTCTTTCTTCTTTCGAAAGGGTGTTTGTCCCGCCATTCAAGAATCCTTTTAATGCAAATTTTGTGTGATCTGCACTACTGTGATCGTACATTTCTTGAATGATGCTAGCTTGACTGAATAAGGTTCCCGAAAAATTATTTTCTTTCCAAAAGGCAGTTGGATATTCTACTGCAAATTTAATGGATTCTCCCATCCAAGTGTGCGTTTTCTTGGCCAATTGTAATAAAGAATCAGGTAAATTGGGTTCAAATACTATTGTTTTTACTAGCAAATGAGGGGGTAAGGTAGATATCACTTTATCGGCCAAATAGGTTTCGCCTTTTTCAGTTGTAATTTCGATTTGGTTATTTAGCAATTTTAAAGCAATCACTTTTGAGTTGTTTTTAAGGTTGTCCAAACCAATTTTTGCAATCAAAGTGTTTATTAGTTTCGCAGTCCCACCCTCTATTCGATAGGAAGCCGCCTCTGCATCTGGAATTTCAAATTTTTGAGGAGGCACAAAAGACATCGTTTCAAAAAGTGAAATTCCACTAGTATGTTGTTTAAAATAAGATAGCTGGAGTTCGTCTAATAAAGCCAAAAGGGAAGGATGTTGTTGACTGAACCACGTAGCGCCCATTTCTATAGTTACACCAGATTCTCCTGAAATAGTTTCAATTCGTCCACCAATTCTAGAATTAGCTTCTAATAATTGACATTGAATTCCTTTCTTTTGAAGTAAATAGGCAATGGTCAAGCCAGTTAGTCCAGCACCAAGAATATAAATTTTAGGTTGAGGCATGATTTATTCGTCTTTCGAAAATTTACTTTTCTTGGCTTCTTTTACAATTGGTTTACCAGCTACCACGACTACAATTTCACCACGAGGGGCTATTTTTTCAAAATGAGTTAAAACTTCACGAGTTGTACCTCTTACGTTTTCTTCGTGTAGTTTTGATAATTCTCTACTCACACAAATGCTGCGTTCTTCGCCAAAATAGGTAATAAATTCGGCTAAAGTTTTAACTAACTTATGCGGGGAAACATACAAAATCATGGTGCGAGTTTCTTCGGCAAGTTCGAGATAACGGGTTTGTCTTCCTTTTTTTTCGGGAAGAAAACCCTCGAAAACAAACTTGTCATTGGGCAATCCGCTATTGACAAGAGCAGGGACAAAAGCCGTTGCACCAGGCAAACATTCTACGGTTATTCCATTTTCGATGCAAGCACGAGTCAGTAAAAAACCAGGGTCTGAAATGGCTGGTGTTCCTGCATCCGAAATCAAAGCAATGGTTTCTCCCGCTTTCATTCTAGAAATTAAATTCTCGATAGTTTTGTGCTCGTTGTGCATGTGATGGCTGTACATGTGTGTGCCAATCTCGAAATGCTTGAGCAATTTTCCGCTGGTTCTAGTGTCTTCAGCTAGTATTAAATCTACTTCTTTTAGAATCCGAATGGCACGAAAAGTCATGTCTTCGAGATTGCCAATAGGTGTAGGGACGATATATAATTTTGACATTTTAATGGCTTAAAGAGAGAATTTATTATATAGAAAGTGATTTAGTTTTCTTAAAAGGATAAGAATTTTTTCTCAATGATTTCCACAAAGCGAAGTTCATATTCTTCTTTACCTTCCCAATTATTGTAATCTGGTTTTACCATTTCGTCAATAAAAGTTTTGGTTTCTAAAAAAGTGTCAAATGTGATGAGTTGATTGAGAACTCGGTTGTAATCTTCGTTATTTCCTCCAAACAAATGTTTGACAAAAGCAATTCGGTCATTTAGTCCAATGGTGATTTCCTTTGCTAATTTGTCATTCAGAGGAACTGGTTTGGGCTCTTCTTTTTCAAATGGTGTTGGTTCAGCAGTTGTAGTCGTTTCTTTTTTAAAATTAAATGAAGGGGCGGAATTACTGGAATCAGATTGTTGCTTTTTTTCCGATGGAGAAACTTTTACAAAATCGGGGTCTATATATTTTCCACCAAGAAGATCATCAAAGGAAATTTGAACCGCTTCTTTTTTCTTTTGAGTTTCTGGTTTTTCAGATTCTATTGGCTTAGTAATAGGTTCAATTTCTGTTTTTTCTAAAACGAACAGTGGTGCTTCAAGGGAGGCAATTTCTTCTTTTTTTTCAGCTATAACTTCTTTTGATTCTTCAATTTCAGCTATAGGTTCTACAGGTATTGATACTGGAATATCATCTATAGTTGCAATGACTTCTTCTAGTTGCTCTTTGGTTTGTTCGTTTTTGGTTTCTTCAATTTCTGCTGTAGGAATAGGTTCTTCCTCTATGATTTTATCTTCAGGAGATTCTTCTACGGCGGATTTGATAATTGCAGGGGGTCTTTGAAATTCTGGTACAGCAATGTTTTCGAAAAATTCTTTCATTTTCGCTACAACTTCTGCTTGACCAATGGTTGGTTTAGGCTCCCCAAAATGTTCTTCGACAAAACGTAGGACAGCTAATTTTTCATATAGTTTCTGGGTTTCTAAAAACAATTGATTGACATCAGATTTGTTTTTAAGTTGCAAAATTCTATGTGCTATGCTGATTAAGTCGGCTTCCAATTTTTTTTTCATGGCTTCTGAAATTATAATGAATATGGCTTTTTGTACTATTGTTCTTTGTTTGTAATTGTTGGCAACGGATTAACTTTTTTTTATTATCGAAATAAGACCTCTCAAATTTCTGAATTGATAAAAATTATCTACTTTTGAAACGAGGTAAAATTGAAGTTTACCCAATTGATTTATTACCGTTACAAAGTAATAAAAACTATTCATTTTTTAAGGTAGAAAAATACAAAATGTTTCTCGAAAACACAGTAAATCATAAAGAGCAGTTTGGTTGGATTGAAGTCATTTGCGGCTCCATGTTTTCGGGAAAAACCGAAGAGCTTATTCGTAGATTAAAGCGAGCACAATTTGCCAAACAAAAAGTGGAGATTTTCAAACCCGCTATTGATACCCGCTATCATGATGAAATGGTAGTGTCTCATGACAGTAATGAAATTCGTTCTACACCCGTTCCTGCTGCAGCCAATATTGCGATTTTGGCACAAGGCTGTGATGTGGTTGGAATTGATGAAGCACAGTTTTTTGATGATGAGATTGTAACCGTTTGCAATGACCTTGCTAACCAGGGAATTCGTGTGATTGTTGCAGGTTTGGATATGGATTTTAAGGGAAATCCTTTTGGTCCAATGCCAGCGCTTATGGCCACTGCAGAGTATGTAACCAAAGTGCATGCCGTGTGTACCCGAACGGGGAATTTAGCCAATTATAGTTTTCGAAAAACCGACAATGATAAACTCGTAATGCTTGGTGAAACCGAAGAGTATGAACCATTAAGCCGCGCGGCCTATTATCATGCAATGCGGAAAGATGATAAAAATGAGGAGAGTCAAAAAACTAAAAATAAAGACCAAAATTGAATTTAAATACTGCAAATATTGAAAGTATCCTAAAATCGAAATGGAATGGAAATCTAATAGGAGAAACTATAGATACCATTTCAATAGACAGTCGTTCTTTGCAAAATAATCAAAAAACTCTCTTTTTTGCTTTAACAGGAATCAATAACGACGCGCATATTTACATCAAGGATTTAATTAGCAAGGGAGTTCACAATTTTGTTGTAACCCATATTCCTGAAGGACTTGAAGGGAAGGCTAATTTTTTAATTGTCCAAAATACTTTAGAGGCTTTACAACAAATTGCGGCCTATTACCGAAGTCTTTTTTCATTTCCAATTATTGGTGTGACAGGAAGTAACGGTAAAACGATTGTGAAGGAATGGCTTAACTTTCTTTTGAGCCCTGATTATAACGTTATTCGAAGTCCTAAAAGTTATAATTCACAAGTTGGAGTACCTTTATCAGTGCTTGCTATCAATGAGCAACACAATCTTGGAATTTTTGAAGCTGGAATTTCGACCGTTTCAGAAATGGAGAAACTGCAAAAAATCATTCAACCCACAATTGGAATTTTAACCAATATAGGTTCTGCGCACGATGAAGGTTTTACTAATTTGGAAGAAAAAATAAAAGAAAAAATACTGCTTTTCCAACAATCGGAGGTTTTGGTTTATCAAAAAAGTAAATTAGTTGATAACTGTTTATCTTATTGTAGTGGACATATTCCCCCTTCGAAGGCTAGAGGGCTTTTTTCTTGGTCTTTCACAGATACAACAGCTACAGTTTTTATATCCAAAAAAGGACATACCCACGACAGTACGATTGTCGAATGCCATTATAAAGGGAATGTTTCGACTTTGCAAATTCCTTTTATAGACGATGCTTCGGTCGAAAATGTAATGAGTTGTCTTTTGGTTTTACTGTATTTAGAATACGATACCAAAACCATTCAGAATAGAATTGAGTTGTTGTATCCGATTGAAATGCGCTTGAAAGTAAAAAAAGCAATCAATAATTGCAGTATTATCGATGACAGTTATAGTTCCGATTTTCAATCTTTAAAAATAGCATTGGATTTTCTGGAAAGTCAAAAACAACATCAGAAAAAAACCGTCGTGCTTTCAGATATCTTTCAGAGCGGATTGTCAAATGAAGTATTGTATTCTAAAGTCGCCGAATTGATAGTCTCTAATAATATCAGTCGCGTTATTGGAATTGGCGAAACGATTTCAACTTTAAAAACCAAGCTTCCCAATGCAGTTTTTTATAAAGATACCGAAGCGTTTTTATTGCAATTGGGGCAATTGAATTTTGAAAACGAAACTATTCTAATCAAAGGAGCACGATCATTTCAGTTTGAAGAAATCGTGGCTGCAATGGCTGAGAAAACACATGAAACGGTTCTGGAGATTAATCTGAATGCGATAAGTCACAATTTTAATTTCTTTAAATCAAAACTAAAACCCAATACCAAAATGATGGCGATGGTAAAAGCATTTGGTTATGGAAGTGGTGGTTTTGAAATCGCAAAATTACTAGAACATCACAAAGTTGATTATTTAGGTGTGGCTTTCGCCGATGAAGGAATCTCTTTGAAAACGGCGGGAATCAAATTGCCTATTATGGTTTTGAATCCTGAAAACACAAGCTTTCCTGCAATTATTCAGCATCAATTGGAGCCAGAGATTTACAGTATAAAAGGACTGAATGCCTTCTTGAAAATCGCAGAGCAAAAGAAACTAAAAGATTTCCCGATACATATAAAGTTAGATACCGGAATGCATCGTTTGGGTTTTGAAGCCAATACAATCGATGGTTTGATAACTACTTTGAAAGGAAATCATTCGGTAAAAGTGAAAAGTATTTTATCTCATTTGGCAACAAGTGATGATTTGCAACATATAGATTTTGTAACATATCAAATTAATTTATTCGAAAAATTATCGTCTCAGTTGATGAATGAATTGCAAATTACACCCATTCGCCATATTTTGAACACTTCCGGAATTAGTAATTTTCCACAAGCACAATATGATATGGTTCGTTTGGGAATTGGACTTTATGGTGTTTCTAATGATCCAAAAGAACAAAAATACCTCGAAAATGTAGGGACTTTAAAATCTATTATTTCTCAAATTAGAACCATTCAATCAGGAGAAAGTGTAGGCTATGGCAGACGATTTATAGCAAACAGAGAATCTCGGATTGCCACCATTCCTATTGGTTATGCCGATGGTATTGCTAGGAGTTGGGGAAATGGAGTGGGATTTGTAACCATAAAAAATAAAAAAGCACCCATTCTAGGAAGTGTGTGTATGGATATGCTCATGGCAGATGTCACTGAGATTGATTGCAAAGAAGGGGATTCGGTAGTGATTTTTGGCGAAAGCCCAACAGTAACTTATATGGCGGAGCAATTAAAGACGATTCCGTATGAAATCATGACGAGTATTTCACAACGGGTAAAACGTGTTTTTTATAGAGAATAATAATATTTTGTTTTCAAAAAATAAGTATATTCGTTATTCGATATCTTTGTAAAACTAATTAAAACCAATATGTTATGGGATTCATAAGTGATTTTAAGGCCTTTTTAATGAAAGGTGAAATAGTAAATTTGGCAACAGCAGTAATCGTTGGAGGTGCTTTTGGAAAAATTGTAACCTCTTTTACCAATGACGTTTTAATGCCGCCAATTGGGTTGTTACTAGGGAAAGTAGATTTTAAAAATCTAAAAGTGGTACTTCAAGATGGCGTTCCTGCAGTTATGGAAAAAGGAACCGAGAAAGTTCCTGCAATTGCTGAAGTCGCAATTAATTATGGTGCTTTTGTTCAAACCATTTTTGACTTTGTCATTATTGGATTCTGTATTTTTATGGTATTAAAAGCATATGAAAGGACCAAAAAACAAGAAGTTGTGGTTGAAGCTCCACCTGCTGGACCAACACAAGAAGAATTGCTTACACAAATTAGGGATTTACTGAAGAAATAGACTCTAAGCGACTAAGTTGCTAAGATTCTAACTTAAATTAAAAATTACATTATTTCAAATCTCAGGAACTATTTCAAACCCGCTTTACACTATATATTCTAACCAAACCACTCTGTAATGGAGTGGTTTTTCTATTTTGTTTGATTTATAACAATTTGTTAATTTTTGTGAATCCCCTTGTTATCTTTTGAATATTACTTACTTTTGTACTTCAAAAATAAATATACAAATATAAAAGATATACGATGAGAATAGCAGTTGTTGGTGCTACCGGAATGGTTGGCGAAATAATGTTGAAAGTATTGGCAGAAAGAAATTTTCCTGTAACCGAATTAATTCCTGTTGCTTCTGAGAAATCAGTAGGAAAAGAAATTGAATTTCAAGGAAAAAAATACAAAGTGGTAGGAATGCAAACAGCCGTTGATATGAAAGCGGATATTGCATTGTTCTCTGCAGGTGGAGGAACATCATTAGAGTGGGCTCCAAAATTTGCTGCAGCAGGAACAACTGTTATTGATAATTCTTCAGCTTGGAGAATGGATCCAACTAAGAAATTAGTAGTTCCAGAAATCAACGCTGGTGAATTAACAGCAGCAGATAAAATCATTGCCAATCCAAACTGTTCTACAATTCAAATGGTATTGGCGTTGGCTCCATTACATAAAAAATACAACATCAAACGTGTGATTGTTTCTACTTACCAATCCATTACGGGTACTGGTGTAAAAGCAGTTCAACAATTTGAAAACGAAGTTGCTGGTATCGAAGGGGACATGGTTTACAAATACAAAATCAACAGAAACTGTATACCACAATGTGATAGTTTTGAAGACAATGGTTATACTAAAGAAGAAATGAAATTGGTAAACGAAACCAAAAAAATCTTAAGTGATGATTCTATCAAAGTTACAGCAACTGCTGTTCGTGTGCCAGTTGTTGGTGGACATAGCGAAGCTGTAAATGTTGAATTCACCAATGACTTTGATGTAAACGAAGTAAGAAACATTTTGCACCATACAGATGGTATCGTGGTTCAAGATAATTTAGACACTTTTACTTACCCAATGCCTCGCTATGCTGAAGGGAAAAATGAAGTTTTTGTAGGTAGAATTCGTCGTGACGAAAGCCAAGACAATACATTAAATATGTGGATTGTAGCTGATAACTTGAGAAAAGGAGCAGCAACCAATACGATTCAAATTGCAGAATACTTAATTGCAGCAAAATTGGTTTAATTCATTTTTAGATATTTTAAATCAGAAAACTACAACTTTAAGCGGTTGTAGTTTTTTTGTTTTATTACCTTTGCGGTGATGAAAAGAAAACAGCTCCTACTTATTCTTTCTTTGATTGTTGCAGTATTGTTCTCAATAGTGTTTCAGTCGGTGGACAGTATTGGGCATTTACGAGATAAATTTTCTCAAAAACAATGTCATCATACCTATAATTCTAGCTCTGAATTTACCCATCAGCATCACAGTTTTGAGCATTGTTATGTATGTGAATTTGGCTTCAGTAGTTTTATTACACCAACAAATTATTCCCCAGCATTCTACACTGATAATTGGAATATCCCTTATTTCTTTGCTAATCCTAAAACAATTATTTCGTTTTCGGGTAGTTTGTATTCCCTTCGCGGACCTCCAAATCGAATCTAAACAATCCTTTATTTTATTTAAAGAAAGTACAGTCAAAAGTTATTTGAAGCTAAAGAATTGGCTTTGTCAGCAGACATCGTTCCTGTCCCGATAGATATTGGGGTTACAATCTTTTTGCCCGCTGAAAAAGCGTTCAAAAAGGATTTTCCCTTCCATCAGGGTTAAAAAGCCAGCATAGTACATTTTTACAAACATTGCCTAACATAACGATTTGGGTTGTTGTTACATTATTACTGTATTTAAGGATAACTTTCTTTTCTAAAAGATTTTTTCGACTGTGTTATTATTCACAAAACCATTTCCAATCACTTGTTACTTTTTTATAGTACACTTTGATTAGGAGCAATAAATTATTCAAATGAAACAATATATTTTGGCTCTATTTCTGGGGCTTACCTCTTTTGTACAAGCCCAAAATTCGATAACAGGAAAAGTTACGGATTCAAAAAACAATCCTTTGATTGGAGTTACCGTCGATGCCTCCGATTTGCACAAATCAACCAAGACAGACGAAAATGGAGTGTACACTTTGTCGGCACTTCCAAATGGAAATTTAACTTTAGTTTTTACTTATTTGGGTTTTTTAACTTTAAACAAGAAGATTGAAAAAGCTCAAAACACAAAAACACTAGATGTAATTTTGGATGAATTGGCTTTTCAAATGGATGAGGTAATTGTCTCTACACCATTTTCTAAATTACAGTCCCAGAATGTGATGAAAGTAGATCGCGAAAGTGTCAAATCGATGCAGGAAAAAGGGAGCGCCACTTTGATAGAAGGCTTAGCTACTATTCCTGGAGTTTCTCAAGTTTCTACAGGAACTTCAATTGGGAAACCTGTAATTCGAGGATTGAGTGGCAATCGAGTGTTGGTCTATACGCAAGGCGTACGATTAGAAAATCAACAGTTTGGAGACGAACACGGCCTGGGGCTAAACGATGCAGGAGTAGAAAATGTTGAGGTTATAAAAGGACCAGCTTCTTTGCTTTACGGCTCGGATGCTTTGGGAGGTGTGTTGTTTTTTAATCCTGAAAAATTTGCTCTGGCCAATACTTTTCAAGGGGATTTCGGTCAACGATTGTTTTCGAATACGCTAGGGAGTAGTACTACTTTGGGTTTAAAAACATCTACTACAAATTGGAAATACTTAATTCGCGGCGCTTATAATACCCAATCCGATTATAAAATCCCAGATGGAGATCGTGTTACCAACACTCGCTTTCAGGAAATTGATTTCAAAGCAGGAATTGGATACAGTAATGCTAAGTTTTCGAGTGTTTTGAGATACAATTACAATAATTTGGATATTGGAATTCCAGAAGATGGTATTGCAGATCAAACTACAACCAAGAAGACTACTTTCCCCAAACAAGGTGTTTTTAATAATTTATTCTCTTTAAATAATACACTATTTTTTAGCGATTCAAAATTAGATGTGAATTTAGGCTATATCCAGAATGATCGAAGCGAATTTGAAGATAGCAATGTTGCAGTTTTACACATGATTTTGCATACTTTCGATTATAATGTCAAATATTATTTACCAAAGATTGGTAAAGTAGAAACAATTGTAGGTGTTCAAGGAATGTCTCAGGAAAATAAAAACCGTGCCGAAGAGTTTTTAATTCCAAATGCGAAAACCAATGATTTTGGAGTTTTTGGAACTGGAATTTATGACTGGGGTTCAAATTCCTTGCAAGCGGGTATTCGCTTTGACTATAGACATTTAGTTGCTGAAGAGCATGGGGTACTTGGAGAGGAAGGTTATTTTGAAGCACTTCATAAAAATTATGATAGTTTCAACGCTTCATTGGGATATAAAACCAATTTTGATAAGGATTTGACCTTCCGATTGAATGCTGCAACTGGGTTTAGAGCGCCAAATTTGGCAGAGTTGTCTTCAAATGGAGTACACGAAGGTACTTTTCGGTATGAAGTAGGAAATCCAAATTTAAGAACGGAGCAAAATATACAAACCGATTTGGATTTGGAATATAAAAGCACTCATTTTGAATTTAGTGTTAGTGGTTTTTACAATCATATTAACGATTATATTTATTCTTCACCAACAGGAGCCGAAATTGATGGGTTTAAAGTGTATAACTACATTCAAAACAATGCCAATTTGTATGGGGGAGAGGTAGCATTGCACATTCACCCGCATCCTTTAGATTGGTTGCATATAGAAAGTAGTTTTGAAACCGTAACTGGAAAATTGCAAACGGGTGGATATTTGCCTCAAATTCCAGCTAACAACTGGGACAATACCATAAAAACTGATTTTGAAATTGGAAAATGGCTTCAAGAAGCATTTGTTACTTTTAATGTTTCAACTACTTTCAGTCAGGATAAAGTTAGCGGTTTTGATATTTCTTCGGATGGTTATACTCTACTGAATATGGGTTTTGGAGGAAAAGTTAAGTTGGGAAAATCTACTTTTGATCTAAACTTAAACGGAAATAATTTGCTCAACAAAACCTACATCCCTCATTTATCACGACTGGCAACTGCTGGAATACCGAATCTGGGAAGGAATTTTGTTTGTGGTGTAGCTTTCAAATTCTAAAATGAAATCTGCGACAAACCTCTGTTGAAAGCATAGAATTGAATTTCACAGGGCACTAAAATAATGCGGAATCAAAACAAAAAACGTATTCCTAATAATTTATTTAGAGTAGCAAAACTAATTAAATTAGATACGATTCCTAGTTTTCTTTGAGAAACAAAATGTCTTAAAAAGAGATAATAAACTATGAATCATAAAAATATAAAAGATTTAAAATTATTTGGATAAAAAATGTATCTTTGCACCCTTAATTAATCGAGGTCGAGTACCTCAAAATTTAATCATAAGATTATGTCAGTAAAAATTAGATTACAAAGACACGGTAAAAAACAAAAACCTTTTTACTGGGTTGTAGCAGCAGATGCTCGCTCAAAAAGAGATGGTAAATACTTAGAGAAAATCGGTACTTACAATCCAAATACTAACCCAGCAACTATCGAATTAAACCTTGATAGTGCAGTGAAATGGTTGCACAATGGTGCTCAACCAACGGATACTGCAAAAGCAATTCTTTCTTACAAAGGTGCTTTATTGAAACACCACCTTGATGGAGGTATTCGTAAAGGAGCTTTAACTCAAGAACAAGCTGATGCAAAATTAGCTGCTTGGTTAGAAGCTAAAGCTGGAAAAGTGGATGCTAAAAAAGAAGGTTTGACTAAAGCTCAAGCTGCTGATAAAGCAAAAGCATTCAAAGCAGAACAAGAAGTAAATGCAAAACGTTTAGCTGCTGCTGCTCAAGCTGAAGCTGACGCAATTGCTGCTGCAACTCCTGCTGTTGAAGAAGTAGAAGCTGAAGAAGCTCCTGCTGCAGAAGAAAATAACGAAACAACTGAAGCATAATTTAGTAGGCGACGATGCGTAAAGAAGATTGTTTCTATTTGGGTAAAATCGCCAAAAAATTTAGTTTCAAAGGGGAAGTTCTTGCTTATTTAGACACGGACGAACCTGAGTTATACGAAAACTTGGAATCAGTGTTTGTTGAATGCAACAAACACTTGGTTCCTTTTTTTATAGAAAATAGCTCGTTACACAAAAATGATTTCCTAAGAATTCGTTTTGAAGATGTTAACACGGAAGAAGAAGCGGATGCCATTTTAGGCAACGATCTTTATCTTCCTTTAAAAATGTTACCCAAACTTACGGGTAACAAATTCTACTTTCATGAAGTTATTGGCTTTGAAGTAGAAGATAAACGTCTGGGAATTGTTGGTCAAATTCAATCGATCAATGATACCACTGCGCAACCACTATTTGAAGTATTAAATGGTGATGTTGAAATTTTGATTCCCATGATTGACCATTTCTTGGTTAAAATAGACCGTGAAAACAAAAAGGTCGTGATGGATTTACCAGAAGGACTCATTGAAATGTATTTATAAAAAAAAAAATAATTTTTTGAACCATTAGATTAAAGAGATTAAGAATACACTTAATGAAACTTAATTTCTTAATGGTTTAATTTTTTTAAATATCATGAGTGTGTCAAAATTTTCCTTTAAACAATTCTCAGTAGAACAAGACCGTTGCGCCATGAAAATTGGCACTGATGGTGTTTTATTAGGTGCTTGGACCCCAGTAGGTCATAATCCTTTTAGTATTCTAGATATTGGAACAGGAACAGGAATTATCGCTTTAATGCTTTCGCAAAGAAGCTATGCAGAACAAATTGATGCACTAGAAATCGATGAGGATGCATACGAACAAGCAGTAGATAATTTTGAAAATTCACCTTGGAGCGATCGACTTTTTTGCTTTCATGCTGGAGTTGATGAATTTGTAGAAGAGCCAGAAGATGAATATGATCTTATTGTTTCCAATCCTCCATTTTATACTGAAGATTATAAAACTGAAGACGGGAAACGTGATTTGGCTCGATTTGCTGATGCCTTGCCTTTTGAAGATTTAATTGAAGCTGCAGCATTGTTACTTTCAGAAAATGGTGTTTTTTCGACCATAATTCCATTTAAAGAAGAAGAAAAATTTTTGGCTCTTGCTATTGAATATGAATTGTATCCAATGAAAATCACCAGAGTTAAAGGTACACCTTCCTCTGATATCAAACGCAGTTTGTTGGCTTTCAGTCGCGATAATAAAACATCCGTTATCATTGAGGAATTAGTTATCGAAACTGCAAGGCACGTCTATACTCCTGAATATATTGAACTGACAAAAGATTTTTATTTAAAAATGTAGTTTAATGTTTTTTTTATTTCTGTGCTGTTTCTTAATTTATAATCATGATATTTGATTATCCATTTTAATCACATTTGTTATTATAAATCAATTAATGGGTTTCTTTCTTGAAAAACATGTTCAGTAAGGTGTTATTATTTAGTAGTTTGTAAAAAAAATAATATTTTTATTGAGAAAATTAACACAAAAAAACAATTTATTCCTTGTCCTTCAATTCTTTATTTTAAATCTTATTTTTTTTACTAAAATTTACTTAAATTTGATTTGAATCAAAAATTCAATCCTTTTGAATTCTATTTATCAATACGGATTAGTTATCATAATTGATAAATATGAAAATGCTTTTGGATTTCATTTAATATTTGAAAGATGAAAAGACATTTAATACTTCCATTCGTTTTTGCTTTATCACTACAAATAATAGCACAATCTCCGACAATATCGAATAAAAAAATTTCACTTGGAAGTTATGGTCGAGTTGGAATAGGGTATAGTCTTGGAGCTGAAAATAGTGATTTTCCTCAAGCTCTTAATTTGAATGGTATGGGGTCTATTGGAGGTCGTTTTGAAGAGAATGACTACTTTGAATTAGCGGCTGCCATGCACTTTACTCCGACAATTGCAAATAAAGAAACTACCCAGATTAATGTTCAATCGCGATTTTCATTTTATACCACTCGAGGGCAATTGATTGGCAATGTTTCTAACAAATCAATAGGAGGAATTACAACCGCTCTGCCGGAATTATATGCTGAAGCCTTAAATATAATGGGAAGTGATTGGAGTGTATGGTTAGGGGCACGATTATTTAGAGCAGATGATATTCAAATTATAGATCATTTTTATTTTGATGATCATTCAGGTCAAGGAGTAGGTGTTAAATACAAAAAAACTCAATTTTCACTTATTTTTACTGGCTCAATAGATACTACATCGACTTTGCCACCCAATTTCTATCTTAATATTGTAAATGGGACACCTACATTGGGATTGCGAAACAGATATGTTTCCATCTTGGAACATACAATAGATGTAAAAAATGGAACTGTCAAGTTAATGGGTGAATTTCAACGTTTACCTTCTGGTACCACAAAAGATGCTAATTCAAAATATAATTATCCAGCCGATTTTGGCTATGTCGTTGGTGCAAAATACTTCAAAACCATCCCATCCAAAATTTCTGGTTCTTTTAATGCTATAAGTGCTCGATATGGTGCTGGTATTGCCAATGGCGGAGATGGAGGTAGTAGTAGAACATATGTTACTTATGGAGGACCCAACCTGGAAACGAATAGTTTTAGAAAAGCCTATTCATTGGCATTGACTGAAACTTTCTTGTTGAATATTAATAAAAAATATTCCTTGAATGGATATGCTATTTATACCAAAAGTAAAGGGGCAAGTGATAGTCTAAACACCACTAGTGATTATCTTGGAAAACAAAAATTATTCAATAGAAAACAAGATATCGCTTTTGGAGCACGAGGAACTTGGTATATTAAAAACTGGCTTCACCTGCTTCACGAATTTGATCTTACTTGGAGGAAAGATGGTACGCAAGATTTTGCACAAATGACAAAATTTACTATAGCCCCAACAATAGTGCCTACTGGTCAACAAGATGTTTGGGCTAGACCCCATTTTAGGCTAGTGTATAGTGTAGCACATTATAACCAGTTTGCTGCAGACAACCTATATTCTCCCTATCTAGCTCAGAGTGGTACCAAAAATTGGGGACAATATTTAGGCTTTAAAGTCGAGTGGTGGGTTTGGTAAATAATACTGAATAACCCGTTTTGTGAAATTTAAATTAAAAATAATAATCATATAGAATTATAGATATGTGCTAAATAGGCAAAGAATAATTGGGAATAGTACTTTTTCAGACGTAGAATATCTATTTGAATAGTAAAACTTCTATTGTTTTGTTTTAAAAACTATAAATTATTATGTTTATGTGTTGTAAAAAAAATAATTTCAGCCAATGGGTATTGAAAAATTAAAAATCCCTATCCATAAATAAATAGTGGTAGGGATTTTTAAATGTCAAAATAAATAAGTTGACAATAATTTGGACTAGAGTAAAGTTTACTTCATATAACTGTTATTTCGATAAACAATAAGTACTCCCTGGATCTATATCTCCTTCTGGAAAGTTTTTACAATAGAAAGTTCTTTTGAGAGTAAAACAATCACCGTCTATACTTACAATATCCATTACTATTCTATCGCCAACTTCGATTTGATTCTCCACTGTTTTTTTAGTGCAGGTTACTTCATATTGACAATCTGTTATCCATTTTACACTCCATACCATTTGAAGGATGCCATTGTCATAACTTTCTTGAGTTGCCCCTTTTATCAGAAAAGTCTTTTTCGGATAGTCTGGATTGAATGCTTTAATATTTTTAAATTTACTGCAATCAAGAGTTTGTGAATACCCAATTGCTCCTACTAGTAGTAATAAAATAAGTGCTGCCTGCTTTTTCATATTTATTTATTGATTAATTTCTTCTTGTATTACTAAATTAAATTATTATTTTGATTGACTTTTCTTTTTTAAATGCTAATAATGACTAGCCTTAATTAGAATTTTTAAAAAAGCTAAAATGTTAATATTGTATAGATTAGATGTCTGTTTTTAAAAATTTAAGTAAACTTTAAAAACTTTTCAAATATATATGTTTATTTAGACAAATGAAAGATGAAATTAGGAGTAACAATTGTTAGTTTTAAACATTCGTTTTTTAATGCCTATCCAACAAGTATATAAAACATCTGCTTTTGCATTTATAACATTTTAGATTAGTTTTGTTATATTTCTTTGTGTAGATTTGTATCACTAAAACGTTTTATTATGAGACCCGATTTATTTCAAGCCCCAGATTATTACAATCTTGACGATTTATTAAGTGAAGAACACAAACTTGTTCGTGACTCAGCTCGTGCTTGGGTAAAACGCGAAGTTTCTCCCATCATAGAAGAATATGCTCAAAAAGCCGAGTTCCCGAAACAAATCATAAAAGGTCTTGGAGAAATTGGTGGCTTTGGTCCTTATATCCCAGAAGAATATGGAGGTGCAGGATTAGACCAGATTTCTTATGGCTTAATTATGCAAGAAATAGAAAGAGGGGATTCTGGTGTTCGTTCAACTTCTTCTGTGCAATCTTCTTTGGTTATGTATCCGATTTGGAAATATGGAAACGAAGAGCAACGAATGAAATACTTGCCAAAACTAGCTACTGGTGAATTTATGGGTTGTTTTGGATTAACAGAACCCAATTACGGTTCTGATCCTGGAAGCATGATTACCAATTTTAAAGATATGGGGGATTATTATCTTTTGAATGGTGCCAAAATGTGGATTTCAAATGCTCCATTTGCTGATATTGCCATCGTTTGGGCAAAAAATGAAGAAGGAAGAATTCATGGATTAATCGTAGAACGTGGTATGGAAGGTTTTACAACTCCTGAAACACATAACAAATGGTCGCTACGTGCTTCGTCAACTGGAGAATTGATCTTTGACAATGTAAAAGTACCTAAAGAAAATTTACTTCCTAATAAGTCTGGACTTGGAGCACCTCTTGGTTGCTTAGATTCGGCTCGTTATGGAATTGCATGGGGCGCAATTGGTGCCGCTATGGACTGTTACGATACAGCTTTACGTTATGCCAAAGAAAGAATTCAGTTTGACAAACCTATTGCAGGAACTCAACTGCAACAAAAGAAATTGGCTGAAATGATTACTGAAATTACCAAAGCACAATTATTAACGTGGAGACTTGGAGTTTTAAGAAACGAAGGAAGAGCGACAACGGCTCAAATTTCTATGGCAAAAAGAAACAATGTAGACATGGCTATTCATATTGCACGCGAAGCGCGACAAATGCTTGGCGGAATGGGAATCACTGGTGAATATTCAATCATGCGCCATATGATGAACTTAGAATCGGTAATTACTTACGAAGGAACGCATGACATTCATTTATTAATTACTGGAATGGATATTACTGGAATTCCAGCTTTCAAATAGCACTAAACAACTATTAAAGTATTTATAAAGTTAATAGTAAAAGCTTCTTGGAAACGAGAAGCTTTTTTAATTTTACATAAAAAAATCCCCAATGAATATTTCAGCTATAAATTCGAAAATACAAAATCATAAACAGCAATTATTAGATCATTCTTTATATGAAAAAGTAAATACGATTGATGATTTACATTATTTTTTGGAAAACCATGTATTTGCAGTTTGGGATTTCATGTCATTATTAAAAGCATTACAAAATAAATTAACGTGCACTACTATACCTTGGTTTGCTACAGCAAGTCCAGAAACTAGATATTTAATTAACGAAATTGTATTGGCCGAAGAAAGTGATTTAAGCTTTGATGGTCGTCGTTTAAGTCATTTTGAAATGTATATTGAAGCCATGCAAGATTGTGGAGCTGACACTTCTGGTATAGAGTGTTTTTTAGAAGAGGTAATTTCACTTCAAAATATATTTGTTGCCATTAAAAAGAGTACACTGCATCCAAACATAAAAGCTTTTCTAGATTTTACATTTAGAGTAATAGAAGAAGGAAAACCACATGAAATAGCTGCGGCATTTACATTTGGCAGGGAAGATTTAATACCAAGTATGTTTACCGAAATTCTAAAAAGTTTTCAATCGAATTTTCCAGAAAGAGATTTGAAAAAATTGCTTTATTATTTTGAAAGACATATAGAATTAGATTTGGATGAACATGGACCAATGGCAATGACAATGATCACAGAACTTTGTGGGGATGATTACAAAAAATGGTCAGAGGTAGAAGCGATTTCAATTTTAGCATTAGAAAAAAGAATTGGCCTTTGGGATGCCATAGAAGAACAAATTATTCGAAGACCTGAAATGGCTTAAGAGGTAATAGGATGACTTTCAGCTAAAAACAAACAAACATAAAATACTGAATATGTTTCGAAAATCAAGGTTGCTAGTTTGTATAATAATTCTATTGAATAGTAGCTGTCAAACGGATAACAGTTCAAGTCAGCAAACAACTATTGTTCCATCCACAAATATACCAGTATTAACTTTAGATACTAAAACGGATGTCATTAAGTATTTGGCGCTTGGTGATAGTTACACTATTGGTCAAAGCGTATGCGAAACCTGTAGATTTCCAGAACAATTAAAAAATAATCTCTTTAACTTAAACAAACAGAATACTTTTTATTTGAATATCATTGCGAAAACGGGATGGACAACAGGAAATTTAATCTCATCCATAAATAGTCAAAACCCAAATAATGATTATGACTTAGTTACTTTGCTTATAGGAGTAAACAACCAATATCAGGGAAACTCTTTTTCCGTATATGAAAAAGAATTTCCTGAATTAGTAAATAAAGCCATTTATTTGGCCAAAGGGGATAAATCAAATGTAATTGTTGTTTCTATTCCGGATTATGCTTTTACTCCTTTTGGAAATGGAAATAAAACAATTACTGCTGAAATAGATCTTTACAATGCTTATGCTGAAAGTTTTTGTTCAAAAAACGGTATTGCTTTTATAAACATAACAGATATTACACGACAAGGGATTATTGATCCAAGCTTAGTAGCATCCGATAATTTGCATCCTTCTGAAAAAGCATATCGTTTATTTGTAGAACGCATAATGCCAAAAGCGGTTATGATACTACAATAAAATTAAGATTCGGGTGCCAATTCCAATTCTAAGCCTACTAAACTTTCCGTTATAGGAATTTGACAACCTAAACGACTGTTTGATTTTACATAAAAAGCTTCCGAAAGCATCGCCTCTTCGTCATCGCCCATTTCAGGTAACGCAACATCATTAAGAACATAGCATTGGCAAGATGCACACATGGCCATTCCGCCACAAGTTCCTTCAACTGGAAGTTCATAAGCTTTGCACAATTCCATTATGTTCATTGCCATATCGGTTGGAGCTTGCAATTCATGTACTACACCTTCTCGATCTTTTATCTTTATTAAAACGTCCATTCGTTTATTTAATTTTTTTCACAAAGTGGTTTCCACTTTTATTTTTATTCTTTTATTTCAAGATTTAATAAATATTCTTTATTATTTTCCTTGTTAACAATTCTAAGTCCAATTACATCTGCTTTGTTGATGATAAACGTAACTTTTGAATTGGGAGTATATGTTCCGTCATGGGTTTTAAACACCAATTTCCCTTCATAGGTCACATTTAATAAACCATTTTTTTCTTCTTTTTCTTTGGTTAGAATTTGAGAAGATAAAACAGCTGTGCTATACGCGCTATCATCTAGCATATTTGCCTTTCCTCCACTAAGGTCAGTCAAAAATTCTGCATTTTCAATTTTTAGCTGTCCTTTTCTATTTGAAGAAATATTTACCATTTTACTAAAATTCAGTTGACTCCATTCTTCATCAACAACGGTTAACATCTTGGACACATAAGACTCTTGAATTGGTTCTTGCCCGTAATTTTTATAAAAACATAAAAATAAAACAATCAATAAGTACTTCTTTTTCATAATTCAAATTTGTAGGTTAGTGCTACAAAAGTAAATTTTTATTTGAATTTTCAAAGTAAAAAAAAATGAATTATTTATACTAGTTTTTGAATAAAACGAAATTATCCTTGATTTTATTGGTAATTCACTAATAATAATTACTAAAATAATTTGAATTTGTCACTATTTAACAAGTAATACCAAATCTTCTAGAGTAGTAAAAATGATTTTTATCTTATAATAAAAGATATTAATTCGCTATTGAATTTAATTATCGAAGCTATTATAGTGTTAAAAAAAAATAGCTTCAATAATTAATTATTAGAAAAATATTACAAAACATTTACAACTGTTTCAATTTGAGGGGCATATTTTTTAATTGTAGTTTCTACTCCTGCCCTTAGCGTCATTTGATTTACGCTACAACTTGTACAAGCTCCTTCAAGGCGGACTTTTACATGTTTTCCTTCATCAATTGAAATAAGGGTAATATCACCTCCATCTGAATTCAAAAAGGGTCTGATTTCATCAAGCGCTTTTAGAACATTATTTGTCAATTCTTCTGTTTTCATACTTTTTAAATTTCTTCTTTAGATAGAGATTAAGAATCTTATTTCTTAACTGATGAACATCCTGCCATTGTTGTGATTTTGATTACTTCGGTAGGTTCTAAATTTTCATTTCTATTTACTACTTCATTTACTACATTGCGGGTAATATCATCAAATACATTTTCAATAATTGAGCCTGCTTGTAATGCAGCTGGACGACCAAAATCACCTGCTTCACGAATTGATTGAACAATTGGTACTTCTCCTAGAAAAGCAACACCTAAATCTTGTGCCAAATCTTTTGCACCTTCTTTACCAAAAATGTAATATTTATTATTAGGCAATTCTTCAGGGGTAAAATAAGCCATGTTCTCGATAATTCCTAAAACGGGTACATTAATTGCTTCAGACATAAACATAGAAACCCCTTTTTTAGCATCGGCCAAAGCGACTGCTTGAGGAGTACTTACTACAACTGCTCCAGTTACTGGCAATGACTGCATAATTGATAAGTGAATGTCTCCTGTTCCTGGTGGTAAATCAATTAACATAAAATCCAATTCGCCCCAATTTGCATCAAAAATCATTTGATTCAAGGCTTTGGAAGCCATAGGACCTCTCCAGATTACAGCTTGACTTGGTGAAGTAAAAAATCCTATCGAAAGTATTTTTATTCCATAACTTTCAACTGGTTTCATTTTTGACATTCCATTAACTTCAACTGATAATGGTTTTTCATTTTCAACATCAAACATTATTGGCATTGATGGCCCGTAAATGTCTGCATCTAATACTCCTACAGCAAATCCCATTTTGGCTAATGTTACTGCTAAATTTGCCGTAACAGTAGATTTTCCAACTCCTCCTTTGCCTGAAGCTACTGCTATGATGTTTTTAATCCCAGGAATTGATTTTCCTTTAATTTGATTTGGATTTTCTGCTGCTTCTACTTTTATGTTAACTTTAATTTTTGCGTCTGGCGAAACTAATTCTAGGATTGTTTTTTTAATATCATCTTCGGCTCTTTTTTTAATGTGCATTGCCGGAGTATGTAAAACCAAATCCACAACGACTTCGTCCCCAAACGTAACTACATTTGCAATCGCTCCACTTTCAACCATGTTTTTTCCTTCTCCAGCAATTGTTATTGTTTCTAATGCTTTAAGAATATCTTTTCTTTCTAATTTCATATTTAAATATTGTTTTATATTGAAAATTCTTTTTTTTTATTAAAATTCTTTTTTGTAGCTTACAAGATCATTTTATTATTTTTTATACTTAAATATAAAAGTAACTATTCTTATTTAAACTAATTTTAGATTGCAAAGATAACAGATTAAGTTCTTATTTTAAAGGATTTGGATTGTATTTATTGATCGTATTATTCAATAAATGATATATTTCATTTTCTATTTATCAACTTTAAAATCTACCAAAAAAAGGTGTATTATATTATTTATTCCTTTAGTATTGGTTCCCAAAAAACAGATTCCAAATCGATAATTTGATTCTCTTTAACAATAATGCCTTCACTTTCCAGTAATTGTTGCATGAGATTGGTTCCATCAAAATGGTGTTTTCCTGTTAATAATCCTTTTCTATTGACCACTCTATGCGCGGGTACATCTTCTAGATTATGTGCTGCATTCATTGCCCAACCTACCATTCTTGCAGAGCGTGTTGCGCCTAATACTTTAGCAATTGCGCCATATGAGGTTACTTTTCCATATGGAATTTGCCTAACGACTCTATATACTCTTTCAAAAAAATTGTCGCTATTTGATTCCATTGGTTTTATCCAAAATAGGCTTTAATAAGTTTAAATAGTGTGATTATCGAAACAATTCCAGTTATTGTACCTATAATATAATTTCCGTTATTCATTAAAAAAGAGGACTTAGATTCCCTTTTTTTAAAGTAAATAATATAAAGATAAAAAACCAAAAAGGAACCTGAAACTACTCCTGTTACAAAGGAATATATAAAATATTGGGTAAAGTAAAAATAACCGTAACTACTGAGTGTTATAGATACAAAAACATAATAAGGTACGGGAAACAAATTCAAAGCCGACAATAACATTCCCAAAAACAAACGGTTTGTTTTACTGCGAATTTTTGTTTCAGACTCTGGTATTTTTGGTTTTTTGGCTTTCCATAAGAAATAAATGGTCAAAGCGATAAAGATAAACAACCCAATTTCTTGAAGTCTATTGATAATATCTGGCCTGCTATTGATGAAATTAGCAAATAATATTGCCAAAAGTGTTTGAAAAAATACAATTAGTGTAGCGCCAATAGCAAAGAAATATGCTTCATTTTTGCCATCTTTTAAACTCACTTTTGCAGCTGTCATATTGATTAGACCTGGAGGAGCAATACCGATTGCAGCAACAATAAACCCGAGTATAAAAGGTAAGATTAGCGTCATATATAGATTTTACAGTCTAATGTACAGTCACAAATTTGTTGCTAAAGGCTGTAACAAAAAACTATTTGATTTTAAAACGAATGTACGTAATTGCTTTATTAATTTCTAAATATTGTTTTTCATAAAAGGTCTGAAAAGCGGTAACTTCTTCAGGACTTCCTTCGTTTACATACACATTGTGGTTGGCATATAAAACTTCATGTCCTTCACCATGAAGCAATCCTAATGTATAGCCGTGCATAAACTCACTATCGGTTTTAAGGTTTACAACACCGTCTTTTTTCAATATTTTTTTATACAATTGTAAAAATTCAGAATTGGTCATTCTGTGTTTTGTTCTTTTGTATTTTATTTGAGGATCTGGAAAAGTGATCCAAATTTCGTCGACTTCCTTTTCTGCAAAAATATGGTTGATTAATTCGATTTGAGTTCGAATGAATGCCACATTATGCAATCCCGTTTCAACAGCAGTCTTTGCACCACGCCAAAAACGAGCCCCTTTGATATCGATTCCTACAAAGTTCTTATTGGGATATCTCTCGGCTAAACCAACAGAGTATTCTCCTTTACCACAACCCAATTCCAACACTAATGGATTTTCATTTTTAAAGAAGTCTGAATTCCATTTCCCTTTTAGCGGAAATAAATCTCCTACAACTTCTTCTCTTGTTGGTTGAAAAACATTATTGAATGTTTCGTTTTCCTTGAATCTCTTTAATTTATTTTTGCTTCCCACGATCTAATTACTATTTCGGCAAAATTAAGGAATTATATAAGAACGAAAGCTCAAGTATCGAAAAAATCAGAAATTATCATTTGATTTGCTTATTTTGTATCAATACGTCTTCTATTGGCGCAATGATTTTGATTACTTGGTCGGTATTTTCGTTGGGAATTGTCATGGATAGAACATAATGCTTTATTTTCCAATCTTTACCAATTTTGACCAAAACTCCAGAACCCCTACAAATTTTCATTTGTGTATTTAAAAGTTCATCAAACCAAGCTATTTTTCCTGATTCATCAAAATAAATATGACGTTCCATTGCTTTAAAATTCCATGCCTTGCCTTTATCGAAAAAGGGTTTTGCAAAAGCTTGAAAGTTTTTATAATTCCAATTCTCAGACGGATCTGTCCCAATAAAAACGGCGTCTTTGGTCATTAATCCAAAATAGGCATTAAAATTTGCTTCGGAAGCCGCTTTGTGCCAAGCATCAAGTGTTTTATTTACCTCTTCTTTTTTGTCTAATTCTTTATGTTGAAAAGCGTCAAAACTAAAAACTGATAATATTGCTAAACTTAAAAAAAATACTTTCATATGTAGTTACTATTTGTTCTTTATAGGATCCCGATAGCTATCGGGAGGTATTGTTATATCTTCATTGGTGTTTGCAACCAATTTACAGTCATGCTCCTTTCATATTACTGTAATTTTTTATCTGGAAGACTTCCTAATTTAATTTTCATTTCGTCATTTTTTCCGTCGACTACTAATAAATGCAATACAATCCCTTTATAACGTTTGGCTTCCTTTTCTTTTAAGTCTTTAATTTTTAAATCATCGGCTGGGTTCCGAAGCGGTATCACTACTCCTAATTTGGTTCCTTTCTGGAATGAATAGACACCTCCAACGTCAAAATTCAATACATTCGAACTTACTTTAAAATAATCAACTTCAAGAAAATTTCCTTTAACGGTAACACTTCCATACAAATCATTAAAGACAATATGTTTTACATCTCTGTTAGGAAAGGCAAATTTACCGATTTTGATAATGGGATTAAAATTGATTAAAGATCCGTTTTTGATTTCATATTTTAAGTTTCCTCTCGCAGATTCATTTATTAAATCTCCGTTTGAGGTAATTTTTAATGACAAATCGGCCTTTGCCGAAAGTTTTCCATTAATATTTTGAGGGTCAAAAGATTTGACACCAAAATTATTAAAAGACGATAAAAATTGAGGAATATCAACTGATGAGATAGTTACTTTGGTTTTTACATCATATTTATTTTGTTGTGGAATAAGCTCTGAATCAAAGGTGATTTTTCCTCCGCAACTTTCTATTGATCCTTGCTTGATAAAAAAACGCTTGTCATTGGCCGAAATGATAATTTTTGCATTCTTGGCTGTCAAATTGGAATACACCATTTTATCCAAATTCAAATTCAATACTACTTGGCATTTTTGTAAAAAAGCAATTCTTTTTTTTATAGTTATATGGTTCGTAATCGTATTCGTTTTGCCTCTTTTTTCATTACTTGCTAAGATACCCATAAAATTCTTTACATCCATAAACGGACTCTTGAGGTGGAGTACAGCAATCATTTTTTCGGGATTGTTATAATACAAATTTAGAAAGTTATCTATTCTACCATCCAAATAAACAACGTTTTTGTCTCTTTGATATTTAATGTTTCGAAGGAAAAAGGCTTTATCTGTAAAATCCAGTAAGATATTCGTTTGAAAAGTCAAGTTCTTGGGAACATAAAGTAGGTTAGCATTTTTTATATCCACTTTTCCTGTAAAATGAGGTTTTGAAATATGCAAGTCCACAATATCAACATTGAATTTAAAGTCAACATTGGCTGTTCCTCCACTGAATTTAAAAATATCTTCTCCAATAACCTTTCCTAATTTATTTACTTCAAAATTTGAATGAAAATCTCCAGTGGCAATGGGTTTTTCTAAATTATTGATGGCAGCAACAGGAATAGAAACTGGAATTCCCTCGTAGTTTCCTTTAAAATCTTTAATGATAACCGCAGAGTTAATGTCATTATTTCCTAACCCTTTATTAAAATTATTTATATATCTCCCTATAAAATTGCATGCTGTAACAGTTCCATCAGGAAAAACTAATGTGTTGTTTTTTATTTGTGCATCAACTATAATTTGAGGATCTCCTTCGGCGTTCATATCCCCAATAATACTACATTGCGCATCCAAGGGTTTTGTGATATTAAAATGATTTAGAATTTTAAATAAATGCGGATCCAATAAATGAGCAGCATTCAACCACAAAATATGCGTTTTTATGTTGAGATTCATCATCGGGTGAACCTTTTCGAGACCAAAACTTGCTTTTATGTCAAAATCGTCGTCACCTATTTTAAGAGCTTTGGATACAACTTCAATTTTATTCTTTTTATCAGTGTATTGAACAACAAGTTTTCCCTTAACTCTTTGGTTTTTTATAAAACTGCCCTTAATAGTATTGAAAGCCATATTTTTGGCAAAAACATCCAAATATAAATCAGTATGAAAACCATCATCTGTATAATCAATTTTACTTTTTAAAGAAGCTACTTCAAAATGGAACAATTTGTTTCTTTGGAGATTTTGAGAAATAAACACTACATTTTTAAAATTCACCTCATCGATTTCTGTTTCTGTATCTGTTTTGGGCCTACTTATTTTGTCTTTCTTTTTAAATATATTAAAATTAGATATGCCATTTTTATCTTTAAACAAATCAATTTTTGCGTTAATCAATATTACTTTGTCAATTTTTACCTTTTTATGCAATAAACTCAGCACATTCAAACGCACTTCAATTTCTTGAGCTTTAAGCACACTTCTTTTATGAACGGCATACAAACTGTCTTGTATTTCTACTTTTTTTAGGACTACCGTAAAATTTGGAAAACCAGTCAAAAACCTATAGTTAATATCTTCGATACTGGCATGACCCGAAATAGTTTCATTGATTTTCCGATTGATTTCGGTCGTTATAATGTCTTTATTTTGAATGAAATACATTCGCAAACCAATAAAGAAAATCAAGATTATTCCAAAAAAGCCAATGATAAAAAAAGCCAATTTTTTTAAAACCTTTTTAAATCGTTTTGTCTTCAAAAATTGTTTTCCTTTTTCTATAAATTCTTTCATACAAATCCTATAAATAGTATAATAAAAAAACATTTTGGTTCCAATCAGCAGCATTTTATTATCTGCAAAGCAAGTCGCTTCTTATCAAATCTAACATAATATTTTTAGAAAATAGCCGTTATATCTTAAAATGTTTACATTGTATTGTATTTAATATCAATATTTTATAAACTATCATTGTCGAACAACGAATACTCGATTGAAAATATTTATCAGTATAGTAATATGAAAATTGAAAAATTATAGTACTTTTAAATGAAGAACGAGTAATTAATTTAAAAACAAAAGATATGCGATTATTTAAAATTTTATTACTGGGTGCGTTTGTTGTATTAGTTTCTAATACCATATCAGCACAAGCGATTGGAGTTAGAGCAGGAGCCAACATTTCGAATATTGATGTAAATGGCTTGAACACAAATGCCAAAACAGGACTTTATGTTGGTATTTATAAAGAAATCCCATTAATTAAGGGCTTGCTTTTTGTACAACCGGAACTTCAATACTCACAAGAAGGATTCTCTACCAAAAATGCTCCAGACACAAAGATAGATTACCTTACTGTGCCCATTTTAGCAAAAGTATATGCTGTTAAATTATTGAGTTTTGAAACAGGACCACAATTTGCATTTAAAGTCTCAGACAATGCGAATTTTTTAGATGCAAAAAGTTTTGTGCCTTCATGGGCATTTGGAATGTCGCTAAACTTACCACTAGGATTATCCATAAATGGCCGTTACATTTCTAGTTTAAATGATACTTTTAATAATGTGGATGGAAAAAATCAAGTTTTTCAAATAGGTGCTGCTTTTCAATTTTAAAAAAGAGCATTCCATATTCCTACACTTAAAAAGTTGCCTTAAAGTTCATTTCTTTAAGGCAACTTTTTTTGTACTTTTATAGTATCACTTAATTCATTCGATCTATGAGAAAATCAATTGTGTTGCTTGCCCTCTTTGTTTTTGGTTCCTCACTTTCTGTACTTTCTTGCAAAAAAAAGGACGATGACACTATAAAATCACCACTTACCAGTACTACTCCTGCCAAAGCATCCAGTCTAATTCCATTTGATAGCACTTTGGTAACTGTTTTTTTTAAAAAGTATCCAGAATTAAATAAATATCATCAAGAAACTACCGAATTATATCAAAAACGAAATTATCAATACGTTTGGTTTGATTCAAAAGGAATGCTAGAAGTTGGTCATTTGCTGTATAACAAATTAAACAATATAGAAGAGGAAGGAATTAAAACTACTATTCCATATAAAAATAAATTGGACAGCCTTTTTCTGACCAAGGTAGAGAACAACAAAATAAATATTGATGATGAATTATTACTGACCACACTTTATTTTTTTTATACCCATAAAGTATTAAAAGGAATTGATCCCAAAAAATCAATAGAATTGGGTTGGTACTTGCCTAGAAAAAAGGAATCGTATGTTGGTTATTTGGATTCTATTATTGCTAATCCTTCCTTGATTACCAAAAACGAGAAAGAACAACTAAGCCAATATTACAAATTAAAAGAGGTATTGCAAAAATACAGAACGTTACAAAAAAACGATTCTTGGACTCCTATAGAAATGGATTCAAGCCAAGTGGCATTAAATCCTGGAGATTCTGCCACAACAATTGCACAAATTAGAAAACGGTTGTATCAGTTAGAAGACCTAACAAAGGACTCGAAAAGTGCAATATATGATGAAGATCTAAAAGCAGGAATTCTAAAATATCAAGCTCGAAATGGAATTAAAGAAAACACCTCAATAACCAAAAAACTAATTACCTCATTGAATGTTTCAATAGAAGATCGTATTAAAACCATCATGGTCAATATGGAACGTTGCCGCTGGATTGACGTAGATATTTCAAAGGTCGCAGCCTTAATTGTAATTAATATTCCTGCTTTTCAATTGACTTATTTAAAAGAGGGAAAAGCAGTTTTAAACTCGAATGTTGTGGTGGGGAAAGATATAAACAAGACAGTAATTTTTAGTGCAGACATGCGCTATATCGTTTTTAGCCCGTACTGGAATGTTCCCAAAAGCATCATCACAAAGGAAATTAAACCTAGCATAGCCAAAAATCCAAACTATCTGGCTCAACACAATATGGAATGGCATGAAGGGGGCATTAGACAAAAACCAGGTCCGAAAAATTCATTGGGATTAATAAAATTCTTGTTTCCCAATAACAATTCAATTTACCTGCATGACACGCCTTCCAAAAATTTATTTAACGAAGAGAAAAGGGCCTTTAGCCACGGCTGCATCCGAGTAGCTAAACCTGTAGAACTCGCAAACGAAATCCTAAAAGACGATAAAAACTGGACACCCGAAAAGATCAACGCCGCCATGCATAAAGGCAAAGAATCTTGGTACACACTAAAGAATAAAATTCCGGTTTACATTGGTTATTTTACCGCATGGGTTGATGACAACGGTGAAATCCATTTTTATGATGATGTTTACAAAAGAGACGATCGGCTAGCTACCATGTTGTTTGAGGAATAATACTATCTAAGCATAGAATTTACTGCAATAAAACATTCTTTTTTATGACTGTCCGTAACTCATACTAAGAGTCTAAAAATTGAAAATATACCTTTGCGCCTTTGCGAGCCCAATTTCACGCAAAGTCGCAGAGACGCAAAGAACAGAAAGGGAAAGTTTTGTGAATAACATTCAATAATTAATCTATTCTTTGAAATGGTACTAGTCACGGATAGTCATATTCTTTTTTACTTTCTTATTCAAAATAAAAAGAAACCGTAGTCCAGCTATGCTTGATTTTTTTTTTTCTAATAAAAAAAACGGCTGTTTTAATTAACAGTAAATTCTAAACTTAAATGGTACAAACCCAGATTCAGCATTAGACATTATTACGCAGAGTCACACGAAGAATTCGCGAAGAATCACAAAGTTTATTAAGCTCCATTCAAAGAATTCGATTTCCCTTTGCGCATCTTCTTGAAATTTTTTCTATTGCGGAATCTTGGATAAAAGGATTCAAAATAAATGCCAAAGGCTGTCTAAATATTAGACAGCCTTTGTTTTATGTATTACTTTTGTTAGAATACTTTTAGTGTGCTTTTTGTTTGTCGAAGGTTGTGTTTAGCACTTTTTTGATTTTGTCTAAGGCACCATTGAATGCTTTTTCAATAGAATCCGAATGTTCTGTTACGGCTATTGGTTGCATATTAGCCGGTCTAGCCTCAATAATACAACGTTTGTCGCCAAAACCTGTCTTGGCATTATTCTCGTCTCCAAAATGCACTTCAATACGTGTTACTTTTTCATCAAAACGGGATAACACTCTTTGGATTTCTGTAGAAAAATAAGCTTCCAATCTATCGCTACCCTCAATATTCTTGTCTGTGTTGATTTGTACTTTCATATTATTTTTTTATTAATTACATAATGCTATATCTCAAAGTTAAGAAATTTTCTTCATTTTTTTAGCCTTTTAATAAAAGATTATGAAAGAAAAAACCCGTTTTTTGATTTAAAGACAGAAGTGTCTGAAAACGAAAAATTTAGTTTTTATTTGATTGGTAATTAGCCTTTTTTTTGCATTAAAATAATTTCTTGTTGGTTTACGGCAATATAATTCTCTAGATTATTTTTCTATTTCGAGACTCCAAAAACGGATAACTTTCCATTTTTGAGCTTCCAGATAATTGTTTACATCAACATCTTTTTGAATGTTTCGTTCTATTTTCTTTTGCCAAAATTCTGTATTGGTTTTGACACGATCTTTTTGGATTTCCCAGTCTTTGCCGTAGAAGAATTCACTATCGACAAATATGGCAATTTTTAGTTTTTTGAAGGTTAAATCGGGTGTGCCAAAAACTGCTCTATTGTTTTACGATAACGGTAACCGAGATGCCACAAGGCTTTGCCCAATCGCACCTCCTCTTTGGTATTGGTGGAGTGAATGGCAGACATGATTTTGGAACGTTGGGCAGATGTAATACGATCCATGATGCAACGATTTAAAAATTGCTAGTTAAAGTTAAGGAGATTGTTTGGGAAATTTTACAACAAGAAATGAAACCTTTTTTATTTGAGATTTAAAACCTTTTCCCTAGTTATAATTTGATTACTTTCGATTACTTTAACTATTGGAGGATCAGAAAATTTATATTGTTTTAATTCATCAATTAAATCATTGAATTCATTACTAGTGGCTACAACAACTTTATCAATTCCAATAACATCTCCAGTTTTAATTTTTTCTTTAACTTTTTTGGCTTCACTAACATCAAGAGTCACCAAATAACATAATGCTTTTCTATGAACATATTTTAAAGCGATAGCTTCAAGGTCTGCTTGTTTATATCTTTCTCGCAAACTTGTCTTTGCTGAGATACATATTGGACCTCGTTCTGTCGTATAAAACATCAAATCATATACTACGTTCGGCACGAATGCAACATTTGCATTTAAATATAATGGCAAAATATTTTCACGAACACATAAAGTAGCAAGAATGTATTCAAATATCTTCCCATTAAGACTTTTATTCCCTTCAGAATGCTTTTTATATGCTTCCCAATAAATCGAAATGTATTCGGATGGTTTACTATATTCAATTTCTAAAAAATTTAAAAATAGACTATCAAATATAATATTGGCTTTCCCACTTTTTCCTACGACTATACCTAGTTGATTCAGTTTACTCATTTTATAAATCGTATTTGTAAATTCAGTTTAAAAAATAGTTCTTCATTTTCTTGGTAAACGATACCAAATCCATGTCTAGAAGAACTTGCAGTGTCCAATTTTGTGTTATTTATCAAATAGTTTTCAAATTCATTTTTGTTATAAACATGATAACATAATACTTCGCCATCTTCCTTTACTATCAGATAACCTCCCGTTGCATCATACTCTCCAGCCCAAACCTTTGATGGCATCATTCCTAAAGCAATATCCGTCAAAAGTCGTTTAGTTTTGTATTCATAAAATTTATGCTTGTTTGAGATATCAAAATTTAAAGGATTATCCTCTTCTACTTTTGAAATTAAATCGATGATTTTCGAAGAGTTACTTGTATAAAAATTGTAAATTATATTTGCTAAGATCTCAGGTAGTAAACTATCAATTAAAATCAAATTATTAGAAAAAACTTGTTGTTCAGTCCCAATAAACTGAAAAACACCGCCTTTATTTACTACGTATTCAATACGATCTTTTATTTTACTTCTTGTATCAATGGTATTAATCGTATCTATTTCATCCTGATTAAGATTCAATCCATTAATTTTAAAAATAAAATTTGTTGTTTTTCCTGCATTAAGAAGAGTTGAAGGATTCCCTAACTGTGATTTAATGCTAAACCCAAGAGTTGGTTGCTGATTTGTCCTTTGGTCGTGAACAACAATTGTAATATCAGTTTTAGCACTTGAATCTGCCTTTAAAGAAATACAATTAATACTAAGCATAAACTGTTCAATCTCGGGTACAGAAAAAGTAGTTTCTCTGTTAGATTTAATTAAATTTAACAATGAAATAGCCTTATCCTTAAACTCTTGTATAGGGATTCTTAAAACTTCTTCATTGCCTGAAATTAATACGATGTCATCCTGAATAGAATATTCAAAATCGCCATTTGTACCTGAACGCAATATTCTAATAATAGGGTAAAAGACATTTTTTATTTTTATGATATTTTCATCTCCAGGATGGAGAATCTTATCCCCCAAGAGTTTGAACAAAGTGTATATTTCACTCCATTCCCCTTTATTTCCTGTTATCATAATTTAGCTTTTATTAATTCAATAATTTTCTCCGCCGTTGCCTGAATTGCAGGAACTGCAACAGAATTTCCAAATTGTTTATAAGCTGAAGCATCTGCAACTGGAATAATAAAATTATCAGGAAAGCCTTGTAATCTTGCCCATTCTCGAGGAGTCATTTTTCTGATTCCTTCACGATTAACTTCGCCTTTAATATGTGTTGTTGGCGTAAAATCTGTTATTCGTTTATCAATAACAAGATTTCTTTCTCTTCCCATTCCACCAACTAGAATCGAATTTGATATTTCATCATCTTTAATAATTGCGAAACCAAATCCATTTCCTTTACCAGCATGTCTTGCTTTGTGATTAATCAGAGTTTGTAAATACTGAGTTGATAAATAATATTTAGTTGGAACAACTTTTTTCTCTTTTACATTTTTAAAAAACACCTTTTCTTCAAAAGGTTCAGGATATTCAAAAGAATTTATTTCCAAATCTTTTCTAAAACCTACAATGTAAATACGTTCTCTATTTTGTGGCACACCGAATTCTTTGGCATTAATTATTTGTGGCTCTGGAACAAAATATCCTAAATCATTTCTCAAAACGTTTAATATAGTTTCTAACGTTTTTCCTTTGTCATGGCTTCTTAAGCCTTTAACATTTTCTAAGAAAATTGCTTTTGGTTTCTTTGTTTTTATAATTTCTGCTACATCAAAAAAAAGGGTTCCTCTTGTATCTTCAAAACCACCTCTTTTTCCTGCAATAGAAAATGCTTGACATGGAAACCCTGCACATAAAACATCAAAATTATCTGGTATATAATTTTTAGTGCTTACTTTTGTTATATCTCCAAAAGGAGTTTCTCCAAAATTTGCTCTATAGGTTTTTTTAGCATTTTCATCCCATTCGCTTGTAAATACACACTTTCCTCCTAGATTTTGCATTGCCATTCTAAATCCACCAATTCCTGCAAACAAATCAATGAATTTGAAAGTGTAATTTTTCGGAGTTGGAAAAGGAACATTTTCTACTTCAAACAGTAATTGTTGTAGTGCCACATCAGAAACAATATCTATATTTTCTTCTTGATTTTTATATTCAACAATTTCTTTTAAATAAATTTTAGCTTCTTTTTCATAGTGTTTTTTGATACCGTTATGATAGTTATGGAGATAATGAGTTACTACTGCTTTTTTGTTATTATCTTCTTCCAAAGTTCGAATCTTAAACTTTTTTCCATCAAATTCTTCTATTGATATTTTCTCTTTCATCTTCATTTCTTAAAATTTAATTCGTTAAAAAAAGTCGCAAAATCACTATCCAATGCGAGGATTATTTTTTCCATAATTTCTATGGAGACATTTCTTTTTCCTTTTTCGATATCAGAAATATAAGTTCTGTCAACATTTGAAATATTTGCCAAAAACTCAATAGAGAAGCCTTTTTGCTCTCTTAGTTCTTTTACTTTAAATCCGAATTTTTCCTTTATATTCATAGCTCATAAAAATAGCTTCGTGAGGACAATTGACCTGCTTACAATTGTCCTCATTAAATAATAGTTTTCAACGTGTTTTCAGACCAAAAAAAAACGCCAATCTTTCGATCGGCGTTTTGAGTATAAAAATGTTTATTCTAATTTTCTTCTTCTAAGTTTTCGAGTTGTTTCTCGAGAACAGCATCAACTTTTATTCGCTTCACAGTTTCCTTACGGGTGATAAGCATCGGGATCGCAACTCCTGCGGCCAATGCCAAAATGATAAATAAAGCTTTTAGTCCATTGCTTGTTGTTTCAAAAAAAAGTTTGGAGTACAGTTCAGGATCCTTTTCGGCAGTCAATTCCATAACGCCTACCATGGCTTTATAGGCAAACAATCCCGGAATCATTGGGATTAATGCCGGTAATGCAAATGTCATTGGGGGCGCTTTTCTATAATGAGCCGCCAAGACACTCAAAAAACCAATGGTGCTGGATCCGCATAAGGCTGCAAATACCAATCCTATTTCTTGTGAAATCAAATAAAATTTAATCAATCCGCCAAGAGCAGCTATAATGTAAATAATTCCTAAAGTTCTACGAGGCACATTGAATAATACTGCAAAACCTATTGCTGCACAACCCAGCCAAATTCCTTTTTCTAATAATACAAAATCCATTTTAGTGTAAATTAAAAATTAATAATGAAGTCATCAATCCTAAAGCAATGGCAAATGCAATAACAAGCACATTTACGCCTCTGGTGGTTCCGTTTAATATGTTACCGTCAATTAAATCGGAGAAAGAATTGATCATTGGAACTCCAGGAATTAAGAACAATACTGAAGTGGATAGGGCATGAACGTAGGTTGCATCTGGATTCAAAAAAGAATATAGACCTACAGTAAAAGAGGAGGTTAGTGCTGCAAAATAAACGCACAAATAGAAGTTAAATTTGAGCTTCATGGTTTCTTGTCTTGCATAAAGGCCTAAGAAACTCCCTAGGAAACAAATTATCATTTCGATTAATTCTCCACCTAGAATTCTACAAAATGAAGCTCCTGCCAAAGCCACCAAAAACAAGACAGCAAATCTAGGGTATAAAGCTTTCCTGTCTAACGATTTCATTTCTTTGTTGATGCGTTCGACAGACCATTTTTCTTCTACAATTTTCCAACTCATGGTGCTGATATCGGCAATAAGGTTGAAGTTAAGATGCATGTTGGGCACCCATTTTACACTGGTAAAGGTTTTGATTTTGTTTTGATAGGTCAAAGTAATCATTAAGGCATGATTGGTAATCATCAAATCAGAATCACAACCAAATGCACCAGCTATTCTGCTGATCGTCATTTTGACACGTTCTGTATTGGCTCCAGAGACCATAAGCAAGGAACCTATTTCTAGGAGCATTTCTCCTAATTCATATTTATTGGGTTTTGCAATTACTTCCATTTAAAAGTGGTTATTTATTATACCTTCAAATTTAAAAAATTAAGACCTTAAAAAAGATGATATTTCCCCATAAAACGATAATTTATTTAGAAAATAAATAACAAGGCATTTCCAACGTTTTCGCTTGTTGTAAATTGTAAAAAAAAGATCATTTTGATTTGTTTTGACGGTTTTTGAACAGCCTTTTTACCGATTTTAAAAAGATTTTCCCAGTTTTAAAACTCAAAAAACGTCAGCAAAACGACTTTGGTTTGTCAAAAACGCATTTTTAGATATGCTTTTTTATTGAATTCTTGATTTCGACTGCTATAAAATAAAGTTATGAGAATATTGAAAAAAAAATAAAACATTAAGGCTTTCATTTATCATAGAATGTAGTTTGCTCCCTTTTGAATACAAAACCGTTGATGCCCTACTATATCAAACAACAACTTTTTTTCAAACAATATCCAAATGCATTAAAACAAAATGAACTGCAAAAAAATTAAAACAAACTAGAAAATGAAATTATTCTATCGCTAGGCTACCAACAGTAAGGTCATCCAATTTAAAAACAATCATTTGTACAAAATAACTATTAGCAATGCATTTATAATGAAAACTAATTTAAGAAAGACGTTTGATTGGGTTTTAATTTCTAAATTTGTACCTAAGTTAATAAACAAACAGGGAATTTAAATAAAAAATAAAAATAGTATGGCATTAGCAATAACAGATGCTACTTTTGAAGAAGTAGTTTTGAAATCGACACAACCAGTTATGGTTGATTTTTGGGCAGCTTGGTGTGGACCATGTAGAATGGTTGGACCAATCATTGACGAGATAAGTAAAGAATACGAAGGAAAAGTGGTTGTTGGTAAAGTAGATGTAGATGCTAACCAAGAATTTGCTGCAAAATACGGTGTTAGAAACATTCCAACTGTATTGGTTTTCCATAATGGAGAAGTAGTAGGAAAACAAGTAGGAGTAGCTCCAAAACAAACGTATGCAGATAGCTTAGACGCATTGTTGTAATCGTAAGATTAAAATTTATATAGAAAGGTTTGGCGAAAGTCAAGCCTTTTTTTTGATTTGTATTTAAATCAATTTCTCAAAGTGATTTTCTATTTGCAATCTTTGTAACTATTCAGCCTAACAAAATTTTGACACAAATTTCACGAATTAGCACAAATTAGATCCAATTAGAAAATAATATTTCACTAATTTGATTTACATTACTAATTTATGAAATTAAAACAACTGTTGTTTCGTCTAAATTTGTGCAATTTGCATCTGCTTTTATACAAAATCCTACATTAATTTCCTGAAAGCTGAATAGATCCCAATCTTCTAATTTTTAAATCTTTCAATCTTTCAATTTTTAAATCTTTTAAATCATTCAATCTTTTAATACATTTGAAGGATGAAGATCGAATCGCAAATAGAAAAGATATCCAGTTTTCAGCATTTGGAGTTGTTGGCTAATCAAGTGGTGGAAGGTTTTATTTCGGGAATGCATAAAAGTCCGTTTCATGGATTTTCAGCCGAATTTGCCGAACATAAAGTATATAATATAGGAGAAAGCACCAAACACATAGATTGGAAATTATTTGCCAAAACGGATCGTTTGTACACCAAATGCTTTGAGGAAGAAACCAACTTGAGGTGTCATATAATAATTGACAACTCTTCGTCGATGCATTATCCTAAATTGAAGGACAATCAGCCCTTTTACGAGAGTAAAATAGGATTTTCGATATTGGCATCGGCAGTTTTGATGAATTTGTTAAAAAAGCAACGAGATGCTGTAGGTTTAAGTGTGTTTTCGGATCGTTATGAGTATTACGCACCAGAAAAAGGAAGTGATCGTCATCACCGAATGATATTGAACAAGCTCGAAGGTCTTTTGGAAACCACAAAAGAGAGTAAGCAAACCGATACTATTACGTATTTGCATCAAATAGCTGAAAAAATTCACCGCCGATCGATGATTATTTTGTTTACAGACATGTTTCAATCCGAAAATGAAGAAGCTCTTTTTAATGCCTTGCAACATTTAAAACACAACAAGCATAAAGTTGTTTTATTTCATGTGATAGACAAAGAAACGGAGCTAAAATTTGATTTTGACAATGCTCCTAGAAAGTTTATTGATTTGGAAACAGGAGATGAGGTTGTCATTTTTGCTGATAATGTGAAGCAAGAATATGAAAAACAGGTGAGCGATTACTTCAAAAAGTTGGCTTTAACCTGTGCTCAAAACAAAATAAAGTACATTCCAGTGGGTGTTGATGAAAGTTTTGAAAAAATTTTAACGGCATACTTAGTTGAAAAACAAAAGTTTGGATAAATCGGTCAAAAAATATTTAAAATTCTCTAATAAAAGGCTTGTGTAAACGAAAATCTATTGTATCTTTGCCACCGCAATAAAGCAGAGGTTTGGTAGTTCAGTTGGTTAGAATACATGCCTGTCACGCATGGGGTCGCGGGTTCGAGTCCCGTCCAGACCGCAATATTGGGGAAAGCCTTTCGTAACAGAAAGGCTTTTTTGCCCAAATACGGTATCTAAAGCTAGTTGTGTTGTTTCTCGTCCATTATGACGAGATCGGTTTGTAGTTAGACCAATGAAAAGCTTTCCACTTTGTGGATGGCTTTTTTGATTTTAGAGTGTTTGTTATTTTTTTTAAAGTTGTGTTATAAAATAGTTGTGGATACGAAAATCTATTGTATATTTGCACTCGCAATAAAACAGGGTTTGGTAGTTCAGTTGGTTAGAATACATGCCTGTCACGCATGGGGTCGCGGGTTCGAGTCCCGTCCAGACCGCAACATATTGTTTAAAGCCTTTCCTAACGGTCAGGCTTTTTTTTATGCTTAAAAAACAACTGTTGCTTTTATTAAACGAATGCATTTCAAAAGTTGTGAACTAAGAGAGATTCCATCAGATCCGGAAATTGCTTATTTTGTTTTCACGCAGATTTTGCAGATTTACGCAGAAAAAGGAGTGTAGAATGTGCTGATTTTGTGATTCCTTTTTTTTTTCTTTTTTTCTAAGTTTAATTCTTGACTTTTAAACTTAATCCAAAAGTTGGCAAGTTGACTATTTCTGAAAATCTACAATTATATAGAAATCCTTATTTTACTGGCTTTAGTGCATAAAAAAAAGCCTCTCAATTGCTTGAAAGGCTTGTAATCTGTGGTCCCACCTGGGCTCGAACCAGGGACCACCTGATTATGAGTCAGGTGCTCTAACCAGCTGAGCTATAGGACCGGTTAAGAGTTTGCAATATTACTACATTTATTTTATTGTTACAAGTATTTTGGGGGTAGATTTTAATAATATTTCAGTATTAATCGCAAACGATTTGGAAGAAACTGATTATGAATATACTAATTCTTCCTTTTTTTTATTTTATTTCCTGACACAGTTCGATTAATACGCCATTTGTGCCTTTTGGATGCAAAAAAGCGACCCATTTATTGTCGGCTCCCTTTTTTGGGGTTTCGTTAAGGACGGTGAAACCTTCGGATTTGAGGCGCTGGATTTCGGTGTGGATGTCTTCTACGTCAAAAGCGATGTGATGGATTCCTTCTCCCTTTTTTTCAAGGAACTTGGCAATAGGGCTTTCGGGATTGGTGGCTTCGAGTAATTCTATTTTGTTAGGACCGTTCATGAAGAAAGATGTTTTTACACCTTCGCTGGCAACTTCTTCCTGCTTATAGGCGGGTGCGCCAAAGAGTTTTTCGAATAATAAATTCGATACTTCTAAGTTTTTGACTGCGATGCCAATGTGTTCTATTTTTCTCATGGTGTGCTGTTTTGTGTTTTTTAAATAGTTTCATAGAGAAACCATCGCTTCTCTTTAGCTCTGATGGGAGGGAAAATCCTTTTGTCTTGTCCTCAAGCAAGACAAAAGATTGGAACCCCGATAGCTATCGAGGGGCAGGAACTTTGTCTCCTGAAAAGCCTAATTTTCTGCTTCTAAATCATAAAACAAATATAAAAAACTTTATGAGTTTATGACTTTGTAAGGTGGTCTCTCAAAAAAATAGTATTTTTGCAGGATGGAAACAAATAGACAGAAAAAAATAGGTGGGGTGATCCAAAAAGATTTGGTTGACATTCTGCAAGGTGAAGTGAGAAAAAATGGAATTACGAATTTAATAATTTCAGTATCCAAGGTTGTTGTGACTACAGATTTGTCTGTGGCGACGGTGCATTTAAGTATTTTTCCTCAGGAAAAAGCAGCGGAAACGTTGGTGGGGATTAAGGCTAATTCGACTTTAATTAAGCACGATTTATCGCAAAGAGTGCGTTTGCAATTGCGCAAAGTGCCAAATTTGGTTTTCTTTATTGATGATTCTTTGGATTATATTGAGAAGATTGACAATGCCTTGAAAAATCAAGAAAATCCGATTGAGAATAGAGATTTGTTGGACAAACGCAGATTTCAATAAGATTTGAATTTCCCTCTTTACATAGCCAAGCGGTATATTTTTAGCAAAAGCAAAAATAATGCTATCAATATTATTAATCGTATTGCTAGTATGGGGATTGTTGTGGGAGCCATGGCGTTGTTTGTTGTGCTCTCGGTATTTACAGGTTTGAAGGAATTTAGCCTTTCGTTTACCAATGATATTGACCCCGATCTTAAAGTAAGCAGCACACTTGGAAAATCTTTTTTTGTACTACCCAAACAGGAAAAAGAGATTGCCGCAATTGAAGGTGTTGCGCACTATTCTAAAATTGTTGAAGAACGGGTTTTGTTTACTTTTAACGGAAAACAAGAGGTTACTTACTTAAAAGGTGTTGATGCTACTTTTAACACCGTTAGTGATTTTAATAAAAAATTATACAATGGGCAATGGCTAAAACCAGGCACGTATCAAGTGGTGGTGGGATATGGTATTGCTCAAAAGTTCTCGATGGGTTTGTTGGATTACAATAATGCCTTTGAGGTTTTTGTACCAAAACCAGGTAAAGGAACTATTGAAAACCCTGCTCAAGCGTTTAATTCAACGGATGTTTTTCCGGTTGGGATTTATGCAATTAGCGAAGATTTGGATTCTAAATATGTGTTTGCCGATTTGGGCTTGGCACAGGAATTATTGGAATATAAAACCAATCAAATTTCTTCTCTTGAAATCAAATTAAAGAAAGGAGCTGATGAAGATGCCGTTATCGCGAAACTTCAGTCGATTTTCCAGAATAAAATTACTGTAAAAAACAAGGAACAGTTGAACGAAGCCTTGTATAAAATGCTTAATACCGAGAATATTGCGGTGTATTTGATTTTTACTTTGGTGATTATTGTGGCGCTTTTTAATTTGATTGGTGCACTTATCATGATGATTTTGGATAAAAAAGGAAACCTAAAAACCCTTTTTAATCTAGGTACGGATATCAAAGATTTGCGAAATATATTTTTACTGCAAGGAACACTGTTGAGTGTTTTTGGTGGAATTATCGGTTTGTTATTGGGTGTTGTATTTGTAGTATTGCAACAACAATACCAACTGATTATGATAACCCCTACTCTGGCTTATCCAGTAGTTTTTACATTAGAAAATGTAGGGATTGTAATGGCAACTATTGTCACACTTGGTTTTATTGCTTCGCTTATTGCAAGTAGTCGAGTGAGTAAGAAGTTGTTGGATTAGAGATTTTTGATTATTGATTAATGATTTCTGGTTTTTGATTTTTTTTTAAATACCGATTATGAAATCTGTAAAATTTTGTTAGGAATGTCTTCTTTTGTATGCCAAAACGCTAAGATTGAAACCTCATTATTTTCCCAAATATAATACAAACCATAACGAAATTTATTCAGCCAAAATATTCTGACTTTAGAATAACGGCATTGGAAACTTTCGGGCTTTTTTGCAATAGTTTTAAAACCTAATCGAATTTCCTTTTCTATTCGTTTTGCTAGAATGGTGCTTTTTGAAGCATAATTGGAAATTATATTTTCGATTTCAACCGCTGCATTTGTTTTTAAAAGGAGTTTATTATAACTCATATTTAGATTTTAAGGAATCTAAAAAATCAAATGCATCAATTCCTGATCTAGGGTTTTCTTGATGTTCTAATAATCGTTTATCGAGTTCTTTTTTTTGATTTTCTGATAAAGAAACAGGCTCGATTTCGTGCAATATAAAATCCTTCACTTTCTGAATGATAGAAGCGTCATTGATGTTTTGAAGTAAATCAATTAAAAAAGATTTTTCGGTTTGAACACTCATAATAAAGATTGTTTGCAACAAATATAATGAAAATTAGAAAACAATATTTTAGGTTGATTAATTTTTACACCACTTCATAGCCACTATAAGTCTCTTCTATTTCTTTTAAAACGGCAAATAATTCTTCGGGATGATCTAGAGTTACTAGTTTTTGTTTGAAGGGTTTGAACGAATGGATTCCTTTGAAATAGTTGGTGTAATGCGGTCTTGTTTCTACAATTCCGAGTCTTTCTCCTTTCCATTCCATTGCCCAGGTGAGGTGATTTCGCACTGCTTCGGCACGGTCGGCAACGGTCGGTTTTGCAAGATGTTCGCCTGTTTTGAAGAAGTGTTTGATTTCGTTGAAAATCCATGGATAACCAATGGCGGCGCGACCAATCATAATTCCGTCAATGCCATATTCGTTTTTATAATGCAATGCTTTTTCGGGAGAATCAATATCGCCGTTTCCAAAAATAGGCATGGTGATTCTTGGGTTGTTTTTGACACGGGCAATGTGTGACCAATCGGAATGGCCTTTGTACATTTGGGCACGTGTACGAGCGTGTATGCTCAAGGCGGCTACGCCAATATCTTGCAACCGCTCGGCAACTTCGTCTATATTTATGGAATTGTCATCCCAACCCAAACGGGTTTTTACGGTAACAGGCAAATGGGTGCTGTCGATAACGGCTTGAGTCAAGCGAATCATTAAATCAACATCTTTCAAAACTCCGGCACCGGCGCCTTTGCAAACTACTTTTTTGACAGGACAACCGAAATTGATGTCGATTAAATCTGGGTTCACGGTAGATACTATTTTTGAGGAAAGTGCCATTGCTTCTTCGTCTCCACCAAAAATTTGGATTCCAACTGGGCGTTCGTAATCGAAAATGTCTAATTTCATTCGGCTTTTGATGGCGTCACGGATTAGACCTTCGGAAGAAATAAATTCGGAGTACATTAAATCGGCTCCATGCTGTTTGCATAATCTACGAAATGGAGGGTCGCTCACATCTTCCATAGGTGCTAACAGTAGGGGAAATTCGGGTAATATAATGTTGCCAATCTTGATCATCTTCCTTAAATTTTTTGCAAAATTACGGTTTTTAGACGAATAGAAGAAAGAGTAAAGAAGAAAGACTTCTTATTAAACGTGTTAGTTTACGAATTCGACACTTTGAAACTGTTTATTTTAGACTATATTTGCAGATTAATTGTCGCTTTACGGTACGCGCGTGAGGGCAATGTCATTAAGTTAAGCTTTTTTTTTTCTCGCCAAGACGCAAAGGCGCAAAGTTAAGAGCCGATTTCTTAGCGTCTTTGCGAGAGTTATATTTTGAAAAACCGTAGTGAGAAACCCTTAACTTAATGACATTGCGCGTGAGGGATAGTAGCGAAAAGCCCGCAGTAAAGTGAAGCGATAGCGGAACTGAGCGAGGACTTGTAGCGGATAGCCCGACCCTTGTGGTCACGCCCATACAAAGGCTACGCTCAGGAGGACATAAAATTTGATATTAGGATAAGAGACTTGCGGAGCATTGCCTGTTCCAAAAAGTAAATAAAAATGACACATGAAACATATTAGGAATTTTTGCATTATTGCACATATTGATCACGGAAAAAGTACATTGGCAGACCGATTATTGGGGGCAACCCAAACGGTAACTGCTCGTGAAGAAAAGGCGCAATTGCTTGATAATATGGACTTGGAGCGCGAACGTGGTATCACGATTAAAAGTCATGCCATACAAATGGAGTACACTTACAAAGGCGAAGAGTACATCTTGAACTTGATTGACACTCCGGGTCACGTGGATTTCTCCTATGAAGTTTCCCGTTCTATTGCGGCTTGTGAAGGTGCGTTATTGATTGTGGATGCGGCACAAAGCATACAGGCACAAACAATATCCAATTTATATTTGGCGTTAGAAAATGACTTGGAAATTATTCCGGTTTTGAACAAAGTAGATTTGCCAAGTGCCAATCCAGAAGAGGTAAGCGATGATATAATCGATTTATTGGGTTGTAAATTGGAAGATATTATTCACGCTTCCGGTAAAACTGGTTTTGGTGTAGAAAATATTTTGGCAGCCATTATTGAAAAAATTCCACATCCAAAAGGGGTGAAAGACGAACCGTTGCAGGCATTGATATTCGATTCGCATTACAATCCGTTTCGTGGTATTGAAGTAATTTTTCGTGTGAAAAACGGGGAAATTCGCAAAGGACAAAAAATAAAATTCATGGCTACTGGCAATGAATATTTTGCCGATGAAGTAGGGACTTTGAAATTGAATCAAGTGCCTAAAAATGTGATTTCGACAGGAGATGTTGGGTATTTGATTTCGGGTATAAAAGAAGCCAAAGAAGTAAAAGTAGGGGATACAATTACGGATGCCAAAACGCCTACCACGAATATGATTACTGGTTTTGAGGATGTAAAACCAATGGTATTTGCTGGAATTTATCCTGTAGATACTGAAGATTATGAGGATTTGCGTTCTTCGATGGAGAAACTGCAATTGAATGATGCGTCATTAGTATTTGTTCCGGAAAGTTCTGCTGCGTTGGGATTTGGTTTCCGTTGCGGGTTCTTAGGAATGTTGCACATGGAGATTATTCAAGAGCGATTGGAGCGTGAGTTTGATATGACAGTAATCACTACGGTTCCTAACGTTTCGTATTTGGCTTACACCAAAAAACATCCTGAAACTGCTTTTACGGTAAACAACCCGTCAGATTTGCCAGAACCATCTCGTTTAGACCGAGTTGAGGAACCTTATATCAAAGCGACTATTATTACCAAAGCTGATTTTGTTGGAAATGTTATGAGTTTGTGTATCGAAAAACGGGGTCAAATTACAAATCAGACGTATTTGACAACCGAGCGTGTAGAATTAAATTTCGATATGCCTTTGGCAGAGATAGTATTTGATTTTTACGATAGATTGAAAACGGTTTCAAAAGGGTATGCTTCATTTGATTATTCTCCGATTGGTATGAAAACTTCTAAATTAGTTCGTTTAGATGTTTTATTGAATGGTCAAACGGTTGATGCACTTTCTGCGTTGATACACGAAGACAATGCGTATAACATTGGTAAAAAAATGACCGAGAAATTGCGTGAATTGATTCCGAGACAGCAATTTGATATTCCGATTCAAGCGGCAATTGGTGCTAAAATCATTGCTCGTGAAACGATCAAAGCTTTACGTAAAGATGTTACTGCTAAATGTTACGGTGGGGATATTTCCCGTAAACGTAAATTGTTGGAAAAACAGAAAAAAGGTAAAAAGCGTATGCGTCAAGTAGGAAATGTAGAAATTCCGCAAGAAGCTTTTATGGCGGTATTGAAATTGAATGATTAGAGCCTCCTAACCCGCCAAGGTGGGAAAATAACAATATTGAGAAACCTGATGATGTAAAAATTGTCAGGTTTTTTTGTTTTTAGTAAAAATCTTATTTATTTTCAAACTAATAATAAGACTTATTATACTTTAGAAAATAGCTTAAGGTAAACAGGTTACAAAACCTTTTTTCGTTAACTTTGTTTTTATGGAAACAATAAAATTAAACATTGATTTAAGTGTAAGTCAATTACTTGAAGCAGTTAAACAATTATCTCCAAAAGATCGATTGAAAATCAATGATGCGCTTTGGAATGAAGATGTTGAAATTCCTATAGAACATCAACAAATTGTTTTAGATCGAATAGCTAAAGCCAAAACTAATCCTGAACGCCTTTTGGATTGGGACAAAGTATCTAAAACACTATAAAGGTTTGGGCTATAAATTAAAGATAGATATTGACGCATTCAATGACATCCTTGAAACCTCCGAATGGTACGAAATACAATTAAAAGGTTTGGGTTTTCGCTACAAAGCTCAAGTTAAAAGACAAATTAATTCTTTAAAGAAAACCCCTTACTTATACTCTATAAAATACGACGAGGTGAGATGTCGGAAAATTGAAAAATTCCCTTTCCTAATTCATTATCTAGTACACGAAGAACTATAGTTAATCACTATTTTTGCCATTTTTCATACTTCAAGAAATCCCGAAATTTGGAAAAACGAAATAAGTAACTTGTTTTTTCTGCAAATATAGCTTTAGCTTTTATGACAAAAACAGAAAACCTGATGATGTAAAAATTGTCAAGTTTTTTTGTTCCCCCTTTGGGGGCTAGGGGGCTTATTTATCCTTCAACCAATCAAACAAACGTTGCGCATCAGAACCTTTAAACAATTGAGTTCCTTCGTTCATGGTGGCTGCAGAACCACAGGCAACGCCCCAACGAATGACTTCTTTCAGGCTTTTATTTTGAGAAAGCGCCCAAACCATTCCACCCACCATACTATCACCTGCACCAACGGTACTTTTTTTGGCGACATTGGGAGCGGGAACAAATTCATAATGATCTTTGGTTACTAGCACTGCACCTTGAGGTCCTAGAGAAACCACAACTATTTCGGCTCCGCCTTTGGCAATAATTTTTTTGGCAGCTTCATTGACTTCTTCCATTTCTAGTCGTTCAACACCTACTAATTTGGCCAGTTCTCCTACGTTTGGTTTGATCAGATAAGCTCCGGTTTCTAAGACTTTTTCTAATGCTTCTCCAGAAGTATCAACTATCAATTTTGAATTGGATTTTTTAGCAATTTCGGCTACTTTTTGATAAAAATCTGCAGACAAACCTTCGTTAAGACTGCCGCTGGCTACCATGAATTTTGGTTTCAAGTTGGCTATGGCGTCAAGTACAGCTTGTTCTTCTTCATTGGTGATTTCTCCTTCAGTAAAACCAAAACGATATTGAGAATTGGTATTTTCATCTACAGCAACAAAACTTTCTCTAGTCCAAGTTTGAATAGGAATGGCTTGAAAGGCGATGGCTTCTTTGGCAACCAATTCTTCTAGCATTTTCCCCAGTGGTCCACCTGAAGTGAATACAGCTAAAGATGATCCACCCAAACGCGAAATAGCTTTAGAAACATTGATCCCGCCACCTCCGGCATCAAAACGAGGTTCGGAGCAACGAATTTTTTGTTCAGCAACCAATCCTTTAAAATGAGTGCTTTTGTCTAAAGCTGGATTTACGGTTAGGGTAACAATATCGAATGAGTTCATTGTATGTTTTTTAGTTGTGTTAGGATCCTCTAAAAAGAGTTTGTCTATTTTATGCAATTTACTAAAATATAAACCAATAATAGATTGTATAATCCGATTAATGAGAATGATTTTTAAATTTTAATATACTGAAATTCATCATATTAAAATTTAAAATAATCGTATCTTTAATGTCCCCAAACTGATAAAATCGGAATTATGAGAAAAACTCTACTTCTACTTTTATTATTTTGTTCGACAAAATTTTTTTCACAAGGAATTTCAGTCGATACTACTTCGTTGACTATACCCCAACTTATTCGTGAAGAGCTTATGCAAAATGCATGTGCTAATGAAAGTAACTTTCAATTTTCATCACACCAAGGTATTGGAAAATTTATAAATACCAATCCGAATTTCCCAATATCGGAGGGTATTATTATTCGAAATGGTTTGGCCAAATATACTGAAGGTACCTATACTGGACTTAATGAAAGTAGTCAATTGAATACCAAAACAGATAGTGATTTACAAGCCATAAGTGATAGCAACGGACAAGTAGTCCCCATTATTGATGTTGGCTATATCCAGTTTGATTTCACTCCTTTGTCGAGTAATTTTAGTTTTGATTTCCTGTTTGCCTCCAATGAATATGGCGAATTTCAATGTGGTTTTAGCGATGTTTTTGCTTTTAGATTAACCGATTTAACTACAGGAATCGCTACCAATCTGGCTGTTTTACCAAATACAACAATTCCAGTTTCCGTCAAAAATATCCGTGATGAACAATACAATTCCTCTTGTTTATCTGCCAATGCTAATTTGTTTGACCATTATAACGTAACCAATCCTGGAGCATCAGCTATTAATATGAGAGGGGAAACCAAAGTTTTGACAGCCTCGTCTACTGTCATTCCGAATCGGGCTTACAGCATAAAATTGGCCATCGGCGATTACAATGACAGCAGTTATGATTCGGCAGTTTTTATAAAAGGAGGCAGTTTTAAAACGACTATGGATCTAGGTCCCGACAAAACCATTTGCGAAGGCGAAAGAATTACACTTCAATCCAATCTAGTGGGGAATTACACTTATGTTTGGACATTCAATGGTACTGAAATTGCAGGAGAAACTTCCAGTTCCTTGATTCTAAACAAAGCAGGGATTTATGGTGTTACCGCAACACTTTCGGGTTGTGTAATAAAAGATGAAATTGTGATTACCGATTTAATAATTAAAACACCCAAAAATCTAATCACTTGTTACACGGGAAATTCAACGTATCAGTATGATTTAACCCAGAACAATTTAATCACATTAGGTTTAAATCCAGCAGAATATTCGCTTAATTATTTTGATTCTTTGGCAGCAGCCAACTCAAATGGCCCAACAATTCCTGATAATCAATTGGCTTCATACAGCAGTATGGGCAACCAAACAATCTATATTAAACCTGTACATGTTTCTAATAAAAATACGTATTGCAACAACTTGCTTTCCTTTGATTTACTAATCACCGCACCAATTAATGTTGCGATACCACCCGATTTAAGTTTTTGCGATACAAATTTTGGGAGAGTACCCGTTGATTTAAAGGTTCAAGAAACTCCAATTCTCAATGGGCTAAATCCATCAGACTACAAAATCACATTTTATAACAGTCAGGCAGACGCAAACAATGCTTCCAATGCAATTGCAAGTCCGCAAAACTACATCACCTCATTATCCAAATCTCCAGAAACTATTTGGGTACGAATAGCGGATACTAAGAGTTCCGTTTGTTTTGCAACCGTAAATTTTAAAGTTATGGTATATTCACTTCCAACCGTTGATGATATTCCAGATGTAATTGCTTGTAGTAGTTACATATTACCACCAATAGTTTCAGGAGAATATTACACTGGACCAAATGGAACAGGTATTAAACTGAATATTGGCGATGTCATTACCAAAACAGGAACCTATTACATATACAGTGGACCAACTGCAACCAATTCGTGTACCAATCAAAATACATTTAGACTTACTTTTATTTATGATATCAATTTTCCAAAAGAAGGATGCGGAAAATATTTTGTTCCAATAGTTGAGGCTGGCGCTTTTTATACTGCAACTGGAGGGGCAGGAAGCCTAATTCCTGCAGGAACAGCATTAACAACAAACCAAACTATATATTATTATGCGGTAATAAATGGAGTTGTTTGTCGGGATGAAGCTATCCCAATAACAGTCTATCCCTTGCCGTTGGTAGATCAGCCTAAGGATGTTATTACCTGTGATGCTTACACTTTAGAACCACTTACTTTTGGTCATTACTTCACACTTCCAAATGGTTTAGGATCAGCTTTAAATGCAGGGGATATTATTAATTCAAGCCAAGTAATTTATGTTTTCGCGAATGACGGCAAATGTACTAACGAAAACTCCTTTAGAATTGACATTATAAATACTGCAGCATTTATACCAATAAGCAATTGCGGCAGTTACACATTACCCAATTTAACTATTGGCGGTTATTTTGATCAGCCCAATGGCAAAGGAAATTCGATACCAGCAGGAACAATACTAACTACTTCACAAACGGTTTATTATTATGCGGTAACCACCACTACTCCTAATTGTACGGATACGTTAAAATATGAAATCACAATAAAACCATTGCCTTTAGTAGACACTCCTGTAGATCGATTAGAATGTCAAAGATACATTCTCCCTCCTTTAATCAATGGAAAATATTATACTCAACCACAAGGAAAAGGCATTTCGTTAAAGGCAGGAGATCTTATAACCAAAACCCAAATTTTATATGTTTATACTATTGGAACCGATTGCAGCAATGAGCATTCTTTTAAAATAGAGATCAGACCTCTTCCAGAAGTAGATAGTTTCACAGATGTTGTTAGCTGTAGTGATTTTATATTACCTAAGTTAAAAAATGGTGCTTATTTCACCGCAACAGGAGGACCTCATGGTCTAGGAAAACCATTAGCCGTTGGAACAGTTATAAATACTACTCAGACCATTTATATATACAATGAATGGACTGATTTTACCAAATGCAGCAATGAATCTTTTTTTAAAGTTAATATAAACGGGATCGATGTTGGTCCTTTTGCAGATATAAACGCTTGTGATAGTTACACATTACCACCATTAAAAATTGGCGACTATTATTCGCAACCTAATGGGAAAGGCTCAATAATACCAATGGGAACCCTTTTGAGAACCTCCCAAAAAATATATGTGTACGCCAAAGTCGGTAATCGTTTAACCTGTTCTAGCGAGAGTAAGTTTTTTGTAAATATTGCAACGGCACCCGTTTTAGTAGCTACATCAGATGTTGCTGTTTGCGGTAGCTATACTTTACCAACATTACCGATTGGCGATTATTATTCGGAACCAAATGGAGGTGGAATACTTTATTTAGCAGGCCAAACTATTACTGCCAGCCAAAAAATATACATTTTTGCCAAATCAGCAACCAATTCCAATTGTGTTTCTCAAGATGATTTTAATATTACCATTTATCCTTTAAAAAATTTGCCATTGAGGGACGGGGTAATCTGTGTCAATTATCAAACAAAAGCGATTATCAATCCAGCACAATTAAGTTCAGGACTTAATCCAATAGATTACACCATAGATTGGTATTTAGAGGGTGCTAAAATAGGCACGGGACCAACATATTCAGCCATTCAAGAAGGAACTTATACCGTCATTAGCACCAAAAATACCCCTAAAATTGGGAATGATTGTGGTTATAATCCTGCGGCAATAACCGTAGAAAAATCCAGTCCCGCCATTGCAACCGTAACCGTAACCGATTCTTTTGAGGATAACATCGACATTATAGTCTCCATTACAAATGGTTTTGGAATCTACGAATTTCAAATGGATGGCGGCAATTTTCAGACCAGCACTGTTTTCTCCAATGTAGATTCGGGGCAACACATTATAACCGTAAAAGATACCAAGGGCAACTGTGACAATAGCGTTTTAATTGCCAATGTACTCAAATATCCTAAATTTTTCACCCCAAACAACGACGGTTTTCACGATACTTGGAACATCATAGATCTGGCTTTTCAGCCGGAAGCAATAATAAATATTTTTGACCGCTACGGAAAATTTCTAATTGAAATCAGTCCATCAGGGCCAGGCTGGGATGGCAATCACAATGGGAATCCACTTCCCTCTACTGATTATTGGTTCCAAGTTTTCTATACTCAAAACGGAACACCACAGGTCTTCAAATCACATTTTGCCATGAAACGTTAATCTTTATTCGATCCAAACGAATATGCAAATAAGGGCGTGACCCCAATGGTATTACGTTAAGGATTTCTCACTACGCTTTTTCAAAATAGAGCACTCGCAAAGTCGCGAAGACGCAAAGAAATCATCTCTAAACTTTGCGTCTTTGTGAGAAAAAACAAAGCTTAACTTAACCGAGATTCCGCAATAGGAAAAAATTCAAGAAGACGCGCAAAGGATTCGCAAAAACGCACAAAGGGAAATCAAATTCTTTGAATGGAGCTTAAAAAACATTGCGATTCTTCGCGAATTTTTCGTGTGACTCTGCGTAATAATGTCTAATACTGAATCTGGGCTTAATGACCTTGGGCGTGACCCTGTTGCGAAAAGGGGCTTAGATACAGCACCGCTCATTCAGCCCCTTTGCACAACAGTGTCGGGCTATCACGAGCGCTTTGGCGCCTTGCTCTATCCCTCACGCAAACTGCAAAACAACAACTTCAGTTTGAACAAGAATAGTTCCTTAACCGTTTTTCGAAAACAAAAAAAATCCCGACTTTAGATTAAGTCGGGATTATAACATTTAAAAAATAAAAAACTAAGCTCCTATTTTCTTAGCAATATCTGTTGGAACTCCACCTTTATTTACCATCAATGAAGTAGTTTTGTATTTTACAAAATTCTTACTCACATACAAATAGCCTTTGTAGTCATTTGTAGCTCCCCAAGAATTTTTTACAATATAATACTCTTTACCCATTTGGTCTTTGGCAATCCCAACAATGTGCATGGCGTGATCATCTGTTGTTTGATAATTGTCAAAAGCTTTTTGACGGATTTCCTCAGTGATTTCCAATTCTTCTTTTGGACCATTAAACATGTTCTCTTTTTCAATAGCAGTCATGTCCTCATATTTTTTGGTAGGAACAAAAGCCACACCATTTTTCCAACTGAAACTTTTCTCACTCACATCCGAAGCCCACGCAACAGTGTAACCGTTTTTCAAGGCATTGTCAATTATTGCCGTCATATCATTCATTTTGATATTATAAACCATATCAAAAGACCAGTTGTCTGGAACCATCATCATTGTTTTGGTATAATAAGGCACATTGGCATAAGAGGCAAATTCTACATATTCATCAGCATTAATGCCTACAATTTCTTTTGCAAAAGATTGTGGAGTATAGCTTTTTCCTTTATACATAAAATTTTCAGGAACTTGACCTAAATAAGAATCAATAACTGCAGCATATGCTTTTTCCCAGTTTGGCGTTAATTCTCCATTTGGATTTTTTACCACTGCTGCTAATAATGCTTCTGTCAAAGCACCCATTTCAGCAAATTTATTTTTAGAGGTTCCATAATTCAAACCAGTATACACTTCTTGAGGAACAGCTCCGTATTTTTTGTACATATTAGTCACATCATGCAATTCGCCACCATCTCCCAATGTTACAGCACCATGCATGCGTACATAATTTTTCCCTTTTTCGATGTAAGCATTTCGAGCAGAGAAAACTTGTGATAATTCTACTGGCTGTTTACCCAATCGTATCATTTCAGATTCTAAAAATGAATTGGTAGAATAACTCCAACACGTTCCAGAAGAACCTTGATTTTTTACAGTCGTATTGGCCAAATTAATTACATCAGTAAATTTGAAACTTTCTACACTTTTTTCACTAGCATTTGCCTTCAATGAATTGACTAATCCATCTTGAGCCATTATGGTATTCATTCCAACAACCAAAGTTGTAGCAATAAATAATGATTTAATTGGTAATTTGAACATTTTGAAAAATTTTATGGTTTAATAATTTGTAACAATACTACTTGTTTTGTTACATTTATTCGAGTTAGTTTTTTATTTTAAACGAATTACAAGGTCTCTTTCAGCCATTTATAAAATTCTTTTTGCCAAATTTGAGCATTCTGGGGTTTTAAAACCCAGTGATTTTCTTCTGGAAAATAGAGAAATCTACTTTTAATACCACGAATTTGAGCCGCTTGAAAAGCTTCTTGCCCTTGCCCAATCGGCACTCTAAAATCATTACCGCCTTGAATAATTAAGATGGGAGTATTCCAATTTTGAACAAAATTAATTGGATTGAATTTTTCATACGTTTTTTGGGCGACTGCATTGTCTTTTTCCCAATACGGACCTCCAAAATCCCAATTATTAAAGAAAACTTCTTCGGTTGTTCCAAACATACTTTGTAAGTTAAAAACACCATCATGAGCAATAAATGTTTTAAATCTATTGTTGTGAATTCCCGCCAAATAAAACACAGAATAACCGCCATAGCTTGCACCTACACAACCCAAACGGGCTTTGTCAACATAACTTTCTTTAGCGACATCATCTATTGCCGAAAGATAGTCTTCCATTACTTGACCACCCCAATCTTTGCTAATTTGCTCGTTCCATTCTACTCCATGTCCTTGCATTCCGCGACGGTTTGGTGCTACAACAATATAACCATTAGCAGCCATCAATGAAAAATTCCAACGGAAAGAATAGGATTGAGTCAATGGAGATTGTGGTCCACCTTGACAAAATAATAATGTTGGGTATTTTTTGGAAGCATCAAAATTAGGTGGTAAAGCTACCCAAACTAACATTTTCTTTCCATCGGTAGTGGTCACGTAACGTCTTTCTATTTTACCCAACTGTAAGGAAGCGTAAGTTGCTGTATTTACATTTGTTAATTGTTTCCAAGTATTTTTCTTTAAGTTGAAAGAAAAAATTTCAGCAGCATGATTCATATCGGTTTTGGTCACAATAATATCCTCTCCTGAAAAGCCTACTAAATCATGTACATCAAAATCTCCACTTGTAATTTGTTTTACTGTAATTGCAATTTTTGTCATTCCAGGGAAGTTAACCTCAAAAAGTTGTACTGTTCCATCAATTGGAGCTAAAAAATAAATCTTTTTTCCGTCTTTACTCCACAGGAAACTATTTACAGTTCCATCCCAATGTGCAGTAAGATTCATATTTATCCCTTTAAAACTAACGATTAAGTCATTTTTGTCAGCTTCATAACCATCACGCTTCATTTGTAACCATGTCAAATCTCCAGAAGGTGAGAATTGTGGAGCCATATCATACCCTAAATTCCCTTCGGTTCTATTGATGGTTTTCCCTGTTTCAAGATTGTATTCATAAATATTGGTGTCTGTAGAAAGAGCATATTGAGTTCCTGCTTTTTTCTTGCATACATAAACTATACTTTTTCCGTCTGGAGACCAATTGTAATCTTCATCATCTCCAAAAGGTTTTTGCGGACTATCGAAATTTTCTCCTTTTAAAATATCAATTCCTTCAGATCCTTCTTTGTTTTCTCTGTAAAATACATGGTTAAATTTACCTTCGTTCCAAGTATCCCAATGGCGATAATCGAGACCATTATATATTTGAACATTGGATTTATCTAAATTAGGGTAGAAATCTTTCCCCAAAATATTATCAATTTTAACTTCTTGGTTGTAAACTATGTATTTCCCGTCTGGAGAAACGTTTTTATCTGCCAAAATTTCTTTGGTATCCTTAATTTCCAATACGTTTCCTGTGCTAATTGCAACAGTATATAATTTTGAATTGGATTTGTTTTCTTCGACAGAAGGTGTCGATACTTTATAAACAACATTTTTGCCATCTTTTGAAATTCCTAAAGGTGTAATTCGTCCTAACTTCCAAAGTAATTCCGGAGTCATAACATTTTGAGCGATTGCATTTAAACTCATCATTGTTAGCATTAAAAAGAGTAATTTTTTCATTATTATTGAAAATTTATGTTCAGATTTCAAATATAGCACTATAATTCTCAATTAGAATAGATAGTCTAACATAAAAAAACCTTAATTTTTCAATACACTCAAGTGCTAACAAAACTGTAGAAAATTAAGAAACTTTAAAAAATTGAATAGTCAAGAATGTGATTACAAAACACAAAACCAAAACAGCAACACCAACGATAATGGCTCTTTTCAAGAAAGATTTCTTTATTTTTATAACTTCGGAATCTATATTCACAATGGTTTTGAATTTATCAAAGGATTCAATAGTTTCCAAATATTTTATCCAACCACCACTCTCATATATTTGCTTGCCAAATTCAGTTAAATCACACCGAAACTCTTGCTCTTTTTCTAAAACAACAAGGCCTTTCTTGTCAAGAATTTCTGCAAATACTTTAGAATTTTTTAAATTAAAACCACATTCATCTTTAAAATTGATTCGCATCATAAATTGAGATTTCGATAAATAAAGTAATTTTAAATTTACCTCAATAATTTCATCGATATTTTCCAACATAACAAATATTTTATATTTACATTCATGCCCCATTTATACTTTTACAAATTATAAAAGCGCTTTTTTCAGGGTCTTTTTTCATTAATCAATTATAATGCCAAAGACTTCATTTTCATAAATTTAACACATTTCTATTTCAAAACTGAAGTATTCTAAAAAACAATACTATTCAATACATATTCATATAGGAAGTTTATATAACTAGAAAAATTATTTAATTTTATAAAAAAAAATAAGATGGAACTAAGCTATTGGGAATTGAAAAATTGGTTTAGCCAAGTTGATTATACTATTGTTGGTAGCGGTATAGTAGGATTGCATGCTGGATTGCGCTTGCGTGAAAAATACCCCAACAGTAAAATATTGATCCTCGAGAAAGGAATGTTACCACAGGGAGCCAGTACCAAAAATGCTGGATTTGCTTGTTTTGGAAGTATTTCTGAAATCATCGACGACCTAAAAACACATACTGAAGAGGACGTAATTCAGTTGGTACAAAAAAGATGGAGTGGTTTGCAATTACTCAGAAAAAGACTTAATGATACTACAATAGATTTCAAACCTTATGGAGGATATGAGTTGTTTTTAAAAAATGATGATAATAGTTTTAGTGAATGTTTCAATAAGTTACCGTTTATAAATGATATTCTAAAACCACTATTTAAAGCCGATGTATTTGCCAAAGAAATAGACCGATTTGGTTTTGGAGGCATTCAGGAATATTTAATTTTTAATCCTTTTGAAGCTCAAATTGATACCGGAAATATGATGCAAGCCTTATTAAAACAAGCCATTGCTCAAGACATATTAATACTGAACCAACAAACCGTTACTTCTTTTTTGGATAACGAAAAAAATGTTGAGGTAGCACTAGGCGATTTTAGTTTTACAACAAAAAAATTATTGTTTGCCACCAATGGTTTTGCCAATACGCTAACAAAAGGGGAAGTAAAACCAGCGAGAGCACAAGTTTTAATCACCAAACCAATTCCTAATCTGGATATAAAAGGTACATTTCATTTGGATAAAGGATACTATTATTTTAGAAACATCGGTGATCGTATTTTACTGGGAGGCGGAAGGAATCTCGATTTTGAAACGGAAACCACAACCGAGTTTGGTCAAACAGAAATTGTGCAAAAAAAATTGGAAGACGTATTAAAAAAAGTAATTTTGCCCAACCAAGATGTCCAGATAGAACACCGTTGGAGTGGCATTATGGGAATTGGCAATAGCAAAAAACCAATTATCACTCAATTGTCTGAAAACGTGTATTGTGGTGTACGACTTGGTGGTATGGGAGTAGCAATAGGCAGTTTAATAGGAACCGAATTAGCAGATTTAATATAAAATGGCGACCAAAATAACACCAAAAAAAACGACAAAGAAACCCGTTAAAAAAAACTCAGGGAGCATTATGACCAAAGTGAAATGGTTTTTGCTGAAAGCTTTGCTATGGTTTTTTGGGATTTCAATTGCTTTTGTAGTGCTTTTTAAATTTGTGCCAGTTCCTTTCACACCCCTGATGGTAATTCGTTATTTTGAAAATAAAGCTGCTGGAAAAGAAATTTACTTTAGCCATAATTGGGAACCGCTTGATAAAATCTCGATGAATTTACAAAAAGCCGTTATTGCCAGCGAAGATGGGACTTTCTTAACCCATAATGGTTTTGATTTTATCGCAATGCAAAAAGCTTATAAAAGTAACGAAAGAGGTCGAAAAATAAAAGGAGGAAGTACCATATCACAGCAAACTGCCAAAAATGTTTTTCTTTGGCAAGGACGCAGCTACCTTCGAAAAGGGCTAGAAGCCTATTTTACGGTTTTGATTGAACTTATTTGGGGCAAAGAACGTATTATGGAAGTCTATCTCAATAGCATCGAAATGGGTGATGGTGTTTATGGCGCCTATGCCGCGACAGAACATTGGTACAGGAAAGATGCGTCGAGTCTAACAATGACTCAAGCCGCAGGAATTGCAGCCATTTTACCCAATCCGCGAAAATACAAAGCCACCAGTTCTTCTTCATACATCAACAACAGAAAAACAAAAATTGTTCGAATTATGAGGCATATTGGCAAAATTGAATATTAAAAACAAACCTCAATGATAAGACTACCCCCAAAAAAGTTAAACACTATTTGGGGGTATTTTTATAAATTCCCACTTAAAAAATCATATACAAGTAAAAGAATAACATTGCAAAAGGATTCATTTTAGACATCCAGCAAAAATTGTTTTTTTTAAATGTAATTTTTTTTTTGGCATCCTCTAATGGTTGTGCTCAATATCGTTACGTTAATGATTTCTCACTACATTTTTTCAAAATATAGCTCTAGCAAAGATGCGAAGGCACAAAGAAATTGTCTCTAAACTTTGCGCCTTTGCATCTTGGCAAGAAAGACAAAGCTTAACTTAATGATATTGACATCAAGCTGTACGTACTCGCTTTTTTTTGTGAGCCTAAAAAGGCTTACAAAAAAAGAGTTCCACTGCCATAACTTACGAGACATCAAGACATAGTATCGTATTTGTATAAATAATTACCTTCATAAATGGAGTTAAAACAAAATATTTTTAAAAAAAAACATGATTTTATTAAAAAATACTAAAACTGGCATTGTTATTGTTTTGATTATAACCCCGATTCAATATTAGATTTCGCTATGATTCTGGATTATTCAATAAAAACAAGTGCCCAAGAACTATTTTAGAAATAGAAGATTTATTTCTTTCAATTTTAAAAATAGAAGAAAGTGCTTGGCTTTGAAGAAAAGAATCCAAACAAAGTAGATTTCTAATATAGCTGGGTTTATTATATTATGTACAAACCCCAATTTATTCGGATTTCAAATAAGTTACAAATGAGAAACTATGATATCACCTACAATTCCTGACAATGAAAAAATACGTATAAAAGCTTTAAAGTCTTTCTCTATTTTGGACACTTTTTCCGAAAAAGAATATGACGAAATAACCCTTTTAGCTTCAGTCATTTGTGATACCCCAATATCTTTAATTTCTCTTATTGATGAAGACAGACAGTGGTTTAAATCAAAAACGGGAATCGATATAGAAGAAACACCACGTGAGTTTTCTTTTTGCGGACACGCAATTTTGGATAACAGTCAACTGTTTACAATTGAAGATTCTCGGCTTGATGAAAGATTTCATGACAATCCATTAGTAACAGGTTATCCAAATGTGGTTTTTTATGCTGGAGCCCCATTGATTACATCCGATGGATTGGCTTTGGGGACTTTATGTGTTTTGGATAATAAGCCAAAAACACTAACGCCCATGCAGCAACAAGCAATGAAAGTACTTTCTAATAAGGTAATAAGCCTTTTTGAACTCAAAAAAGCGAATTTACTTTTAAAACAAAAAAATAAAGAGTTGGAATCACAGCGAACCGAATTGGAAATGTTTGCAAATGTGGCGGCCCATGACATTAAATCTCCTTTAAAAAATATAGGTAGTTTAACCCAACTTTTGCTTGAAGAATATGGACCCAAATTAGATGAAGGAGCGAATGAAATGTTGAATATGTTGCACACATCTTCCCTTATTTTGAATAGTTTAGTCGATGGAATTTTAAATCACAGTAAAGCAGGATCAATTTTAGAAATTAATAGAGATGAGTTTGATTTAAAATACTTTATAGACAATACAATACAACTTATGAATAGTCGAGGGCAATATGAATTCATAACCTTATTTGAAAATCAGTCCATAGTCGTTAATAGAGTTGCTTTGCAGCAAATTTTTATTAATTTAATCGGTAACGCAATTAAGTATAATAATAAGGAACAAATTGAAATTACAATCGGTTTTTCAGAAACCAAAAGTCATTATCATTTCTATATATCGGATAATGGAATGGGAATGGTTAAAGAACATCAATCAAAAATATTTAAAATTTTCGAGATTTTAGGGGTTGAAGATCGATTTGGCAATAAAGGAAATGGAATTGGACTTTCTACTGTAAAAAAATTAATTGAAGGTCTTGGCGGTAGTGTTTCAGTTGATTCTGAAATTGATAAAGGAACAAAAGTTAGTTTTTCAGTGTTGAAATAATGATTTGTTAAAAAGTTAAATAGCTCTAAATCATAAAAGATTTCACAAATATGCTAATTTATAGTTGATTAGAATAAAAATAGAGTACATTTGCTTCAATTATTATAAATAAGTACTTATGAATATTTTTGTTGGAAGCCTTCCATTCAGTATTGAGGAAGCAGATTTAAGAGAGTCTTTCGAGGCTTACGGAGCAGTTGATTCAGTTAAAATTATCACAGATAAATTTACAGGAAGAAGTAAAGGATTCGGATTTGTTGAAATGACAAATGATGATGAAGCTCAAAAAGCAATTGACGAATTGAACGGAGCTACTGTTCAAGGACGTGCAATCGTAGTAAACAAATCTGAACCAAAACCAGAAGGTGAAAGAAGAAGTTTTAACAATAACAGTCGTGGTGGAGATTCACGCGGTGGTTATGGTGGTGGAAACAGCCGTGGTGGAGACAACCGTGGAGGTGGAGACAGAGGAGGAAGATATTAATATTCTTTTCAATCATATAAAAAAAGGTGTCAATGTAAATTGACACCTTTTTTGTTTATTCTATTTTTAGGGTAGAGGCGTATTGAAATACACCTCTACTTATATAGTTACAAATTAGCAACCAACCAGTCACCAACTTCACTAGTTTTATATGCTTTTGTACCTTTGGCCACTAAATCTTCGGTTACAATTCCTTGTTCCAATGATTTGTTCACGACAGCTCTGATTGCTTCGGCTTCTTCTTTTAATCCAAAAGCATCTTCAAACATCATGGCTGCTGATAAAACAGTTGCTAATGGATTGGCAATATTCAAACCAGTTGCTTGTGGATAAGAACCGTGAATTGGTTCGTATAATGAAGTGTGTTCCCCAACAGAAGCTGATGGCATTAATCCCATTGATCCTGAAATAACAGAAGCCTCATCAGTCAAAATATCTCCAAATAAATTTTCTGTAATCAATACATCATAAGAGTTTGGCCATTGTACCAAACGCATGGCTACAGCATCCACAAATTCGTAAGACACTTCTACCTCTGGATAATCTTTTTCCATTGCCTGAACAGTTTCTCTCCACAAACGAGATGTCTCTAATACATTGGCTTTATCCACGCAACATAATTTTTTGGAGCGCGTCATAGCCAATTCAAATCCTTTTTTGGCCAAACGTTGTACTTCAACTCTAGTATACACACAGTTGTCAAAAGCAGTTTCTCCGTTGTCTCTTCTTCCTTTTTCTCCAAAATAAATTCCTCCAGTCAATTCTCTAAGGAAAACCAAATCAGTTCCTTCGATACGCTCTCTTTTTAAAGGAGAATTGTCAATTAATGATGGGAAAGTAAAGGTTGGACGTACATTGGCAAACAAGCCTAATTTTTTACGCATCAATAATAATCCTTGCTCTGGACGAACAGGAGCGCTTGGGTTGTTATCGTATTTTGGGTGACCGATAGCTCCAAAAAGAACCGCATCGGCAGCCATGCAAATTTCATGCGTTTCGTCAGGGTAAGGAACACCAACGGCATCAATGGCACAGGCTCCTGTCAATGCAGGCGTCCATGTGATTTCGTGGTTGAATTTTTTTGCAATGGCATCCGAAACTTTAACGGCTTCGTTAATTACTTCTGGTCCGATTCCGTCTCCGGCTAAAAGGGCGATATTTAATTTCATTATAAAATATTTTATTTAAAGATTGAATTATTTAAAGATTTAAAGATTGAAGTTTTAATTTTTCAATCTTTAAATCATTTCATTTTTTTAATTAGTAACCACATTGAGCATTTTTTGCGTAGCAATGATAGCGGCAACGGTTTGATCCGAGTCTAATCCTCTTGTTTTAAATTCTTTTCCATTATTAGTCCAAGTGATAATGGTTTCGCATAATGCATCCGAGCTACTTCCTGGTGGAATGCGAACCGCATAATCAATCAATTTAGGCAAAATCATTTTTCTGGATTTGTAAATTTTAGAAAGGGCATTCATAAAAGCATCAAATTGACCATCTCCTTGTGCATTTTCTTCAAAAATTTCACCTTCAATTTTTAAACATAGCGTTGTCGATGGGCGCAACCCTTTGGCATGAACCAATATATAGGATTCGACTACAATTTTTTCTTCATAAGACTGACTGTCCAATACATCCGAAATGATATAGGGCAAATCTTCTTTAGTAACGGTTTCTTTTTTGTCTCCCAATTCGATGATTCGTTGGGTTACCAATTTTAAATCCTCAGGGTTTAGTTTCAATCCCAATTCTTGTAAATTTTTTTCGATATTGGCTTTCCCGGATGTTTTTCCTAAAGCATATTTTCGCTTTCTTCCAAAACGTTCTGGAAGCAAATCATTAAAATACAAATTGTTTTTGTTGTCACCATCGGCGTGAATTCCTGCCGTTTGTGTAAAAACATTATCACCTACAATAGGCTTGTTGGCAGGGATTCTATAGCCAGTAAAGGTTTCAACAAGCTTGCTTACAGAATATAATGAGGATTCTTTGATGTTGATTTTTACCTCGGGCATAAAATCATTAATCACTGCAACGGTACTTTCCAGCGGAGCATTTCCAGCGCGTTCTCCCATTCCGTTTACGGTAACGTGCAGTCCGCTGATGCCTGCTTTTACAGCTTCCATCACATTGGCAACACTTAAATCATAGTCATTATGGGCGTGAAAATCAAAATGAATTTCAGGATATTTTGTGGTAATTTTAGAAATAAATTCAAAAGTATCGGATGGAATAAGCACACCTAGTGTATCTGGCAAAAGTACTCTTTTGATGGGCTGCGTTACTATAAAATCCAAATACTGAAAAACATATTCAGGAGAATTACGCATACCATTACTCCAATCTTCAAGATACACATTGGTGGCGATTCCATTTTCGTTAGCCAAAGCAATAGATTGTGCGATTTCGGCAAAATGTTGCTCCGGTGTTTTTTTTAATTGATGCGTCAAATGATTCAGAGAACCTTTGGTCAATAAATTTTGCACTTTGGCCCCCGCTTTTTTCATCCATTCGATAGAAATTCCGCCATCAACAAATGCCAATACTTCAATTCTGTCAGTATATCCCTTTTCTTCAGCCCAAGACATAATTCCTTTAACGCCTTGAAACTCTCCTTCGCTCACACGAGCGGAAGCCACTTCTATTCGATCAATGTTTAATTCTTCTAATAATAATTGCGCAATGGTTAATTTTTCTGTAGCAGAAAAGGATACTCCCGAGGTTTGTTCTCCATCCCGAAGTGTGGTATCCATTATTTCAATTTTTCTTTTTTCCATGTTGCTTTTTATGTTCCTTCTAAAAGGGTATTGCTTGATTCTTTTTTATTGCTATTCTATACTTTTATTTCAAATAAGCTCAATGTTATTCCTTTATAATGTTTGGGCAAACCATCATAATCGGGAGTTATAATTCCAAGGAAATTAAAACCACATTTTTGATAATATTCAATTAGAGCTTCATTGTCCCCCCAAGTATCCATTCTCAAATAATTCAAATTATTTTCTTTTGCAAATGGCAATCCCCAATCGATTATTTTTTCTACAAAATGCTGTCCTCTAAATTTAGGATGCGTTACTATTCGGTGAAAATAAACGGCTTTGTCACTGTTTTTCTCTTTCCAAATGCTTTTGTCTTCAAATGTGAGGGCAAATATGCAAGCAATTTCTTTATTAATTAAAACTTTCCATTGGCGGTTTTCTGCAATTTCTTTTTCTATTAATGCTCTGTCAAAACCTTGCCATTGTTTGTTGAATTTGGTTTTTTGATAGGCAATCGCCATATCATAAAATTCAAAAATGCTGTCTATGTCTTCAATTGTGCTGGGTTTGAAATTAATGTTTTCCATTATTTTATACCTCCAAACACGGAAAAATTACTATTTTTATGCAATACATCCACATAATGAAAACCTGCTTTTTTCAAAACCTCTAATTGATATATTACTGATCTTGGCGTATCTTCTTTGGCAATATAAGCAAATACATTTTCTTGATACGCTTTGCCTCCCACACCTTCCAAATAATCCGAATAGCGTTTCCACATCAATTGGTCAATGGCGGGATGGTCGTGCTTGATTAAATCGGATATCCAAAAGCAGCCTCCTTTTTTGAGACTTTTATATATTTTAGAAAAAACTTGTTCCCATTCTTCATCCGATCTTAAATGATGCATTGCTGCTCCTGTAACCACAATATCAAAAGTGTCTTCGGGTAATTCCATATTCAAAAAATCAGTTTGAATAGTAGTAATTTTTCCTTCTGAAACTTCAAAAATTCTTTCTTTTGCTTTATCCAACATTGGTAGACTTAAATCAATCAAGGTGGCATCAAAGTCAGGAATAAGCCCTAATAATTTTAATGTATAATTACCCGCACCACAGCCTAAATCCAAAACTTGTTTGGCATCAGGACAACAAACGCTAGCAGCTTGGGTCAATAATTCTAAACTCAAAGTGGCATCAACGGTACTGATTTGGCCTGTTTCTAAATTTGAAAAACGGGCTACTTCGTTGTCAAAACGTTGTTGTATTTCAGCTAATGTTGATTTCATTTTATATGATTTAAAATTATTTTTTAGACTCCAAAACCATTTCATAATGCTCCACAATCGGGAACGGGTTATAATAATGATGCAACAATTTTTTCCATTCTAAATACGCTTCAGATTCTCTAAAGCCGATGGTATGATTTTCCAATTTCTCCCAATTAACAAGCAATAGGTATTTGTTTTCTTGCTCTAAACATTTTCTCAAAACTGTGGTTTACATACCCAGGAATCGATTGTATGAATTGGCTGGCAATTGTAAAGTCTCTTTCAAATTGAATACCTGAACCTTCTCTAACCTGCAGAGTAGCCATTTCTAAAATCATATCTATTTTTATTTATAAACCCGACAGATTTAAAAAATGTGTCGGGTTTTTTAACTAAAACTAATTGTATTTATTTTTAGTAAGGCAGTTTGTCTGCAAACCCTGTAATCTCTTCTTTAATGTTTTGCAAGTAGTCAATATCATCAAATCCGTTAATCATATTGTCTTTTTTGTAACCAGAGATGTCAAAAGATTCTTTTTGCCCCGTTACTTTAAGTGTAATGGTTTGCTCTGGCAAATTGATTTCCAATTCTGTTTTTGGATCGGCTTCGATTGCTTTGAAAATAGTTTCAGCAAATTCTGGACTTACTTGTACGGGCAAAACACCAATATTCAAGCAATTTCCTTTGAAAATATCTGCAAAGAAACTAGAAACAACGGCACGGAATCCATAATCGTAAACCGCCCAAGCTGCGTGTTCTCTTGAAGAACCCGAACCAAAGTTTTTTCCGCCGACTAATATTTGACCGCTGTATGTTGCGTCGTTCAAAACGAAATCTGCTTTTGGAGTATCGTCTCCATTGTATCTCCAGTCTCTAAAAAGGTTGTCTCCAAAAGCTTCACGTTTTGTAGCTTTCAAGAAACGAGCTGGAATAATTTGATCCGTATCTACGTTTTCTATTGGTAGTGGCACTGCACTACTGGTAAGGATGGTGAATTTATCGTATGCCATTTTTATTTGTTTTTGGCAGTCGGCTTTGAGCTTTGAGCTTTGGGCAAAACTGCACTAATTTTATTGATTTAATTTTAGTCTTAATTGGTAAATCTGTTTTCTAATTTGAATAACTTTGCTTTCTAAAGTCTGATGAATTTCAGGTTTTAAAAATTTCAAGTCAGAAGAAAGTAATAATAAATATTCAACTTCTGAGCAGGAAGCAATTGCAATATTCAAATATCTTGCAAATTCTTTTTCGGAATTAGAACCACAACCTTCAGCAAAATTTGTTGGAATAGAAGAAACTGCTCTTCTCAATTGACTTGTTAATCCAAATAATTCTTCTTTTGGAAACTCATTTGTTACTTGATAAACTTCAAGTGTAAACAAATGACTTTCTTGCCAAACATTATATTTTCTAAAATCTCTCATATGGGCTTTGGGTCATCAGCTTTGAGCTTTCGGCTGATAGCCCATAGCCGAAAGCCCAAGGCCGACTGCTTTTTTACATCAATTCTCTTGGGTCAGTTAATTTTCCAGTAACGGCAGCAGCAGCAGCCATAATAGGGCTAGCCAATAGTGTTCTTGAACCAGGACCTTGACGCCCTTCAAAGTTTCTGTTGGATGTACTTACCGCATATTTTCCGGCAGGAACTTTGTCATCATTCATTGCCAAACAAGCGGAGCAACCTGGCTGACGCAATACAAAACCAGCTTCGGTAAGAATGTCTAGAAGACCTTCCTCTTTAATCTGTGCTTCTACAACGTGAGAACCTGGAACTAACCAAGCGGTAACGTTGTCTGCTTTTTTTCTGCCTTTAACAATTTCTGTAAAAGCTCTAAAATCTTCAATACGACCATTGGTACAACTTCCTAAGAAAACAAAATCAATTGGTTTACCAATCATTACGTCATTTTCGTGGAAGCCCATATAGGCCAAAGATTTTTTATAAGTTTCCTCACCACCTTCCACTTGGTTGGCGTTTGGAATATGTTTTGTGATACCAATTCCCATTCCAGGATTTGTACCATAAGTAATCATTGGTTCGATATCTGCAGCGTCGATGTTTAATTCAGCATCAAAAACGGCATCAGCATCAGTTTTCAAAGTTTTCCAGTATTCAACTGCTTTTGTCCAAGCTTCCCCTTTTGGAGCATATAAACGTCCTTCTAAGAAATCGAAAGTTTTTTGGTCCGGAGCAATCATACCACCACGAGCACCCATTTCGATACTCAAGTTACAAACGGTCATACGACCTTCCATGGACATTTCTTCAAAAACATTTCCGGCATATTCAGCAAAATAACCAGTTCCGCCCGAAGTTGTTAATTTTGAAATAATATATAGTGCAACGTCTTTTGGCCCCACACCTTTGCTCAAAGTTCCGTTTACGTTGATACGCATTTTTTTTGGTTTTGGCTGCATAATACATTGCGTAGCCATAACCATTTCCACCTCAGAAGTTCCGATACCAAAAGCAATCGCTCCAAAAGCACCGTGAGTAGAAGTGTGAGAGTCACCACAAACGATAGTAGCACCAGGCAAAGTAATTCCGTTTTCAGGCCCTACCACGTGAACGATACCATTTTTTTGATGTCCCAATCCCCAGTGAGAAATTCCATATTCGGCAGCATTATCTTCCAATGCTTTCAATTGATTGGCAGACAAAGCATCAGCAACAGGTAAGTGTTGGTTTATAGTTGGTGTGTTGTGATCGGCAGTTGCAAAAGTGCGTTCCGGATACAATACCTTAATGCCTCTTTCTTTCAAACCTAAAAAAGCAACAGGACTAGTTACCTCGTGAATAAAATGACGGTCAATAAAAAACACATCTGGTCCATCTTCTATTTTACGCACCACGTGCGAATCCCATACTTTGTCGAATAATGTAGTACTCATTTTAACTATTTTTTAGTGTATTTTTCTTTTATAATTTAGATAGTTTCCTACCAATTATATCATTGGCAACAAATTTAAAAAAGAAAAGAGAGTTGTCAATTTCGAAAAGCGGTTATATACGATACCCAAAAGAATATTACAACACTATTGTACTTTGGTTCGCTGTTTTTGGTCAAAAAATACGCTTTCTTGTTTTGACTTTGAATTTCTTTTCAAAGTAGATTTGATGCTGTTGACTCTGTTTTTAATAATTTGCAAATTTATTACAAATAAAACGCATAAACAGACAATTTGTTTAAAAAATAACAACAAAAATTTAAAAAATAGTGATTATTGTTATATTTTATGTTGAAGATATTTGATATAAAAGAGTAAAAAAAACAATTTAGTGAGCTGAAAATAATGCTATTTTTGAGTTTTTAGACCTCCTTTTTTTTGCTAAAATACTACGACATCCAAAAAAGAGAAGAGATGAATATTTGATAGTAAAGAAGGTTTTCGGATGAAATAAAAACTATAAATCAGTTGGGCGTGACCGCGTTGAGAAAAGGGGCTTGATTATGATACCGCTCATACAGCCCCTTTCCTCAACGCGGTCGGGCTGTTGCTGCTACTTCGGTAGCTTAGCCCATCCCTCACGCGATCGCAAGGACATTTAGGAAGTTCTGTAAAAATTTATTTTACGAATGAGATTTAAAACGTACAGACAAGTGCCTCTTTTTTGTTAATAACTTAAGGCTTTCAATCCCCATAAAAAACCTAAATTTGAATTTCATTTTTTGAATTTACAATTAATTTTAAAGTGTTTATAACCAGTTAAATGCACTGCTAAAACCATAAAGGTTTTAGCCCCCTCCCTTTCGGGGAGGGCTGGGGAGGGGCTTATGTACTTAATATTCGATACCGAAACCACAGGATTACCCAAGAAATGGGGCGCACCCATTTCTGACACCGACAACTGGCCCAGATGTATACAAATCGCGTGGCAGTTGCATGATGACATGGGGAAACTCATCGAGCATCAGGATTATTTGGTAAAACCCGAGGGATTTAATATTCCGTATGATGCCGAACGTATTCACGGAATTTCCACTGAATTGGCGGAAGCTGAAGGGATTTCTTTGGGAGAAGTTTTAGAGAAATTCAATATTGCTTTAGGTAAAGCCAAGTTTATTGTGGGTCAGAATCTAGGTTTTGATATCAACATTATGGGTTGTGAATTCTATAGAATGGGTGTGACTTCGACTATGGGTTCAATGCCAATTCTGGATACTTGTACCGAGGTTACGGCGTCGTTATTGAAATTGCCAGGAGGACGTGGCGGGAAATTCAAATTACCTACTTTGACGGAATTACACTCTTATCTTTTCGATAAACCTTTTGCGGAAGCACACAACGCCACCGCCGACGTTGAGGCAACTACGCGTTGTTTCTTGGAATTAATTCGTCGTGATATTTTTACCAAAGAAGAGCTGGATGTAGAAATTGGTTATTTCAAGGATTTCAAAAATAAAAATCCGCATGAAATTGAGCTGATAGGGTTAAAACACATTAATTTAAAAGAAGCTTCGGAGAAAATCCGACTGCAATTTGGCGAGAAGCAAGCCGTCTCCGTTTCCAAAGAAGAACTAACGGAGAATAAAAAAGTATTGGTAGATGCCTCTTTTGTGCATTTACACAACCACACACAGTTTTCGGTTTTGCAATCGACTATTGGGATTGGTAATATAGTTTCGGTCACAGCTCAAAATAAAATGCCAGCTGTAGCCATGACCGATACAGGAAATATGATGGGGGCTTTTCATTTTGTGAGTGCAGTGATGAATCACAACAAAGCGGCATCAGCTAAAAACAAAGCCTTAGTAGAAAGTGGTGAGGAGCCTACAGAGACCGAGATAAAACCAATTGTAGGTTGCGAATTTAATATTTGCGAAAATCATTTGGATAAAACGAAGAAGGATAATGGTTATCAAATTGTGTTATTGGCCAAAAATAAAAAAGGCTATCACAATTTGGCCAAGATGGCTTCGATTGCCTATACTGAAGGTTTTTATTATGTTCCAAGAATTGACAGAAACATTGTTGAAAAATACAAGGAAGACATCATGGTTTTGTCCGGGAATTTATACGGAGAGATTCCGAGTAAAATTCTGAACATTGGAGAGAACCAAGCAGAGGAAGCTTTAATTTGGTGGAAAGCACAATTTGGGGATGATTTGTATCTCGAAATTATGCGTCACAATCAAGAAGATGAAAATCGTGTAAATAAAACCTTGGTTGAATTTTCCCAAAAACACCAAGTAAAATTAATTGCCACCAATAACACCTACTATTTAAAGAAAGAGGATGCGAATGCGCACGATATTTTATTGTGTGTCAAAGATGGTGAAAAACAAGCCACCCCGATTGGTCGAGGTCGTGGCTATCGTTATGGTTTGCCCAATCAAGAGTATTATTTCAAGTCGGGCGAAGAGATGAAAAAACTTTTTGCCGATTTGCCTGATGCCATAATTAACATTCAGGAAATTGTAGATAAAGTCGAAATCTACTCGCTGTATCGTGACGTATTGCTACCTAAATTTGATATTCCAGAGGAATTCATAGTTCCCGAAGACGAAGCGGATGGTGGAGTGAGAGGAGAGAATGCTTATTTGAGGCATCTAACAATGAATGGTGCCAAAAAAAGATATGGCGAAATTACTTCTGCTATTCAAGAACGATTGGATTTTGAGTTGTTGACCATTTCGAATTCTGGATATCCAGGTTACTTTTTGATTGTTCAGGATTTTATTGCCGAAGCTCGAAATATGGATGTTTCGGTAGGACCTGGTCGTGGTTCTGCGGCGGGTTCTGCAGTGGCTTATTGTTTAGGGATTACCAATATTGACCCGATTAAGTACGATTTACTTTTTGAGCGTTTCTTGAATCCGGATCGTGTGTCCATGCCCGATATTGATATCGATTTTGATGATGAGGGTCGTGGTCGAGTTATGGATTATGTGATCAATAAATATGGTAAGAATCAGGTAGCACAAATTATCACCTACGGTAAAATGGCAACCAAATCAGCGATTCGTGATACGGCCCGTGTATTGGACTTGCCATTGTTTGAAGCCGACAGGATTGCAAAACTTATTCCAGGAATGATGCCATCCAAATGGAATTTGGCACGTTTTATTTCTGAAAGTGAGGATGAGGTTAAAAAAGCCTTACGTTCAGATGAATTTGATAATGTAAAAGAGTTGATCGCAATTGCCAATTCGGGAGATTTGGCTGGAGAAACTATTCAACAAGCGAAAATTTTGGAGGGTTCTATGCGAAACACCGGAATTCATGCTTGCGGGGTGATTATTACACCATCGGATATTACGAATTTTGTTCCGGTTACTACGGCCAAAGATTCTGATTTGTATGTTACTCAGTTTGATAACTCAGTTGCAGAAAGTGCCGGATTGCTGAAGATGGACTTTTTGGGTCTGAAGACCCTGACTTTGATAAAAGATACCGTAAAATTGGTAAAGTACAGAACCGGAATTCAACTCGATCCTGATACTTTTCCGATTGATGATACCAAAACGTATGAGCTGTTCCAAAGAGGGGAAACCGTTGGGATTTTCCAATACGAGTCCCCCGGAATGCAGAAATACATGAAGGATTTGAAGCCAACGGTTTTTGGGGATTTGATTGCGATGAATGCTTTGTATCGTCCAGGACCTTTGGAGTATATTCCATCATTTGTTAGAAGAAAAAATGGCGAAGAAGAAATCAAATACGATCTAGATGCCTGCGAGGAATATTTAGGGGAAACTTATGGAATTACCGTTTACCAAGAGCAGGTAATGCTTTTGTCCCAATCGTTAGCAGGATTTACCAAAGGTGAAGCCGACGTATTGCGTAAAGCGATGGGTAAGAAGCAAAAAGAGGTGCTGGATAAAATGAAACCCAAGTTTGTTGCCCAAGCTGCCGAAAAAGGCCATGATGCAACCGTTTTGGAGAAAATTTGGAAAGACTGGGAAGCATTTGCGAGTTATGCATTTAATAAATCCCACTCCACTTGTTACGCTTGGATAGCCTATCAAACCGCTTATCTCAAAGCGCATTATCCAGCTGAATATATGGCGGCGGTACTCTCTAATAATATGAATGATATTAAGCAGGTGTCCTTTTTTATGGAAGAATGCAAGCGTATGGGCTTGCAGGTTCTTGGGCCTGATGTAAATGAATCGTTCTACAAGTTTACCGTAAATGATGATTATGCGGTACGTTTTGGAATGGGTGCCATAAAAGGGGTTGGTTCTGGAGCGGTTGCGACTATTGTGGAAAACAGAAAAGATGGAAAATACAAGTCTATTTTTGACTTGACCAAGCGTATTGATTTGCGCGCTGCTAATAAAAAAGCACTGGAGAATTTAATTTTGGCGGGTGGTTTCGATTCGTTTGAGGGAACGACCAGAGCGCAATATTTTCATGATGATGGTGACGGAATAACCTTCTATGAAAAATCCATTAAGTATGGATCTAAATTTCAAGAGAATGAAAATTCATCGCAAGTAAGTCTATTTGGAGAAACTAGCGAGGTGCAAATTGCCGAACCCGTTGTGCCTCCTTGTGAAGACTGGAGTACGATGGAAAAATTGGCCAAAGAGAAAGAGGTGGTTGGGATTTATATTTCGGGGCATCCGTTGGACGATTACAAATTTGAGATGAAATATTTTTGCAATGCTAAACTCGAAGCCCTCAAAAACATGGAGATGTATGTGGGTAAAAATCTAACTTTTGGAGGGATCATTACCAATGTACAACACCGTGTAGCCAAAAACGGAAAAGGATGGGGGACTTTTGTGTTGGAAGGCTATGATGAGAGTTATGAGTTTAAAATTTTTGGCGAAGAATATTTAAAGTTCAGGCATTTCTTTATTCAAAACAATTTTACTTTCATGAAAGTGATGATAAAAGAAGGTTGGGTAAATCAGGATACAGGTAAAAAAACCGATCCTAGAATGCAATTTGTATTAGTGCAATACCTTCAGGATGTGTTGAGTACTTTTGCGAAAAAACTCATTCTTTTGTTGAATATAAAGGATTTGGAAACCGATTTTATCCACCAATTGAACCGACTGTTTCAAGAAAATAAAGGAGACAACACCGTGACTTTTGAAATTATGGAATTAGAAAAAATAAAACGAATCGTCGAGACCACTTCTGAGTTTGAAGAGAGCGAGGATGAATCTTTTGTGGATGAAAACGAAGAAGCAACCGAAGTGATTGAAACAAAAACAGTCACCGAAGTTGAAGAAATAAAAGTGGTGACCAAATTATCGATGCCAAGTAGAAAATTAAAAGTTCAAATTTCAAATGAATTATTGTTTGAATTGGAGAAAATGCAGATTAATTTTAAATTGAATTAAAAATAACAATTAAAAATATGCTCGCATAATATATTTTTACTAATATTGCCGTGAATTACAACGATTTCGCATCAATTCAATTAGATACAAAGTCTTGTCAATTTGAATAACTTAAATAACTCATACATACATGAAAACAAAATTATTTTTATTAGGATTACTAGCTTCTACAATGACTATGGTAGGGCAAACTTCAGGGACTACAGACGCATCAGGTAGTAAAAGAGGTTGGAATTTTTATGCTGGCGGATCTTATTTCGGATCAGTTGTAGCAACAGAATTTCCAACTGTAGGTGGTAATGATGCATTAAGTAAAGTTTACTCAGGAACAACACTTATATCAGAAGAAAGTATTACTGGGTCTTTTGGAGAAGGTTTTCGCTACGGAGGAGGAGCAGGTTACCGATTTTCAGAGCGTTTTGGTGTGCAAATGAGCATTAACTATTATACCAGTAACAGCAAAACAATGGCTCAAACTTCTGGATATACTCCTGCTACTGGAGCTCCAGGAACACCTTTTAATTTTAAAGCAGAAGGTAAAATTAGAGCTTTAGACTTGGCTCCAGCTGTAGTGCTTTATTTGGGAGAAGTTAAAGGTTTTGAGTCTTATTCTAAAGTGGGTGTAATTGTACCAGTAAATGGTTATTTAGAAATTAAAACAGAAGCAGAGCCAGTTACAGGTGCTATGAAAATAAGTAAAACGGATAAAATTAAACCAAACCCTACTTTAGGTTTTATGGCTGCTTTGGGGACTGCTTACAAAATAGGAGGTAATTTTTCTGTTTATGGAGAGGTTGAATACCGTAATTTTACAGTACACGGGAAAACTAAAGAAACTACTTCGTATTCTGTAAATGGGGTGGATAAATTAAGTACACTTTCAGTTTCTTCAGTTCATACAAATTATACTGATGTATTGACAACAGCTTCTAATAGTAAAGTAACAAATGCTGCTGGTTTTGACAGCACTAAAGCTACTGATGACATTAGTTCTTATGTTGGAATTTCTGGATTAGGTATGACTATTGGAGTGAAATACAGTCTATAATCAAATACGATTGAAAATATATTGAAGACCTTCTGAAAAGAAGGTCTTTTTTGTTGCCTAATGTTTTTTGAAATTCGAAGAAGCTAATTCTGCAATAGAAATCTACTATATCTGGATTCTTCTGAAGAGCCCAAATTTACGCCTAATCTTAGAATCGAAAGAGAAGATTCTTCCTTTATTAAATAGTCCGTTAGTACTTGTTTTATTGAGTAATCTAGCTTCGTGATGAAATATAATGTGGAATTTTAGGTTGAAGCCCTAGCCCTGATGGAAGTGAAAAGCCTTTTGAAATAAAAGGCCCTTTTTCTTGAACAAAAAGAGCGACCAGAGGAAGCTCCTTTTTATTCTTAGAAAAAGGGCGTTTTATGATAAAGCTTGTAGCAAACAGCAGGATTAAGCTCCTTATTACTACAGCTTCTTTATTTTGGCAATGCTGTAAATCCCATATTGTATAAAGTAAAGGCTTGTATGTCGCAACTTTCTTGAATGGTAGCGGCCAATGATTTTCCGGCTCCGTGACCTGCATTGATGTCGATTCGGATTAAAACGGGGTTGTTTCCGGTTTGCTTTTCCTGTAACTCGGCTGCAAATTTAAAACTGTGTGCTGGAACAACTCTGTCGTCATGATCGCCCGTGGTGACCATCGTGGCGGGATATTGAACTCCTGCTTTTACGTTGGCTACTGGTGAATATCCTTTGATGTATTCGAACATTTCTTTGCTGTCTGCCGAAGTTCCATAATCAAAAGCCCAACCGGCTCCCGAGGTAAAGGTGTGGTAACGCAACATGTCCATTACACCAACGGCAGGCAACGCCACTTTCATTAAATCGGGGCGCTGTGTCATAGTGGCGCCTACCAATAACCCTCCGTTGGATCCTCCGCGAATGGCTAGAAAATTGGACGAAGTATATTTTTGCGCTATTAGATATTCGGCTGCGGCGATGAAATCATCAAATACGTTTTGCTTTTGCATTTTGGTTCCTGCATCGTGCCATTTTTTGCCGTATTCTCCGCCTCCGCGCAAATTGGCTACTGCGTAAATACCGCCGTTTTCCATCCAAACGGCATTGGAAATACTAAAACTAGGCGTTAAACTGATGTTGAAACCTCCGTATCCATAAAGAATAGTTGGGTTTTTGCCGTCGAGTTTCAATCCTTTTTTGTGCGTGATAATCATTGGAATTTTGGTTCCATCTTTGGACGTATAAAACACTTGTACGGATTGGTAATCTTCGCTTTTGAAATCGACTTTTGGCTTTTGATACACGGCCGATTTTCCCGATTTTGGTTCAAAAGAATAAATTGAAGGCGGCGTAATATAATTGGTAAAGGAATAATACAGAATTTTTTCTTCTTTTTTACTTCCAAATCCAGAGGCTGTACCTATTCCTGGTAATTTAATTTCGCGAATCAATTTTCCAGAATAATCATATTGTTTGACTACCGAAACGGCATCTTTCATGTAATTGGCAAAGAAATACCCGCCTCCTGTTGTTGGGGTCAACACATTTTCGGTTTCGGGGATTACATCTTTCCAGTTTTCTGGTTTTGGATTGCTCACATCTACACTTACAATGCGTTTGTTGGGCGCGTTTAAGTCGGTTTCTATGAATAATTTTTCGCCTTCGTTTTCAATGATGTTGTTGTCACTATTAAAATTATCCACAATCGTTACTATCGGACTGTTGGGTTTGGTCAAATCCTGAATGTACAATTCGTTTCCGTAAGTGGCATTGGAGGCAGAAATCACTAGATAATGATTGTCTTCGGTCACGCCTCCGCCTACATAACGGCGTTTTTGGTCTGCTCCAAAAATGACCTGATCGTCTTTTTGAGCCGTTCCCAATTTATGGTAATACAATTTGTGTTGGTCGGTTTTGGCCGAGAGTTCACTTCCTTTTGGTTTGTCATAACTGGAATAATAAAATCCTTCGTTCCCTTTCCAGGAGATACCGCTAAACTTGACATCGACCAAAGTGTCTTCGAGTTTTTTGAAAGTGTTGACATCCATAAGGACTACTTTTCGCCAGTCACTTCCGCCTTCAGAGATAGAATAAGCTACTTTGGAGCCGTCTTTAGAAAAATCTACTCCTCCCAAAGAACTGGTTCCTAATTTTGAAAAGGTATTCGGGTCCAGAAAAACTTCTTCTTTGCCTTTGGAGTCTTTTCGATACAAAACCGATTGATTTTGCAAACCGTTATTTTTGTAATAATAAATAAAACTTCCTTCTTTGAATGGTGCTCCAATTTTTTCGTAATTCCACAGTTTTTCGAGTCTGGATTTCAAAGCATTTCTAAAAGGGATTTGATCCAAATAATCGTAGGTTACTTTGTTTTCTTCTTTTACCCAAGCAGCTGTTTCGGGAGATTTATCGTCCTCGAGCCAACGGTAGGGATCGTTTACTTTGGTGTCAAAATAGACATCAACCGTTTCCCCCTTTGCTGTTTTGGGATACGTTAATGGAGTTGCTTTTTGGTTTTGCCCTAGAGAAGTTAACGAAGTTGATACTGCCATCAGAAATAAGATTTTTTTCATTTTGAAGTTAGTTTAAGTACCTAACAAAAATAGGCAAAGTTTTTTTAGTAAATTGTATCGAAGGAAGGATTGGAAAACAAAAGTTCTCAGGGTCAACAAAGAAATTTGGGGCATTACCAAAAAGGTCATAGCCATTCTTTTTTTTAAACCATTAAGAAATTAAGATTCATTAAGATTCGAGGTCGTTTTTAATGAATCTTAATTTCTTAATGGTTCAATTTTTCTGAGAATTTATTGCTCCCTTTTTTTCAGGACTAGACATAAAAAAACCCAAACAAGGTTTGGGTTTAGTGAGTGGAGAATATCGGATTCGAACCGACCACCTCTTGCCTGCCAGGCAAGCGCTCTAGCCAAATGAGCTAATCCCCCAATATTTTAATAGAATTCAAAAGTTTTATAACTAATTAAAACCGAACCTTCCCGATCATTATCGGGACGCTCTAGCCAAATGAGCTAATCCCTCAAGTACGGCGCAAATATAACATTTAATTATAGGAATATGCAAATTTCAAAATCACAATTCTTCAATTCCTAAAAAAATATATTTTGCTATGATTCCTTTTTTTAACTTTACATCAAAATATACCTTATGCTTACACCAGACAAAAACGGAACATTACTAACAACTATAGAAAACAAAATTGCTACGGTTCAGTTTGGTCATCCAGCAAGCAACTCTTTTCCAAGAGTATTACTCGATAGATTGACAAATGAGCTTACTTTTTTGAGTGATAATCCAGAGATTTCTGTAATTGTATTAAAAAGTGAAGGTACAGGCGCTTTTTGTGCAGGTGCTTCTTTTGATGAACTTTTGGCAGTAAGTACACTTGAAGAGGGGACACGCTTTTTTTCTGGATTTGCCAATTTGATCAATGCTATGCGTACTTGCAAAAAAATAATAGTAGGGCGGATACACGGAAAAGCAGTGGGAGGAGGAGTTGGTATTGCTGCCGCTTGTGACTATGCATTGGCCACCTCAGAAAGTGCTATTAAATTATCTGAATTGGCTATTGGTATTGGCCCTTTTGTAATTGAACCTGCTGTGAGTCGAAAAATTGGAAAAATGGCAATGTCAGAAATGACTTTGGACGCACACGAATGGAAATCGGCTTCATGGGCTCATCAAAAAGGACTTTTTGCTAAAATAGTGAATTCACAAGAAGAATTAGATAAAGAAGTTGTTGCATTCTCCAGAAAACTGGCACTTTATAATCCAGAAGCACTTTATGAAATAAAAAAAGTATTTTGGGAAGGAACGGCGCATTGGGATAAACTTTTAAAAGAAAGAGCTGCAATTTCAGGTAAATTAGTACTGTCCGATTTTACAAAAAACGCTTTAATTAAATAAAAAATGACTCATATTATTCTATTACTTCAAAATGTAGATATTGCAAAAAAAATTAAACAAGCTCCCGATGAAGGGTATCAAATTGGGGTTCTAATTGGTTCTTATTTGCCTTTTGTAATTTTAGTAGTATTGGCTTATTGGACCTATAATCGAGCCAAAAACCGAAAAGAGTAACTTTTAAATTTCCCCTTTTGAAAAAAATAGTTCTTATTGGGCTCATAGTCTGTTTCTTTTTTTCCTGCCAACAACAAGAACAGCCAATTGTCTCTTTTTATTATTGGAAAACAATTTTTAGGCTTTCGCCAAAAGAAAAAAATACCCTGATATCAAACAAAGTGAAGCGAGTTTATATTAGATATTTTGATGTCGACTTAAATCCAAAAACACAAAATCCGTATCCTAAAAGTCCAATTCGTTTTGAGGATTCAACTCTTAATTTTGAAATCGTACCTGTAGTATATATCAAAAATAAAGTAATGCTTGATAAAAAAGTAGATCTTTTGGATTTGGCACAAAAAACAAACCATTTTATCCAACAAATCAATACTAAAAACAATATCAGCATTGAAGAAATTCAAATAGATTGCGATTGGACTTTGAGAAGTAAAGATAATTATCTGCGTTTTATTCAAATTTTTAAAAAAATTTCAAGCAAGCAACTCTCCGCAACGATACGACTTCATCAAATTAAGTATTATGAAAAAACAAAAATCCCTGCTGTAGATCGGGGTGTTTTAATGTACTATAATATGGGCAAAATTGCTCCAGATTCCCTAAATTCAATTTACGATCGCAACATAGCCAAACGTTATTTAGCAAGTCTAAAAAATTATCCACTACCAATAAATATTGCATTGCCAATCTATTCATGGGGTATACATATTAGAGACGGAAAAATAATTGGTTTAAGAAATAAAATTGATGTTAATAATTTAAAAAATTACAGTAGTTTTGTTCTTACAAATAAAAATTGGTTTTTAGTTAAAAAAGCAACCTTTCAAAATGGTATTTATTACAAAGAAAAGGACCAATTAAAAATAGAAACCATTTCAGAGTCTGATTTGTTTGAAATGGCAAATGATTTAAAAAAACGCACAACTCAAAATCCAAAAGAAATTATCTTTTACGATTTAGATGAATTTAATTTAAAAAACTATGATGCAGCCATTTTTAAAAAAGTTATTGATTGCTTTTAGTACCATTTCTCTTTTGGTTTACGGTACCATTTATGCCTGTTCAGATGGCGATTGGGGTTGGTCTTTTGATTCCAACTTTGCTCCAGAAACTTTTGTAGACAAATCGTATTCTCCTTTGTTTTTGTCTACCGATTTCTTTTATGAAATAGGATATGATACCGAACATCGCACCCGTTTCAACTCAGATAATATCAAAGACTGGAATACGTATCTTGAAAGGAAAATTAACGAAAAAGAGCTGGCGTTTTTCTTAACCGATTCCAGTAGTGCTGATGTGGCCGATTTGATGGTATATTATAAAAAAGAGAAACCGAATAAAGTCTCTGAGAAATGGAATAAAAAATTCAAATTAAGTGAAGCAAAAATTAAAGATTTTTTCTTTTTTTTAAATGAAGCACAAATTATTGAAACCTATTCCACCCAGCAATATGATTCTTGGAATTATGATGAAACGGTAAAACCAGAAGTTTTATCCGATAGCAATTGGATTAAATCACTGGAAAAAAAATACAACGATACCAAAGATCCTTTTCTAAAAAACAGGTATTGGTTCCTTGTTATAAAAGCAAGTTTTTATAGTGATAGACAAGTAAATGGGGTGACATTTTTCAATCAAACTGAAAAGACAATGCCAAAAAACACCTTGTATTATAGAGCACTTGCTTATGTTGCCGGAATCGAATACAAACAAAAACACTATGCGAAATCCAATTATCTCTACAGCCAGGTTTTTGATAAATGTTCTGCAATGCGCGTAGTTTCAGCTTATTGTTTCCATCCTCAAGAAGAAAAAGACTGGAAACAATCCTTGGCGATGGCCAAAACGAATGACGAAAAAGCGGCGCTTTGGGCTATTCAAGGGTATTATAACGATGAAGAAAAAGCAATTAGTGAAATCTATAAATTACAACCCAAAAGTCAGCATCTCGACTATTTATTGACTCGATTAATAAACAATCAAGAAAATAAAATAGACCGTAATTTTAAAGACAGATCCGTTCTTGAAAATAAAAAAAGCACCAAAGACAGTATTAATAAAACGACAATTGATCTGGTCAATAAAGTAGCACAATCCGATAAAACGACAAAACCCTATTTGTGGAATGTAGCAGCTGCTTACCTTGAAACCTTAAACGGAAACTTCAAACAAGCCGACAAAAATTTTGACAAAGCCGAAAGTAAGATGCCAAAAACTCCTCTGGCCATTGCTCAAGTTCGTTTGCTTCGTTTTGTAAATAACCTTAGCAAAATAGATCAATTGAATCCTGAAAATGAAAAAACAATTCTAGCCGATTTGAATTGGTTGTATCTAGAATTGCCAAAAAGTGCGATTGAGAATCTTAGATATGAAAATGCAACCGCTTGGAGCAAAAATTATTTAGCAGCGCTTTACCGCTCTCAAAAAAATAGTGTGATGAACGAAGTTTTCAATCATAATTCCAGTTTTTATGATTCAGAGCAGCAACTTTTAGATATGAAAGCATTTCTTTCTAAAGAAAATAAAACGGAAATTGAAAAAATTGGTGCTTCCATTTACGAAATAAAACTAGCCGATATAAATTATTTTCAAGGAGTCAAAGCAACTTTCGAGAACAAAATTCCAGAAGCCATTGCTTTTATGAAACAAGCAGAAGGAATTCAAACAACGGTTTTTTACGGGAATCCATTTTTAGGAAACATCAAAGATTGTCATGATTGTGACCATCAAGCTCCACAAAAAAAGAAATACAGCATGCTTGATTTTTTGACAATAATTCAAAAAATGCAAGACAATTTAGCCAAAAAAGTGGATGTTTACAACAATAGTCTTTTACTTGGAAATGCTTTTTATAACATTACACATTTTGGTAACGGTCGCCTTTTCTATGAAGGAAAAATAGCAGGAGAAGGTTCAACTCCAGACTATTTTAGAGAATCTATTCGAGATATGATTATCAATTGTTCTGTGGCAAAAGCCTATTACGCAAAAGCTTTTCAAGCAACCAAAAACAACGAACAGAAAGCCAAAACCCAATACCTGTTAGCCAAATGTGAGCGCAATGATTATTACAACAAAAAATATTATTCACTGAATTTATCTACTTGGGACATTCAAGATGACCAAACCAATTTTATCGCTTGGCAAGGCTTCAAAAATCTAAAAGAAAATTATTCGAAAACTAAATATTATAAGGAAATTATAAATGAATGTGGGTATTTCAAGACCTATGCTCGAAAATAGTTTTAAAATTAGTAGGGCGTGCCACCATAAGGAAAAGTGGCCTAACTTAGAAACCGCTTATTCGGCCACTTTTCCTTATGCTGTCGGGCTGTTTGCGCTACTTCGGTAGCCAGCGTCCATCCCTCACGCATATTTACAAGGCCTTTTAGTCTAACCCAGATACAGTAGATTTCTAACGCTGAATATGGCTTTTATCTAGATATTTAATTTTTCTAACACATATTTCATCCCCTAACGGGCCTCCATGACTGGTTAAAAAAAAAGGAAATCAAGAATGTGCCATCGCCATACAAACAATACTAATTTTTGCTCCCGGAATTTTAAGCAATGCTTTTGAACAAGCTTCGAGCGTAGCGCCTGTGGTCAATACATCATCAATCAATAGATAATGTTTGTTCCAGTCTTCTTCACAGAAATCAACATCAAAAACCGTTTCAATTCCTTCGATTCTCCCCAAAAGATTCTTTTTTGATTGCGTTTTTGAATATACTTTTCGCATTAAAATAGAATCGTTCATTGGAGTTTTAAAATGCTCAGCCAAAGCCAATCCAAAATTAGTAACTTGATTATAGCCCCTTTCTTTCATGCGTTTTTTATGCAATGGAACAGGAATGATACGATCTACATCCTTTATAATCGGATTGTCTTTTAGCTCGGAAGCGTACCATTCGCCCAAAACGGTTCCAATTTCTTCATGACCTTTGTATTTCAAATTATGTATGAGTTCTTGAACCATTCCCTTTTTATGAAAATACAACAATGCAGAAACATGTTCTACGGGAATTCGACCATAAAACTTTTTAAAGGCTTCATTTTCTGGATTCAAATGATGATTGGTCAAAGGCAATTCATGACGACATACGGTACAAATTACATTTTCATTTGTACCAATGAATGATTTGCAGCCGGCACAAACGGGCGGGAAAAATAGATTGATCAAGGAATTAAGCATATAAAAGTAGATTTATCCATAAAAATAAGAAAATCACCATTTCTAACTTCATTTTTTTCTTTTTTTAATTTCCCTTTTTATATTTTTGCACTATTATGGCAAAACAAGAAGATTTATTTAAGAATGTAGTTTCGCACGCAAAAGAGTACGGATTTATTTTTCCGTCAAGCGAAATATACGATGGTTTAAGTGCAGTCTATGATTATGCACAAAACGGAGTAGAATTAAAAAAGAACATACGCGAATATTGGTGGAAATCGATGGTTCAAATGAACGAAAACATCGTAGGACTAGACGCGGCTATATTGATGCACCCAACCACTTGGAAAGCATCGGGTCACGTGGATGCCTTTAACGATCCATTGATAGACAACAAAGATTCCAAAAGAAGATACAGAGCCGATGTCCTGATTGAAGATTATGCCGAAAAGCTAAATCTAAAAGCTATCAAAGAAATCGAAAAAGCGCGTGCTCGATTTGGGGATGCGTTCAACGAACAAGAATTTGTGACCACCAACGCAAGAGTGATGGAATACAAAGCAAAAGAAAGACAAATTCTGGAAAGAATGGGTCGCTCTTTAGGAGCTGGTGATCTAGACGATGTAAAAGCATTAATCGAAGAACTGGAAATTGCTTGTCCAGAATCAGGTTCTAGAAATTGGACCGAAGTGCGTCAATTCAACTTGATGTTTGGTACTAAATTAGGTGCTTCTGCAGATTCGGCAATGGATTTGTATTTGCGTCCAGAAACAGCTCAAGGTATTTTTGTGAATTTCTTGAATGTTCAAAAATCAGGAAGAATGAAAATTCCTTTTGGTATCGCTCAAACCGGAAAAGCTTTTAGAAACGAAATTGTAGCCAGACAATTCATCTTCCGTATGCGTGAGTTTGAACAAATGGAAATGCAATTTTTTGTACGTCCAGGCGAAGAAATGCAATGGTACGAACACTGGAAAACTACTCGTTTGAACTGGCATTTATCCCTTGGTTTAGGAAAAGAAAATTATCGTTTTCACGATCATGAAAAACTGGCTCATTATGCCAATGCAGCAGCTGATATTGAATTTAATTTCCCTTTTGGTTTCAAAGAATTGGAAGGAATTCACTCCAGAACTGACTTTGACTTAAAAGCTCATGAACAATTTTCGGGTAGAAAATTGCAGTATTTTGATGCCGAATTGAATCAAAACTACGTTCCTTATGTGGTTGAAACTTCAGTAGGATTGGACAGAATGTTCTTGGCTGTTTTCGCTACTTCCTTAAAAGAAGAAACACTAGAAGATGGTTCAACAAGAACTGTATTAAAATTGCCAGCCGTTTTGGCTCCAACAAAAGCAGCTGTTTTACCATTGGTTAAAAAAGATGGATTACCTGAAATTTCCAAAAAAATCATTGATGATTTGAAATGGGATTTCAATGTTTCCTACGATGAAAAAGATGCAGTAGGAAGACGTTATAGAAGACAAGATGCTTTGGGAACTCCATTTTGTATCACTGTTGATCACCAAACAATAGAAGACCAAACGGTAACCATTCGTCATAGAGATACTATGAAACAAGACCGTGTCGCTATTGCCGACTTGAAATCAATCATTGAAAATGAGGTTTCTATGAAAAACTGGTTGATGAAAATGTAATTTTTTATTTAAAATAGATGAAAATGCTTCTCAGTTGGGAGGCATTTTTTTTTGCCTGAAATTTTAAAAAATAAGCTGATACAGTGATTGTTTGAATTTCTAAACCAATGCATATTAATTTTAAATTATTTTTATTAACCCATACTAAAAAAAACATAACTTTGAATGTTTTTCTTTAAAATTATATCGTAATTAGTGTGATTTTTGTTAATTAAATAGGATAGATATTATAAATGGTTATTTTGAATTTTAGAAAAAGTAAATAATAGAACATAAAAATAAAGTATTCCAACGAAAAAATGAATTATACCTACATAATCATAGACGATGATCCAGAAAGTGCTTTGCGAACAAAGGTTATTGCCAGTGAGTTTTCCGAATTAAATTTTCTCGGTACTGCAGATAATTATGCAGACGGAGTAAATCTTATTTTAGAACACATGCCCAAACTGGTTTTCTTGGAAATAGATCCTATTAATAAAAATAGCAATTTATCCTTACAGTTAATCAATGGATTATTGATGTATTTAAAGGAGTTGCCTAAAATAGTAATTACAACCAAGAAAAAAGATTTTGCATTTGATTGCATCAAATATGAAGTTATAGATTATTTGCTAAAACCATTATTAGTAATCGATTTTGTAAAATTGATTCATAAATTAAATAAAATAAATACTGATGATGAAGTATTATTGGTGCAAAGTCCAAATGCAAAGGAAAGACTAGCGCTAGAGAATTTTGAAATAAAGAAAAATAAAAAATCATTTATATTATGTGTTAAATCATATGGCGATCATAGGTATATTGATTCGGATGACATTTGTTACTTTCAAGCAGATAATAATTCTACTGATATTCATTTAAAAAGTGGTGAGATGATAACAGCTTTCAAGACATTAAAGCATTTTGAAACTGTTTTGACAAATCCCTTTATCCGAATACACAATAGTTATATTGTCAATCGAAATTACATCTCAAGAATCCATACGGGAAACTCGTTATGTTATATAAAAAAAACCACTATAAAATTGCCTTTTTCTAAATCTTACAAAACCAATGTTGACTTTATAATAGCTGAATTTGCCAATGAAAATTATATCGAAACCTAATTAATTGTCATTTGCCCTGATTTGCTATCCATTCACTATCAAACGAATACCATTGACCATAAACGCCTTTTTTTGAATTGATTATCTCGGTTTACTGTTTAGTTTTACAAAAGAATTCCAACACAAATGGAATCAAAAAAGTAAAAAATAACAACAACATAAACCCCAGAAATCATGAAAAAAGCAACTTTAACAATCGGATTATTTACATTAGTATTGGTACTAACTTCATTTGCAAATCCTACAACAGCAACGGCCTCAAATCTTGACAATACAGTCATAACTGGAATTGACGGAACTGGCGGGCAAGATGTTGGAGGAAATAAAAAAGTGGATTACAATGGTAATTCATTAATAGTTAATTCAACTAATAAAATCTTAGAAATTGATGGTAATGGAGGACAAGATGTTGGAGGAAATAAAAAAGTGGACTAAAAAGAAACCTAAATATTATTGAAAGGCTGTCATTTATTTGTCAGCCTTTTTTTATATGAAAAGTTTTAGTATTTTTGATTGATTTGAAATTCTACTATTGAAAAAACTATATTACATATGTTTACTTTTATTGGTTATTCTTTTTGGCTGTACTAAGAATAAAGTAGCCAAACAAAATTCCAGTATCTCAGAAGATAGTGTTTCTACTTATCTTACTTTGGCTAATGATGATCATTTGCCTTATGCTTACAAAAAAAAATACTCTCAAAAGGCATTGGCTATTATTTTGACTCAAAAAGACGATTCGATTAACAAAGTCAATCTCTTTAGGGTAGCCAATCGCTTTTATAATATGAGCGATTGGAAAAGCTATCTTGAAACTTCTAAACTCATTTTGGAACGTTGTGAAAAAAGCCATGATACTGTAAATATGGCTAAGGCTTATACTTATCTGGGAGATTATTATGTAGAAAAGTCTATTTCTGATACTGCTTTTTACAATTTTTTTAAAGCAGAAAAGCTTTATCTTAAACTCAATAATAATTACAATCTAGCAAAAACGTTAATAAGTAAAGCTAATTTGCAATTCAATGAAAGTGATTATTCAAATAGTGAAATAACAGTATTTAAAGCGTTGCGAGTGCTGAAAGATGGAAAAACAAATGATTTATTATACCAGTCTTATAATATTTTAGGTGTTTTATACAATGAAAGAGAAGAATATGGTAGAGCTTTAGAATACCATAATAAAGCACTAGTCAGTATTGATGATAAATCTATTCCATCAGTATTCCAATCGAAAGCGTCTTCTTTCAACAATATGGGCTATGTTTATTTGAATTTAAAAAACTACAATCAAGCAAAAAATTATTTCGAAAAAGGGCTCGAACAAGAACATTTATTCGTGGATAAACCTAAGCTATATGCAATGTTGTTGGATAATTTAGCTTATGCCAAATTTAAACTTAATGAATCTGAAGGTCTTCCTGATCAATTTTATCAAGCATTAAAAATTCGGGATAGTTTAAAAATTACATCTGGGATTATTGTAAGTAAAACTCGTTTGTCAGAATATTTCGCTTCTAAAAAGGATACCTTAAAAGCGGTTCAATATGCCAAACAAGCGCTATTACTTTCTCGTAGTACCAATCGCTTGAGAAGTATTTTGGAAGCGCTGAAACAAATGGAAGCGGTAGATCCCAAGAATGCTTCTACTTATTCCAAAGAATACATCCTTATTAATGATCGTTTGCAAAAAGCAGAACGTAAAATGGGGGAGAAGTTTTCTCGTATAGAATTTGAAACAGATGAAATAAAAGTTGAATACATTAATCTAGAGGGACAAAACAAGACACTTTTATTGATTTTTGCTTCTTTTGTGATCTTAGCGGTATTATTATATACCATTAAATTACAAAAAGTTAAACAACGCGAATTATTATTTAAGCAACAGCAGCAACAAGCCAATGCCGAGATATATAATTTATTAATCAATCAGCAAAACACAATTGAAATCAATAATATAAAAGAGAAAAAAAGAGTAGCAAGAGAATTACACGATGGTGTTTTAGGAAGAATGTTTGGAGTTCGAATTAATCTAGACAGTTTAAATAAAATTAAAGACGATTCTGGAGTAGAAAGGCGATTGAATTATTTGACAGAGCTTAAAAATATTGAACAAGATATTCGTGAAATTTCACATAACTTGAATAGAGAAAAATCAGAATTAATTAATAACTTCGTTGCTATAGTCGCTAACTTATTTGAAGAACAAAAAAAGACATATGCTTCAAAGTTTCTTGCTCACATAGACGCTGCAATTAAGTGGGAGTTTATCGATAACACTATAAAAATCAACATTTACAGAATTATTCAAGAATCTCTTCAAAATTGTAATAAATATTCTAAGGCTACAAAAATTAAAGTAGAATTTAGAAAGCAGGAAGATAATATAGTATTAAAAATAAGTGATGATGGAATTGGGTTTAATGTTTTACGTGCAAAAAAAGGTATTGGTCTTCAAAATATAAAAACAAGAACTATAGAATGTAATGGGACTCTAGATATTAAATCAAAAAAAGGAGAAGGCACGACCTTAACAATAGTAATACCAATTAAAAAAATATAAAACCTACAATATAATGATAGAGGATATTAAAGTGGAAAGATTAATTAAAAAAAATATTTTAATAGTTGACGACCATCCCTTTATAATTGACGGATATAAAAACGCAATCACCCGATATAAGCCGAATCTTTATGAATATTCATTTTCGCAAGGAAAAGATTGTAAAACAGGTTACACTATTATAACAGATCCTGACACCTTACCTTTTGATGTTGCTTTTTTAGATATAAGCATGCCGGTATATGAAGAAGAAGGCATTTATTCAGGTGAAGATTTAGCCAAATTGATCATGGAATTAATGCCTGATTGCAAAATTATCTTGCTTACCATGTTTAATGAGTTGCTGAAAATTAAAAACATTATTGATACCATAAATCCATCAGGATTGGTAATAAAAAGTGATTTAACCTTTGATGAATTGCTTTTTGGTTTTGATATTATTTTGAAAGACGAAATTTATTACAGTCACTCCGTAATTAAAATGGCCAATCAAGATATTACTGATGTTGAAGGAATTGATCAATTTGATAAGTTAATTCTTTTTCATATTTCTAAAGGAACCAAAACCAAAGACATCCCGCAATATATTCCCATTTCTTTACAAGCTATAGAAAGGCGAAAAGTAAATCTTAAAGAACTTTTTAAGATAGAAGATGGAAGTGATATCGATTTGATTCAAGAAGCAAAAGTTAGAGGGATTATTTTTTAGCTCTCCTATTAAACGAAAAACGACACTATTACAGTGTCGTTTTTCGTTTAATTGCTATCGAATTAATTTTATAATTCGCTTATGGCATCCCAACCTCTCGCTTTTAAGGGTATTTTGGTATTGGCGCGTGTTATCAGATGTATACCTTCACTTTCTTGAGTCATATGCCCAATAATGCTGAAATTTGGATTCCCTTTTATTTTTTCGAAATCTTCCATAGCAATTGTAAATAGTAATTCATAATCCTCACCGCCATTTATTGCAACTGTAGTACTATCAATATCAAATTCCTCGCAAACATTTATGAATTGGGGGTCAATTGGCAATTTGTCTTCATACAAGTTGCATCCTACGCCAGATTGTTTGCATAAATGCATAATTTCAGACGATAAGCCATCGGATATGTCGATCATTGATGTGGGTTTTATTTCTAGCGCGTGCAATAAAGTTCGAACGTCTTTTCTAGCTTCTGGTTTTAATTGACGCTCAATAAGGTAGGTGTAAGCATCCAAGTCAGGTTGTGAATTGGGGTTTACTTGAAATACTTGCTTTTCTCTTTCTAATACTTGTAATCCCATATAGGCCGCGCCAATATCACCAGTGACTACTAAAAGATCGCTTTGTTTGGCTCCATTTCTATAAACGATTTCGTTTTCATCCGCCTCACCAATGGCAGTGATACTTATGATTAATCCTTTTTGTGAAGAGGTTGTGTCTCCTCCAATTACATCAACTTTGTATTCTTGTGCTGCGTGTGTAATTCCTGCAAATAATTCTTCTAATGCTTCTAGAGGGAAACGATTGGAAACAGCAATAGAAACCGTAATTTGAGTTGGTTTAGCATTCATCGCACAAATATCCGAAACATTGACAACTACCGCTTTATACCCTAAATGCTTTAGAGGCATATAAGATAAATCAAAATGCACACCTTCTATCAATAAATCTGTTGAAATGACTACTTTTTTATCTTTGAAATCCAATACTGCGGCATCATCTCCGATCCCTTTTAGTGTTGAAGGTTGGTTGATTTCGAAGTTTTTTGTTAAATGGTCTATTAGACCAAACTCGCCTAATTGGGCTATACTGGTACGTTGAGGGGTTTTATCTTCAATCATTATAGTTGTATGTTTTTTTTTGTTTTTACAAGAAGGCAAAGGTACGAAGTTGATTATGTATTAGCTATAAATATATAGGAAAGGGAATTGTTGGTAAAAAAAAATATTTAGTTTAATGGTAGAATTAATGGTTTACGGAAAGTTGGATATGTTGTTTATTCGAATGGTTTTGCGAGCGCGTGAGGGATGGGCCAAGCTACCGAAGTAGCGGCAACAGCCCGACAGCATAAAGAGAAGTGGCCGAATATGCGGTATCTATGTTGGGCCACTTCTCTTTATGGTGGCACGCCCAACAATTTTTTATACTTGATATTTGAAATATTTTGTTTAAAAAAAATCCCATTCATTGTAAGAATGGGATTTAATTTTTTATTCCGGATCATTCATTTTGAAAGTATCCATGAAGGCAGTGGTGTACTCTCCTGCGATGTATCTAGGTTCATCCATTAATTGTCTGTGAAATGGAATAGTTGTTTTTATACCTTCGATTACAAATTCGTCTAAAGCTCTTCTCATTTTACTAATAGCTTCTTCACGAGTTTGTGCTGTAGTAATTAATTTGGCAATCATAGAATCGTAATTTGGTGGAATCGTATATCCAGAATACACATGGGTATCTAGACGTACACCGTGTCCGCCTGGCATATGAAGTGTAGTGATTTTTCCTGGTGAAGGTCTGAAGTCGTTGTAAGGATCTTCGGCATTGATACGACATTCAATAGCATGTAATTGTGGTAAGTAATTTTTACCTGAAATTGGCACGCCAGCAGCAACTAAAATTTGCTCTCTAATTAAATCGTAATCAACTACTTGTTCGGTAATAGGGTGCTCTACTTGGATACGAGTGTTCATTTCCATGAAGTAAAAGTTTCTGTGTTTGTCTACTAAAAACTCAACAGTTCCTGCACCTTCGTATTTTATATATTCTGCTGCTTTTACAGCTGCTTCACCCATTTTGGCACGTAACTCGTCGGTCATAAATGGAGAAGGAGTTTCTTCGGTCAATTTTTGATGGCGACGTTGTACTGAACAATCTCTTTCTGAAAGATGACAGGCTTTACCGTAAGAATCACCAACAACTTGGATTTCGATATGACGAGGTTCTTCAATAAGTTTTTCAAGATACATTCCGTCGTTTCCAAAAGCGGCCGCAGATTCTTGACGTGCACCTTCCCATGCTTTTAGTAAATCTTCTGGAGCCCAAACAGCTCTCATTCCTTTACCTCCACCACCAGCAGTGGCTTTTAACATTACAGGATATCCAAATTTATTGGCTAATTCTGCTGCTTGTTCGAATGATTCCAAAATCCCAACTGAACCTGGTACACAAGGTACTCCTGCTTCAATCATAGTGGCTTTTGCGGAAGCTTTATCTCCCATTCTGTCAATCATTTCTGGAGAAGCACCAATGAATTTTATGTTGTGTTCTTGGCAAATTTTAGAAAATTTAGCATTTTCTGAAAGAAACCCGTAACCTGGATGTATTGCATCTGCATTTGTAATTTCTGCAGCTGCAATAATATTAGACATCTTTAAATAAGATAAATTACTAGGAGGAGGTCCTATGCAAACAGCTTCGTCAGCAAATTTAACGTGTAAGCTTTCAGCATCTGCAGTAGAATAAACCGCTACTGTCTTGATACCCATCTCTCTACAAGTACGGATAACACGAAGCGCTATCTCTCCTCTATTGGCTATTAGTATTTTTTTAAACATATTTTTTAAAATTAGATAATTAGACGGTTTAGAGAATTAGACAAACCGATTATAGAAAAATGAAAAATAGATTCATAGTATAAGTGAAATTTATTTTCAAAAATGACAACTACATAAAACCTAAAACACTATTTCAGATTTAAAAACCTGAAATCTATAATCTGAAATCTATAATCTAAAATCTAAAATTAAGAAGGGTCTACTAAGAATAAAGGTTGGTCAAATTCAACAGGAGACATATCGTCTACTAATATTTTTACAATTTTACCAGATATTTCAGATTCAATTTCGTTGAATAATTTCATGGCTTCAATAACACAAAGAACATCTCCTTTTGCAATAGATTTACCAACTTCTACAAACATTGGTTTGTCTGGAGACGGTTTTCTATAAAAAGTACCAATGATTGGTGATTTTATTGTGATATAATGTGCGTTTTCTACAACAGCAACTTCTGGAGTAGCTGCAACTGGAGCAATTTGTTGTGGAGCAGCAGCTTGTGGAAGTGCATTTTGAGAAGGTAGCTGTTGAACATATGTTGTTTCGGTTACACTTCCTTCTAAAGTAGTTCTGATGGTGATTTTAACATCATCCATTTCTAATTTAACTTCTGCAACACCTGAATTTGCTACAAATTTGATTAGATTTTGAATTTCTTTTAAATCCATAATTATTTCTTTTTAGTTTAATTTATTTTTTATCGTAGGCCCAAGTTAAGTAAATAGATCCCCAAGTAAAGCCACCACCAAAAGCGGCAAAGATTATGGTATCTCCTTTTTTGAAAAGGTGTTCAAAATCATAAAGTACTAGTGGTAAAGTTGCTGATGTTGTGTTTCCGTATTTTTCAATATTCATCAATACTTTGGCATCCTCTAAGTTCATTCTGTGCGCTGTTGCATCAATAATACGCTTATTTGCTTGGTGTGGAACTAACCAATTGACATCTTCATTGGTTAAATTATTTCTTTTGAGAATTAATTCGCTAGCATCGGCCATATTGGTAACTGCATATTTAAAAACGGTTTTTCCGTCTTGTATAATATTATGCATATTGTCATTTACAGTGTCTAAGCTCGTTGGAAGTAGTGAACCTCCAGCTGGAATTTTCAAGAAATCACGACCTACGCCATCGCTTCTTAAATATTCATCTTGTAAGCCATATCCTTCGTAATTTGGCTCAAACAATACTGCTCCAGCACCATCTCCAAAGATTATACATGTAGCTCTGTCTTTATAGTCGACTATTGAAGACATTTTATCAGCTCCAATTAGTAATACTTTTTTGTATCTTCCAGATTGAACATATGCGGCAGCTGTAGACATTCCGTAAAGAAAACTAGAACATGCAGCTTGTAAGTCGTAGGCAAAAGCATTGGTAGCTCCTATTGCGGTTGCTACATATACACCAGTAGAAGCTACTGGCATGTCTGAGGTTGCAGTTGCCATTAAAATTAAATCAATTTCAAGAGGGTCAATGTTTGCTTTTGCTATTAAATCTTGAGCAGCTTTTATTGCAAGAAATGAAGTTCCTTTATCACTATCTTTTAGTATTCTTCTTTCTTTAATTCCTGTGCGTGTGGTTATCCATTCGTCATTTGTATCGACCATTGTTTCTAATACTTTGTTTGAAAGAACAAAGTCGGGAACATAACCACCAACTGCGGTAATTGCGGCTGTAATTGTACTCATTATATGCGATTATTTATTGTCAAATGTTGCCATTTGCAAAATTTTTAAAAGACTTTAAAATTACAATAAAAAAACTAAATTAGCTGTTTTTAAGTTTTCTTATTTGGGGAAATTATAAACAACAAAAAAAACTCTCACGTAGTGAGAGTTCCAATATTATTTACAAAAACGTATTAAGCAAGAGCTACAGATTTATCTATAACAACTTGTCCTCTGTAATACATTTTTCCTTCATGCCAGTAGGCTCTGTGGTATAAATGCGCTTCTCCAGTGATAGGACATGTAGCGATTTGAGCTACAGTAGCTTTGTAATGTGTTCTTCTTTTGTCTCTTCTTGTTTTCGAGATTTTTCTCTTAGGATGTGCCATTTTACTATATTATTTATCCGTTAATAGTTGCTTTAATTTGTCCCAACGTGGGTCTATATTCTCTTCTTTTTTCTCTTCTTTTTTTTCCTTCTTTTGTTCTTCAATTGCTAATTCTTTCAGTTTTGTCAAAGCTTCTGTTTTTAAACTTCCATCTTTGATTCCTGGATGAACCCTTCGTAATGGAATTGAAAGAACGATCATCTCATAAATATATTGAGAGATGTCAATCTCAAATTCGCCAAACGGTACGATTAACAATTCCTCATTATCATTATTATAAGTATCTCCAAATCGAACAATTAATTTTAATTTTCCTTTTACGGGTAAATCAAAATCTTCACTTGTTAGATCACAAGGCACATTAACTGTTCCTTTATGTTTGAAATCAATTTCTAAAAGGTTGCTTTTTTTGTCTAAAACTACACTTACTCTGATATCTGAATTTTGAAATTCATTATAATCAAAGATTTCAAAGAACGCGTTATTTATTTGATACTCAAATTTGTGTTTTCCTAGCTTCAATCCTACGAAAGGAATTACATATTCTTTAGTCTTGCTCATTTCAACAACAATTTGCCCTAAACTTCGGGAGTGCAAAGATATAAAATAAATGGAAATCTAATAATGTTATTCACCTTTTTTTGTTTACAACTGTTTTTCTTTTGTTTTTAGAGGCTTTTGGCTGATTTCAGCATATTGATTTCTGGAATTATAGATGTCAATTGCAAGATAAACCGCTTCTTTGAAAGAATTATAGTCGGCTTTATTTTTGCCAGCAATGTCATAAGCAGTTCCATGATCAGGAGAAGTCCTAATTTTATTTAGACCTGCTGTATAGTTTACGCCGTTTCCAAATGAAAGTGTTTTAAAAGGGATTAGCCCTTGATCGTGATACGTAGCGATAATGGCATCATATTTTTCATATTGATTGCTTCCAAAGAAACCGTCAGCGGCAAATGGGCCAAAAACTAAAGTGCCTTTTTCGAATAATTTTTTTAAAGCCGGCTTCAGTACAGCATCATCTTCGGTACCTATAACACCGCCATCTCCACAATGGGGATTTAAGCCTAAAACTGCAATTTTTGGTTTATTGATACTAAAATCTTGAATTAAGGTTTTCTTTATTGTTTCTATTTTCTTAAAAATCAACTCTTCAGTTAAATGAGAAGCTACTTCGTTAATAGGCACATGATCTGTCAATAAACCAACTCTTAAGTTGTCTTGAACCATTAACATTAAAGCATTGCCTTCCAATTCTTGATCCAAATAATCTGTGTGTCCAGGAAATTTAAACGTATCTGATTGAATGTTGTATTTGTTGATAGGAGCAGTTACCAAAACATCAATAGTTCCTTCTTTTAGTGCTTTAGTGGCTGCTATAAAGGACTTAATGGCATATTCCCCAACTTTTTCGTCATTTACTCCAAGATTTATATCAATCCCTTCTTTCCATAGATTAAAAACATTGACTTTGCCAACGACAATTTGATCTAATTTATCTATGCCATGAAGCGCAACAGTAGATTCAAAATTTTTTCTAATAAACGACAGTATCTTTACATTGGCAAAAATAACTGGGGTACAAAGTTCAAGCATACGAGAATCCTCGAATGTTTTTAGAACCACTTCGCTTCCAATACCGTTCAAATCTCCTATTGAAATCCCTACGATTATATTTTCTGCTTTTTTCATAATGTCCTTAAGTTATTTATTGCTATTTTTGAAGTGCAAATTTAGTAAAATAAAACAAGAAATGTTTACAGGAATTATTGAAACACTAGGAACTGTTCAAGAAGTTAAAAAAGAACAAGATAATCTCCATATTACTATCGATTCTTCCATCACTGAAGAATTAAAAGTAGATCAAAGTGTGGCGCATAATGGAATATGCTTAACCGTTGTTGCTATAGATAAGGATCTTTATACTGTTACTGCTATAGGAGAAACAATAAAGAAGACAAATATTTCAACTTGGGATGTAGGTGATAAAATTAATCTAGAACGAGCGATGAAATTAGGTGATCGATTAGACGGTCACATCGTACAAGGACATGTTGACCAAGTTGGGACATGTGTTGCGGCAAATGAAACTAATGGGAGTTGGTTTTATACCTTTGAATACGATTCTTCATTACAAAATATTACTATTGAAAAGGGATCTATCACTGTAAATGGGGTTAGTTTGACAGTTGTGGATTCAGGTAAAAATAATTTCAGTGTTGCAATTATACCTTATACTTATGAGCACACCAATTTTCATACTTTTGTAGTTGGAACCAAAGTGAATTTGGAATTTGATGTAATTGGGAAGTATGTCTCTAGACTTTATAGTAACAAATAAATTACAGATAATGTCTGTATCAAAAAAGCGTCAATTAAATTGACGCTTTTTTGATTTTTATGTGTTTGTAAATTGTATACAAGCCGTATAGAGTTACTATTGTTAATACAATTGTTAAATTCTCGTCTATTGGTAGATCTGGAGGTTGTCCTTTACCTGTTGGTGAAGGGGGATTTGGTCCAGCAAATCCAAACATACTGAACAGCAAAAGAATAAGTGTGCTAAAGGATTTTTTGAAGACCATATTTATAACTTATTGTAAAAACAGAAAATAAATTTATATTAATTCCAGAAGTAATTTAGTTTTTCTAAAAAAAACATTCTTTACTAATTTTAATGCGCAAACTTACAACTATTTTTTTTATAAGCTTAATTGAAAATAGCGTCAATCTGCATAATTTAACGCTTAAAATTTAACTTATTGCTATTTTTGTATGAAAAGTAAGAGTAATTTAAAAAATAGTATCTTTTTTAATACAAACCAAAAAGCGTAGAATTTCATAAATTCTTTTTTTGAATAGTATGATACCAGCGAAGAGGATTCAATTAAACCTCATGGTGTTAAAAATTAATATTGTTCTGTAAATTTGATTAAGGTGAAAATATCTGTTTTTTAAAGAAGTTATTTTTCTAAAACAATGCATTACTATTTTTCCACACAATCCAAAGAAACAATCCCAAATACATCATACAAACCACAAATTTCATAAAAGAAGAAGCCAGAAAGCCCAGAAGGGAGCCTGTAGCCGCTTTCAAAGCACGTTTGTGGTTTTTGTTGTCATATATAAGTTCTCCTATAAATGCACCAACAAACGGCCCGATAATAAAGCCCAAAGGAATTGGAGCAAAAATACCAACAATCAAACCAATATTGGTTCCCCAAATGCCATAGGAACTTCCGCCAAATTTTTTGGTTCCCTTGGCAGGAATGATATAATCCAAAACGGTAAGCACAATAGTAATCAACAAGGAAATACCCAAAATCCAATAGTTGGCGGGAACAGCAGTCGTAAAATACAACAATACAATTCCAACCCAGCTTATGCTTGGTCCAGGCAGAACAGGCAAAAAACTCCCAAAAACACCTACAACAACACAAACAAAACCCAATGACAAAAGCAGGATATCCATAAAAATATTTTTAGTAATTTTGATGCCAATAATACAAGACCTTAATCATATACGAATATGAGGAAAATAATTGTATTTTTATAACATATTTGTCCCATTCAAAAAACAAACATTGAAGCAGTTTCCCTTTTTTATAGTCTTTATACTTTTTAATTCCTGTCAATATTTTGACAAGCAGGTTCCTTCCGAAAAGGAATTGTTGCAAAAGGAGTTGAAGTCCATCAATTGGAAAGAGGTAGACGAATATCCATCGGTTGTCGATTGTGACAAAATCGAGGATAAAAAACAACGCCAACAATGTTTCTTTGAGGTTTTAACCCAGTTAATTCAAGAGAAATTGTGCAATGACACCTTAGCCATGCTTTATCCGGAGTTGGACACGATTGAAGTCAAAGTGACCGTTTTCCCGAATGCCACCATGAAATTTGAACCGCAATTCCCCAAAGATTCAGTGGCTTATGATACCGTAAAAATTGACAGTATCCTGAAAGCTCGTTTAGTCGATTTTCCTAAAATAAATCCAGCAATCAAAAGAGGATTGCCCGTGAAAACGCAGTTTATACTTCCTGTAATTTTAAAGGTCGAGTAGTTTTTTAAGGAGCAATTTCCAGCTGTACACTATATCTGTTGCCCTGAACCCCAGGACAACAGGATGCCGTTTCCATCTGGGCTAGGGCATTCATTTTCATTACAAGATTTGTTTAAAACCGTCTTCCTTTCCATTCGTATTTTCCGAACAAGCAAAACAAAGCCACAGCAGTGCTGAAAACGGGATACCACAAACTACTTAAAAGCAAATAATGGATTTTATGCTTAGTCAAGAATCTATTTGTTTGCTGAATCAGCACAGTGTCAATTCCAAATTTGATCAGGAAATAAAACACAGGAGAAAAATAGGGAAGAATTCCAAAAACGGTCAGCCCCAAACAACAAACCAACCCAAAATTCATCACAAACACAAGCAGTCCCAGTCTTTTTCCAAAATCACTTTGGTATGAAGTAGTTTTGGATGCCCAGCGCATGCGTTGGTAAAACAATGATTTCCAGTTATTCAAAGGTTTTGTGGTAACAATGGTATTTTTCGATTTTAAATAAGCTACTTTTTCAGGGTATTTGGCAATTGCCTTTTGCAACAGAAAAACATCATCGCCACTCGCTATTGCAGAATTTCCATCGAAACCTTTTAATTTTTGAAAAAATGATTTGGTATAAGCAAAATTGGCGCCATTGCACATAAAACCCTTTTTAATTCCAAAACTGCCTATGGTAGCCCCTTGCAAACTCGCCAAATCCAATTGCTGAAAATGATGCAAAAACGAATTCCCGCATTTGTAGGTAACCGCTCCAGCAATCATTGAAACGTGATGCAACTGAATGTAGTTATCCAAAGCCAGCAACCAATTTTTATGTACCACACAATCAGCATCAGTGGTGATGACCCATTCGGTTTTTACGATTTGCATAGCCGTTGTAATGGCATCTTTCTTTGGTGAATTTGAAATCCGAACAGTATTAACAACCGAAACGTTAAACTTTAAACCTGAAACTTTAAACTCTTTATCCGATTGATCATCAACCAAAATCACTTCAAACAAATCCGTCGGATAATTCAATTGTGAAAAGCTTTCTAATAAAACGGGCAAATTGTCAGCTTCATTCCGAAAAGGGACAATAATGCTAAAGCTGGTTTTTGGCGGTAAGCCAATGAATTCGAACTGATTTATTTTGGTAAAACCATAAATGAGCCAGCCAATTGTTATTAGATACATTAGTATAATCAAACCAAAAATAATCACACTCATACTTTATATGTTTAATGGCTGTCTTTCATTCCCTCTTCGTAGGCGAGGGGGCTTTTGAAATTCAATACATAATAACTCCCAATAATTACTGGTAAAACTACATTCAAAAACCACATTAACGTAGTGACAAAAACCACTACCCATTCATTAACGCCCAATATTCCAAAGAAATAAACAGCTACACTTCCTTTTACAGCAAAATCTAAAAACTGAAAAGTAGGCAAAGAAGAAGCTAGAAAGTAAACACTGGAAATGGCTGAGATGAGAATTAAATAAGGTAAATCAACATCAAAAGTCAAAAACAAAAAGTAGTATTGATGCGAGAAAACCAAATATCGTAAAATAGCCAAAAGGGTATTTTTTTGATGAATCGATTTTGGAATTTCGTTAATTTTATGAATCAGTTTTTCTATCGAATAGCCTTTGATTTTGATTTTTTTGACTAAAAATAAAACAACAAATAGGATTATCAGAATTCCGAAAAGTACAGCAACAGTTTCGGTCGTAATCACATTGTATTGTGCATTGAAATACAACAATCCAAAAATCCCAAAAACGACAGTTAAGATCATTTGTATTCCATTGCAAATCAAATTTAAAAACACGACCTTTTTGGCTTCTTTTTTTTCAAAATACAATGCTTTTCCGGCATATTCTCCAACGCCATTTGGAGTAAATAATCCTGCAGTCAAACCTGCCAAAACTTGCTTGGTGGCTTCTGCCAAAGAAATAGGATGGAGGTAGGAAACCAAATATTTCCATTTTAAAATTTCAAAGAAGCGGTTCAAGACACTCAAAAGCAGAATAAATCCAATTCCCAAAACAGACTGATTTTTATGAAACAATACCAAGAATTTTTGCCAGTCGAGTTTGTCATTGTTGGCCAATTGATTGTATATAAAATAAAAGGCACCACCTACAATCAAAAGTTTGACTAGAAGTACGAGGAATTGCTTAGTTTTGTGTGAAATTGAAATCATACCGCAAAGTAAAGGAAAATCGTCGTGAAAATGCTATTTCGCAAAGATTCGCAAAGACTCTTTATTTTGTTAGCGAATTCAAACTTCGCGAATGGCTGTGTGAACTTCGAGTATCTTTGCCTAATAACAGAAATGATTCAAATAAAACAAATTTTAAAAGAGATGAAGAATAACAAAACTTGGCACGAAAAACATAAAGAAGCATTAAGTTTTGGTAGTCGTTTGGCTGATTCTGTTGCTAAAGGAATGGGGTCTTGGAAATTTATTATTATTCAAAGTGTTTTTGTAATAGTATGGATGGGATTAAACCTTCTCGCGTATATGAGTCATTGGGATGTCTATCCTTTTATATTGCTGAATCTTGTTTTCTCCACTCAGGCAGCTTATGCGGCACCAATTATTATGATGTCGCAAAATAGACAAAGTGAAAGAGATCGAATTCAAGCGCAATCTGATTACCAAACCAATATAGATGCAAAGTTGGAAATTGAAGCTTTGACCATTAAGTTGGATAAAATTGAAGCCGAAAAATTGGATAAGATAATTGCCATGTTGGAAGAGATGAAAAGCAATTCTAATAAATAAAAAATATCAGTACCACAATTTAAAAACAAAAGGTGACAAAAGAACGCATTATATTAGGAATTGACCCTGGAACCACGATTATGGGTTTTGGATTGATAAAAATTGTGAATAAGAAAATGGAATTTTTGCAACTTAACGAATTGCAATTGTCCAAATATGACAACCATTACCAGAAACTAAAAATAATTTTTGAACGAACCATAGAATTAATAGAAACGCATCATCCAGACGAAATTGCGATTGAAGCTCCGTTCTTTGGCAAGAATGTACAATCGATGCTGAAGTTGGGTCGCGCGCAAGGTGTGGCAATGGCTGCGGGACTTTCCAGAGACATACCAATAACTGAATACGAACCCAAAAAAATAAAAATGGCCATCACCGGAAACGGAAATGCCAGCAAAGAACAAGTGGCCAAAATGCTTCAACAATTATTGGGACTGAAAGAATTACCTAAAAACTTGGATTCAACAGATGGCTTGGCAGCAGCAGTTTGCCACTTTTTTAATTCTGGGAAAGTGATCGGTGAAAAAAGCTATACAGGTTGGGATGCATTTGTAAAACAAAATGAGGAAAGAGTTAAGAAATAGTGATCAGTGGTCAGTTTTTTAGTGATCAGTCGCAAAAAGTAATCAGTTTTCAGAAGTAGTGTTTAAAATAGAATATTCAATTTAAAAAATCCATATATGAGATTTCAGGATTTATTAGCTTTTAAAAAATCATTTTCGTTAGCAATGAAGATTTTTGAAATAACAAAAAGCTTTCCAAAAGAAGAGACCTATTCATTGACTGATCAAATTAGACGTTCATCCAGAAGTGTTCCTGTTACTATTGCCGAAGCGTATAGAAAAAGAATTTATCCAAGACATTTTCACAGTAAATTAACCGATTCTGACGGCGAAAACTCAGAAACACAAGTTTGGTTAGAATTTGCATTTGCGTGTAAGTATATTTCAGAGACGATTTATCAAGAACTTATTTCGGAGAGTTTAGAAATTGGTAAACTCGTTAATTATATGATATTAAATCCAGAGAAGTTTGGAGTAAAGAAAGAGTAATTAGTGTTCAGTTTTTTTAGTATTCAGTAATAATCTGACGAAATTCAATAAGTCTGACCACTAAAAAACTGACCACTTATCCTAGACTGATCACTAAAAAACTGAACACTGAACACTACTAAATGAGCGGCATCTATATACACATACCCTTCTGCAAGCAGGCTTGTCATTACTGCGATTTTCATTTTTCGACTTCAATGAAGAAGAAAGAAGTGATGGTTTTGGCTATAGCCAAAGAATTGCAAATGCGCAAAATTGAGTTTCAAAATGAACTTGTTGAAACCATTTACTTTGGTGGAGGAACACCTTCGGTATTGACAACGGAAGAAATTGAATTTTTGATTGCCGAAGTTTACAATCATTATAGCGTTGTTGAAAATCCAGAAATTACCCTTGAAGCGAATCCAGATGATTTGACAAGTGAGCGAATTGCAGAATTGTCCAAAAGCCGAATCAACCGACTCAGTATAGGTATTCAATCTTTTTTTGAAGACGATTTGAAGATGATGAATCGTGCTCATAATTCGGTGGAGGCCAAAAAATGCCTGGAAGAAGCGACACACTATTTTGATAATATTTCCCTCGATTTAATTTATGGAATTCCAAGAATGAGCAATGAAAAATGGAAGCATAATATCGAAACTGCTTTGTCTTTTGGAATACCGCATATTTCCAGTTATGCCTTGACTGTCGAACCCAAAACGGCTTTGAATAAACTCATTCAAACTGGAAAAATAGCCAAACCCAATGACGAAGTAGCCGAAGCGCATTTTCAGATTCTTGTCGAAACGCTTGAAGCAAACAATTTTATCCATTATGAATTGTCCAATTTTGGAAAAGAAAATTATTTTTCAAAGAACAATTCAGGGTATTGGTTGGGAAAGAAATATTTAGGGATTGGCCCATCATCCCATAGTTATGACGGTGTTTCTCGAAGCTGGAATGTCTCGAATAATTCCTTGTATTTAAAATCCATACAGGAAGATAAATTACCCAATGAAATTGAGATTCTCTCCGTTGCCGACCGTTACAACGAATATATTATGACTGGTTTGCGAACGATCTGGGGTGTTTCTTTGGATAGAATTGAAACTGAATTCGGAAGTGATTATCTTGATTATTTGCATAAACAAGCTCAGAAGTTTCTTGACGATGACTTACTTGAAATCGTCACTTCGAGTGATTCCGCTTTTGGGCGGAATAGTATCGAGAAGATTTTGAAACCAACTCCAAAAGGAAAATTTTTGACAGATGGAATTGCAAGTGATTTGTTTTATTTAAATTTGGAATGAAAAAGAACGCTGATAAAACGGATGCGAGCAACGCTGATAATAATCCGTAGAATCCGCGTTAGTATATCTGTAAAATCCGCGTTCAATTATGATAGCAACCATCAACAACGAATTTAAAGTCGATCTATCAAAACCGATTGATATTTCGATTCCGTTAACTAATTCAGACGAGAATCCAATTGCTTGGTACATCGAAAAACCAGTAATAGAACCCGTTGTTTTTGGTGATTGGATAGGAAGCATAAAAGAAGGAGCCTCTACAAATTTCAATAACATCTCCTTCAATCCGCACGGTCATGGAACGCATACAGAATGCCTGGGTCATATTACTCGAGAGTTTTACAGCATCAATCAATGTTTGAAACAGTTTTTCTTTTTGGCCGAACTGGTTTCAATTGTGCCGGAAATGCAAGCGGAAGACTGGGTGATCAGCAGAAATCAGGTTAAAAAAGCATTGGGCTTGAAAACTCCTGAAGCAATCATTATTCGAACATTACCCAATTTTAAAATAAAAAAATCACAGAAATATTCTAATACCAACCCGCCTTATTTGGCAGAAGATGCCGCACTTTTCATTCGCGAAAGCGGAATTAAGCATTTGCTGATCGATTTACCGAGTGTGGACAAAGAGCACGATGAAGGAAAATTATTGGCACACAAAGCATTTTGGAATGTAAAAGATGTCAACAATTTAAATGCTAGTGCACGCTTGGATTGCACGATTACCGAAATGATTTATGTCGCTGATGAAATAGAAGACGGAAGTTATTTGTTGAATTTGCAAATTGCTTCTTTCGAGAACGATGCGAGTCCGAGTAAACCTATTTTATACCAGATATGATACAAGTTTCCACCGATAAAAAGAAACTCGATATTCCTTTTATTCAAAATTTTCTAAAAGATATTTATTGGGCTGCGGGCAGAACAATTGAAGAAGTGCAGAAAACAATTGACAGCTCGGTTTGTTTTGGTATTTATTTGGATGAGCAACAAATTGGTTTTGCTCGGGTAATTACCGATTATGTGGTTTTTGCCTATGTGATGGATGTTTTTATAACTGAACAACATAGAGGAAAAGGATATTCGTCTATTTTGGTTTCGGCAATGATGGAAGAACCTATTTTGCAAAATATTAAAATATGGAGATTGGCAACCAAAGATGCTCATTTTTTATATGAGAAATTTGGTTTCAAAGCTTTGGCACACCCAGAAAGAATGATGGAAAAAATAGTATGATGAAGACAATTGTTAAACTCGAAGAATTAGGGTTATTTATACTCGGTATTTATTTTTTTAGCCAATTGAACTATGCGTGGTGGTGGTTTTTGGTCTTAATTTTAGTTCCAGATTTCTCTATGATTGGCTATGTATTTGGAGATAAAGTTGGTGCTTTTTGTTATAATTTGGCTCATCATAGAGGCATTGCCATTGCGGTATATTTGATTGGAATTTATTTTTCTAATACTGCAATTCAGCTTTCAGGAGTAGTTTTATTTGCCCATTCGTCTATGGATAGATTGTTTGGTTATGGATTGAAATATGAATCGGGTTTTAAGTTTACCCATTTGGGCGAAATCGGAAAATAATTAAATATGAACCTAGAAACCTATTACGAATATTGCCTTTCTAAAAAAGGAGTCACGGAACATTTTCCTTTCGACGAAGACACTTTAGTTTTTAAAGTAGGCGGAAAAATGTTTGCTTTATCCTCTTTATTGCAATGGGAAAAAGGCAATCCTTCCGTGAATCTTAAGTGTGATCCCGAACGCGCACAAGAACTACGAGCCGAATACGATGCCATACAACCCGGTTTTCACATGAGCAAAATACATTGGAATACAATTGCTGTAAATCAAGATGTTCCAGATGTTTTAGTGAAAGAATTGATCGATCATTCGTATGATTTGGTTTTTATAAGTTTAACCAAGAAAATTCAAAAAGAAGCCGAAGGGTGGTAAAACCTTCGGCGGATCTTCACGTTCAAGATTTGTTTTTGGAATTATCGCTGTTCTAACTTTTTTAAAGTATTTTTCCATTCCTCAAGTTCTTTTATCATTAATAAAAACCGAATAATGGACCAAAACACCAAAAAAGTAGTTATAATTATTAAAGTAATGGAGAAAAAGGAAATTAGCCCAAAACCAATAAAATAGAAAAGCAAGCTAAGTGCAACTACTACTATCGAAACTTTTTTGTGAGTTAAGCCAGCAGTCAATAGCAAATGATGTAGATGAGATTTATCAGCACTAAAGGGTGAGTTTCCTCTTTTAATGCGCCCCATATAGACTCTTAAGGAGTCCAATACTGGGATAGCAAAGAAAGCCAGTAATAATATAAAACCATAACCATAACTAGTGTTTGTTACATTTGATTGTTTTTCCATGAGTTGTATTCCTAAGGAAATTAATATAAAGCCCAAAAAGAGAGAGCCTGCATCACCCATAAATATTTTTTTTGCCGACAAATTAAACCTTAAAAAACCAATAATTGCTCCGATAAATACAATACTAATGTACCCTAAATTTGCATCTTTGAAATAAAAGGAGGATAGCAAAAACATGGTGAATCCTAGTAATGATAAGCCGCCAACAAGGCCATCAACACCATCCATTAAATTAAAAGCATTGACTACACCTGTAATCACAATGATCGTTAACACATATTGTGCCCAAACAGCAATTTCATAAATACCAAATAAACCAAAAAGAGATGTAATTCGAATAGAAGAGGCAGCAATTATAAACGACAATAACAATTGAATCGCTAATTTGTATTTAGCTTTTACATCCATTTTATCATCAATAATGCCGACGATTAAAAGTATAAATGCTGACACTAATATGGTTATGTATCCTTTTGTATAGGTAAACAATAAAGATTGAATAGCGAATACTAGAAAAAAAGTGATTGCAATTGCAATTCCACCAACAAGAGGAACAGCATCTTGATGTATTTTTCTGTAATTGGGTTTGTCTACAAGATTGACTTTTACTGCTATTTTTTTAAAAAATGGAATAAGAATTAAAGTAAGTAGAAATGATAATATTCCAAACGATGCATATATAATATTAGTTTTCATAATTTTTCTTTTTTAAAAAGGTATACTTTATAATTATCGATTTTCATAAAACAAGAAGTTATTGTGTAAGTGCGCCAATTGATATTCTTGTAAAAAGGAAAGTTCTAAACTTTTTATTTCAGCATGTACGCTATGTTTGTTTTTTGTAACTAGAGCTTCTTGAATTAATAATTCATATTGTTTGGCAATTACTTTCCAAGTATATCTTCGATTGGCAATGCTTTTCATTTCATATTTTAAAACCTCTTTTTGTGCAATTGATAGCGTATTTAGTTTTTGGATTAATTCTTTCGATGTTGAAAAATATATTGCTTTATTTTCTGTTGTCGTAATATTATAAGAAACTTTGAAAGCAAGAACCGGAAGTGCCAAATACATGGCCTCTACAAGTGAAGGATTTGTTCCTCCGGCCGAATGGCCATGTATGTATAAAGTGGCATTTCCTCGAATTAAATCGATTTCTCGTTGATTGTAAATGGGGTCAAAAAGGGAAATGTTTGGGGTACTCATGTAGGTTTCTTTTAATAGTTTTCCATAATCGCTGTTGTTCCAATTGCCAACAATTACCAAATTTATTTCTTGTTGCATTTTAAAGGCTTCCAGAACCAAATGGACATTGTTTTCGGGTTCGATTCGGCAAACTTTTACAGCATAATCATTTTTTAAAAAAGGATACTTTTCAATATCTTGAAGTGTAGGTTTTACTTCAAGCGTATGATCGGCTCCATATTCAATCACTCGACTTAAGGTTTCGTATCGTAGTGCAGTATAATCTTGTATGGATTCATTGTCAGAAATGTCAATATGCGAAAATCGAACCGCCATTTTTTCGGCCCACCACAAATACAGTTTAGCCAACATAGACCATTTATCTCTTTTCCATTCAATACCATCAATGGAGATAATGATTTTTTTGTTGGAAAATAAACGAACAAATGGCAATATCCAAGCACCAGCCACTCCCAAAATAAGCAATACATCTGAAGTGAATACAGCATGAAGTATTGAAATCGTATCGTAAGGAATGCTTTGTACACCATTTGCTTCAAGCGGAATGTACTTTAGTTTAGCACCTTTATAATTTTTGACTTGCTCTTCCTTTTTGTATTTTTTTTGAGAGCAATAAACCGTAAAATCATATTGATCAGACAAATGGGTTACCAAGTGTTCTGCGAGGGTTTCAAATCCGCCGTATTTTGCGGGTAATCCTACTGTGCCAATGATGGCTATTTTATCTTTTTTCATGTTAGTTCCATTTGATATTAGTATGCCAATAATCATGCTATTATTTACAAATCCAATAAAACAGGGGGTTCATTAAATTGGCACAATTAAATATTTTCCATATTTTGGAATATTTGCAATTAATTGGAAAGAATTCGGGTAGATTCATTTTCAAAATAGTCCTCACAAAAGAACTTACTATAGGCCAATGCGCTTTCACTCATTTGAGAATATAATGTAGAATTTAGCAAAAGATCATTTAGTTTTTTTGAAATAAGAGCAATGTTTTTACTGTCTATTAAATACCCATTTTTACCTTCTTCAACAAGTTCTATAACCCCTCCAATTGGAGGCACTATCGTTGGTAATCCATACGCCATTGCCTCAAGAATGGTTAACCCAAATGTTTCAACCCATAAATTAGTATCGGATAAATTGAGTACCACACTCGCTTCTTTATAAAAGGAATGCGTATCTTTTTGAGTAGGATAGATAATTAAATTACTCGGAATATTTTCTTTTTTAAAATAATCATTGATTTCATTTTGAGAGGCATTTACAACCAGTTTAAAGGTGAATTTTGAATTAACTTGTGCCAGTTTTAGAAATTCATTTACTCCTTTGTAGGCTTTTAACGAACAAATCATTAGGACTATTTTGGATCGTTTTTCTGGATTAAAATTCAAGCGGGATTGTTTGATAAAACTGCTTTCCAGAACATTATAAATTACATTTTTTTTCACTTTCAAAGGTTCCTGATTGGCCAGAAAATTGGAGACATAAACCACTTCAGAAGCCGTTATTTTAACTATTCCAAAAAGGAATAATTTTAATATTTTAGGTTTCATCGTAGTCTCATGAATGTGATACATGACTTTACAACTTCTTAATTTGCCTGCAATTGCCGCTCCAAAAGGCAGAACAGTATTGATATAGACAATATCATTTTTTTGTAATTTAAAAAGTAATTTAACAAAAAGGAGAAATTGACTTGTCATTAAAAACAATAGTCGGATAAAGGGATTTTTAGCAAAACGATACCAATAAAAATGGTTTTTTACCTGTGTAATATTTGATAAAAATCCATCTCTCCCGCTGCAGGTGTATAGATGAGTTTCTATATTTTTTTTAGTCCAGCCTTTTAGTAATTGCATTAATACTTTTGGGCTTCCGCTATAATCGTTTAATAAATGGATGGCTATAATTCTCATGGCTATAATTGATTATAAATGGTTTGTAAATGTTGACCTCGGCTATTCCAAGTAAATTTTTCTTCGTATTTTTTTCTTGCATTTATACTCATTTGATGTAATAAATCTGGATTTGAATATAATTTTTGAATGGCTTTTTTTAAATCAGTAATTGTTTCGAGGTAATCTGATTTAGGAATTGCAAATCCACAATTGTTGTCAATATATTGTCCTGGACCTTCGTTGTCCAGGCAAATGATGGGTAACCCAAAGGACAATGCCTCAGCGACAACCATTCCTGCTCCTTCATGGGATGGAAATAAAAAAACAGCCGATTTTTCATATAATTTCATTAATTCAGATCGGTCAATCCATTCTATAATTTCAACATAGTCTTGAATGTTGTTTTGAATCATGATTTTTTTATATAATTCTTTTTCAGGTCCAGATCCCACTAGGGTAAGTTTGCATGTTTTTCTCTCGGATAATGTGAGCGAATTAACAAAAGCAGCATAAGCGTGCAACGTTAAATCAAATCCTTTGAGAGTCACAAAACGACCTACACTTATAATATGGAAGTTTTCCTTTTTTGGAATAACAGTAGTATAAAAATCCTCCGAAGCTACTGATGGAAAAATAGAGAACGACTCATTTTTTAGTTTTAAAGCACTTGGAACACCATTATTCATACACCAAATATGATTGGCATTTTTGATGGTTTTGTTCAATGCAGGTGACAATTTCCAAAAGAAATTTTTTACTAGCCACGTTAAACTGTCTTTTGTTTTAAATGAAGTGGACGCCAATTTTAAATACTGTTTTGGAATAATGGGATGATGGCCTACAGGTCCCCAAACCATTGGTTTTTTTAATTTATATAAAAAACTCGGGGTCCAATCATTATGAAAATTTACGTTGTGCGCGATATCAAAATCAATATTTTTCTTTTTGATGAAACGCACAATTCCTTTTTGCCACATATAATAATACAGCATTGCACCGCGGCCACCTTTTTTCCAGAATCGCATCCAATAGGGCAAATCAAAATAAAGGAATGTAATATTGTTGTATACAGTGTCTGGGTTTTGACTCATATATTTCTCTATAGATTCTTGGTTATTTTCTCTTGTAACAGCAAATACTTTATTGAAACGGGCAATTTGGTAAACAAAATTCCATCCCATTCCGTCTTCAGAGCCTTTGTATGGATTTATGGCATAGCAAGTGGCTACTATAGTTTTGTTACTCATGATTTCTATTTTTTAAAAGTTTGGCAGGAACACCACCAATTATACTATTCTCAGGAAATGATTTGTTTACGACACTCCCAGCGGCTATGATGCTACCGTCTCCTATTTGTACTCCATCCAGTATGGTTACTTTGCTTCCAATCCAGCAATTTTTTCCAATTTTAATACCTTTTCTAGTCACTCCTTGGTGTCTTATAGAAACATTCAAATCTTCATAATTGTGGTTTTCGGGATGACAGCTCCAGTATTGGCCAACAATGCATTCGTCGCCAATTTCAAGACCGCCAGCACCACCCAAATACGCAAATTCTCCAATTCCTACGCTGTTGCCAATGATGATTTTATCTCCAAGATCGTGTAATGAAGTAGAAACAATAATCCGACTAAAGGCTCCAATGCTTACATTATCGCCCAATTGAATGCCATTTTTACTCAAAGCAGACAAAGAGACTTGATTGCCTAATCTTAGAAATTTACCCCATTTTATTTTGGAACTATTAAAAAAAGAAACCCCAGTTCCCAGCAACATTCCTTTTGGATTTCGGAACAAAAAAAGAACTTTGCACCCTCTCAATAAACTCCAAATTTGAATCCAAATAAATTGAATCAACGCGCCAGAATTTAATGCTTCATCAAAGAAAAAGGTAGGGTTTCTTAATTGGATGATTTTTAAGAGGAGTGTTTTCATTTTTCATTTTGTATTAAAGTACCTACTATTCTATTTAAAGTAATTTCCAATTCTATGTTGTTAATGGTTTCATAAGTTGAGAAATGACTTTTTGAACTCAACGATTCGAATAATGAATGATAGTCATGAGTTAATTTTTCGATGGTTATTTTACTCAATTCTTGCTTTCTTTTTAAAATAATGTCCGCATCTGCAAAAAGGAAAAAATTGAATTTTGGTTTTAATAAAAAACGATAGCAAAACACCGTTAGTTTCTTTGGTAATTCGATATTGCTTCGCTTGCTGTCATTTATAAAATCAAAATAATAGCGGTCATAAATTACCACATAACCTCGAAAAATGTGTTTGAAATAAACAACAAACTGACCCAAAATGTAATCCGTATAATAATAAGAGAATCGAAATAAAGAAGATACCAAACTATTGTTTTTTCCTTGTCTTGGTAAACTTTCTATGGCGTCTTGATGTGCTTTTTCTTTCCCTTTTGTCCAAACACTCAATATGGGCAAAACCGAAGGACGGTGACGCAATACAACCACTTTTTTGCGCAATTGTTTTTCGACTCTTACCGCTATATTTTCTATGACAGTAGATTTTCCGGCACCATCAACACCGCTAAACGTGATTACAAAACCTTTGTTGTTCAAGCTGTTTTTTAGGGTATCCATTAAATAATTCATTGTGTTTTTGATGTAATGAAACGAGGTATTTGGTTTTTCTTTTTTAATAAAATTCAACACCTCTTTCGGGCTATTTTGAAGCATTATATCAAAAGAAGAAGTAGTGTTTTTAATGTAATTTTGGGTTGCCAGATATTTTGTTGGAATTTTTGAACCATTGAGTAAATAGAACAAAGCGATAAATTGTGCCGTATCTCTATCTGATGCATTTTTAACGCCATATCTATTTCGAGAACCGCTTGCAATTAATTTTTTTGCATCCATTATCTCAATGTTTTTTACTTTCAACTGTGTGATTAAGTCTAACGCCAATAATGAACCATCCTTTAAAAAAACAAGAATACTAGTCATGAACGATTTTTTATTGGTTTTGATTTTTGAGACTAATGCATGTTTTTTTAGAAAATAGACTAAACTTTTACTGGTGTTTTTATTTACAATCAAGTCAATATCCGAATTCTCGTTTAAGGATTCAGGAAAACCAAATTCTAGTTTCAAACCGGCATATTCTTGGTTTTGAATACAATCAAAAACATCCATAATCAGTAATTCTCTAGCAGATTTTTCATCGGATATAAATTCATTCAAAGCCTCATTCCAAACGGGTAGTAACCACTCGATTTGTGGATGCCATTTGGGTTGTGCAGCATATACTTTCAGATAATACATGCAATTCAATATGAGATACCATTTTAAGTATTGTTTCATTTGATCAATATCATTATCAAATAGCGTAGTTGCAAATGCGCCAGAACAGTTTTCTTTTATGGATTTATAAATTTCTGTCCAACTTTTTCGTTCGACCATAACGCCATTTTGAATGATGAAATGGAAATAATCAAAAGCTTTTGGCCGATCAAAGCTGGCAAGTTCCCAGTCATAAAGAGCGATTGTTTCGTCTACTTTATACATATTCCATTGTGTAAAATCGCCGTGGGAAAGTGTAAGGTTTACTTTTTCATATGGGTTCGCATTATCTAAAAGGATGTTCATCTTTCGAATCATATTTACTGGGATTCTATCGTCATTTAAATTTTTAAAATTATTTTTTAAGGTTTTATAAAACTTCCAATCTTTTAATAAAATGGTATTACTTCTTTTAGAACTTATGGCTGATAAAATGTTGAGGTGTGTTGGAGTACAATTTTTGGATCTTTTACCATCTTTTGAAACATCCGTTAAGAGAATTATTTCATTTGATATTTTGATGGATTGTGGAGTTTTCAAATTTGGAATTGATCCATGAACTTCTTGCAACATTTGATGCTCATTGTCTATTAATTTTTGCGCAGAAAGGGAAGTGGCGATTTTATAAAATGAATTATTAGTATATAAAATGGCTTTATTATTGGGGCCAACTGTACCGGTAAATAAAGCCCAGTTATCATTTAAGTTGAATAATGGATTCAGTTTGTTTACAACAAAAAACTTTTTGCTAGGGAAAACTAATTTTTGAAGTTTTGCATAAAACAATACACGAATCATTGCCGCAAACATTTTTGCTCTAATACTGCTAGTGGAATAGAATTTTAAAAATAATGGTTGATTTTGGGTTTTACTCCAAATCCATCTTGGAGTGCCATCAGGATTTTTGATATAAAGAAATTCGACTACTTTTTCTGTAGAATTAATTGAGGCTTTAGAAATAGTGTATCCAAGAGTTTTAAAAATAGCTTCCATAATATTCGTTTTATAGTATGACTATTAGAAAAACCGTGCCAAAAAATAAAAACCCTTGTATTATAAGGGTTTTATGGCTTTTGCTATCGCACTATTTTCCATTATTTGGAAAAATTTTGTTTTTTGGAAATTTTAAATCACTAAATCAGGTCTTCTTTTTCTTAAATACAGTTTTTGAAGTGAGGTTAAATGGGGATTGTTTTTAAAAGAAACCGAGAAAATTATCATTTGGTAAAACATGATTCCATAGTTGCTTTCGCCAAAAATTCCAAACTCGGTAAAAGAATTGATAATAATAGGAATTAAAATTCCAATGAGCATTAAGCGTGTTTCTTTGTTCTCTGTAGTGAAAGCACATAAGGTAAAAAACATTTGGAGTAAGGCAATACACAAACCTATAAATCCTAAGTTCATCAGTACTTGCATGAAGGTGTTGTGCGTCATTTTGCCTGGATAGGTATGTACACTTTGAAAAAATTCTTTATAATCAATTCTCATATACCCAAAACCCAATAGTGGTTCCCTTGGAAGTCCTTCGGAAATTAGCGCTTGCCAAAATGGTAATCTCCCTGTTAAAGTTAATATTTCTTCCATTCTAGCTTTGTCTCCTCCTTTTAGAATGATTTGATTGATGGCAAATGGAATTACCAATAAAACACATCCAATTATCGCCATTTTTAAACCTTGTTTTTTGGTTTGATTAATGTGGAAAAAGATGATTATTAAAACACCAATTAGTGAAGAACGTGATCCCGTCATGAATAAGGCATAGAAAATAACCAAAATTTTGATAATGGTCCACGCTTTGTTTTCTTTTCGGTACAAATCAAAGATTAAGCAGGCCACACCAACTCCAGCAAGCATACCAAGCTCATTCGGGTTCATCATTACACCACCCAAACGCGCTTCTTCTCCTCCATTTGTTAATCGGAAGAAAGTATCTGGATCAATCCACATTCCCACCACAAAAATTAATTGTAAAACGAAAACGGTATTCCCCAAAAGATGGTACAAACGAATGTTGTGACCTTCAAAAAAAGAGTCTAATAGTTTGATGCTTTTTATAAAAAAATAGGCAAAAACAAAACTCTGAAAAGTCATAAACCATTGCAAAGCACTAAAGCCAGGGTTGGTACTCCACATAAAAGACAAAAAGCCTAAACCCAAATATCCTAAATAGAGTAATGGAGAAAAAGTATTTTTATAGCCCAAAGTGTTTACCGCTCCGTAGCGTATAATTTTATAATAAATACCAATGGAGGATAGCATTAATCCCATTCTGCCCACCACTTTTATAGCTCTAGTAATGTTTATATTTTCACTCCAGGTAAAAAAACAGGCTACCATCAATAGTAAAATGATAAACATATAGTTGTTTATTTTTTTTAGGAAAGCATCGTGAATGGTGGTACTGGTTTGCATGACTAATGGTATAATTCGATGTTAAACCGAGATATAAGTTGTTTCCAATTGTAATTTTGTTTCACCATTTTGATGGCATTGTATTGCATTTCGATAAAATAGTTTGGATTTTTCCAGCAAGAGAATAAATCCGACATAGCATTTTCCAGTAAATTACTACTTTGTGCGTATATAGTTTTTCCTGCTTGGTTTTTAGTAATTAATTGACCAATATTTGTCGCATCGGTTACAATACAAGGTTTTCCAAAACTAGCTGCTTCAATTACTGAAAGTGGTAGCCCTTCATTGCGGGAAGGATGTACAAAAACATCTATTTTTTGAAGTAAGTCGTTTTTTTCTTCTCCAAATTTACTGCCAAATAGAACAACGTTTTGTGCAAATGCTTTGCCTTTTAGTTGTTGTTCTAATAGCACTTTTTCTGGGCTATCGCCTATAATCCAAAGTTTTGAATTGGGTACTTTTTCTTGAAATTTCTGAAAGGCTTCGAGTAAAGTATCTAAACCTTTGGTATAAATATCCAACCGACCGATAAAACCAAAAATAATTTCAGGGTTAGTCGATTTTTCTATTACAACAATCTTTTCATTCTCATAACCATAGGGTAATAAAATAGATTTGCTGTTTTTGAAAATCCTTTTTAAACCAATAACTTCGCTTTGACCAATACAATGAATTTTTGATGAATTGTTGAGTACTGTTTTTTCGAATAATAAGAAATATACTTTTTTTCTCCAAGAACTTCTTTGCATGGCAATTGTATTGTAAGCACCATGAGGAGTGAAAACAAAAGAGATGTTGTTTTGGTGCAATAATTTAGACAAAGTATAAAAAACAGGAATCCAACCACCGTGAAGATGAAATACAGCTTTATCTTTTTTTTGGATGATGGCGCTTTTTAATTCTTCAGAAATGGCAAAAGGATTTCGTTGTTTTAAAAACAATTGGGTTTTGTAATTGCGTTCACCATAATTGTTTTCTAAATCTTTGGTAATGCCCCAAACTGCAACTTTTTCTCCAAATTCAGTTTGCTTGGTCGCTAATTGATGCACTACTTTATTAACGCCATTCATTCTTTGAGGATTTGCTTTTCCTAATACGATGTGAATTATTTCCATAACTGAAATTGATTTTTTTTCAATTGATTTTGCCAAAACAAAATCATAATGATTTGATTCATAATAAGTCCCGAAACTGCTCCATAAAGACCAAAACTGTTTAATAAAAAATGAAAAGAAATTAAAGAAGAGACGAATGAAAGCACATATCCAAAAAAGAATATTTTGTTCAACACCAATATTCTTACCGCTATTCGAATGGGGTAACTCAAGAAAATAAAGAAGTATAAAACCGAAATAATTCGGACCACATAACCGTAGTTTTGATATTTCTGACCACCTGCCAAAACAATTATTTCATTAGAGAAAATGGAAAAAATACTCAAAAGGGTAGCAAATAACAATGCTCCAAATAAGGTGATTTCCAATAGATATTTCTTTGCTTTAGCGCTATTCTCGTTATAAATTGCTGCTACTTTTGGCAAATAATAGTTTTCAATTGTTTGCAGTCCTATATTTAGAATCCCAAAAAAAGATTGAACCAATCGTAAAGCACCAAGGGCTTCAATACCTAAATAGACACCAGAAACCAATACGAAAAAATTGCTGGAGCACCACTGCAAAAGAGCCACACTAAACAACCATTTGCCTTGAGCAAAATGATGATTTAAGAATAATTTCCAAGAACTGGGACGTTCAAAGTTTTTCGCAATAAAGTACATTCCCGGTAACGCAGTAATAAGATTTGACAATCCAATGATCCAAAGGGCATTTGATAATTGAATTGTCTCATCCAAGTAAAAAATAACAACTATTAACAACAAAAAAATAAAATCCATGGCAAAAACAATTTTTACTTTATTAATGCCTAAAAGTAATTTTCGGAAAAAATCATTTATGATAAAACCCAATATGAAACAGCTTATAGCATAAGTATTTATACGATATTCATTGCCATTAGATAAAAAAAGCACTGCAAATTGAATTATAAAAAATATTAAAACAGACAATCCTATCAATCCATAAGTCAAGAAAACCTGGTATTGTTTTTTTTCAATTATTCTAGAAATGGAAACCTGAAAAGGTTGAATGAGCAAGGCATTTGTAATGCTAACGATTAAATAGCTGACCAAAACTATGGCCGAAAACACACCAAAACTCCTATTGTCTAATTTTTGAGCCAAAAAAAGAGTCAACAAAAAAGTGGTTCCACTACTAATTGCTTGGTCAGCAAAGACCAAGAGAGTGGGAGATGACACTATTTTTTTTAGTAGGCTCATGTTTAGCATTTTATTTTGTAATGTATTTTTTCCAAAGTTTTTTTACTTCAAAAAACACGCTTGGGCTGTAGTTTAATTTATTTAATACAAACCAAACATTTGGTAATTTGTATTCATCTTTTAATAGTTCGATTTTTAGAACTGTTTTTTCGGCAGATTTTCGGCTGTCTAAAACAATTAGGTTTTCGCTTGCCAAACTCATAAAAAGCAACGCAAGTTTGTCTTCTTTTATAGCTTGATTGTGAATGATGCACAACTCAAAATGGCTCATTATTTCCTGAATTTCATTTTGAAATGCAGTTTTGGTATAGCTTAAGTATTTTGGATCTGAAAAATTGCGGTATTCAGCAGTTTCAAACTCATTTTCTAATTGTCCTGTTACATCAAATACAACGATTTTTCGTCCTTGTTTTTTGAAAGCAAAGGCTAAATTTTTGGAGTGAAATAAATGATCTTTATCACTGTCATAAGAACTTATGGCCAAAATATTTTTGTCTTTTATCATTCCTTTCAACTCCATTTGAATGGCTTCTTTCAAAAAGTTAGTTTTAATTTCTGAAGTTGATTTCAAAAAAGGGGTTGCTATTGCTACCGGAATAGTGCTGTTTTTTTCGATGGTATAGATGTCATTTACTTTTGCTTTTGCAAAATGAACAATATAGATCAGAACAACAGATCCAAACAATCCCATCAATGCAGCGACTACAATTATTATTCCGCGAATAGGAGAAACTGGAGTTTTCGAAATTTCGGCTGGAGTGATAATTTTATGAAAAGCAATTTTTGCAGATCGTGCAATTTCAGCATCAATTCTTTTTTCATTCAAAAAATTATAATTCGATTCATAAAGATTAAATTCTCGGTTTAAAATGGTTAATTCTTTTTCTTTTTCAGGCAAACCGATAAATACTTTTTCTGATTCGGTTATGTCATTTGTAAGATCGTTGTATTTTATTTGTAAATTTTTCTCCGTGTTTTTGATACTTTCAATTTGATAATCGATGAGGTCTTTTAGTTTTGCATCTATAATTTTTACTTTTTCATTTTCGGGTGTATAAGTCATCAATAAATCTTTTTTGTCCGATTGTAGTTTTTTGATGTTTTTTACCATTTCTGTTGAAAGTAAATCAGTAAAAGCTTCAAAATTGGGAGCCAAATCCAAATAATTTGTTTTTCCGGCTGCGATATATTTATTCAAATCTTTGATCGCATTTAGGTTCATTTTTATATTGGTTTGCTCAATTTTTAATTGTGATATTTTGCGTAAATCGGTTTCGGTTTCTTGTCTTACATTGACAATGTTTTTTTTATCTCTATAATTTTGAATATTATTTTCAGAACTGGATAATTTTTTATTTGAGTTACTGATTTCTTTTTGTAAAAAATCCACTGTGGTATTTGCGGCTCGAAACTTATTTTCGATATAATCTTTGATATACATTTCGGCCAATTTATTTACAAAAAGAGCTGCTTTCTCAGGCACATTACTTTTCATATTAATGCGAATCACAGGTACATCCTTGTCAACCGGGACGATATCTAAATTTTTGTTGATTTTTTCCATCAATTTTTGGTTACTCAAAAATTCAAATTCGTAAGTGTCAATTATTTTTACTTCTTTTTTGGATAGAATAAAAGGTTCGTTTAATGTAATTAAGAAGGTAGCACCATTAATTTTTAAAGGTTTGCCAAATTTCCCGGGTATGCTTTGATTTGAATTAGGGTAAAAAAACTGAAATTCTTTATCCGAAATGACATTTAAGGAATAGCGTTTGTCCAATGCTTTTTCGGTCTGAAAAGTACCTTCTATCAAAATGGGAGAGTTGCCAAACAATTCAACGGTTAGCATATCGCCTTTTCTGTATATTTCTTTATTGAAAGGGACTTCTTTTAAAGATTTTTGAATCAAATTTGCTGATTTTAATACTTCAATTTCAGTCGCTATTTTATTGGCAGATGCAAATACATCAAGATCCTTGAATAAATTAGCACTTGGCACTCCTTCTTGCACATCGGCAAGTTTAAGCATGGTGGTGCTTTCATACATAGGAGTTACATAATTTAAATATTTTTTGGCCGCCAAAACAGATACAACCATGACCAAGATGATGATTGGTAATCCTCTTAAAAAAGGCTTAAGTAATCGTATGTTTTCGTTCATGTTTCCTTTTTTAAAATAAGCCAATTAAAATCGCAGCTGATGTTATCGTGGTGGTAAGAGGTATAATAGTGGCTATACGTTTGTCAAATTCTTTGTTCTTTTTGGAAGGAACAATTACTACATCGCCAGGATGAAGCTGTATATTGGTGTTTACAATATCATTATCATTGGTCAAGTCAAGATTGGTTATTTTTACAGTTGTTCCTACTTGGCGAAGTATTTTAATTGATTTTAAGTTGGCATAAAAGTCGAAACCTCCCGATTTACTGATCATTTCGAATAGTGTCACATGATCTTTATCTATTTTTATGGTATTTGGATTTTTGACTTCACCAAGAATTGTAATTTCTTTATTCAATACTTTGATATCTACTATTGGATTCACCAGCCATTTTTTAAGAGCAGTTCTCAATTCTTCTCTCAATTCAGGAATTGTTTTGTTTACTACAATAGTTGGCCCAATTTTTGGAATTTCGATACTGCCATTTGTATCGACCATAAGCCATTTTCCATATACTTCATTTGAATCATAAATTCCATAAACCGAACCTACGCTCAAATTATCTTCGCCCCAAACAGAAATAGACAGTTTGTCATCTACTCTTATTTTATATTGATACGTTGAATCATATAGAAATGCAGCTTGATCTACAACAGGTTTTTTGCTGACCAATAGATTTTCTGTTTTACAAGATGTAAAAAATAAAGACAGTAAAAGTATTTTTAAAATTGTTTTCATTTGGGGTACTGTTTAATAATAATCCTAGAAAATGGATAAAAATCGTCTTGTTAAAGAAGGATTCGTTTTTTTGAGTTCTTCTTTTACTTTTATGATTTTAGAAATAATTAAATCCATTTTTTCACAAACCATTTTATCCTTTATGATATAATCAAAAGCGCCATATTTTAGTGCGTCTACTGCTGTTATGATATTTTCTTGACCAGAAATCATCACCACATAAATATTGGGATTTTGTCTTTTTATTTTTTTCAAAACTTCAAAACCTGTAATGTCTTCCATATTATGATCCAAGAAAATAATATCTGGTTTTTGATCAAGATTTTTTAAACAATCATTTCCATTACTATAATAAGTAATATCCGTATAATTTAAGTTCAATAAGTATTGTTCGTACATATTGGCATAAAACATATCGTCGTCTACGATAAAGAATTTAAATTGAGCTGAATTTTTCATAGTATATGTTATTTTGATAACAGCTATACCAATATCAAGCCAAAATTTCTAAATCATTGAAAAACAAGTTATTAACTGTTTTTTATGTTTTTTATTTTTTCCATATTTTGGAAAATTTTTCCATTTAAATAAAAATAAAGAATTATTTATTAAGCTCATTTTCATTAAGTAAGGAAATGACTTGGAGTAAAGTAGATTTGATAATCGAAAAAAGAGACGTTATTTGTTCTTTATCTATAGTTTCCTGTGCTACTTTTTCAAGGGATTTCATCTCCTCTTCGATAGATTTTATACCTAAACTTTCTACACTTGGTTTTATTTTATGAATCAATCTGCCTATTTCGGAAAAGTCATCAACAGATATTGCGGTTGTGATGTTTTCTATTTCAGTAGTAGTTTGTTTTATAAATAGGTGAATCATTTTGGTTACAAATTCCGAGTTTCCTCTGCTTAAGTTGTTTAGAGAGTTAAGGTTATAAAGATTTTCAGTATTCAAAGGTTTATTTTCTTTAAAATTCGCAATTTTTTTATGTACAGTATACTTTGCAATGGTATTTAACAGAATTGTTTCGTCAAACGGTTTTGTCACATAATCATTCATCCCAGCTTTTTTGCATTTTTCGATTTCGGCTTTAAAGGCATTGGCGGTAAGCGCAATAATTGGAGTAGTTACTTTAAAATCGTTTCTAATAATTTGGGTGGTTTCATATCCATCCATTTCAGGCATTTGAAGATCCATTAGGATAATGTCAAAATTTTGGTTTTTCAAAATAGTAATGGCTTCCATTCCATTTTCCGCCTCGGTAACAGTACAATCATAATATTGCAGCGTATTTTGCGCAACCATTCGATTCATTTCATTATCCTCAACCAATAAAATAGAAAGTCCATTGAGTTCTACCATCTTTTCTTGTTGTTTTAAATTCGCAATGTTTTCAGGATTTCCTTTTATAAAATTGACATAAATTCGAATTGTGGTTCCTTCATTTTTTTTACTTTGAATGTCAATTTTTGCATTCATTAATTGAATAAGTTCATAGGTAATTGCCATACCTAAACCAGTTCCGCCAAATTTTCTAGTAATGGTTTTGTCTTCTTGCGAAAACTTCCTGAAAATATTTTCAATAAAACTTTCATCCATTCCTATTCCCGTATCAGATATAGATAGGCATAATTCCTGAAAGGTGATATTGTCCTTAATTAGTTCACATTCTATGGATATTTTGCCTTTTGAAGTAAATTTTAAAGCATTTCCAATGAGGTTATAAAGAATTTGCTCCAATCGTAAGGTGTCCCCTTTTAATACGGTATTTACTTGGTCCGAAATTTTAAAATTGAGTTTTAATCCTTTCTCTTTGGCTTTTGGTTTTAGAATTCGGATAACATTTTTGATAGAATTTTTAATAATAAAATCTTCTTTTTCAAAGGCCATTTCACCTGCTTCAATTTTTGAAATATCCAAAATGTTATTAATTATGGAAAGCAAATGTTTGGATGCGATAGAACTGTTTTCTATGTATCTTTTTTGAATTTCAGTAAGTTCCTGTTTTTCTAGTTCTCTCAAAAAGCCAATAATTGCATTTAGAGGAGTTCGTATTTCATGACTCATATTGGCCAGGAAGGTTTCCTTTGCTTTAGACGCTTCTTCGGCTTTAATTTTCTCTGCCTCAAGGTCTATTTCAAGTTGCTTTTGCTCAGTAACATCTAAATGAATTCCTACTGAACCGATAAGGTTTCCATTGTCATCATAATTAGGACCTCCACTGATGGTCCACCACCTGAGTTCACCTCTTTTGTTTTTAATGGGAACTTGATATAAGTCGGATATGCCTTGTTCTCGTAATTCTATTTTCGAGGATATTTTTTCTTTATTTTCCCCAAAAACAAAAACATCTGATGGGTTTTTCCCCAAAAGCTCACTCATTTCGTATCCAGACATGGTGGCAAAACTCTGATTGACAAATCGTATAATCTCATTATTGTCAACTTCTATTAAGCCTAAATTCATGTTGGCAATAATATTTCGATATTTTTCTTCTTGAAATCTTAAATTGGATTCCGCTTTTTTTCTTTCGGAAATATCTTGAATAAAAGAACAAAAGAACAATTCATCATTCTCTCTAATAGGTACGATTGAAATTTCAATTGGAAATTCTATACCCTTTTTGTGCATAGCTGGAAGCTCTATTTGTTTGTTTAAAATTGGTCCTTCGCCTGTGTCGATATAATGTTGCATTCCTTTAGTATGTTCGGCCTTGTGTTGTTTTGGAATAATGGTTTGATTTAGTGTTTTTCCCAAAACTTCATTTTCGGACCAACCAAAAATAGATTCTGCTTGACTGTTCCAAAAGGTAATCTTTCCTTTTGTATCAATCATTATTATTGCATTCAAAGAGGCGTTCATAATATTACGGGATCGCTCTTCGCTTTGTTCCAGAAGTTTTTGATTTAGAATTCGATCGGTAACATCTGTATATTTCCAGAGATGTCCTTTGTATTTGTCATTAATAAAAAGAGGAATATAATCTCTTTCATAAAATGTATTTTGGGTTGTCTCTATTAGTTCTCCAATTATAGTTTTTCTTTGTGCTAATATTTCTTTAACTCTCGATACAAAATAATCGGGTTGTTTGTATAAAAGTTTATTTTCTTCAAATGTTATCGAAAAATCAATGCCTTCTTCGTTCTCAGGGGTTGTTTTTTTATTTTTCTGATCCCAAAATAGCTGATTGGAAAATAAGATGTATTGGTTTTCATCTTCAACCAATATTCCAGATTTGAGGTTATTTAATAATGTTTTTAAGAGTTCAACAGTTCGAGAAAGCTGGTTTTCGGCTTCTTTTCTTTTAGAGATATCTTGAATAAAGGCACAGAAAAACGTTTCTCCATTCTGATTGATTGGAATAATGGAGACTTCCGTTGGGAATATAGTTCCTTCTTTATTGATGGCATCCAGTTCTACTTGTTTGTTTAGAAAAAAGTCTTCACCGTTAGCCAGATAATGCTTAATTCCATTATCATAATTCTCTTTATTATAAGTTGGAACAATATAATCTGAAAATATTTTACCTATTATTTCTTCTTTTTTCCATCCAAATATAATCTCGGCTTGTTGGTTCCAAAACGTTATTTCTCCTTTGTCATCTACTGTGATTATAGCATTTAGCGAAGCATTCATGATCTGTCTGCTTCGTTCTTCACTTTGTTCTAATGATATTTGGTTTTGAATTCTATCGGTTACATTATTATATTTCCAAAGATGTCCTTTGTATTCATTATTTATATAAATCGGGATGTAATCTCTTTCTAGAAATCGATTGTCCGAAGTTTCTAGTAATTCATTGGTCACAATTTCTCTTTTGGCTAGTATTTCATTAATTCTGGAACAAAAATGTTCTGGTTTTTTGAACATCAATTTTGAATCTTCGGCAGAATTTGTGCAATCAAATCCAATCATAGATTCTGGATTTAAAGGTATCGAGAAAATAGAACAGAACATTAAGTTGGTAAACAGAATACTACGGTTTTCATCTTCAACTAGTATTCCAGAATTAAGATTGGCCAATAAAGTTTTTAATAATTCTACTGTTCTTGATAGATTTTTTTCAGTTGCTTTTCTTGATTCTATTTGTTGGTTCAAATACTTCGAAATAAAGAGTAAATCATCAACATTGTCATCTGGATTTATTCCTAAAAAACTGTCGTCTAAAGTTTCAATACTGTCGTATAAATTTGAAATGGATTCTTGTTTTAAAGCATACTCTTTTTTCAAATTTTGATTGATTTCATGGTATTCTTTCTCGCTTTCCTGAAACGAATGATCCATCAATTCTTTATCTCTTTCAAATGAAAAATAGGAATCGTTAATGGATTGTAGAAAAGTTTGCAACATTGGATCATTTACCAATTCATTTGGTAGATACTTTTTGATTTGTTTTTGTAGTTGTTTATGAAAATCCATACTTAATCGATTTCGTTTAAACATGTAATAGTCATGGTTTGATTGTGTAATTCACAATTAGCCATTGGTTTGAGAGGCGAAATTTCACCATAGGAATAGAAACCAGTGAGTAGGGTTTTGTCTCCAAATATTTCCGAAACGGCTTCAATTTCTTCTTCGGTTCTATTGCTTAATATGAGTTTTCTTCCTACACAACTTATTAAGATTGCCAATTTTGGATTACTCGTATTCATTTTTAAACAAGTAGAAGCAGCATCGCTAGCAGCATCAATCAAACGATCAAAATTGGCTTTCATAAAACGAACTTTACTTCCTAAAGGAATGTCACCTGCAAAAGTCATCGACTGATTTTTTTCGTCAATAGATAATATGGTACGTACAATTGGATCTTCACTTTCATTTAATTTTATGGATAAAGGAAATAATAATGCAGACCCTGGTAGTTCATCAGCATATTTGCCCAAGTAGGTTTTATACAAATCAAGCGCATTTTTGCCGTCTATCTCAAATAGCACATTATCGGTTGCTTTTGTAACAGTTCTTTCGAGTCCAAAACTTTCCCAACCCCCAAGAGATCCATGAGATACTTCCAGTTGGGAGCCATACAAACCAACTGCAATAATTTTGCCTATTTCTGGCACTTTATTTAAGCCTACATACGTTTTTTCAAATTTGGCACTATCTCCAGCTAATCCTCCAGTAATTAATACGGATTCCTTTTTGGTATGATTCATCCCTTTTACTAGTTCACTGCCATTTACTTTTCCTCCATCAGAAAGCACAAACACAAGCTTTAAATCTTCTTGGGGGAAAGTCTTTATTAAGGATGAACCTGCTTCAAAGCTGCTTGAAAAATCATGAATATCTACTTCGGTTGTTTTTATTTTGGTTGTTGAAAATGATAGGGCCGTAATTGAAATGGTATTGTCAATAACTTCATTGTCATAAATTTCTCCAGAGGAGGAACATAAAAGTATTTCTGCTTTTGGAAAGATATTTTTTATGGCTTCAAATGAATTTGGATTCGATATCAAGTCACGTGACCCGAATCCAAGGACTAAATGTGCTTGATCCAAAATTAAATTTTCTTTATTTTTTCCTTCAACAAATGAATTTTCTTTATAAAGTGATGCTGCTACTTTCATATGTTTTATTTTTTTAAATCCAAAGACTGAATTAAATTGTAAATGGTTGATTTACCTATGTCTAGTTTTTTTGCCGTTTTTAAAACATCATTGTTATTCTTTTTTAGGTAGTGCATTATTATTTCAGCATTATATTCTTTTAGTGTTTTCTCTTCCGAAAGAAAAAAATCGGTATCATGAATACTGTTAAATGAAAAATCATCGGCAAGAATTTCATTTGATTCACACATTACACAAGCTAGATCTATAACCGACTTCAATTCGCGAATATTTCCCGGAAAAGGATATTTCAATAATTTATCCTTTGCTTCTTTAGATAGTATAATTGGTTTCATTTTATTATCTTTTACAAATAAATCAATAAAATGCTTTGCCAATAGCAAGGTATCATTTCCTCGTTCTCTTAGAGGTGGCAACTCAATGGGTAATCCTATAATTCTATAATATAAATCTTCTCTAAAAGTTCCTTTTTTGACCTCTTGAGCCAAATCTTTATGAGTTGCAATAATTAACCTTGCATTGAATTTTATTTTTGTGGATCCACCTAATCGTACCACTTCTCTTTCTTGTAAAACTCGAAGTAACTTACTTTGAAGATTCAAATCCAATTCGGCTATTTCATCCAAAAAAATAGTGCCTCCATCGGCTTGTTCAAATTTTCCAATACGTCTAGTATCAGCACCCGTGAAAGCTCCTTTTTCATGTCCAAAAAATTCACTTTCTACTAATTCTTTTGGAATGGCGGCCATGTTTACCGCAATAAAAGGCTTGCTTTTTAATTCGGAATTATAATGTATGGCTTTGGCAACTACTTCTTTACCTGTTCCGGTTTCTCCAGTTATCGAAACATTTATATTGGTATTGATAGACTTGTTTATTTTATTAAAAACACTTTTTATAGCTTCACTTTGACCAATAATTGTTTTTTCAAAACTAAACTTCTGTTCTAATTTTTCTTTGAGTACTTCAACTTCATGAACTAAGTTTAGATTCCCTTTAATTTTAATAATCGAGTTCCACAACAAGTCTTTGGTGTGGTTGTTTTTTACAATATAATCGTCAGCTCCAGATTTTAAGAATTCGACAGCTACTTCAATATCTTCTTGTCCACTTATGATTATTATTGGAATCGAATTATTGATTTCCTTTATTTTTTTTAAAAGCAAATCTCCAGAAATGTCCGGCAAACCAAAGTCCAAACAAATAATATCGGGCTTTAAATACAAATGACTTAAACACTCTTTTCCTGAGTAAAAAAGATGAACTTCAAAATCTGGATTTAACTTTAAATGGTATTTTAAGGTTTCACCAAAAAAAGCATCGTCTTCAATTAGAAATATTTTTATTAGACTCATAGCGTTTTTTATTTACTTTCATCAATTAAAGGTATGAAATAAAAGTAAAGCTTTTCTGTTTTATAACAAAAAAAACGGTATTTAGTCGATATAAAATGACATTTAATAGCTAAAAATGGTTTTTTTAGTCTGAGAATTTCAAATTATTGTGTCGAATTAGAAAATAGACATTACTTTTGTAGTGAAGATAAGAATTAAAAATATATTTTAAAATATATTCTGCACACTATTAAAAGGTTATAAAAAAATTTGATAAAGTGCATCTGGAATTCAAAAAAAATTCTCTCGATAATTTTCGTGGGGTTATAAATAAAAAAACATTTTTTACTAATGAAAGAACAAATTAAAAAGTTTTTAAACGAAGAACAAGATCCAAAAGCAATTGAGAAAGTTACATCAAAATTGAAGGATATTTTAATGAAAAATGAGGAAGTTGGATATATTGCTGTGCAAAAAAAACCTGCATTGACCGTTCTTCCAGACAGTATTGTAATGACCAATAAAAGAATAATTATCTGTCAGCCTAAAAATTTGGGCTTGTCTATGAATTTTATTGATTACACATGGGATGATATTGAAGGGACTTTTGTCAAAGAAAATATTCTTGGGTCAGAATTTTCTTTTTCGACCAAAACCGATATGCAAGTTTCGATTGATTATATTCCGAAGATTCAAGCCCGTAAAATATTTACATATGCCAAAGAGCAATTGGATATTTTAAAAAATCATACAAATTCTGTTTCGCCTGTTACCGAAGAAATTGCTCCGACATTAATTGAAGAGTCTGAAATGATTGAAGAAATGGAAACAGAAGAAATTACGGATTATGCCGAAATTATGCCAGTAGTTTCAAATTATGCGGAGCCTATAATTGACAATACCTTCACTTCAACCGAAAAAAGGCCAAGTGAATTGACACAAGACGAACTTTTTGCAAAGCTTCAAAACTATAAAAAGTTACTCGATAATGGTTTAATTTTACAAGGCGAATACGATGCCTTCAAAAAAGAGATTTTGAGTTATATGTAGTCTATTACAAAAAAAATAAATCAACCCGACACTTCATACATGTCGGGTTTTTTTTGGTCTTGTGTGATAATTGTTACTGTTTAAATTATTTTGTGAATTTAACTTTACACTATAAAATTTAAAATTATGACAACGACAGTAGTAGTAGGAGGGAGCTTTGCTGGAATGACGGCAGCACTCGAAATAAAAAGAAAAGGCAGAGAAGAGCACAAAGTAATTTTGATAGACAAATCCCCTTTGTTTTTATTTATTCCATCCCTTATTTGGGTGCCTTTTGGAAGAAGAGAAATAAAAGATATTTCTTTTAAAAAAGAAGAAGTATTAAAGAAAAAAGGTGTTGATTTTGTTCACGCAGAAGCCCTAAAAGTTGATACTACAACCCAAACGGTGTCTACAACCAAAGGGGATTTTAAATACGATAATTTAGTAGTGGCCACAGGGCCAAAAGTGAAATATGATATCGCACCAGGAGTTGAAGAATTTGCTCATTATATAGGTACTCCAAACGGGGCAATGAAAATTCGAACTACCTTGGAGGAATTCAAGAAAAACCCAGGGCCTATTGTAATTGGTGCTACTCAAAATGCAGGTTGTATGGGAGCTGCTTATGAATTTTTATTCAATATCGAAAAATGGTTACGGGAACAAAATATTCGCAAAAAAGTCGATTTGTATTGGATTACTCCCGAAGATTATTTGGGACATTTTGGAATAGGAGGAATGCCAATGGGTGAAACCATGCTCAAAACTTTTATGAAAATGTTCAATATTCACTACAGAACAGAAGTCGGTGTAAAAGAAGTTTTTGCTGATGGAGTAGAATTGTCTACGGGTGAAATAGTACCCAGTAATTTCACTATGCTTATGCCGCCCTTTATAGGTGTTGAGTTTGTTACAAATTCACTAGATCTTAAAGCTACTCCAGCAGGCTATATTCCGATTGGAGACGATTATAAACATCTATATGTTCCAAACGTTTGGGCAGCAGGAATTGCTGTTGATGTAAAGTTGCCTTTTACCCCAAAAAGCATACCGTTTGGTTCTCCAAAAACAGGCTACCCATCTGATGAAACCGGAAAAATTGTAGCAGAGAATATTATACGTACTACCAAAGGAAGAACAGATTTGGTAAAAAAATCTTGGGGACGAATTCCTGGACTTTGTATAATGGATGCTGGAAAAAAAGAAGTACTTATAATATCCAGTTCTTTGTTTAAACCGCGTTCTTTTGCAATTATGATTCCTAATATTCTGTATGATTTTAATAAAGTCTTACTCGAAAAATATTTTCTTTGGAAAACTAAAAAAGGATTTGCATTTTTGCCCTAACTTGATTTTGATCAATAAAAAAAAGCCTTTCAGTTAATGCTGAAAGGCTTACTTAATTATAATGTTTTCATTTGCTTCTCCACAAAATTATTCGATTGCTGCTCTAATAATTCGGTTGCATTCTTTCTTTGCAAATTATAAAGCTGTTTATCTTCGGCAATATCAGCATAAACTTTATCATGCATCGTTGCACTGGTTTTTATTAAGAGCTGACGTTGGTATTTGTCTTGTTCGATAGTAGCTTTGAGTGCCGTTTCTAAGTCTTCCAATTTATAATCATATTCTCCTCTTGGGGATAGTAATTTTGCAATAATAGGAGAGGTTTCTATTGCCAAAAACAATAGCATAATAAAAAAGGAAGGAAGCCAAGGCAATTTATTCAAGGCATTTATTCGAGCCATCAATCCATCAAATCCATCAATGATAGGTTGCGTTTCAGTTACTTTTTTGTCCAAATCGGTTTGCAAAGTTTTAGTTCCTTTTTCCAAAACAGCAATTTTGGCCAAATTGTTTTTCCGAATGGTATCCAATTCATTTTTTGCCAAATCGTGTTTGGCTATTTTTTCTTTAAAAACGGGGCCTTTGCCTAGTTTTTTTGTACCGGCAGTTCCTTCAGCTTCCTTAATGTAGGTTTCATAGAGTGTGTTTACTTCCTTTTCTTTTGCTATGATTTCTGCTTTTAGACTTGTAATTTCGGTTTTGTTCTTGGCTAAATCCGATTGAAAATAGTTAGCGACTTCTTTTTTGTTGTTTAAGGCCATCGCATTTTTTTCTTTTAATAAAACCGTATTGATTTCTTTTTCAAAAATTTTGATTTCCAAAGGTTTTGAAATCACAATAGCAATGATGAAAGCCAATATAATTCGTGGAGTAGCTTGCAGAAACTCATTGGCAAAACTATCTCTTTTTCGAATAGTGGAGACAATAAAACGATCTAGATTAAAAATGAGTAAACTCCATACAAAGCCAAAAAGTAAAGCGGGAACAACGTTGTCAAAAACGGTAAAAAGGGCATAAGCGCTGGCAATAAAAGCCATTACAGCAGTAAAAAAAACAGTGGCACCAATACCAACAAATTTGGTTTGTTCGCCATCAGAGCAGCCTTCAAGTAGCTTCTTGTCGGCCCCTGAGCAGAGGATGAAAAATTGTTTTAACATGATTGATTTGATTTTTGATTGATGATGCAAATTTAAGGCCAAAAAGTTAATATAGACCTAAAATGTTGATTTGTTTTTGGTTATATTTTTAATTCAAAAAAAAAAAAGAGCTGTTCAGTAACGAACAGCTCTTTTAATAAATTAATAATAAACTTAGGCAATCGGCGCACCAGCCAAAATTTCGGCATTGGCGAATTCTTTAAATTTAGCAAAATTCTCTTCAAATTTTTGAGCCAGTTCACTGGCTTTTTTATCGTATAATTCCTTGTCTTCCCAAGTATTTCTAGGATTTAAAATTTCGATTGGAACATTTGGACAAGCTTGTGGAATAGCAATTCCAAATACGTCATGATTTACAAATTCAACAGTATCCAATTCTCCATTTAAAGCTGCAGTAATCATGGCACGAGTGTATTTCAATTTCATTCTACTTCCTGTACCATAAGGGCCGCCAGTCCATCCTGTATTGATAAGCCAAACTTTTACATTGGCATCTTTCATTTTTTTGCTCAACATTTCGGCATATTTTGTTGGATGCAGTGGCATGAATGGAGCACCAAAACAAGCTGAAAAATTGGGTTGAGGTTCAGTAACTCCTGCTTCAGTTCCAGCTACTTTTGCGGTATATCCAGATATAAAATGATAGGCCGCTTGTCCAGCAGTTAATTTTGAAATTGGAGGTAAAATTCCATAAGCATCTGCCGTTAAGAAAAATATGTTTTTTGGGTTTTCCCCAATAGATCCTGGTTGAATGTTATCAATATGCTCGATAGGGTAGCTAACTCTTGTGTTTTGCGTGATGGAAACATCTTCAAAATCAACTTCATTGGTTCCTGATTTGAAAACAATATTTTCAAGAATGGCTCCTTTTTTGATAGCTCTAAAAATATCAGGTTCGTTCTCCTCAGTAAGATTGATTACTTTGGCATAACAGCCTCCTTCAAAATTGAAAACGGTATTCTCATTTGTCCATCCATGCTCATCATCACCAATTAATTTTCTCTCAGGATCTGCAGATAAAGTTGTTTTCCCTGTTCCTGATAAACCAAAAAAGATGGCTGTATCTCCATTTTTTCCAACATTAGCGCTACAATGCATTGGCAATGTATTTTTGAAAACTGGTAAAATAAAGTTCAAAGCCGAAAAAATCCCTTTTTTCATTTCTCCGGTATATCCTGTACCACCAATTAAAGCAATCTTTTTTGTGAAATCTAAAATAGCAAAATTGCCTTGACGTGTTCCGTCGATTACTGGATCTGCAACAAAACCAGCTGCACAAATTACGGTCCACTCAGGAGTAAAATGCTCTAGCTCTTCTTTTGTAAGTCTCAAAAACATATTGTGACAAAACAAATTGGCCCAGGCAGTTTCTGTTACCACACGCACATTTAATTTGTAATTGGTGTCTGCGCAAACATAAGCATCTCTTACAAATACTTCTTTGTTTGATAAGTACGTAGTCACTTTTTTGTATAAAGCATCAAATGCTGTAGGCTCAAACGGAATATTTACTTTACCCCACCATACTTTGTCTTGGGTGATGCTATCTTTAACAATAAAACGGTCTTGTGGAGAGCGTCCAGTAAATTCTCCTGTAAGAACTGCTAAAGCTCCAGTAGAATTTTCAACTCCTTGTCCAGTTTGAATAGTAATGTCTTGTAACTCATTTGGAGTCAGCTGATATTGAATCGTTGCATTTTCAATTCCCAATTCTTTTAACGAAATCGATTTCGCAATTAAGGCGTAGTTGTCCATAAAAATAAATATTTTTGAGTGTTGTTTATTTCACTGCAAAAGTATAATTATTTTTTTATTCTATTTAAATATTATTTTTCTTTTTTTTAGGCGCTATTAAGTCAAATATTAAAACAAACCATGCTGAAATAAGAAATAAACCACCAACAGGAGTAATGAAACCCATCATTTTGAAGTCAATATGGGTCAAAGAGTTGGTCGCAAGGAAATAAATAGAGACAGAAAAAAAAATCACTCCATAAACAACTAAATTATAGATTCTTTTTTTGATTTTTTGATTGATTATCGTAGTCGTTCCAATAAATAATAAAAATAAAGCATGGTACATTTGATACCGTACACCCGTCTCAAAAGTGGTGAGTTGTTCTACAGACAGTACTTTTTTTAGGGCATGTGCTCCAAAAGCACCTAATATTATAGCAACCATTCCAAATAGTGCGGCTGTTGTAACTATTTTTTTATCCATTTTTTATGTATTTTTCTTAGACAAAAGTATTCTATTATTTTTAAAGAAAAAGAATTTATGGCTGAACTTTGAACGTATTTTTTTTAAACATTATTGCATAATTTACTTAGGTTTTATTCGTTTTTAAGAAAAACTAAATTTTATTTAAAATGTTTTTTCAAAAACAACTTGTTATAAATACAACAATATTGTATGTTTGTGTTATAATTATGTATTTCATTACGAATAATACAATTTTAAATAAAGATAAAAATATCCGCTTTTTATTTAATGGCAGAATCTTTTAATCGCGATTGTAAAATAAAGACAACTCATGAGAACAATTCTTATTATTGGTGCAGGAAGATCGGCTTCTTCTTTGATTCAATATCTTTTGAATAAATCGGAATCAGAAAATTTGCATCTTGTAATTGCTGATTTATCTTTGGCTTTAGCCGAAAAAAAGACAAAAAATCATCCGAATGCTACTCCTATTGCTTTGGATATATTAGATAAGGAGCAAAGGGGGAAAGCCATTCAAAACGCAACTATAGTAATTTCGATGTTGCCCGCTCACCTCCATATAGAAGTAGCTAAAGATTGTATTGTTTATAAAAAACATCTGGTTACTGCATCCTATATAAGTGATACGATGCAAGAATTGGATGAACAAGCCAAAGCAAACGGCCTAATTTTTATGAATGAAATTGGACTTGATCCTGGAATTGATCATATGAGTGCGATGAAAGTAATTGATGAAATTAGGGATCAAGGTGGAAAAATGCTTTTGTTTGAATCTTTTTGTGGTGGTCTTGTAGCTCCTGAATCGGATACTAATCTTTGGAATTACAAATTTACTTGGGCACCAAGAAATGTTGTGCTTGCTGGACAAGGCGGTGCAGCAAAATTTATTCAGGAAGGGGCTTATAAATACATCCCTTATACGAGTTTGTTTCGAAGAACAGAGTTTTTAGAAGTAGAAGGGTACGGTAAATTTGAAGCGTATTCGAACAGGGATTCACTGAAATATAGAAGTGTTTACGGCCTTGATGATGTGCTTACCTTATATAGAGGAACTATTCGTAGAGTTGGTTTTTCCAAAGCTTGGAATATGTTTGTTCAATTAGGAATGACAGATGATAGTTATAGTATGGAAAACACGGAGAATATGACTTACAGACAATTTGTAAATTCCTTTCTGCCTTACCATCCAACTGATTCCGTCGAAATTAAAATGCGTTTGATTCTAAAAATTGATCAAGATGATATCATGTGGGATAAGCTATTGGAATTGGATTTATTCAATCGCAATAAAAAAGTAGGGTTAAAAGATGCTACACCTGCTCAGATTCTTGAAAAAATATTAGCCGAAAGTTGGTCGTTACAGCCCAATGATAAGGATATGATTGTAATGTATCACAAATTTGGATACGTTCTTAATGGAGAAGAAAAACAAATTGATTCCAAAATGGTTTGCATTGGCGATGATCAAACCTATACTGCAATGGCAAAAACAGTGGGATTGCCGGTAGCGATGGCTACTTTGTTGATATTAAATGGAAAAATAAAAACACCAGGTGTGCAACTTCCTATTCGAAAAGAAGTATATCAGCCAATTTTGAAAGAATTGGAAGAATATGGTGTGCTGTTCCATGAGCAGGACATGCCCTATGTGGGATACAATCCCGATAAAGTTTTTAGTTAAGGTTTTTTTTAATTTTTTTTAGATTTTTTTTTAGATTTTTTTTATTCAAATCCGCTCCGAAAGAGGCGGATTTGTTGCTATTATCTATTTGTTTTCTGGTTCCATCTGAATTGGCAAACTGTATTTTACCCTTACCATCTCATTTTTTTCTTTTCCTGGTATCCATTTTGGAGATAATTTTAATACTCGAATAGCTTCATCCGCAGTTCCAAAACCCATATCCTTTAGAACCTCGAATTCAGAAAGTGTTCCGTCTTTTTCTACTATAAAAGTCAAAAAAACTTTACCACCAGTTTTTAATTCTGCAGGGACTTTAAAATTGGTGCCAATAAATTTATAAAATTCTAAAACTCCTCCTGGAAATTCTGGTTGTGTTATCTCCGTTATAGGATTGGCTTCAGTATTAATAGAATCTATAATTTGATTTTTTTGGGCTATATTTTTTTCTATTATAGTTGGATTTAATGTATTTGTTTCTTGAAGAGATTCTTTTTTAATTGTAAGTTTTTCTTTTTGAATTTCATTTTTGGAAATGCTGTTTTTAGTCTGAACTAAATGTATGGATGGGTTTTCTCTAGCCACAGTTTTAATTGAAATACAATAGAAAACAGCACCGAAAACTGGAATTAAAGCGATTTGTTTTAGAATGGCTTCGGTTTGTGTTGTGCTTTTTGTCATCATAAGAAGTCTTTTTTTGGTCGCTAAAAAGGTTAAGTTGCTAACTAAAAGAAGAGGCTGCTTTACATTTGCTTTGGATACCAGTAAAGATTGATAAAACGGAATGTTTTCATAAGAGCGTATCACAAATTCATCGGCCAAGAATTCATGGTTGAGTTGAATGGCTTTTTTATAAAAAATGAAAATCGGGTTAAACCAAAATATTGTTTTCAAAAATTCGATTAATAGAACGTCCAAAGTGTGAATCTGCCTTACATGTGTAAGTTCATGAGCATATAATTCAGCTTCGATGTTTCTGTTGTTATAATCAGTTTCATTAATGAAGATATAATTAAGAAAAGTATATGGAAGTGTTTTTTCTGGTATCAAAACGAGTTTGGCATTATGATAATCTAGCGTTGTATTCGTTTTTATTTTGGCAGTGATTTTTAGAATATTCCTAATGAATCGAATACACAAAAACAGTGTAATTATTCCGTAAATTATCCAAAGCCAATAAGTGGTATAATTTGTTTCTTTTATTATTTGTGAGTTTCCTTGTGAAAACAGAATACTTGTTGGATTTTTCGCAGCCTTTATAATTTCGGTTGCTATTTCAATTGTAATGAATGGCAGTGCGAAAGATAAAGCAATACTAAATAGTAAATAAAACCTATTGAAGCGATGCATCTTTTCTTTTGCCAATATGAATTGATAAACAGCAAGTAGCACGAATAAACTTAGTGTGGATTTAAGTAGAAAATCTATCATTTTTTCTTTTTTTGAATTTCACTATCAATTATTTTCTTGAGTTCTTCCAATTCTGATGCTGATAAATTGGTTTCGGTGGTAAAGAATGAAGCAAATTGAGAAGCCGAATTGTTAAAGAAATTGCTAATCAATCCGTTTACGTGTTTCGAGAAATAATCGGTTTTTTTGACCAATGGATAATATTGTCTTGAGTTTCCAAATTCGTTATAAGCAACGAATTTCTTGTCAATCATTCTCTTTAGTAAAGTGGCAACTGTTGTTGTTGCGGGTTTGGGTTCTGAGTAAGCTTCAAGCAAGTTTTTCATAAAAGCTTTCTCGAGTTGCCAAAGATGTTCCATTAATTGCTCTTCGGAGTTGGATAGTTGCATGTTTTATTTTTTTATATTTATAATTGAAATTGCCATTGCCTTTGAAATTGTAATTATTGAATCAGTTCTACTTCGGAAATTAATTCTCCATTATTGTATTTTTTTACAATAGTTGGTTTTCCTTTTTCATTGTAGAAATTCCAAATTCCATCATAAAACCAATGAATTTCAATATTATTTGTGGTTGTTTTGGTATGTCCTTTTGATTGAATTTTTCCGTTTTCAAAATAGGTTTTTGTTTTGCAAATGGTTCCCTTGTATTTTTCTCTTTTGATAATTTTTCCATTTAAGTAATAACGCCACTTTTTTATGGGATCATCATTTTTATACTTTCCAACCGATTTGTATTGTGTGCTGTCAATTGAATATTGTTCAATCCAAAGCCCTTCTCTTTTCTTGTTTACCTTTTGATTGATGGGAGCTGTTTTGCATCCAATAAGGCTAAATATAAAACATAAAGTAATGAATAAGTGTTTCATGAATTGATTTTGCTCTACAGAAATAGATGATACTCTACAAATGTAGAATAAAAAATAATTCAGCAAAATTTTTTGAATGTTTTTTTTTCATAAAATATCTATCGTTTGTGTATTTTAATTTTAAATATCAATATCTTATGGATTCGAAAAGCCCTAGCCCTGATAGAAGTGAAAATCCTTATGAGTCTCGTTTTTTTTTAACGAGACTCATAAGATTGTAACGAATAGCAGGAAATTGCTCCCAATTAAAATCAAAGTTATTTTGAGTAAAGTGCAAAAAAAATCCGCTCACTGGGAACGGATTTAGTTAGTACTGAAGAAGTTTTATTTGCATAGCTCCACAAAATATTTGTAAAATAACGGAATGGTTTCAATCCCTTTCAGATAATTGAAAATTCCAAAATGTTCGTTTGGTGAGTGAATGGCATCACTGTCAAGACCAAATCCCATAAGTATTGTTTTGCTTTTCAGCTCTTTTTCGAACAAGGCAACAATAGGAATACTTCCTCCTGAACGTACCGGAATTGCGGGAACACCAAAGGTTTCGGTGTAAGCCATATTGGCTGCTTTGTAACCGATGCTATCTATTGGAGTCACATAGCCCTGACCTCCGTGATGAGGAGTAACTTTTACGGTAACTCCCGCGGGAGCAATATTGATGAAATGTTTGGTGAACAAGTCAGTGATGACTTCCCAATCTTGGTTGGGTACTAATCGCATCGAGATTTTGGCGAAAGCCTTACTTGCTATTACTGTTTTTGCACCTTCTCCTGTATAGCCTCCCCAAATTCCGTTTACATCCAATGTTGGGCGAATTGAGTTTCTTTCGTTGGTCACATAGCCGCTTTCTCCATAAATATCGTTTAGGTTCAATGCTTTTTTGTAGTTTTCAAGACTAAACGGTGCTTTGGCCATCTCTGCTCTTTCTTCCAGAGATAATTCTTCTACATTATAATAAAATCCTGGAATGGTAATGTGGTTGTTTTCATCATGTAAAGAAGCAATCATTTTTGCCAAAACGTTAATTGGATTAGCAACGGCACCTCCATATAGTCCAGAGTGTAAATCACGATTTGGCCCTGTAACTTCAACTTCTACATAGCTCAAACCACGAAGACCCGTAGTGATAGATGGTTGCTGATTGGAGATCATTCCAGTGTCTGAAATTAAAATCACATCGTTTCTAAGTTTTTCAGTGTTGTTTTCTACAAAGGTTTTAAGGTTGACACTTCCAACTTCTTCTTCACCTTCAATCATGAATTTCACGTTGCAAGGCAATGAATTAGTCTGGATCATATATTCAAAAGCTTTTACATGCATGTACATTTGACCTTTGTCATCACAAGCTCCGCGCGCAAAAATAGCGCCTTCTGGATGTATCTCGGTTTCTTTTATGATTGGTTCAAATGGTGGGGAAGTCCAAAGTTCTATTGGATCTGCAGGTTGAACATCATAGTGGCCGTAAACCAAAACAGTAGGTAATTTTGGATCGATTGTTTTCTCTCCATAGACAATTGGGTAGCCTGCAGTTTCGCAAATTTCGACCAAATCGCATCCAGCTTTTACTAAACTTTCTTTTACAGCCATTGCAGTGTCAAGAACATCTTGTGAAAAAGCGGTGTCGGCACTTACAGAAGGAATTTTTAATAATTCAATTAACTCGTTGATAAAGCGATCTTTGTGTTTTGTAACATATAATTTTATATCATCCATGGAATCAAATTTTTTTAATGCATCAAAAATACAAAAAATAGAATGAATATTTTTTTAAAAAAACCTTTGAAAATTGGAAGATATGATTATCTTTGCACCCACAATTACGCGGATATGGTGAAATTGGTAGACATGCCAGACTTAGGATCTGGTGCCGCAAGGCGTGTAGGTTCGAGTCCTATTATCCGCACAAAAGCCCAAACTTACGTTTGGGCTTTTTTTTATGAAAATAGGTAAGGAGTTTACTTTTTTTTTAAGGTTTGTACGATTAAAATAAAATGGATCCCAAAAAACAGCTTCTGCATAAATCTGCAAAATCGGAGTGAATATAAAAATAGCATTTTCTTGATGTAACGGAATTGCTCTTAATTCCCAACTTTCGAACTTGAACCCGACTTCTTTTATGCAATCAAAAGTTTCTGTACTCTAAAAGCTTTTTCTGTTTTATTTATCTTGTTAGTAAAATCCTCCGTATCTTAGTGTGATTAAATCGGTTAGAAGCAATAAATCTAAATTTCATTAATTCTGTTTTATAAATTCAAGCTGATTTGTGAAAGCTGTTTTGGTTTTTTAAATTTCTTAATAAATTAATTTAGAATGGTATGAAATCGCCATGAAAGAAGCTGTTGCAAGCACCAATGAAGATCTGGCGATACCTCCCGATAGCTATCGAGATCCATAAAAAACAAATAGTATCTGTATATGAAAGATATTGCTAAACGTTTTCCTGAAAATCCATTATTATCCCCCGCAGATATAGTACCCAGTCAGGAGGGTTTGCAAGTAGCTTGTCTTCTTAATCCAGGCGTTTTTCAATTTGATGGTAAAATTTGGATGATTGTTCGTGTTGCCGAAAGACCGGAACAAAGAGGGGATGCAATTTCATTTCCAATTTTAACAGAAACTGGGGTCAAGATCATAAATATCCCCATTGACGATCCGGAATTAAATGCCAAAGATGCTAGAGTTATTAAGTACAAGGGAATCGATTATTTGACAACTTTATCTCATTTAAGATTAGTTTGCAGTCAAGATGGTCGTAAATTTATCGAACCAGAAGGCTATTACCCATTAATAGGTCAAGGTCTTTTGGAATCATTCGGAATAGAAGATTGTAGAGTGTCCTACCTAGATGGGGTTTATTATTTAACATATACCGCAGTGTCTCCCAATGGCGTTGGCGTTGGTTTGCGGACAACGAGAGACTGGAAAAATTTTCGATCTCATGGAATGATTTTTCCTCCACATAATAAGGACTGCGCTATTTTTGAAGAAAAAATAAAAGGAATGTTTTTTGCTTTACATCGCCCGAGTAGTCTTGAGATTGGAGGGAATTTTATTTGGATAGCCTCTTCAATAGACGGTATTCATTGGGGGAATCATCAATGTATCTTGAAAACAAGAGAAAACTCATGGGATAGTTCTAGAATTGGGGCAGGAGCTTCTCCTATAAAGACCGAGCAAGGTTGGCTCTCTATATATCATGGTGCTAATCGCGATAATCAGTATTGTCTGGGAGCTTTTTTGATGGATTTACAAGATCCTTCAAAAGTAATTGCAAGAACCTTAGTTCCCATTATGATGCCAATAGAAGAATATGAACTGGCAGGATTCTTCGGAAAGGTAGTTTTTACTAACGGTCATGTCAAAAGTCCAGATAATGATACACTAATAGTATATTACGGCGCTTCTGATGAATTTGTTTGTGGAGCCGAATTCTCAATCAAGGAAATCATTTCGCTATTGCAGTATAGTTAATGAATTCTGGCTACAAATAATATTCAATATCGTTTAGATACTATTTTACAAAAGGCATCGCGAATTCTCTCCTATCCATAATCACGAAAATTTCAACCATCAAAGCCATTCGATTTGATTAAAGATTAATCTTAGTTTAGGTAAGGAGCTTCAACCTGCTATCCGCTTCAATCTTATGAGCCGAACACCGGCTCATAAGGATTTCCACTACTATCAGGGCTAGGACATTCGTTTTCATGAGATCGTATTCATAAATAAAACAACACCTAATATATAGGTAAAGAAGAAACAAAGAAAATCCACGCCTTCGCATTAGTGAATCCGTCAAATCCGCTTCCCACCGCACCGAATTAGATTAAGTTAAGCTTTGTTTTTCTCGCCAAGACGCCAAGACGCCAAGTTTAGAACAGTTTTCTTTGCGCCTTCGCGCCTTTGCGAGAACTGTATTTATCAATAGGACACAGCAATACAGAGCTAGAAAAACCACCTTATATTAAGGAAGGGAATAAAAATCCGCGCTCCTCCGCGCCTTCGCATTAGCGAATCAATAAAATCCGCTTCCCACTGCGCCGAATTAGATTGAGTTAAGCTTTGTTTTTCTCGTAAAGACGCAAAGGCGCCAAGTTTAGAACAGTTTTCTTCGCGCCTTCGCGCCTTTGCGAGAACTGTATTTTTTAATAGGACACAGTTATAGAGAGGTACAAAGACCACATTATATTAAGGAAGGGAATAAAAATCCGCGCTCCTCCGTGCCTTCGCATTAGCGAATCAATAAAATCCGCTTCCCACCGCGCCGAATTAGATTGAGTTAAGCTTTGTTTTTCTCGTCAAGACGCCAAGGCGTCAAGTTTAGAACAGTTTTATTTGCGCCTTCGCGCCTTTGCGAGAACTGTATTTTTTAATAGGACACAGCTATAGAGAGGTACAAAGACCACATTATATTAAGGAAGGGAATAAAAATCCGCGCTCCTCCGCGCCTTCGCATTAGCGAATCCGTCAAATCCGCTTCCCACCGCGCCGAATTAGATTAAGTTAAGCTTTGTTTTTCTCGCCAAGACGCCAAGACGCCAAGTTTAGAACAGTTTTCTTTGCGCCTTCGCGCCTTTGCGAGACCTATATTTTTTAATAGGACACAGTTATAGAGAGGTACAAAGACCACATTATATTAAGGAAGGGAATAAAAATCCGCGCTCCTCCGCGCCTTCGCATTAGCGAATCCGTCAAATCCGCGTCCCACCGCGCCGAATTAGATTAAGTTAAGCTTTGTTTTTCTAGCCAAGACGCCAAGGTGCCAAGTTTAGAACTGTTTTCTTTGCTCCTCCGCGCCTTCGCATTAGCGAATCAATAAAATCCGCTTCCCACCGCGCCTAATTATATTGAGTTAAGCTTTGTTTTTCTAGCCAAGACGCCAAGGCGTCAAGTTTAGAATAGTTTTCTTTGCGCCTTCGCGCCTTTGCGAGACCTATATTCTATAATAAGATACAGCTATAAAAGCCCCACTATATAAAGGAGGGAATAAAAATCCGCGCTCCTCCGTGCCTTCGCATTAGCGAATCCGTTAAATCCGCTTCCCACCGCGCCTAATTATATTGAGTTAAGCTTTGTTTTTCTCGCCAAGACGCCAAGACGCCAAGTTTAGAACAGTTTTCTTTGCGCCTTCGCGCCTTTGCGAGACCTATATTTTTAATAGGACACAGCTATAAAAGCCCCACTATATAAAGGAGGGAATAAAAATCCGCGCTCCTCCGCGCCTTCGCATTAGCGAATCCGTCAAATCCGCGTCCCACCGCGCCGAATTAGATTAAGTTAAGCTTTGTTTTTCTCGCCAAGATGCCAAGGCACCAAGTTTAGAACAATTTTCTTTGCGCCTTCGCGCCTTTGCGAGAACTGTATTTTTTAATAGGACACAGCTATAGAGAGGTACAAAGACCACTTTATATTAAGGAAGGGAATATAAATCCGCGATCCTCCGTGCCTTCGCATTAGCGAATCCGTTAAATCCGCGTCCCAAAGAGTGATAAAAGTCTATTAGTAAAACCCAGGCGAATACAACCAGGAACAAAGAGTAGTACTAACAAGCCGTAAAAAGGGCAATACATCTGGTATTAATCCCTTCTGAAAAGGCACAAAAAGTAATAAAACCGTAAAAAGGGCCTAAAATTTTCAGTAAGAACGATGGATTTGATAAAAAAGGGGTTGTATAAAGCACAATATACCAATAGATTAAAAAATAAATCAAAAAAACCTCAAAAAAGTCATTGTTTAAAGGGATAAAGGGTCTACTTTTGCACCCGCAACAGCGACTAAGTTCTTTAAAACACTGACAAGTAATAAAAATCAAAAGAAAATTTATTTTCAAAAAAGATTGAAAAAAGCTTGTGGGAATTAAAAGAGTATGTTACTTTTGCACCCCGCTAAACGCGCAACGTTCGTTGAAAGACTGATAAGAAAAGAGAAGAAACTGGGAAAAATATTTTTCAAAAAAACTTCAAAAATTTCTTGCCAGTTATAAAAAGAATTGTTAGTTTTGCACCCGCTTGGAGAGACAACGAAAAGTGGATTAAACGATAAGAATACGTTCCTAGACATATTGAATTGACAGCCGTTTTAACAGAGATGTTAAAACAAAAGAATAAGAGTAATAGAATCGAAAGATTTGAGAATAGACCACTAGAATTGGAGTCGCATAATAATAGCTTAAGCAATTAAGCATACAATATACGATGAAGAGTTTGATCCTGGCTCAGGATGAACGCTAGCGGCAGGCTTAACACATGCAAGTCGAGGGGTATTGGTTTTCGGACCAAGAGACCGGCGCACGGGTGCGTAACGCGTATGCAATCTACCTTTCACAGAGGGATAGCCCAGAGAAATTTGGATTAATACCTCATAGTATAGCAGTTTCGCATGAAACCACTATTAAAGTCACAACGGTGAAAGATGAGCATGCGTCCCATTAGCTAGATGGTAAGGTAACGGCTTACCATGGCTACGATGGGTAGGGGTCCTGAGAGGGAGATCCCCCACACTGGTACTGAGACACGGACCAGACTCCTACGGGAGGCAGCAGTGAGGAATATTGGACAATGGGCGCAAGCCTGATCCAGCCATGCCGCGTGCAGGATGACGGTCCTATGGATTGTAAACTGCTTTTGCACAGGAAGAAACAACATTACGTGTAATGTCTTGACGGTACTGTGAGAATAAGGATCGGCTAACTCCGTGCCAGCAGCCGCGGTAATACGGAGGATCCAAGCGTTATCCGGAATCATTGGGTTTAAAGGGTCCGTAGGCGGTTTAGTAAGTCAGTGGTGAAAGCCCATCGCTCAACGGTGGAACGGCCATTGATACTGCTAGACTTGAATTATTAGGAAGTAACTAGAATATGTAGTGTAGCGGTGAAATGCTTAGAGATTACATGGAATACCAATTGCGAAGGCAGGTTACTACTAATGGATTGACGCTGATGGACGAAAGCGTGGGTAGCGAACAGGATTAGATACCCTGGTAGTCCACGCCGTAAACGATGGATACTAGCTGTTGGGAGCGATCTCAGTGGCTAAGCGAAAGTGATAAGTATCCCACCTGGGGAGTACGTTCGCAAGAATGAAACTCAAAGGAATTGACGGGGGCCCGCACAAGCGGTGGAGCATGTGGTTTAATTCGATGATACGCGAGGAACCTTACCAAGGCTTAAATGTAGATTGACCGGACTGGAAACAGTTTTTTCGCAAGACAATTTACAAGGTGCTGCATGGTTGTCGTCAGCTCGTGCCGTGAGGTGTCAGGTTAAGTCCTATAACGAGCGCAACCCCTGTTGTTAGTTGCCAGCGAGTCATGTCGGGAACTCTAACGAGACTGCCAGTGCAAACTGTGAGGAAGGTGGGGATGACGTCAAATCATCACGGCCCTTACGCCTTGGGCTACACACGTGCTACAATGGCCGGTACAGAGAGCAGCCACTGGGTGACCAGGAGCGAATCTACAAAACCGGTCACAGTTCGGATCGGAGTCTGCAACTCGACTCCGTGAAGCTGGAATCGCTAGTAATCGGATATCAGCCATGATCCGGTGAATACGTTCCCGGGCCTTGTACACACCGCCCGTCAAGCCATGGAAGCTGGGGGTGCCTGAAGTCGGTGACCGCAAGGAGCTGCCTAGGGTAAAACTGGTAACTAGGGCTAAGTCGTAACAAGGTAGCCGTACCGGAAGGTGCGGCTGGAACACCTCCTTTCTAGAGCTTTAGTGTTAGTTGAAAGACAC